>NZ_JAHBCL010000001.1 GCF_018390735.1 Fusibacter paucivorans
AATCATCGGCTATTTTGATTTGGTTGGTCTTTCTGATATACATGAGGCGCCTCCATCTGCAAGGTTTTTGTGGAAGAAATGTTAAAATCCTTGCATTTATTATATCAAAAAAGCGTTTCAAAGTCAGTATTCTCAATGGTTTTAACTTCGTTCAGCAAGCCCTAAGTATGCCTCCGCTGCCGCAGCCTTCATCGGTTTGGCATAATAGAATCCCTGCAAATAGTCTGTTTGCAATTCTGCAACCTTGTCACACATCACTGCTGTCTCAATGCCTTCACTAATGACCATTAATCCCTTTGAATGGCAAAGATACATCAATGCACCCATAAAAATTTTTATTTCCGAATCCATAACCATCTTATGGATAATCGCTTTGTCAATCTTAATAAAATCAAATGGAATATTGAGAATGGAAGCAAGTGATGAATAACCGGAACCAAAGTCGTCAAGGGCGATCTTAATCCCAAGTGCACGAAAAAGCTTAATGACTTCTATTGTCCTCGTCGTCATGTCGAGCGCCACGGACTCTGTGATTTCAAAAATAATATGTGCGCCTGACAGCGAATACTTTGCAAGCGTTTTAAGAACATATTGATAGAAGCTGGAATCAAAAAGCTGTATGGCTGAAATGTTAATCGAAATCGGTATGCTGACATTGGCGGTATCAAGCATCTTTCTAACGGTTTGGCAAGCGCTGTCAAGCGCAAATTCACCGAGCTTAATAATCGTACGCGTCTTTTCGGCGATCGGGATAAATTCATCCGGCATAATCATGCCAAACGTTTCACTCTCCCACCGCATAAGCGCCTCCATCATGGCAACGCGTTCACTTCCAAGTGATACAATCGGTTGATACGTCATATAAAACTCATGATTTTGAAGCCCATTCAAAATGCCCGTTTCTATAAAGAGAACGCGTTTTGTATGTTGGCGAATCTCTTCATTATAATCAATACAATAGTCGAAGCCGCGTTTTTTACCATAGAGCATCGCCCACTTGGCTTCTTCCATCATCCGCAAAGAGCCGTCTGCTGCACTGGAAGTGTCCGAATGCATCGCACGGCCGATATTGATTGCGATCTCCATACCTGTGCCGAGCTCATGGAGGGCTGCTTGAAATTGTTCCTTTATCAAAATCAACTGACCTTTAAGTTTAATTTCTTCTATTGCCGAAGGCAGTAGAATGGCAAATTCATCGGCGTCTACTCGAAAGACATCCCCGATTTCTACAAAATAAACTTTTAATATGTTGGCAAATGCTCTAAGCACTTCATTGGCGCGCTCATAGCCATAGGTGTCGTTAATTGTCCTAAATTTCGAAAGATTTAAATACAGCATTTGCGCATGCTGTTCATAAATCAATTTTTTAACCAGCATTGCGCGGTTATAGAGCCCTGTCAGCTGATCATGATAAGCCAAATGATAAATCTGCGCCTCAGCATTTTTGCGATGCGAAATATTCGAATGTGAACCAACCATGTATTCAAACTTTCCCTGTTGATCAAACTTTGCCACACCCTTTGCTTCAATCCAAACAAATTCACCGCGCCGATTTCGAACGCGGTATTCACTGACAAAGTCTTCGATGCCGTTAAGCGTCTGATTAGAGACATTATTCGAAAAGCTGACGCGGTCCTCAGGGTGAATCAATGCTTTCCATTCCGTTAATGTCGAAGCCTTTAGATTCACTTCAAAATCTTTATAGAAATTCTGATTGAAAAACTTAACAGAGCCATCCGGCTGCATGTCCCACAGCCCCTCTTTTGAAGCATCAAATAGCATTTCCAGATGTTTGAGTTCCAATTTCGTAAATGAATTATTTTGCACTGTCATCAACTTCCTTCATTTGGAAAACTTTCACAGTTGAAAGGCCTACAAGATTCATTATAAATTTAATTGTTTAAAGGGTCAAGCGTCGTGCTTTTGCTTTGTTTTGATGATTTTTCAATTAAACCGAGCTTCGTTGCAACGATTTTCGTTGTTGTCGCCTGAAACATGAGGGTTAATAAAATGGTCATAAAGACAACTGCGGAAACAATGCTCGCATGCGGTATCTTTTCACTGACGATTACCCCGGTTAGTGCAGCGGGAATAACACCCGTTTCACGTACCCACATCATAAACAGAATTTCGTTTTTTTGCCAGCCCATACGTCTGTCCAGTTTCGTACAAATGAAAACTGTCAGCGGTCTTGCTATGAAGATAAGAACGGCGACAATGATGAGCGCCTCTTTCCAATATATCTGAAGCGCACCAAAATCAACATGAATCCCCAACAGGATAAATATTGATATTTTCATAATCGTCGTAACCGTTTCGCGCACATGCTTCTGAATTTCAAAATCAACTGTCGGCACCCACAACTTGAATTGTTTTTTATTGCCGCAAATCAACCCTGTCACAAAGGCGGACATGTAGCCGCTGCCGCCTAGAACCTCTGCGAGGGAATATGAAATAAGCACTGCCAAAATAGAGACCACTGGCGCGAATTCTGTAAACAAACCGTATTTGCCCTCTGATACAGAAAATGAAAACAACAAGCCGACAATGGCCCCGCTAAGGACGCCGAACAGGATCATTTGCACCAGTGATTCTAAATTGAGCATCAGTGAAAACTGTCCCGATTGAATAATGGCAATGATAGAGAGTACCAAAATGGCACCCGCCGCATCATTAAACGCCGATTCACTAATGACCGTTTGCTTGACGCGATCAACAATGCTAATTTTTTGAAAGATCGGCACCAGCGCCGCCGGGTCTGTCGACGCAATAACAGCACCAATTAAAAGACCGTAAATTGGTTCAATATGAAAAACAACAGTCGAAACGGCACCAATAATCGCAGCGGATAAAAAAACACCTGCTGTGGCAAGCAGTGCAACCGTAATCTTCACCTTATTCAATACTTTAAGCTTAATTTCCCGACCGCCATCATAAAGTATAAAGGCAGAGCCAAAAGTCAAAATAAATTGATTTGCCGCAGAAGTCGTCTCCAAATTCGCGATATTTAAAACGGCAGGTCCAATGATGACACCTGCCAATAAATAAACGACAATATCCGGCACTTGAAGCCACTTACTGATCTTCGCCGCCATGACACCCAAAAATAAAATTAGCGCTGGCAGCGCTAAAATCGTTGCATCCAAATTTCCAGCATTTCCTTGCATCATACCCACACCTTTCACATAAATTCAAAACTCAGTATACGCCGATTAAAATAAATTACAAGGCGCTAAAACATAAATTGTGTTAAAAATTTGTGAACGTTTTGTGAATGTTGTGCATTTATAGAATTAGTGGCATGCATTTTGCTTAATTAAATTTAAAGATGACTATTTTCCATGCTTTGCTTGGCACCTCGGACAAATACCGGTAATCTCCAGTTTGTGCTCTAGAATTTGATAATGAGTCGTCTTGCTTAAGTCTTCAACATATTGTTCCAGCGGACAACCTGAAATAGCCACAATTGAATGGCATTCAGCACAAATCAAATGATGCTTGTGTTCTTGTCTGTTTAGCTCATAAATAGCCGTCACCGACTGACCGAGTGTCGCTTTAATCGCAATGTCTTTTTCAACAAAACTTTCAAGAATACGGTACACCGTCGACAGATTAATGGATTCCGACAGCAATTCTTTATATATTTGTTCTGCATTAATCGGGACATCGGCCTTTTCAAGCACGTTATAAACGCATTCACGCTGTTTTGTGCGCTTCAAACCGCTTCGCTGCATCGCTTGTTGAAAACTACCCATGTCATCGCCTCCATTTCCGAATTAAAAAGAATACACCAAATAACATCGCATTAATCATTACAATCGTTGCTCCCGACGGCAAATTAAAGACATAAGAACCAATAACACCTAAAACGACGGCGACGACTGAGACAAATGCCGACAGAAAAATCGTCTCCTTAAAACTTCGCGCCACTTGAAGTGCCGTTACCGTTGGGAAAATGATCATACTGGAAATCAGCATGGTCCCGACAACCCGAATCCCCAGTGATATTGTGATTGCCGTCAATGCCGAAATCAAATAATTCATACGCTTCGTCTTGATGCCGATCACTCTGGAAAATGCCTCATCCTGTGTAATCGCAAACAAATCGTGATAAAAAAAGATGACAGTACCAATTACGACAGCCGCCAAAAAGAGCGACAAATAAACTTCAGAACTCCTGATAACGAGTATACTCCCAAAGAGATAGCTGAAAAGATCAATATTAAAGCCTGTGGATACAGACGAAATCAGCACCCCCACGGCAACCGAGAATGATGAAACGAGACCAATCGCCGCATCGCCGTGTACCCGTGCCGCATCATTGAGCTTTAATATAAAAAACGACGCCACCATGACGACGGGAATCGATATAAACAGTGGTGACTGATTCAGTAAAAGTGCAATGGCAACTGTTGCAAAACTCACGTGCGCCAGCCCATCGCCGATCATTGACATTTTGCGGAGCACTAAAAAAATGCCCAAAACTGCACTTGACAATGCAATGAGGACCCCCACCAACAATGCCTTCTGCATAAACTCATATTGAAATACCTCGCTTATTAATGCCATCATTTAACCTCGCCATTCCTTTGCATCGTCACCGTATTCCGCTCAATTACCATCGTCGTCTTTGCGTGTTCCTGAATGGCGTGCATATCGTGTGAAATGAGTATAATTGCCGTTTCATCTGTTTGATGAAATTCTTCAATCAGTCTGAAAAAATCTGATCGTATTTTAGGGTCTAGCGCACTGGTTGGCTCATCTAAAATCAGTAACTGCGGCTTATTCACCAATGCTCTTGCCAAGTAGACGCGCTGCTGTTGACCACCGGAGAGATCTCCGATGCGCCTATTTTTAAATGATAAAATATCGAGCCTTTCAAGCATCTCATCAATACGCTTATGATCCCCTATCGTGATGCGCTTTGGATATCGCTTTTCACCGAGCAAGCCGATCCCAACAATTTCACTAACTTTTGCTGGAAATAAATGATCATTGCTTAAAATAACCTGTGGCAAATAACCAATTTTGACTTGTCCTTCATAAGCGATTGATCCTCGCGTAACGGGCATCAATCCTAAAAGCGCTTTAATCAGCGTCGTCTTTCCAGCACCATTTGGTCCAACAACACCAATGTAGTCATTGGAGCACACTTTGAAATTGACATGCTCCAAGATAACATTTTTGCCGTAATTAATTTGAACATCATCCAGTTCAATGAGTTTACTCATCCACTAACCCTTCCTTGAGTCTTTCTAAATTATCATACATAATACTGACGTAGGTTACACCTGCATCGAGTTCTTCTTTCGTAACATTGTGGGCGCCGTGCAAGAGCAGCATATCAGCACCTGTTTCCTCAGAAATAACTTCCGCTACTTTTGGCGAAATCAGTTCTTCATAATAAATGGCCTTCGTATGCGTCGCTTCAATTGCATCAATTAACGAGGCAATTCGCTGCGGTGTCGGTTCTGCATCTGGCGAGAAGCCATTGTATGGAGATATATAGTCAAGCTCATAGCGTTCAGCAAAATAGGCAAATGCAAAATGACCGCCATAAATAATCGTCTTCTGAGGCGTTGCATCGAAAAACGCTTTTAAATCACGATCAAGTCCTTCGAGCGATTCGATATAAGCCGCCGCATTCGCTCGATAGATTGCTTCATGATCTGGGTCCACACGTACAAACTCATCAGCAATGTGTTCTGCCATGATGATCGCATTCGTCGGATCCAGCCAAAAATGGGGATCATACTCGCCATGGTCGTGCTCATCCGCATCGTGCTCGTCTGCATCATGCTCGTCTGCATCGTGCTCGTCTGCATCGTGCTCGTCTGCATCGTGCTCATCCGCATCGTGCTCATCTGCATCATGCTCATCTGCATCGTACTCGTCGCTGCTCTTTAATAGTGAAATACCCTCACTCAAATCGACGACATGCAGCTTATCCCCTTCAATCGTTGCCGCAATATCCGCAACCCAAGGCTCCATACCTTCTCCAGTATATAGCAATAAGTCTGCATTGCCAATATCGACGATGTCTTTTGGTGTCGGTTCAAAACTATGCGCTTCAACACCCGGCGGCAATAAAAGCTTTACATCAACATAGTCGCCGCCAATTGCCTTTGCAAAATCATATTGCGGAAAAAGTGTCGCCACGACTGTTATTATATCATTTGACGCTTTATTATTTTGTTCAACTTCCGCCGTTTTAGCTGTGCAGCCGCCGAGAACGAAAATGGACAGTAATATCATTAGTACTTTTCTTTTCATAATCAACCTCCTCATATGCAAATGCAAATTATTTGCAAATATTATACCACATCCTGAAACTTCTACGCATTCATTTTGTTAAAATTACGAAATGATTGTCAGAAGTCTTCTGTTTACTATATCTTTTCCAACGATCACTTCAACTTTACACATAAGTTTGTTAAGATTGTTGTAAACAATATGTTAACAATCTTAAGTTACAGGGTAAATAAAATAAAAATGATTTTTTTATTGGGGAGGCGCTTATGATCAAACACTTAAGCATCACAAAGAAACTCATGTCACTAATTCTACCGCCGATGCTCGCACTCATCCTGTTTTCTGCTTTTGCCATCACTCAAATGATAAACATTAGTGAAACGGCAGAGGTTTCGCTATATGAAGAAGCTTATGTCAGCACGGCCATGGTTCTCAATGCGGACCGCGATTTATACCAAGCAGCAATCGCGGAAAAAGAACTTATTCTCGACGATCGACTGGATGAAACATTAAAAGCAGATCTCATCGCATCCTACGAGGAAAATGCCGACCAAGCATACACCCGCGTTACCGATGCCCTTAATAATTTAAAAACCAACGAAATGCTATACAATCAATTCAAGCACAGTTCCGGCGCAACACTGTCAGATTTGGAAAGTGTCTTTATTACAGAATTCAACGCCTGGTACGATACCTTTGATCCCAATACCATAACGGGCGATTTCAAAGCCAATGCTATGCATTTTGAAACCGCACGTGAACAAATCGATATCATGACCGAAATTCTTGAAAGCTACGGTCAGAGCGAAGCTAAAGAACTTCTCAGCGGATCCAGACAAATGGCACTTTCAGCCGCTATCGTCATCGCTGTCATTATTCTTATCGTTTCATTTATGATGTATCACATCGTTAATCTCCTCAGAAAATCTATTCTGAGCGTTACCGATAATCTCGAACAAATGGCCAATAAGAACCTCGTCGTCACCATTGATACGAAAGTGACTGAATCAAAGGACGAACTGGGTACCTTGGCTAGATCCGGGCAAAAAATGATGACAACACTTCGCGATATCATTCACCAGCTCAAGTCCGGCATTGAAAGTTTGAACAATACTTCAGAGACCATGCGATCCAGTTCAAATGAGATTAACATAGCCATGAATGAAGTCGCAGAAGCGATTATGGATATTGCCAAAAGTGCAACATCTCAAGCCGAAGAAACACAAAATGCCACTGATGATGTTAACGAGCTCGGTCAGATGATCGTCGCCAACGGTGAAAACACTGCTCAAATTTATGATCTCAGCAATAACATTGAACTTATTACCCAAGATGGTCTTAAATTAGTTAATCAGTTAATGGACGATACGAAAAAGAATGTCATCATGTTTGATGAGATCTTTGATGTCATTACACAGACGAATAACAGCACCGCCAAGATTGGAGAAGCCAGTAAAATCATATCGGATATCTCAGAACAAACCAATTTACTCGCACTCAATGCAGCCATTGAAGCAGCGCGTGCCGGCGAAGCCGGTAAAGGCTTTGCCGTCGTTGCAGATGAAATCCGAAAACTCGCCGAACAAACATCTGATTCAACCGGTCTCATTGACAACATGCTGAATGAACTGATCAAAAACGTTCAAAATGCTCAAACCAAGAGCGACGCCGTTAAGCATGCCATTGGCAGCCAACAACATACTGTCAACAGTACCGAAACAAAATACCGTGAAATCGTCGATATCGTCGCTGAAATGAAAGTTCGCATTACCACACTTAAGGATTATACCGATAATATGTCGCAAAGTCGCAACAGCGTCACCGGCGTTATTCAAAGCCTAACAGGGATCGCGCAGGCAAATGCAGCTAGCACTGAGGAAACCTCTGCATCTACAGAACAGGTGCTCGCAACGGTTAACGAACTCGCCTATGCTGCTGATGATCTCAAATCTCTCGTCGAAGCACTTAACAACCTGATTAAAGATTTTCAAGTAGATGGTTAAACAGGCGCTCTACCTCCCTAGACGCCAAACACCATTCTTTCAAAACTTATAAAAAGTCCCGCATGACACTTCTTTCTTAAAAAGTGTTATGCGGGATTCTCACTTGAGGAAATTGCATCATTCAAAATGCAATGCGCTATTCGCTGTTCCATTCTCTTACGCTTTTGGAGATGCAACCGTGCCATCAGCATATTTGGCAACACGCCCTTCATGCCTAGGATGTACAGGATCTGCCTTTTCCCATGGCCATCCGCCAAAACGCGTTTTCTGATAATCTTCATACGCTTCTGTAATTTCAGCCCTCGTATTCATAACAAATGGCCCATAGGCCGCCACTGGCTCCCCAATGGGACGGCCTTGCAAAAGCAAGCACTTTGCTGTTTGCATCCCATTTTTAAGTGTTAGTGCATCTGCCGTTAACATCATGCCCGTTTTGGCATTGATCATCTCGCCGTCAACGGAGAGTTGCTCACCCTGATAAAAGTAGAGCGTTCGCTCAACGCCTTCTGGTGCTGCTGTTAGCGTCAACATTTCATTCGGTTCAATATCAATCAGTGCGATCACGACTTCTGCATCGCGATCTGACGCAACCGAATCAGGTGCAGGGCATATCGTTTGGCTTTCAAAAATCTCGCCGGCAATGACTTTCACTTTACCGACCTCGCGGCTGTTTTGTCTAATTGGCTTAAACGGTACCGTTTCTGACCACAGCATTTTGTAATAAGGCTCGACAAATTTTCGCGCCTTTGGCAAATTCAGCCATATTTGAAAGAGTTCAAGCGGATTGGGCGCCGTTTCGTGGAGGCACGGAAACATTTCACAATGCTGCATCCCTCTACCGGCAGTCATCCACTGGACATCACCGTCACCATAGCGCCCCGATGCGCCCGATGAATCAAAGTGATCCACATAGCCTTCAAGTACAATGGTCACCGTCTCAAATCCCCTGTGGGGATGTGCCGGAAACCCCGGCACCGTGTGTCCATGATACATTTTAAAGTCATTGTTTAAATCGAAATCATTACCCAAATTGCGGTCGCCTAAATTCGCCACCGGCCCCATCTCTGCATTGCCCGCAGGATAGAAATCACGGTGATGCGCCAGAAAAAGAAAAGGATCTTGGGCCTCCCAATGAAAAGATAATGAGAATTGTTTTTTAATCTTTGTTGCCATACAGCCACCTCCTAGCCGCTTGATACCCAAATGACGCGTGAAGATGCATCTAAAATTATTTTTAAAAGTTTTCTTGCATTTCATCTTGACATGCCGTTTTCGGTTATGTATACTTACCATTAATAACTTCATATGAATAAACTGTAACAATTCACTTGAAACAGTTAAACGCGATGAGAAAGACTATAACGGGAATGCTTAACCGCTAGAGAGTCGTCATTTGGTGGAAGACGACGGGAGCACCTGTGAATCTACTTTCGAGCAGTCAAGAAAACTTGGACCGGGTGGTTTCGATAATGACCGAGAGATACATGGACCAAGTCCATGAAAAAAGGTGGTACCGCGGGAATATGAGCTCGTCCTTTGCATTTTGCAGAGGACGGGCTTTTTTAGTTGCTTTATAACATAAAGCTGTCATTTAAGCCTATTAAAATATTCCAGAAGGGCGCGCGTCACCACCCTTATAGAAAGTGATAAACAAGGAGGAAGGTATGAAAATACTAATTGCAGAGCACATTGCAGATGAAGGTATCCATTTTTTGAAGCAAACGGGATTTAATGTGGACATTAAGCTAAAGCTTTCACGTGAGGCGCTTTTGGACTGTATCGGCGTCTACGACGCGATCATCGTCCGCAGCGTTACAAAAGTTAACGAAGAACTTTACGAACATGCAACGAACTTAAAAGTCGTCGGTCGCGCCGGCAACGGCGTCGACAATATCGAGATGGACGGTGCGACAAAAAGAGGCATTATCGTCGTCAATACGCCGGATGCCAACACCGTCTCCGCCGCTGAACACACCATTGGTTTAATGCTCTCCATGTGCCGCAACATTCCACGCGCCAATGCACATATTAAATCAAAGCAATGGGATCGAACACTTTTCAGAGGTGTCGAACTCATGGATAAAACACTTGGTATCGTCGGCCTCGGCCGTATCGGTTCCATGGTAGCAACGCGGATGCAGTCTTTTGGCATGAATGTTATCGCCTACGACCCCTACATTCGCCGAGAGCGCTTCGATCAATTGAAAGTAACGCGAATTGATGAACTCGGTGAATTAATGCGCCAATCAGATATCGTCACCGTGCATACGCCAAAGACGAAAGAAACACTGGGAATTATCGGTGCAGAGGAATTCAAACTCTGTAAAAAAGGCGTCCGCGTCGTCAACTGCGCCCGAGGCGGCATTATTGATGAGGCAGCATTACATGAAGCACTGGAAAACGGTACCGTCGCAGGCGCAGCTATTGACGTCTTAAAAGATGAGCCGCACCCGATTTCACCATTGCTCGATCTAGACCAAACCGTCATTACACCACACCTCGGCGCCGATACCTATGAAGCACAGAAAAATGTCGGCGAAGCTGTTGCACTAGAAGTCTTTGAAGCACTTCAGGGCAAGCTCGTCGCCAATGCCGTCAATCTGCCTTCACTGAAATCTCAAGAACTTGAAGCATTGCATCCTTACTTGAAACTTGCAGAATACATCGGCAAGATCTACCATCAAATCCGCAGAGACGCCGTTCAAAAAATCGAACTCATCTATAAAGGCGAAGTCGGTAAAATGGATAAAACAACTTTAACGCTGGCTTACCTGAAAGGTCTTTACGAAATTATTCTTGAAGACTCCGTCAACTATGTCAACGCACGCTACATTGCAGAAAGTCGAGGTGTTACCATCGTCGAGGGCACCGATACCATCAGCGGCAACTATACAAGTTCTATTGCCGCCAAAATTCATACTGCCAACGGCATTTTCACATTAGAAGGCGCATTATTCGGCAAAGATGAACCGCGTATTGTCGATATGAACGGTTATGCTTTTGATGTATCGCCAAAAGGCAACATGCTGCTCATCGAAAATATTGACCAGCCGGGTATGATCGGCAAAATCGGCCTCACACTCGGCAACGAATGCATCAACATTTCAACGATGAATGTCAGCCTGTCAAAGACGAGTGCAAATGCACTAATGTTTTTAACGGTCGATGCACCTGTCAGCACTGAATCACTTGAAGTCATCCGCAAAACTGACGGCATTAAAAATGCATGGTCACTAAAAATGTAGAGGAGGCAGCCATGAAACACTTTAAACTCGCCGTTATCGCCGGAGACGGAATCGGCACAGAAGTCATGGATGAGGGTATTAAAGTTTTAAAATATTACCTTGAAAAAACCGGTTATGCCACCGTTTCCTTCGACTATTTTCCTTGGGGTTGTGAATATTACCATAAAACTGGTGAAATGATGCCTGAAAATGGTCTTGAAATATTAAAGGACTATGACAGCATTTTGCTCGGTGCCGTGGGATATCCGGGCGTTCCAGACCACATTTCCTTGAGAGACCTGCTTTTAAAAATCCGACAGGGCTTTGACCAAGCGGTCAACTTAAGGCCTATCAAGCTCTTAAACGGTGCGCCGTGCCCGTTGAAATTTAAAACACCGGAAATGATAGACTTTGTCGTCATTCGTGAAAATGTCGAAGGCGAATACGCCGGTAACGGCTACTTTGAAAACCGTGGTACCGATGCTGAAGTCGCCTATCAAACGGGCGTCTTTACGAGAAAAAATACAGACCGCATTATGCGCTACGCTTTTGATCTCGCGCAAAAAAGCGAAAAGGGTAAAAAACTCACCAGCGTTACGAAATCAAACGCACTCAACTACAGTATGGTCTTCTGGGATGAACGCTTTAAAGCGATCGCAGCAGATTACCCCGGCGTCAAAACGGAGAACAATCACGTGGATGCCATTAGCATGTACTTCATTCAGCGTCCTGAGAGCTTCGACGTCGTTGTCGCATCCAATCTCTTTGGCGACATCATTACCGACCTCGGCGCCGCACTCCAAGGCGGCCTTGGCTTTGCCGCCAGTGCCAATCTCAATATCGAGGGCACTTACCCATCCATGTTCGAACCCGTGCATGGCAGCGCACCTGAGATTGCAGGCAAGCAGGTCGCAAATCCGATGGCAATGATCTGGACGGTAAAACTGCTCCTCGATCATCTTCTGCCAGCGTACAAACACGATAGCATTGTCGATGCCATTGAAAAGACCTTGGTCGATGCTAAAACCCTTACACCGGATTTAGGTGGAACTGCAAAAACAGCAGCTGTCGGTGATGCAATCTGTCAGGCATTAACCTTTTAAAATTCAAAATGAAGAAAAGCCGTTATCATTGATATCACTTTCAAACAGGCAATTAAAATGCCTTTCGTCTGTGCTATCATCTGATAACGGCTTATTTTTATTGGATTGCCTTCGTCGTTCTTCTCGGCTTTTTCATTCGAGAGGATTGCATCATTACTTTATTCATCAACTTTGTATTCAAAATGGTTTATTCTAATGCAAATACACCTTAAATCGGCAGTGTTTCTAACCAGTCCAAAACATTCTGCTTCATTGTTGTTAGATCTTCTGCTACTTCGACGCGGCGTGCCGCCTCTAAAATTGCTTCACGCTTAAACGGAATCCCATCAAAAATACCTTCAAAAGCATCGATAAATGCCGTCGACATCGCATCGGAGTTCACTTCTGCATGATTGATCACACCTTGCTTGGATTGAAT
Source organism: Fusibacter paucivorans (assembly GCF_018390735.1). Taxonomy (GTDB): domain Bacteria; phylum Bacillota; class Clostridia; order Peptostreptococcales; family Acidaminobacteraceae; genus Fusibacter; species Fusibacter paucivorans. The sequence continues at coordinate 13,001 of NZ_JAHBCL010000001.1, forward strand.
GTTGAGGATAAATTCCCCCCATTCAAAACGCTCGTCGAATGTCGCGTCAAACGCAGGCGTTTTTCCAAATCGCCATTCCCACGAAGCATAGTGATGATAACGGTCAAGCGCTGTCCCCGTAATGTTTTCTTCATTAATAAAGATTTTAGATTCAGGCACCCCGTATATTTCCGAAAAAGCTGATTCAAGTACCGCCTTGAGGCCATCAATGGTAATCTCAGGATTAATCGACTTGAGATTAACCACTCTGGACTTGACAGATTTAACACCTTTTGCCGACAGTTTTTTAACCGATGCGTTAAGGTATTTACCTAAATGCTCCATGTTGACGTCTACAAGCAGTGTGCCATGATGATAATAATTTTCTTTGCCATTGTAAAAAGCATTGCCTGAAAACTTGCGGTCACCGGCTAAAATGTCATTGCGCCCGGAAAATGAAGCCTCAATGCCAAGTGCCTTAACAGCCTTCAACAGGACGCTGAGCTGGCGCTCAAGGTCTTCATGCTGTCTGTTCATGGCAAATGTAAAGTTCAGATTGCCAAGATCATGATAAACAGCACCGCCGCCTGATAGGCGCCGTGCCAATTTTCCCTGATCGCCTTCCAGTGCCTTGACGAGGACTTCGCGCCAAGGATTCTGATGCTTCCCAATCACAACTGTATGCGCATTTTGCCATAAATACAGGACAACTTCATCCGGTTTAACGGTATTCACCAATTGTTCTTCATAAGCTAAATTAAACCACGGATTCGTCGATTCAGAAATGACGAGCTTCGTTCTAATGGGCATGTCAACACTCCTTCATACGTTATGCGGTCATCATAACACTCGTAGCCATCCGATGTCAACCGGTCTGTTAAATCACACCACAGACAGCAGCCAGTATTTTGGAAATCAACGTTTAATTAAGTGAATGGGTTTATCAACCGCACCATGTGCCGCTTCCATCACAATTTCAGAAAGCGTTGGATGTGGATGGACTGTTTTGGCCAAATCATAAACGGTTCCCTCAAGCGCCATCGTCGCCGCGGCTTCGGCAATCATGTCCGTCGCATGCGATGCGACGATGTGAACGCCAATCACTTCACCATACTGCTTGTCGTGAATAATTTTAACGAATCCCACCGTCTCTCCCTCTGCCACCGCTTTGCCATTGGCACTGAGTGGAAAACTGCTCGTTCCGACATCAAATCCCGCAGCCCGCGCCTCATCTTCCGTATAACCAATAGCACCGACCTCCGGAAAACTATATATACAGGATGGAATCTGTCGGTAATTGATCGTCGAATCCTTGCCCATAATGTTTTCGACAGCGACAATGCCCTGAGCAGATGCGACGTGCGCCAGCATCATCCCGCCACAGACATCGCCTACGGCATAGACATTTGATACGTTCGTCTTCATATGTTCATCAACGGTAATGCCCTGTTTTGACATTTTCAGCGGCAGCACTTCTAGGCCTTTGGTATTTGGCGATCTGCCAAGACTCGCCAGAATATAATCGCCAGTCGTTTCATGATCGCCCTGTGCATCTTTATAGTAGACGCGGTGCCCGTCAATACGCGTTATCGCAACACCTGTCTTAATGGCAACACCGCTTTCTGAAAGGTGTCGCTGGATCAACACCTTGACATCTTCATCTTGATTCTTAAGAATCTGTTCGGAGCGCTGTAAAAGCGTCACCTCAGTTCCCAAGCTGTTGAAGAGCGTTGCAAATTCCACGGCAATGACACCGCCGCCTAATATAATCATGCGTTTGGGATGCTGTTCCAAATTGATGGCACGCGTGCTGTCAATGACGATGCCGTCATTCAGTGCACTTTGCAGGCCTTCTATTGCCGGGTATTGCGGCGAAGATCCCGTCGCAATAATCAAGTGTTTGTGCTGAAGTGTTTCAGCGCCGACTTTAACCGTTCTTTCATCTGCAATGGTCGCATAACCTTTGTACACATCCACTTTGTTGAATTTTAAAAGCTGTTCAACGCCGCCGACAATCTTATTGACCACGGACGTCTTGCGCGCCATGAGCTGCTGCCAGTCAACGCGTATGGCATTCCCATTTTCTAGGGATATCCCAAAAGATGCTGCACGCAGCATATCCTGATAGAGTTTTGCGCTCCTCAAAAGCGTTTTCGTCGGAATGCATCCGTCGTTTAAACAAACGCCGCCGATGCGGTCTGCTTCAATCAATGCAACACTTGCGTTCATTTGCGCTGCTTTGATCGCCGCAACATAGCCACCTGGACCGCCACCGATGACGACAATGTCATATGTTTTCATGTGGCCTCCTCGTTTTATTAATCCTATTTAAATAAGGAAATTGTATCCCTGCTTTTCTCGTTAATCGTTAATCGTTAATCGTTGATCGTTGATCGTTAATCCTTCACGGCAATCTGTTGAATTTTACCTTGTGATCATGAGCCCTATTACCGTTAAGGATTCAATGATGCATGATTGAATTTCCTTACCATCCGTTACAAGAAATCATTTGTTTTTACATCAGTATCAATTTTTTTGGATTTGACAGAAGTCTTTTCACTTCGTTGACAAACCGCCCCGCGTCGGCACCGTCAATAATGCGGTGGTCAAATGACAATGAAAGCGGCAGTATTTCTCTAATCACAATTTCATCTTCAATCACCACAGGCTTTTTCTGTATGCTGCCGACACCCATAATACCAGCTTCAGGATAGCGAATGATCGGCACGCCAAAGCTGGAACCAACTGAGCCATAATTGGTAATGCTGAATGTACTGTCTTTCAGTTCGGCAATTTGAAGTGTTCTTGCCCGTGCCCCCTGACTAAGGCGTTCAATCTCGCGCGCGATTTCGAAAATGCTCAATTGGTCGGCATTTTTAATAACGGGAACCATTAAGCCATCCGGTGTATCCACGGCAATGCCAATGTGATATGCCTGCTTTAAGAGCACTTCGCTGTTTGCCATATCTACACTGGCATTCATAAACGGAAATGCTTTAAGACCTAAGACAATTGCCTTGATAAAAAACGCCAGATAAGTCAACTTAACGCCTTCTTCCGTCGCCAGTTCCGCAACCTCTCGCTTAAGCGCCACCAGTTCATGGACATCCACTTCATCCATCATGGTCGTATGCGGAATTGTAAAGCGCGACTGAACCATATTTTCTGCAACAGTCTTTCGCAGCATCGACATTTGGACGCGTTTGACCGGCACATCACTTGACGGAAGCGGTTTTGATGTATTTGCCACAGGCGTATTCACTGCACTTTGCGACAAAGGCACTTCCGCTGCTGCACGCTGCTGTGCGTCAGCAAACGCACGAATATCCGCTTTCATAACGCGGCCATTTGGCCCAGTCCCATTCACGCGCTGTATATCAACGCCGAGATCTTTTGCCAGCGACCGCGCCACTGGTGTTGCTAACACTTTTCGCTTCACGCCAGTTTCAGCTGCATGCGCAGCACCTTCCTCACTGGCTGGAATCAACTGAGAAGATACCTCAATTTCACCGACGACACTGGCACCCTTCGCCTCTTCAACGGTTTCAACAACCGAATCGCCAGTATCAAACCGCGGCTCTGTGTTTTTTGGCGTTTTTTCGCCGCCCGTCTCAGATTTGTCAACGTTTGTATCAGTCGATTCCATTTCTGATTCACTCATCGCCATATTCGAACGCACACCAGGCTGGCCGTCATCGATAACGACAATGGTATCACCGACGTTGACGCGATCGCCAACGGCGTATTGAACAGATTTTACCATTCCTGATACCGGCGACGGTATTTCGGCATTCACTTTATCCGTCTCAAGTGTAAAAAGATTCTCACCTTCTTCAACGGTTTGACCAATATCAACAAATAGTTTGAGCAGGACACCTTCATGAATGCCCTCGCCTATATCTGCAAATTTAACATTAAACACGACATCACCTCCTAAAATGTGAGTACAGCTCTGAGTTCCGCGACGATGCCCTCGACAGACGGTACATAGTGATGTTCTCCCTTAGGCAACGGTACAATGGTGTCAACACTGGTAATGCGCGTTGGCGGTGCTTCCAAATGCAGAAATGCGCCCTCATTGACAATAGAAATGAGCTCCGCACCCGGTCCAAACGAACGCGCCGCTTCATGAACCACGGCAAATCGTCCCGTCTTCTGAACCGATGTGATGATCGTTTCACGGTCAATAGGCGATATCGTCCTCAAATCAATCAATTCAATGCTATGGCCTTCTTTTTCCAATATTTCAACAGCTTTCTGCACGTCTCTGAGCATTGAGCCCCATGCGACGACCGTCAAGTCATCACCCGGTTTGACAATTTTTGCCTTTCCAATTGGAATTTCATAAATACCTTCAGGCACTTCTTGCTTAAATGCCCTGTAAATACGCTTTGGCTCCATAAATATCACGGGATCGGGATCATTAATCGCTGCCATCATCAGCCCTTTTGCATCATAAGGCGTCGATGGAATCACCACTTTTAGACCTGCCGTATGCGCAAAAATCGCTTCAAGCGATTCTGAATGGTGTTCCAATGCCCGCACGCCGCCGCCATATGGCATTCGAATGACCATTGGCACCGTGTATAGTCCCCTGGAACGGTTGCGCATGCGTGCCGCATGTGTCACAATTTGATTAATGGCGGGAAATACAAAACCTGAAAATTGAATTTCAACAACGGGTTTTAAACCGTTGATCGCCATGCCGATACCTGAACCGACAATTGACGATTCTGCAAGAATACTGTCAAAGCACCTGTCGACGCCGTATTTTGCCTGCAGTCCCTTTGTTGCCCTGAAGACGCCGCCTTCAAAACCGACATCCTCGCCATAGACGATAATACTGGAATCTGCTGCCATCGAAACATCCAGCGCATTTGTCAGCGCTTCAATAAGGTTCAATACTAACATTTATTTCCCCTCCTTTTCGTAAAAGGCTTTGCGCGACTGATACTGTGCTTCCAAAATCGGCGTGCGTTCAGCATAAACGTAATCGAAAATGTCTTCAAGCGGCGTAAAACCTGATTTTTCAACGGTTTCAAATGTTTGTTTCACACGGTCAGCCGTTTCGCGCACAAAAGCATCTTCCTGCTCTTCTGACCAAAGCCCCTCGGCGACGAGATATTTATACATTCTGTCAATTGGGTCCTTGCCGCGCCATGGATCAACTTCCATCTCTTCACGATAAACCGTTGGATCATCCGATGTCGTATGGGCGCCCATGCGGTAGGTATAGCATTCGATAAGCGTCGGCCCTTCACCTCGGCGCGCACGTTCAACCGCCTCTGACACCACTGCGTAGACAGCAAAAATATCATTGCCGTCCACAATGACGCCGGGCATGCCGTAAGCAAGTGCTTTGGCAGCCAAATTAGGCGCCTTTGTCTGCAGTGCACGGCGTGTTGAAATTGCAAATTGATTGTTTTGTATAATAAAGACATTCGGCAGTGCATTTACCGCCGCAAAATTAAGCGCCTCATGGAAATCACCCTGACTCGTGCCGCCGTCGCCAACATAGCCCACGGCCACATCATCAAGTTTTCGATACTTAGCTGCATAGGCAAGCCCTGTGGCATGCTGAAGCTGTGATGCAATCGGCACAGAGACCGGTAGTATACGAATGTCTTCTGACATTTTCATCCCCTCTTCATTGCCAAACCAATATAGGAAAATCTTATCGAGCGGCGCACCCTTCGTCAGCCAGACGCCCAGTTCTCGAAATGACGGCGCCACCCAGTCCGTTTGTCTAAGTGCACTAGCGGAGCCCACTTGTGTTGCTTCCTGTCCCAAATTCGGCGCATAGGTCAACATGCGACCCTGCCGCTGATACTGGAGTGTTTTTTCATCAATGATACGGCTCTCACGCATTGTCTGGTACATTTTGATCATTTTAGCTTCAGAAAGTGCCGGCATATTTGCCGTGTCGACTATCTTTCCGGACGGATCCAAAATTTGAATCATATCATCCTTTAAAGGATCAAATTTTTCAATGAACATCATTGTCCTCCTTCAACTCTAACCCCGGGAAGGGGTGGTTTCGCAGTGTTGCCAAATATTTTTGTGACAACGCCGCCCTCGATTAAAGCATATGAGGAAGCATCAAAATAGTAAGTAAAATTAGGGGTTTCACCATAAGCCCAATCCCACGAAGTCAATTTTTGAATGACTTTTTGGTAATCGACATGCAGAGATGTCGGCAGGATTGACATCGGCGTTCCAATGATCGTCGCTGCTCTGGGATACATCCTCAAATAAGTTTCTTGTATCGCTTTCATAACGCGCTGGATTGTAATGGTCTCCGAAACGGCACTGAGTTTCGTTACCGCACTTCGCTTTGAGGGAATTCCCCTTGCTTCAATCGGGTGTGCCATTGGGTTTAAATAACGCCAAATGGCTGCTTCATCTGTGTCAACGAGCATTGTTCCATGGTGCAGTTTTCGATTGCCCCTTATAAAAAATGCATTCCCCGACACTTTTCTGCCATTAAAAATCATATCATCGCGTTCATTGCGCACCAGCGTAATACCAAGTGATCGAATAGCTTCAATGATGAGTTCATAGTGACTGTCTAAACGATAATCCCGTGCTGATTCGATAAAGGTAAAATTCAGATTGCCTAGGTCATGATATACAGCACCACCGCCGGACAGTCGCCTTATCAGTGGAATACCATCAGCCAGCATATTCTCAAGATGCACTTCACGCCATGGATTTTGGTTGCGTCCAATAACCACACTCGGAGCATTGATCCATAAAAGCAAAATGGATTCATTTGGCGGAAGTCCAAAAAAGAGCGCCTCTTCCAAGGCAAAATTCTGTATGGGATTATGTAATGTCGATACGTAAAGCGTCATCATATCCTCCTCAGCCTTATGTATATACCCGAAGTAATGACTATTAACCCAATTGATAACCATTTTCAATTGTAAACTATTTTTAACATTCCCCTCTACCAATTCACTGCATACCACTTTGTGTTTAAGCACAAAAAACGCTCTCACATCTGATGAATACACCAGTGATTGAGCGGTTTTTATGTTCTGTTATTCAAATTTCATTTGCAATTTAGCGCTTGTACGAACAAACGTCTTAACCAACTTCGCTTTTTTGATTCACACCTGAGAAAATCGCATTATTACCTTGCTTGTTACCTGCTACGCCTTATCCCTGAAAATATAACTTGTCATGGAAAGACTGCCCATCACACGGGCTTCATTAAAAATTTCTACCGTATCGCTTTCCAGTGACGCACCAAGGCAGTATAGCAAAGGATCATAGTGGTCCGTCGTCGGGACTGCCAGTTCAGCAACATCGCCAAATTGACGGTAATTCAAGCACTTATCATAATCTCTTGCGACTATGGCATCACGAATTTTTAAATCAAATGCATCTGCCCAAGCTTCGCCGTTTTCTTTATGAAAATCTACTTTTCTGAGGTTATGAACAATATTACCGCTACCCATAATAAGGTAGCCTTCATCTCTTAGAACCGAAAGTTTGCGGCCTATTTCAAAATGCGCCTCCGGCGCTTTCAGCGCATCTACGCTGAGTTGAACGACTGGCACATCACGATTTGGAAACATGTGTACAAGAACCGACCACGCACCGTGATCAATACCCCAACTGTTGTTAATATCAACCGTACTGCCGAGACATTGTCTAACGCGATTCGTCAGTCCGAGATCACCTTGCACTTGATAGTTTACTTCATAAAGCGGTTTGGGAAAACCATACATGTCGTTGATCACTTTCGGCTGTTTTTCATCTTGCGTCCATGTACCTTTAGTAAACCAGTGTGCCGAAACCATCAGAATCGCCTTTGGTTTGATTGCTTTACCCAATGTTTGCCATGATGCTGTAAATGCATTTTGTTCAATGGCATTCATCGGCGAACCATGCCCAACAAAAATAACTGCTTGCTTCATATATTCCCTCCGTACTGCTGTTCAGCATTCTGATTTATCTCATTTGACGCTGTCTATTTATTCATATCCCATTTTAATATTACGAAACATTTGTTTGTTTAAGCCCAATCACTGTCCCGACATCCACATTTTCAGGATCAAAAAATTCCTTCTCAGGGATTCGCGTAAAGAAGCTGTTGAAGTCGGCAACATCCCACGTGTCGACGATGAACAGCGTGTGACACGCTTCTAAATTAATTTCCGTTACCTCCAGCTGTCCTGTTTTAAGACAGAATTCTATGAGCTTGACCTTTGGTCGCGATGGACTGTGTATGCGATATGCTGAGACGATACCCACACGGCCATCTGAAAGCAAAACACCCTGCCCCGGCGGGAAAATACAAACGGTACTGGTCATTTTACGGTAAACGCCTGCATCAATTTTATAGACGGCATCGCGCATGAGCACTTCAAGCGCCAGATGTACAGGCATGCGCTTTCGATAACTGCGATTCGCCGTCATTGCGTCAAACATGTCACACAGCGTAACAATGCGAACATATTCCGGGATTTCCATCTTCTTCAATCCCAGCGGATAACCACTGCCATCTAGTTTTTCGTGATGAAAGCGTACAATTTGCTTCACGCTGTATGGAATTATTTCAATATCTTTTATCAGTTCATAACCATACTCCGAATGCTTCATCATTTCTTCTTTTTCCGATTCGGTAAGCGGCGACGGTTTTTGAATTAAGCCATATTTAACATTGGCCTTGCCAATATCGTGCAGCAGGCTGCCAAGGGCGATATCCCGTATTTCACCATCGCTGTAGCCCATGGCATTCGCCGTCATAATGCTAAGAATGCAAACATTGACACTGTGTCGATACGTATAATCATCAGAGGCCATCAGATTGGTAACTGTGTAAAGCAAATCCTCTGAGCGCATCAGGATCGCCATAAGATCCGCGATGACTTCGCCGACCAGTGCCAGCTGATCCTCGGGGATATTTGCCTTGACACCGCCTACATCACGTTGCATCACAGACTCAAAAACATTTTGAACAGCACGAATAGAGGTCTGCATCTTCTCTTCTTCGATCAACGGCGTTGATTGAATAGAGGAAGCTGCCTCCTCGACTGCGGCCCCAAAATTTATGTCGTGTTTCTTGAGTTTTGAGGTGATTTCATAATTAATAATCGTACCCCTGCTTACCAACAAGCTGCCGTCACGATTAAAAATATCTTCTTTAACCTCATTCCCAGGCTCAAGCTCATCTGAATTCTTTAACGTCATGTACGCGTGCTCCACCTCTTAGTGTTATAAGATTGCCATGCTTGTTATGACTTTGTACTAAAACAACTTTGTACTCATTATAATGATATATATCGGCTATTTCTGCAAAAAACTTTACATGTTTTATAAAAACCAGACAGGATCTTTCCTTTTGGCGTAAGTCTTTTCTAAATCCAAGCGATGTTCTTCAAAATACGGGTCATCAAAGCGAACCGCGTTCACTGGACAATGCACGACGCAGCTGCAGCATTTAATGCATGCGCCGGTTACTGACGCATGGCCTTCAACAGTCAGCGATCCCATGGGACATCGTGCTGCACATATGCCGCAGGCAGTACACGCTGTCGTATCAATCACAGGTTTTATGCCCTTAAACGGCATTGGTTCACCGGCAGCATTGCGCGGTCTATAATAAGGACGCACCGGCAGTGATCCTTCAATGGATTCGATAACCAACGGCACTTGACCCTTGGCGAGAAGATCTAATGCAAAGGCATCCAGCGCCAACAAATCCTGCTGGTCCGGTCGGCCGGCAGCCAGTGTTTTTGAAAAGGAATGCTGTCCTATAAAGGCTCCGGCGCCGATAACATTGAAATTTTTACGTCTGAGCAGGTCGGAAAGCTCAATGAGGGCATCGTCAAAATGGCGATTGCCATAAGTTACCACAGCCACTGCTGCAGCACTGTTGCCAGTCATTGTTTCCAAAAAGGATAAGAGCACATTTGGAACACGCCCTGCATAAACCGGCAGACCGAAAATCACATAATCTGACGGTTCGAAAGACAGCGCACTGTTCCGCCGAGGCTTTGGCGTAATGTCACAGTAGACAACGTTCTCAAATAAATTCGGCTGCGCCCGAACCAATCGGTCGGCTATCTCTCGGACAACTGTTTTGGTCCGCTCTGTTGGACTAAAATAAACACATTTTAACTGCATATGGTATCCCCTCTCTATGCCTCCCCAAAACACTGTTACTTTTATGATACCTTATCTCAATCACTTTGACAATTCACATCACTTTTTCAAACGATTATAATTTTGTTATAATGGTGTAAACAACAGGAGGTGCCTGAAAAATGCCTATTTTACACAACCATTGGCAAGAAGTGCTCGAGGCAGAATTTGATAAGCCCTACTATTTAGAACTCAGGGCTTTTTTAAAGCATGAATACAAAAATCATACCATTTATCCCGATATGTGCGATATTTTTAACGCACTGCATTTCACCGACTATCCGGACGTCAAGGCCGTCATTCTCGGACAGGATCCCTACCACGGAGAGGGGCAGGCACATGGCCTCAGCTTTTCTGTCAAACCAGGCATACAAATGCCGCCTTCACTCCAGAACATCTTTAAGGAAATGGTCGACGATCTGGGCGTCCCGTATCCAACACACGGCTATCTGAAGCAATGGGCTGCCGAGGGCGTCCTTATGCTCAACACCGTTCTCACCGTTCGCGCCGGGCAGGCCAATTCCCACCAGGGAAAGGGCTGGGAAACCTTTACGGATGCCGTCATCGACCATCTTAGCGCGCGCAAGGAGCCCATCGTCTTCATTTTATGGGGCAATAACGCCCGCGCGAAGCAAAAGCGCATTGCACCACATCACTATATCATTCAATCACCGCACCCCAGTCCGCTGTCAGTCTATCGAGGCTTCTATGGCAGCAAGCCTTTTTCAAAAACCAATGCATTCCTCGAATCGATTGGCAAAACGCCAGTCAAATGGGCGCTTGACGACCTCTAAAAAAAGCACTGATTTTAAAGCATGCAAATAAGCAGCTCTAACATCAGTGCTTTTCTTTCTCTTGTGTTTGTCATGGCGTTTCATTAAATTCTTCTTTAAGCAAAGCTAAAAAATCTTTGGCTAACTCGTTAAGTGGTTGATGCGCTGAATAAAGCACCAAAACATCAACTTTTGCATTATCTACCGGAAGTGTACATATGCCTAGATTAGACGTGTAGGTTTCAGACATCTGTGTGCCAAGACTAAAACCAGAAGTTCTTTTTACAAGCTCTATTTTCCAATATCGATCATCTATTTTTATCGTCTTTGTACGATCAATGCCTTTCAATGAATCCTCTATCTTAGATACATAATTTAAGAGAAATGTATTATTATCATAATCAATCATGGGATACTTTGAAAAGCGTTCGTAAGGAATAACGTTCGTTTTCTGATATTCTAAAACGATAGGATGGTCCTTTCTAAAGTAGAAATTAATCCCCATGGAAGCAATTACCTTTGTCACAATGCCTTTTTTGGTCCATTGTATTGTATCATAATAGCCCTTTGGTGCAACCATTAGACCCAAATCACTTTCACCTATTAATATACTGTTTGGAATATCCCTGCAATTCGTTACAAATTGCAATTCTACCCAGTCTTCATTTTCATATTTGCTTACAAATTTTGTGAACGCTTCGAAAAAAAACGAAATCGGTGTCCCCGCGATTTTGAGTCTGTGTATCGGCAATTTCAAATCAAGGTTATTAATGCAATCGAGCTCTACGAAAACGGCTTTAGTATGCTTTAAAAACAGCTTTCCCCTATCAGTAATCTCGAGCCCTTTAACCGATCTATTAAATACCTGATAACCAATTTCCACCTCCAAATTATGAATCGCTTTGCTTATATTGGATGTTGATGTAAACATTTCTTTAGCCGCCGCTGAAAAGGATCTGTTTTTTTCACATGCAATTACATATTTCAATTGTATCAACGTCATACTTATCCCCCAATACCAACACCATTATATCTCTTCAATAAATTATATGAGGAAATCGCATCATTTCCTTATACATTCAGATTACATTTGAAGCTTGTTTCTTTTTATCACTTCTCCCACATTCATACTATCATCAATTCTTTACTTTTCGATTTATCATCTCTAAATATTCTGAATATTTTTCATCACCCCCATAAACTCACAGTATATATTTTTAATATTTTTTCAATGCTATGATATTTTTAAGCCATTTTCTTAGCCTAATAAATTCACCATGTATTAGGTATCACAATACGAAGGAGGTAAAAAATCTAAACACCCCTGTGCTAATAAAAATTAATCAATGGGGCATTATGCTTCTACATGGAGGTCGACACAATGTATAAAAATGAAATTAAAGCAATTATGCACGACAAAAAGACAGAATTTGAAAAAATAAGCGATATGATATGGGACACGCCTGAATTAAAGTTTAAAGAATTTAACGCTGTAAGCATTCAAAAAAACTTTTTTGAGGCACATGGATTTCTCATAAAAGAAAATCTTGCTGACATCGAAACGGCATTTTCAGCAGAATATGGCTCTGGTTCTCCAATCATTGCCTTTTTAGGCGAATATGATGCGCTCCCGAAAATGAGTCAAGTTAATGATATAACTTCTAAAAAACCTGTGCAGGCTAATGGTGCAGGTCATGGCTGCGGGCATCATCTATTGGGAACTGCCGCGATGGAAGCTGCTTATGCATTGAAGGTATTAATGGCACAATATCACCTGAAAGGCACCGTTCGATACTATGGGTGTCCTGCTGAAGAAGGCGGTTCAGGCAAAGCGTTCATGGTGAGGGAAGGTGTATTTAATGATGTTGACGCAGCGTTCTCGTGGCATCCCGGTGATGCAACAGTCCTTATTAATCAATCATTGTCAAATGCTAGAGTTCTTTTTAATTTTAAAGGTGTGAGTTCTCATGCTGCTGCTGCGCCACACTTGGGGAGAAGTGCACTTGATGCAGTTGAATTAATGAATGTCGGAACAAATTACTTAAGAGAACATATAATTCCCGACGCAAGAATTCACTATGCAATACTAAACGCAGGGGGTGACGCACCTAACATTGTGCCTCCGGAAGCTGAATCAATTTATGCAATCAGGGCACCAAAATTAACACAGGTCGTCGAAATTTTAAACAGAGTTACCAACATTGCTAAAGGCGCCGCTCTAATGACAGAGACGGTATCGAGTGTTAAAGTGGTTAGCGCCTATGCCAATTTGCTTCCAAATAAGACACTTGATAGCATATTAGAAAACAATATTAATCTTTCTTTGCCAATAAAATATACCACAGAAGAGATTGCTTACGCAAAGTCTTTCAATTCTCTGACCGCCGATTCAGACCCTGAAAATCCAATTAAAACGAATTTGTATAAATTTCCAGAACATTTCGTACCACCCATGTCAACCGATGTCGGCGATGTGAGTTGGCTTGTCCCCACGACAACATTAGGCGCACCCACATTTGCAAGAGGCACACAAGTTCATAATTGGATGGCTGTCGCTCAAGGCAAATCATCCATTGCTCATAAGGGAATGCACTTTGCAGCTTTAGTTTTAGCATGCAGCGCCCTAGATATTCTCGAAAATCCAGATTTATTAAAAGATGCGCACAGAGATTTGATAGAAGCTAGAAATGGCGATGAATATAAATCCATAATACCATCAGATATTCATCCTGGGGAGTTTTAATACGCCTGAATCTATTGGCACTAAACAAATAATTTTTTTGGGGGAACATATGTTTCAAATTATAGTAACATTATTAATCTTTCTATTCACTATTGTAAGTTTTTTGATGAATAAGATACCAATGTCAGTCACAGCAATGATTAGCATGCTTTTACTTGTAATCACACGATCGCTGGAACCAGCAAAGGCTTTAGCCGTTTTTTCAAATTCCAATATTATCCTAATGGGTTCCATGTTTATTGTTGCAGCAGGGTTCGGAAAAACTAGAATGGTTGAAAACATTGCAGGTTTGTTGTCGAAAGTCGGCGGCGGCAATTATCGAAAAATAATGATAGGCTATATCTTAATCGCCTTTGCACTGGCACAGTTTATTCCGAGTTCATCTGCTGTTTTTGGAATGGTATATCCTTTGGCTTTAGCGATGACAAAAGAATTAAAAATAAGCCCTTCAAAAGTAATGTTTCCTTTAGGCTTAATTTGTATTACAACCGTAATGAATATGCCTATAGGCGGTGGCGCCACAGCCTATGCCCAATATAATGGACTATTAGAAAATTACGGGTATACAACTTATCAATTCAGTCTTCTTGATCCAATTATCGCCAGAATTCCAGTAATCATTATTGTATTTATTTATGCGATGTTCTTCTCATACCGATTCACGCCAGATACACCTTCTATCGTTATCAAAGAGCTTGATCGCGCCAGCATTTCAGAAAAGAAGTACTTGGACCCAATTCGCGAAGTTCTTGGATATACTATTTTTATTGCAGTCACGCTTGGATTACTGTTTCAGAGCCATACGGGTCTTCCCTCTTGGGTGATTACAATGGTTGGAGCAGTCATTATGGTTGCCTCAGGTATACTGAACGAACGCGAAGCCGTTCTATCTATGAACATCCAAATGCTTTTATTGGTAGCTGGATCTTTTGCTTTGGGATCTGCACTGGACGCTACCGGCGCAGGTGAAATCATCGGCAATTCAGTTGCCGCATTAGTTGGTGAGAGTAGAAACGGCTATATTCTAGGTGGCCTATTTTTCATTGTACCTTTTTTATTAACGCAAGCGATGTCTAATTTGGCAATTGCTAACATTTTTGTACCCATTGCAATCCTGACCGCTAAATCATTAGGTGCAAACCCTATGGGCCCAATGATTCTCGTTTGGATTGGCGCATTTGCTGCGTATATGACACCCTTATCAACACCGACTGTCGCAATGGTAATCACTGCTGGTGGGTACAGCATTAAAGACATGCTAAAGATGGGATGGCTGCCAGCAATCTTAATTGCAGTCACTGTCATTCCTTGGGTCATGACAATTTTTCCTGCTTTTTAACATATGGTTTCTTAATTAAAGCTCAACCCAAACAGTGTCTTCAACTAAGGTAGTTTCGAACGATTAACAATACTCGTTCGAAACACTTTAGTTGAATTGATACGTCTACACCTCCAGCATCAGCTTGATGCGATCCTCATCCTTTTCGCTGTTGCAGGTTAAGCTCAGCCATATGGCATGATACGCTGTTGACGTCATGACGATATTGCGAATCGCCTCTTTCAACTGCTGGTAGTAGGTTTCGCGCAGGTAGTCGACAATTCGCCTGTTCTCTTCCGTTTCAAGCAAAGTGTTTTCCAGAAGTGTCCTAGATTCACGCAGCGTAATTTCGACGATATTTGCATTGAACTGGCAAATGACGCGTTTTGGCCCCTTCCCCGATGAAAGCTTCACCAGCTTTGCAATCTCCGCCTCAATCTTTCGCTCATATTGCTGGATCTGTGCGGCGCTCATAGCGCCGAAGGCCTTCAGCTGATCCTTCTTCCCTAGCTTGTCGCTCACAGCTTCCAGTGCAGATACCAGCACCGTTACGTCAATGGGCTTTAACAAATAGCGTTCAATGCCGACTTCAATAGATTCCTGCATCAGCCCAACATCGCTGATGGCCGTTGTGATAATAATAGGCACATCGGCGTCAAACTCTCGAATGCGCTTGGCCATCTCCAAACCGCCCATGTTCGGCATTTTTAAATCCGTGATCACGAGGTCAATTCGCTCGCGCTGGAATATAGCGATCCCTTCTGCGCCGTCCTCTGCCAGATAAAGCTTGCCAATCCTTCGCTTTAAAAATGTTGCAATTTCCTCTCTTAAATACATTTCATCTTCGACGTACAAGACTTTTAGATGACTGTAACCCTTTTCGTCCGTCATGTTATACTCCCCTCATTTCCTCAGGGTGAATTAACGGCAGAACCATCGTAATACATAATCCATACTGCCCATTTCTCGCCATAATTCTTCCTGAAAAATTCTTTTCAACGATAACTTTTGAAATATAGAGCCCCAGTCCGGTACCATTATGCGCCTCTTTTGTCGTATAGTAGGCGTCAAAGATCTTTATCAAATGTTCATGTGCGGTACCGCCGCCGGTATCCTCTATTTCGATTGTCAATTGATCCTCGTTTTGCAAAATCTTTATCCAAATTTTACGCAGATCCGCTTCGCAGATGACAATGGCGTCAATGGCATTTTTTAAAATACTGAACAGCACTTGCGAAAGCTGGTTAGGCCTGCCGTAAATTAGCGAATCCTTTTCCAGTTCATAGATAATTTCAATGTTGTTAAGTCTGACGCTTTCATTTAGGAATTCAAGCGTTCTGTCGACGACACTTGAAATCAGGAAATCTTCCCGGTCATTTTTAGGATTGAAGAAAAATCTAAAGTCATCAATGGTCTGAGACATATACTTAACCAATGCCTGCATGCGCTTTCCCTGTTTTTTTAAGTAGTCCTCATCCAGTTCATTGTAGTGATAAGCATCCTCTAAATTATTGAAGATCATGGATATACCGCTAAGCGGCTGTCGCCATTGATGGGCAATACTGCCAATCATTTCACCCATCGCCGCCAGACGCGACTGATAGATCATCAGCGCCTCCCAGCGCTTCTTCTCTTCCATCTCGCTTTCATAGCGCTTTTTAATGCTGATATCCCGAGAAATCATGACGAGCTGCTCCGCTTTTTCATCTTCCAAAATGCGCACGTTGATCTCGACGGGAATGGTTTTGCCGTGATTGGCTTTTAAGGTATCCTCAAACATGACATTCTGATTGCGTTTCAATTCCTCCAGCAGTTTCTCAAGGTATTTTTCTGTTACAATACTGCTGATGTCAAAATACCGCTTGCCGAGCAGCTCAACTTTCTCGAATTCAAGTGATTTGACTACTTTATCATTGACCTCATCAATTTTTCCGGGGTCTTTGGTATTAATGACAAAGATGCAGTCCGAGCCTGACTGAAAGATATTTTGGAATTTATTGCGGCTCATGATGAGTTCTTTTTCAAGAATGATTCGTTTAGCAATATCTTCTTCCAGTTCTTCGTTGAGCGACTTGACCTGTGTCAGCAGCATGCGCTCCTTTTCCATCAACGCCCTGTCCTTTTTTCTGCGGTAAGCATAAAACAAAATCGTCACGTACAGCAACACGATAAAGAAATTGACAATCATAACCGCATACGTGCGCTGCTTAAGGAACGTAACAACTTCTTCATAATCCTTCGAAATGTTAATGACCCAAAAGTCATTGCCAATAAAAGCTGGTGCAAAGGCATTGAACTTCTTAACGCGCTTTTGATCGTTGTCTGTAAACCAAAGCGAATGGTAAATCCCGACCCCGGATTCCCCGCGCTTCTGCTTTTCAATTAGGGTTAAGAGTTCAGACCAGTCAAATTCCGGATAGGCGCCAACCCGCGCTTCAATAACGTCTACGCCAATATCTTCTCTATTGGGGTGCATAATGAGCACACCGTCGGAATCCTTAACCGATGCATAGCCCATATCCCCGGCTTTAACAGGTGCCACCATGGCATAGTAAATGGTGTCAAGTTTCACTTTCACATAGAGAACCGCCGTCAGCTCATCTTCTATGCAAACGGGTTCGAGAACATTCACATACAAATAGCCGTTTTCTTTATAAATATCTCCTGTAACGGTGCTTTGAACTGCTTTAACATGCGGCAGATCGACCTCGAGCCCTTGACCATAATCAATTGACGGATATGAAAAAATCTCAGCGCCCTCTGAATCGACAATTCGTATAAGCTCTATATTGTCACTCTGAATCACATAATAATCTACAATATTCTGAAATTGTGTTTTATAAATGTCATCTCCTGCTTCCGCAACTTCACTATAAGCTTTCAAATCATTGATGAAATTACGGTTTTTAGCCAAAATCTCTAAATTATGCCGCTGGTTCGTAAAGAAGTTTTCAATACTCTTCGCCAGCGTCTGCGCCTGTGAAAGCAATTGGTATTGTTCAATTTCAACAACATTGTCCTGGATCGCCTTATAGTTTAAATAAGAAGCTGAGACAATAATCAGCATCACAACTGATGAAAAAACCAAAATGATTAAGCTCTTCAGTTCAATTTTATGATGGCGTATATTCATCTTTTTCACTCATTTCCATTTTATTCACAATCAAGGAAATGACATCACTCCCTCAATCTATAATCAACTGCTTATTTTGTACAGAGCGCAACAGATTTCCGATTTCAGCCGCTGCTTTCGGAAATGAATTTGCTTGTATTTTTACACCCTTCTATCTTATACCATCAACCGGCAAAAGTCACCCGTAGGGTGACTTGAACCATCGCTTATAAAACGCTTAATCTTCTATTTATGATCAATCATCTGTTAACTGTCTATACGGTTTTTGCTTTACGTTTTGCCAATGATGCTTTAATGGCAGGGTAGACAACAGAAATAACGGTGATTGCAATAAGTGCAAGTGCCAATGGCGATTCGACAAAGATGCCGAGTGAACCATTTGAAATCCGCGTCGCCTGTCTAAAAGACTGCTCCATGGTCCCGCCGACTATAACCGCCAAGATCATCGGTGCCGTTGGAATTTTGATTTTATCCATAAAATAGCCGAGAACGCCAAAGATGATAAGGATAAAGAAATCGACAACTGAACTTGAAATGGCGTAAGTACCGACAAAAGCTAAACCCAAAACAATTGGATACAGTATTTTAGCATCAACCGAAAGTACGCGAACCAATAGACCAGCCATTGGTATATTGACAATCGCAAGGACGAAGTTGCCAATTACCATGCTGGCAATAAGTCCCCAAGCGACATCTGGATGCTGTGTAAACAGCAATGGTCCTGGCTGAATGCCCAACATCAGCAGCGCACCCATCATAACGGCTGTCGTACCCGAACCGGGTATACCGAGTGTCAACATTGGAATAAACGCACCAACCGACGCCGCATTGTTTGCTGCTTCCGGTGCCGCCAGCCCGACGATTTCACCTTTTCCAAAATCATCCGGATTGTTAGAAAACTGCTTTTCATTATTATAAGCCATCAGTGATGCCATCGTACCGCCCGCTCCCGGCAAGGCGCCAACGACAAATCCAAGCGGTGTACTTCTTAAAATCGGCAGCCATGTCTTTTGCCATTCTTCTTTGCTAATCCAAATTCTCCCGAATTTCTTCTGCGGGATTTTCTTGCCTTCATTGATGGCTTTGAAAGCCTTAAAAACTTCACCCAGCGCATAGAGCCCAATGATGACGACCAAGAAGTCGATTCCCGTTTGAAGCTCCAAAATACCAAAAGTAAATCTTGGAATACCCGACTGCGCATCAATCCCGACAGTAGAAATCATAAGTCCGAATAATGTCGCAATAAATCCCTTTACCATATTGCCCTTCGACATAGATGCCGTCATGGAAAGTGCTGCAACCATCAAGAGAAAATACTCAGCGGGTCCAAATTTTAATGCAAATTTTGCCACTGGCGTTGCCAGCGCAATGAGAAAGACAACAGAGATGAGGCCGCCGATAAATGAGGCAATCGCACTAATCGCCAGCGCAGATTCAGCCTTGCCGTTCATCGCCATTGGATAACCGTCAAAGGTTGCCGCAAGTGCCGCGCCGTCTCCCGGCGTGTTGATGAGAATAGAACTTCTCGAACCGCCAAACATCGCGCCATAGTACACGCCTGCCATTGTGATTAGCGCAGCCGTCGGACTCATTGAAAATGTAATCGGGAGAAGGACCGCCACACCAGTTGCGGGTCCAAGCCCCGGCAGCATGCCGACAATAGTCCCCAATACACCGCCAAAAGTAATCAATAAGAGGTGATATGGCTGTATTGCGGTCAGCAGGCCGTCAAAGAATAATGATAGAACTTCCATAAGACCTCCTAGATGTTGAGAAACGGTGTTTTAGGTAAGATAACACCTAATAAGTAGCTAAAAACATAATAGACAACAATACTGAAAATCAATGATGTGAGCAAATTCATCAGCCATTTTTTCCCGTTTGTAATCGTCAGCATAAAACTCATAAACAAAAATGTTGCGATGACATAGCCCACGCGTTCAAATAAAAAAGCATAAATAATGGCAGCGGCAACAGTAGCAAAAATCATTTGATGACTGAGCTTATCTTTCGCGGTCGTTGTCGCTTTTATTTGCGCAAATGCCCTTTTCGTTGTTTCTAAATCACTTCTCAACAAAAGGATTATGCCGAACAACACCATACCGCACGCCAATATCAACGGAAATATGGATGGCGATAACGGATTCCCCATGGGGCTTCTCTTAAGCATGTATGACATAATCCCGTATACGATACCTATGACGATCGTAATAAGTCCTGTTAAAAAGTCAAAATTCGTTTTTTGCTTTTCCATGATGCCTCCATTTAATGCAGATATGCCTTTGGCATGTCCACCGTCATTCTAAATACGTATTTCAAATCAAGTCCTTTGCGTCCCAGAACTGCCCCGGGTATATAACCCAGGGTAATTCTGCTTGAGAAGAATCTTATGTGATAAGAGACGCAAAGCTTTAACTGATTACTCTGCTAAAAGACCTATTTCTGCAAGAATACCTTTGTATTCTTCATTCTTTTCAGCCAAGAAGCTTTCGAAGTCTTCTTTGTCCATGTAAGCATCTGCCCAACCGTGTTTTGTACGCTCAGCATTCCACTCATCTGTTTCAGTCATTTTCTTAAGTGTATCTCGCCAGAAGTCAACGGCATAATCAGGCATGCCAGGCGCTCCAAATAAACCTCTCCAGTTTTCAAACGTCACATCAATCCCTTGCTCTTTACAAGTCGGAATCTCAGCGAGAGCACCTTCACCAACACGATCGGAAGCTGTTTGCGCAAGCGCAATGAGATCCCCGCTTTCAATCAGAGATTGAACGTCACCGAGACCTGTTGTCAAAAGATCTACGTGACCGCCCAGAATTTGAGCCGTTGCCGTTCCGTCTTGGAAGCTGATATAGTCGATCTCTTTAAGATCGGTAACACCAGCGGCTTTTGCTACGATGAGAAATTGAATATGATCCATACTGCCCGCAGAAGAACCGCCGCCTATTTTGACGCTTTTCGGATCTTTTTTAAGAGCATCCATCACATCCGCTATTGATTTATACGGTGAATCTTTCGGTACGACAAATGCACCGTAATCTGTAATCAATCTTGCAATAGGTGTCGTTTCTTTATAGCTGTATTCACTCGAACCATTGAGGTTGATGAGCAGGATAGGTGGTGAATAAACAGAAATGAGCTTGTCAGAGCCTTCTTGCGTTTGCATGTAAGCGAGATTGACGCCCCCGCCGCCGCCTGAGTTATTGGTAACCGGCATCGGCACATTGACTAATGATGTATCTTGAAGTACTTTTGCAACGGTTCTGATCGTGAGGTCCCAGCCGCCGCCTGCGCCGGACGGTGCGATAAATTCCATTGCACTTTTAGGATAGTCAGTCGATTCACTGCTCGAGCTCGAGCTTGTGCTTGAAGACGAAGCTGCTGGTTCTGACGATGATGATTGACTTGCGCAACCAGAGAGTGCAAGCGCACCAATCAACGCAACGGACAGCATTGATGAAATGAGTTTCTTGTTCAATTTCATGTTTTTCCTCCTTTTTGATGATGTCGAACATCCCAATTCCCGTATAGGATTTTCATTTTTTAGACGGTAATCCAGTCTTATGCCGTTTGTTCGACTCATTTTTCTTCCCCTAAGATTTATATCAAAGCACATCGGCTTTCGATATCAGGTATTGTTCCAAATCCTTAAAGCTGTGAGCCCGGCTCCGTGCACAGGCATGAGCAGGTTCGTCACAAAGATAGCATTTTCGCTCATGTCCTTCCGCTCTCGATAACGGTATGCCATCAGCCATATAAACATCCAGATCAAAGATTCTGCCGATCTCGCATGATTCTTCAATTTCAACGAGATACCGCTTTAAAGTCGGCGCCTCTTTGTGTGCCACAACCAGCGTTAAAAACTCATAGTGTGCTTTCATTTCAATGCTGCAATAAACAATGCCTTTCTCATCCAGCATTTTTTCAACGGCATCAACTGCTGCACGATAGAGCTTAAATGCCCAAGGCGTCTTTTTTTCAGGACCCGGAATATTCACGCGAATACCGATCACGGGCGCATGATACTTTGTCGCAAGTAATTTGACTTTTTCTGCTTTGGCTTCCCGGTCGGCGAGCACGGTTTCAAGCGTTGGGTTATGCTTTACTTTGGTAGATAACATCAATCATACTCCCATCGCGATACTCAATATTCGCGACAACACGATCCGTAAACTCAATTGGATCGGGCTTGCCGACAATTTTAAGTGCCGCATCTGCCAATGCATCAATGGAAACAACCGGTAAGTTTGTTTTTTCAAGGATTGCCAAGATGTCCTTACGTGCAGGATTAACCGCAATACCGCGTTCTGTCACTAAGACATCAACGTCTTTCCCAGGTGTAATGACACTGGTTACTTTATCCACAACCGTTGCAATGCGCCCCCTATAGAGCGGTGCCACGATTACCGTTACTTTAGCAGATTCCGCCGTGTCGCTATGGCCGCCTGACGCACCCATGATAATGCCGTCAGACCCCGTCATAACGTTGACATTAAAATCTCTATCAATTTCCAGTGCACTTAAAATCACATAGTCCAGTTGAGAGGCAACACTTCCCATGCTCCACGGATTTGCATACTCAGAAACCGAAATTTCATGATGATTAGGATTTTTTCTGAATGATTCAATGGCATAGGCGTCAAATGTCTGCGTATCGAACAAATGGTCCGTAAGGCCTTCTTCGAGAATTTCGGCAATTGGCTGAGAAATCCCACCGAGGATAAAGGAAGCTTTGATCCCGTCTTTTTTCATAAAGTCCTTTAAAAATCGCGTGACGGCAAGTGAAGCCCCCCCTGAACCCGTTTGAAACGAAAACTGGTCTTTAAAGTACGGCAGTGCCCTAATCACTTTCGCGGCATTTTCTGCAATCTTTAATTCTTTAGGGTTTTTCGTAAAGCGTGTTGCATCTGCCGAAATGCCTTCGGGATCGCCGATCTTTTCGAGCTTTACAATATAATCAACCTCTTGCTGACGAATACTTGCCGGCATATTCGGGTAAGATTTTAAATCATCCGTCAGCAGCACCACCGTATCCGCATAGTGCGCATCGACAATGGCATAGCCCAGTGAGCCGCATTGCGTATTGGCGCCAATGCCGCTGGCGTTTCCCATTGCATCTGTGCTTGGTACTGCTAAAAATGCAACGTCTATTTTAATTTCACCTGCTTCAACAGCACGCGCTCTCCCGCCGTGACTGCGAATAGTAATGGGTTTTTCAAGTCCACCTTTTGAAATGAATTCGGCGAGTTTACCGCGAAGCCCACTCGTATGGATTTCTGTTACAACACCATTTTGAATGTGTTCAATTAGCGGTTCATGAATTTTTCCAAGCGAACTGGATGCAATACAAATATCTTTAATGCCTTTTTTCGCAATCGCCGCCATGACCATGTTCAGTGTATAGTCGCCTTCTCTGAAATGATGGTGAAAAGAAATGGTCATACCATCTTTAACGCCCGCTTTATCAATAGCCTCTTCCAGTGAGGACAACACTTTGTTCTCGCCTTCATAGACCTTAATTGCTTTTCCATGTCTTTTTAAGTCGTTCATATGTCACCTACTCACTTAGTTTAGAAAGTTCAAGTATCCGTTCAGCGCGTTCTACAATTGGCTTATCTACCATTTTCCCCTTGAGCGAAATAACGCCGTACCCCTTTGCCTCTGCCTCTTCAATGGCTGCGACAACAGCTTTTGCATGCGCTACCTCTGCATCCGTCGGCTTATAAACAGCATGTACAACCGGAATTTGTTTCGGATTAATCACTGATTTGCCGTCAAAGCCGAGCTGTTTAATCAGTTTTACTTCATTTTCGAAGCCTTCCATGTCGTTAATATCAGAGAAAACAGTATCCAGTGCGGCAATACCGGCTGCTCTTGCCGCATTGAGGAGCTGCGAACGCGCATAGAGAATTTCCACGCCACTTGGCGAACGCTTTGTCTTAAGGTTTGTTACATAATCTTCAGCACCAATGGCAATGCCGATCAAGCGTTTTGAAGCCGTGGCAATTTCGTAAGCGTTAATGATCCCAAGGGCGCTTTCAATAGCCGCCATCATGCGAACACTGCCAATCTTTCTGTCATATTTCTTTTCATATTTTTCAATAAGTGCTTCAACGTCGTGGAGGTCTTGCGCCGTTTCTGTTTTCGGCAGTCTGATGACGTGTATGCCCGCAGCAACCATGGCTTCTATATCGCGTTCACCATAAGGCGAGTCGAGTCCGTTAATTCGGCAAACCAATTCTGTATTGCCATAGTCAACTGTTTTAACGGCATTGTAGACGAGCATTCTCGCCGTGTCTTTTTCTTTCAGTGAAATTGCATCTTCAAGGTCAAACATAATGGCATCGGCGCCGTAGATGGCAACGTCTGCCAACATGCCGGGCTTGCTTCCCGGCACATAGAGCATGGTTCGTCTCAGTCTACTCATGATCGATCACACTCCAATCTAATGCGTGTTCTTTTCCAAGTCCGCGGTATATCGCGCTTTCCAGCCGCGCTTTAATGGTGCAGTCAAGTGCGCCTCTGTCTACAGCATTGACCGTTACACCCTTTATCTGATGTTTTTTAAGTACTTCGTGAATAAGTGCCACAATTTGTTTGCCGTACTGCTTTTCAACAATACTGGATAAAAACACTTCATTCTCTGTGCCGGTATTGTTTTCAATGCGGATACTGATATCGCATGAATCCATCGTGCCCGATGTCGCAGGTTTGTTTAATTGCATCTTCAGCCTCCTAATGTCTTGATGTAGATCGCTTAATGCGCCCAATGGTCTGACGACCCTTCGGTGATTTTAAAAATATGAGTGTCGTCTCAGGTACCAATTCTCTGACGCCGTCCAAATCATTCTCTTTAAGAAGATTGCGAACGCGTGAAGCACTGATCCATGTATCATCTACCATGCGCCTTGGTATTTCGATGACTTCGATGCCGGCCTCCGGTAAAATCACCTTCATGGCTTCGTTGTATGCCGATGTCGTTTGACAGTACGGCTCTTCACCGATGAAGCGCCTATTGATTTTAAGCGCTGCGGCAAAATACTTCGAAAAAATTTTAAGATCCAAAACCGCTTGAACGCGTGTTGCATCCGATGCATGCTTTAAAAAGTAATTGGGGAATGTCGCATCGGAAATAATATACTGACCGCCGTGGATGACCATGACATTTTTTATATGCACAGTACCATCGACAATCATTTTATAGCGATCTTCGTGTTTAAAAGCAGAGTGCTCTGCTGTAACGACAAATATATATAAAAAATCACATTGCGCTGCTGCGGTTTCAATCAAGTATTGATGCCCCAGCGTAAAAGGGTTGGCGTTCATGACGATGGCACCAATGGCATCACCAATCACCCGGAACGATTCCAGATAATGTGCAAAATTTCGAATGCCGTTTGGCTGGCGTTCCAGCAATACCACATCCGGTTCGACCCTTTCGATTTCAAAAAAACCCAAGTGTTTAAACGTATCGGCATAAAGGCATTTCGTATAGATAAACTGATTTTGGAACCCTGCATCGTACAGTACGAGGATAATTTCATTCAGCATTTCCGCCAATGCATTGCTGCCTTGATGTGTTTTTTTAACGGCAATACTCCGAATGGTATTTTCGCAGGTAGATGCCGTACCAATTAGCTGATCATCTGAAAAATAGCCAAATGTCTTTTGGACGGCATCATCCATGCGGATGCCGTTTTCCAACAGCAGGCCCATCACTTCCTCATATGCTTTTGTGCCTGGTTTTACAGTTTCCAAATATGTTGCTTCCATATTATTCCTTTTCATTCCTTTTTAAGCAACAAAAAAAGCCAGTATACAAAATCTTAGATTTTATATACTGACCTTCATAGCTCTTCACTAATCCTTGTCCGTAACATTCACTTTTTTAAAATATGCCCGCAAATGTCGCTTTTAGGTCAACCTTTGCTTGGCTACATGTCAATTTTAAATCATCATTTTCAAAAATGCAACAAAAATTTCAAATTTCTTTTACAAAATGGAGATAGACACTTACCGCAAGAAGATCAGCACAACCACCATGACTGACATAAGAATCAATACACCACTGGTCGTAAGCGGTAATTGCCGCCATCCCCTCTATGGTAAAAACACTGCCCATTTCCAGCACTTCGTTGGCACGGCACTGACTTGCCTTTAGCATCTCGACATTATGACGGCCAATGACATTCGAATCCATCACAGATGCCATCAAGCCGATAAGCGCATGCAGCATCGCACGGTTAATATCACAGCCTCGTTCAAGTGCCGTTTCCAGCATCGGTATGCCGACTTCTGTCGCTGAGGCATACTGATGATAGGCTTCACCTCGCGCACCGAGTAATCCCATTTGTTCATACTGAATCTGGCCGTAGCTCAATTTCAACGCTTCCTTCTGATGTGCAAAATCCTTCTCAAGTGTTGGCGCCACATAATCGCTGACGCGCTTTAAAATCTTCGGAATCTCACAGCAGCCGTGTAGATACAGACATTCAAGCGAAGCAGACGTCAAAAGTCCCAGTGCGTAGATTGCCCCTTTGTGCGTATTGACGCCGCCCGTTGCCTGTTTCATTTTAGCTTCTGCATCAATCCCCAACGGCACTAGTTTTTGAAACACGGCTTCCGCAGGCGGCAATGTCCGCCATTGGCGGTACAGAGCAGCAATTGCCTCTTTTATTTTGTAGAAATACGTGTGAAGTGCCACACTGCTGTCAATAAAACTAAAAAAGTCCATATCGTTGTGTGCACCATTATTTAATCGATCTACCAAACCCGGCTTCGGCGTCGCGGAAACCTCATACAGCAATGCGCGTATTGCCGATTCCATTATTTTTTCTTCTGACATTGCCCAACCTCTCGTCTCTGTATGGGCATCTTAACACCTTGACAGCCTATTGGTCAAGGTAAATTTCCATTCATCGGCGCTTCCTGGGATTTATCTTTGTATTTCGCTTATCGTTTGCGTCTCAGCGACATCTATTTGAATGCATCATGCACGTTAAACCATCGACAGCGCTATCATACTAGGCACTCCAAAAACAATATTTCTAATTTACAGAGCCTTTGAGCGCTTTTTCGTTTTGTTATCACAGCATAGAATGGTACTGATCTGAAAAAGCCCTTCGATAAGAATCCAGCTGCTTTTCAATATTGTCAATCAGTGCAAATGTTTCCTTATGATTTCCCATTTTGTATAATGTTTCTGCCCGCTGGGCGAGGTTCATAATCGCTTCTGCTCTGACATTACCGGATGATCCCTTGAGTTTGTGAAGCAATTTCCCTGTATCACCATCGGCTCTTAGGGCCGTCATTATTTCAGCAGACTGTTCTAAATAGGTCTTTATTACCTCTATGCATGTCATTTCATCAAGCCCCGAGGCTATTCTCAGCGCTGACATAACGACGTCGAGCGCTAGACCATCGGCCGCATCTGTCGCATTGAGATGCGTTTCAGACGTTATATGCTGAACCTCGATATCAGACACTGACTGTTCATTTGTTCCGACCTGTTCGCGATAATGGGAAAGGCGATCGATCAGCAATTCGAAATTAATCGGTTTACTAATGTAATCATCCATTCCTGCATTAATGCATTTTTCCCGATCGCCCTGCATCGCATATGCCGTCATGGCAATAATAATCATCGATTTGCCGGCGCGGTTTAAAATGCCTTCTTTGCGAAATCGCCTGCTCGCCTCAAGACCGTCGACATAAGGCATATTGACATCCATCAATACAATATCAAAAGCTTCTGACAATGCCTTTGTCACCGCCTGTTCACCATCTGATACACGATGTACTTCAATACCATAGCGTTTTAAAAAGGTTTGCATCATAAAGGCACTGGTTGGATCATCTTCTGCCAGCAGCAGCTTCCAACCTTCAAAGGTGATTTGCTGTGCTTCCAGTTCTTGATTACCGTCAGCTGTTAATGCACTGTACTTTTCAAAGGTCATCTCTATATAGAATGTACTTCCGACGCCCTTTGTGCTGTTGAAACTAATACTCCCACCCATGAGTTCCACCAACATCTTAGAAATCGCCAGTCCAAGTCCCGTTCCCTGCACGCGTGATTCCCACTTGTTGTTAAATCGTGAGAAGCGCTGAAAGAGCCTGTCTTTATTGGCATCGTCAATGCCAATGCCCGTGTCTTTTACCGCAATTTGTATTTTTGCTGTCTTGGCGCTTTCGTTCAGCAATTTGACTTGAATGACTACAGCGCCGTCTTCTGTAAACTTAATCGCGTTGCCTACGAGATTTGAAAGCACTTGCCGCAGGCGATTTCCGTCACCGAGGAGCATCATTGGGATACCGTCATCGCCAAAGATGTCCAGTGTAATCCCCTTTTGCTTTGCAGATGTTAAAAAGAGGTGATAAATGTCTTCTAGTGTCTGATGAAAATCAAAAGGCTCATGCTGGATCTGTACTTTGCCTGCCTCCATTTTCGAAAAGTCCAAAATATCATTAAGGATTGTCATCAATGTCCTTGATGAAGCACGAATGGTTTTTAAATAGCTCAGTTGCTCTTCCGATAAATCTGTGGAAGAAAAAATATCAATCATGCCGATAATGCCATTCATAGGCGTTCGAATTTCATGGCTCATATTAGCCAAGAATTGGCTTTTAGCTTCGTTAGCAGATTCCGCACTGTTGACGGCACGTTGCAGGGCAGCCTCCTTCTCTTCTAATAGCGAAACCGTTTCCTTGTGCTCTGCGATTTCGCGTTCGAGTGAATTGTTAAGTGCTTCTAAGCGTTCCTTTGATTCTGAAAGTGCTTTGGTTCGCGCTTTAACTTTTGCTTCCAGTGTACGATTCATCTGTACCATCTGCACTTCAATCTTTTGGCGTTCAGCCATTTCTGTTTCCAGCTGCACATTGGTTGCCGCCAAAATGCTATTGGTCGACTCGAGCGTCGTATTTGCCTCTTGCAGCTGTTCTGTTCGCTCAATCACCATTTTTTCCAAATTGTCATTCATCTGCTGGATTTGCTTTTCGCGTTTTGATATGCGCCCCGCCATCGTTTCCATATAGTGCTGCAATTCGTTGAACTCTTGAAATTGACTGTCTGCTGGCGAATAGTCATAATGCCCTTCTGCATAGGCAAGTGCCCTGTCGTGAAGATTCTTAAAGTCGCGCATCGTGCGCCTTGCGTTCATAAAAAACAGCAGCAAACTGAGCACGATCATAATAAACAAAATTGCAGCAATTCCTATTTTCAGAATCGCCAGCGGCTTCTCTGCATCGCGTCTATCTATCTGTATGATGAGAAAGAGATCGTGAATAGGTGTCATCGCGTAGAGTGTATCCGATACGCCGTTTACCGCAGTAAACGCTTCTCCCTGTTCCATGGATGCTTTAATCGCATCAAAATTAGGAAAACGCAGTCGCTGTGATACATTGACCATTTGATCGTCAATAAGATAATTGCCATGTAAATCAACTAGCGACATGCCTTTAAGGGCTTCATAGCCCTCATAGGCAATAATGTCCGTCATTTTATCCAGCCTTAAATCGACCACGACAAAATAGCCCTCCAAATTTGTGGAAAGCGTAATCGTAGGCTGGTATGTGATTTGAGAAATATAAACATTTGACCACACATAGTCAAAGGTCTTATTTTGTATACCAAAAAAACTTTCATTTTTGACATTGGTATTTAAAACCATTTCATTTTCCGGCACAACGATACAAACATTACCTTCACCATCGACAATGCGGATTTGACCAACAAATGGATAGACGGCTTCGACGCTTTTTAAGTAATTGACTGCCTCTTCAGATGTCACACTGCTGCCGCTGAGTTCGAGGTGCGCTTTTAGTTCTCGAACCAAATAAACCGGCTTTTCCACCGCCTGATGAATACGTTCAGTGACAAGATTCACCAGCAGCACATTGTGTTCCTGAATGTCTTGATAAATCATCTTTTCGGAAACTTTATACAAGGCACTGGCAAAAATCATGAACATAACGATGAAAATGACGACACTTTTAAGCATCAGCTCACGCTTGAGACTTCTCATCTTAATCTACCTTTCTCATTTCGCCACCGATATTCTGAAAGAGCATATACGCACGTGTGTTATCACCATAGGCATCAATTTGGTAAATGCCTTGCAGCCCCTCATAACTGCCAATTTCAATCAGCGCCGCCTTCACTGCATCAGGTTCCGCAGACTTTGCCTTTTCAACAGCTTGTGCAAGTGCCTTCACCGTCTCATAAGAGTAAACAGATGCGAATGTCGGCGCTTCACCGAAGCGCTCCGTAAAGGTTGCAGAAAAAGCATTAAATGCAGGATTGCCGTTTTCGGGATCAATGCCGCCAATGACGACAATCCCTTCAACTGCTTTGCCGCCTTTTCGCATTAGTTCAGGGGTATTGGCCCACAACGGCCCAAAGAGTTTTGCGTCAATAGCTTCTTGGTGCAATCGCTGTGCAATGAATGCCAAGTCCTCTGCAGAAGCGATGATAAAGATGCCGTCGGGCTGTAAAGTCTTAACTTCTTTAATGACCGTATCTAAAGCAATATCCTGCTGTGGATTAAACCTTAGCGCCGACACATCGATCCCCATTTGAATCTTAATCTTTTCTTCAAAATTTTGTATAAGCGCATCAGCAAAACCATCGTTGCGAGAATCTGATAGTATTACCACTCGCTGTAATGAAACCTCCGTAATGTAATTTGCAAGAATCACTGCCTGTTCCTGCGTAGATGCAATAAACCGTATAAAGTGATCATCTTTTCCCGACAGCTCATCCGCACTGATCGTCGGCCCTAGCAATAACATGTCAAGGGCATTGACTTTTTCAATGTTCGGGGTAATCATACCGCTGGTATAGGGGCCTATCACCAATTTGACACCTTCGTCAGCACAGATATTAAGACCCGCCATCGCAATCTGCTTATCATTCTCGTCATCAATGCGTTTCAATTGTACTTCTCTCCCAAGCAATCCGCCGGACTGATTGATTTCATCTACTGCAATTTCAGCGCCGCGCCTCCCCGATATCGATAAGTCAGAGTTCGGTCCCGTCATCGTTCCCATCAACCCAATGGTTAATGGTTCTTTCTGACAGCCGCTGAAAAGAAGTATCACCATGAGTATTGCCAGTATTCCCTTCAATCGCCAACTTCGAATCATACACGACCTGCCTTTCCACACACATGACACTCGCTTGCGATCACTTTCTCAACAAAAATGGCTGTCAGCGCTTCATCAAATTGTGTGCCGCTGTGTTTGATCAGTTCCTCTGCGGCCTCTTCTGCACTTAGTGTTTTCCGATAAGGCCGTTCACATGTCATCGCGTCATAACTGTCGATAATGGAAAGCAGCTTTGAGTAAAGCGGTATATCATCACCGCGCAGACCGTTGGGATAACCTTTGCCATCTAACCGCTCGTGATGACAGAGAATGATATGGGCATATTCTCTCATTTCAGGTGCACCCGATAATATTCTATGCCCTATTTCCGGATGGCGTTTGATTTCAAGCCATTCCTCATATACCAATTTACCGGGTTTGTTTAATATGTTTTCATCAATGGCAATTTTGCCAATGTCATGTAAGAGTCCGATAACTTTGAGGTCGTGAAGCTCTTTATCACTGAGCTCCAGCGCTTCCCCCATCCGGTAGCAAAGCTCGCTGACACGTCTGCTATGTGCTTCTTCTCGCGGATTTTTTTCGTGTAATGTATGTAAAATTGCAATAATCATGGAGCTTCTCGCACTTTCACTCTCCAATATTTTATCTCGAATCATTGCATCTTCTGCATTCGTCAGCAGTTTAAATAGGTCACTTTCGCGATCGGTATTCGAATCCCAACCAAAGGCGAGACTCATACTAAGCTCTGCTGTTTGCATTTTGGCAAATTGCTTTCTTATTTTTGATGCATACTGTTCAGCACATTTTTTATCAGCATCCGGAAGCAAGATGGCAAATTCATCACCACCCCATCTCGCACAAATCGATTCTTTCGGCATCACATCCTTGATAATCTGCGAAACCTGAATCATGTACTGGTCGCCATAGTCACTGCCAAAGGCATCATTGACAAGTTTGAGGCCGTTAATATCCGCCATGAGCATGGCATAAGACCGATTGCCTTTGGTATTTTCCGAGGCAATATGCATTTTAAAGTAATGACGGTTATAGAGCCCTGTTAAAGCATCAATTTGACTAAGCTCAATAATGTGTTTTGTGCGCTTGCTGAGTTCGATGGCATTTTTAACTTTCAGCGGTAGTGCAATTTTCATGACTTCTTCTGAAAGCGGTTTTGTAAAATAATCGTATGCACCCAATGTGAGCACTGAAGACAGCGTTTCTGAATCCATTACGGCACTACAGACAATAACGGGAATATCCATAATCTGTGCATCCGACTTAATCGTTTCTAAGATATCAATGCCATCACGATAGGGCATCCTAAGATCCAGAATACAGAGCGCGATATCCTCCAACCGCAGCATCTGCTCGACATTCATACCATCATCTGATTCATAAATAATTGCTTCCGATACATTTTTCTTAATGATATTGGCAATAATACTTCTGTCTACACGTGAATCGTCTACAATTAAAATATTGCTCACGTCTTACCACCTTTCATGCTTTTGATGCCGAGGCTCCCAAGTACTTCAACAAATTTTTCAGTATCAATCGGTTTTGAAGCATAGGCATCACAACCGTTATCAAATGCCGTTCTCACCATTTCCGTTTCACCTAATGCCGTGGTCATAATAATACGTGACCGTCCACCCTCTAAGGTCTCTGATTCCAATTTGCGTATCGTTTGAAGCACTTGAATACCATCTAATTTCGGCATCATAATATCCAGACAAATCAAATCATATGGATCCCCTTCCTGAATGCCGAGCAAAAATGCATCAACAGCTTCGTAGCCATCAATCACCAAATCGCATGAACCGAATTGACTCATAAACTGGTTTAAAAATTTACGGCTGACAGCGTCATCCTCAGCAATCAAAATCTTACTCATCATCGTCCACCTCCGGCACACTTGCCTTAAACTCATCAAACATGGTACGCAATGTCTGCATTTTTTCATATGCCATATCATACTGCGCTTTTCTTAAATCCAGCGCAATTTTAAATGTCATCGTCTTCATCGACTCGGCATTTAATGCTTCCAACCCCTTTTTCATATCGTTGACGATCACTTCAATTAAGTCAAATTGCTGTTGTTCATAAAGGCGAAAAACTTGATTCACCTGATGGCTGACGACATCAATACGGTGCTTGGTTGCAGTACGCCGCTGGTCACGATAGCTGCCGCCGGATTCGATACGCCTGCGGCCAAGCTTATGTGCCATATGAAGATGCTTATCCAGCGTTTCTTTTAAGATATTTAGACTCACCGGTTTCGATAGGTAGTCGTCCATGCCGCTCTTCCGAAAGAGCGCTTCGTCATCTTGCAACGCATAAGCCGTCAGCGCTATAATCGTCGTATCGGCATTCTGAGTCGTGCCGCTTCGAATGCGCTTGGTCGTTTGAACACCATCCAGTACAGGCATCTGAATATCCATTAAAATCGCATCATAGGATTTTTTTTCACAAAAGCTTAGTGCCTCGCTGCCGTCCCCTGCAACGTCTGCTCTTAACCCAATATTCTCGAGCATTTTAGTGATGACAATTTGATTAACCTTATCGTCCTCGACAATGAGAAGCCGTTTATCTTCTTCAAAGGCCGTCGTCGATTGCATCTTTTTCACTTCATCATGTGTATCGGCAAATATTAATGGAATGGTAAAGAAAAATGTCGTCCCCTCGCCCACTTCACTGATAAAATCAATTTGACCGTTCATAAACATAACGAGTTGTTTTGAAATGACGAGACCAAGTCCCGTACCGCCATACTCGCGCGTGAAAGTACTGTCGATTTGTGAAAAACGCTGAAACAGTTTATCTCGTTTATCTTCTGAAATGCCAATGCCCGTATCAACAACACTGACACTCAATTTTGCCAGATCCGATTTTTCAGTCTCTTTTACTGTAATCTCTAAGGTGACGCTGCCTTCTTGTGTAAATTTTATCGCATTGCTCATAAGGTTATTGATGATTTGTTTGATTCGGTTCACATCCCCCCGCAGCATTGGTTTCGGTACTTCTTCAAGTACTAGATCAAGCTCGATCCCCTTGGTCATTGCATGCGGTTGATGCGCCCGTATCAATTCCTTAGCCATTTCGCGCACATCAAACTTTGAAGGTGTAATCGTCAGTTTTCCAGCTTCCATTTTAGAAAAATCCAAAACGTCGTTGATAATCCCTAAAAGATTATTGGCACATTCCTTTGCTGTCTTGAGATTATCGACATTCGTTGAACTGAGTTCGTCCATCAGCGTTAAATCAATCATTCCCAGAATGCCGTTTAACGGCGTTCTAATTTCATGACTCATATTTGCCAAAAACTCTGATTTTGCCCTGTTTGCCGATTCTGAGCGATCTTTTTCATATTTCAAAGCCTCTTCAAGGCGACGATGTTCTTCAATATCTGCCATCATCCCAATAATCCCCATAAACTGGTTGCCTTTATCAAAGACGGGTTTTAAGGTACAATGCATCGTCCTGTATTCCCCAAAGGGATTCTTCATTTTCAGTTCAACTGCTTCGACGGTGTGCGCATTCATGCCCTTTTCAAGATGCTCGTGAAACAGCGCGTAGGCTTCGGTCGCCATGTATTGTTTAATAACGCTGTCAAAAGTATAGCGCCTAATGGGAATGTACTGCATAAATGTTTGATTTAAAAAATCACAAGTCCCATTGGGAAGAATCTGAAAAATCAGCAGCGGCAGTTCGTCGAGCAGTTTCAGACTGTGTCTGCGCGCACTGTGAATCCGCCTGTCGGCGAGCACCTGGTCTGTGATATTTTCAACACTAATGAGATAGTATACGGCATTTTTTATTGTAATGGGAAACATATTAATACTGAGCCATACTTCTTCTGAATGAGGCTGAAGTATCATACTGATGACCATGTTTTCTACGGTCTCACGAGCTTTTACTTTATGTTGGATCGCCTTTCGAAATGTGCAAAACTTGCATTGATTCGAGTGACCGCATTGATCTTCCATGGTGTTAATGCACCTTATGGTATCACCAAAACCCGTGCCGACAGCACTGTCCGATACATGGAATTGCCGCTTGAAAGCATTGTTGATCGCTACGACGAGAAGCGAATCATCCAGCAAAAGCTGTGGAATATGTATGGATGCAAAGATGTTCTTCAATGCCCACTCACTTATCCCTTCAAGCATTTCGAGCTTCAAAAGAATGAGCGTGTTTTCCCCATTTAGGCGCGTGTACGTCAACGTCGCCGGTTTCATTTCCAGCGTTAAAACAGCATCTCGAATCTCAGTCAATCCCGATTCGATCATCCGCCTAAAATTTAATTGATAAGTATCATAAGGTGCTCTATTTGGATATAAGAGTTTCAATTGATTCCAAATCAAGTCACCTGCAGCAGCTTCGTTGAGCACTGCTGAATTATCATAGGCCACGATGTGGCCGTCCGATGCCACAATGATATTCATGACACCTTCTTTTTCAAGTTCCACATTTGTTTGCATCGTGGTTAAATTCCTTTCTACCGCTT
Organism: Fusibacter paucivorans; assembly: GCF_018390735.1. GTDB lineage: Bacteria > Bacillota > Clostridia > Peptostreptococcales > Acidaminobacteraceae > Fusibacter > Fusibacter paucivorans. The sequence goes on from NZ_JAHBCL010000001.1 coordinate 48,707, forward strand.
TATCCAGCTGTTCTCTTTCTATTGGTGTCCCAACTTCCTACCACCTTCCATTCGATTAAGGCAAATCCCCTTTGGGTACTATTTTCTTATAGTGATTAACGGTATTATACCCAATACCGCTGCGTCTTCAACACGATAATTCGCATCAGTGGCTTCTGTTTTTTATTGATCTGAACCGGCCCCGCACACCGTGGCTCATTTGCAATCGCCTTTTATTACCATTGAAAAAAGCCAGCACTTTTCGTGCTGACTTTTCTTTAGCCGTTGGTTTGTCAAATTTTCTTATGGTGCGATCCGCTCACGCAATCGCCTCACTTCATTTAATTTTTGTAGCCGTTATTCAGGCTACACTACGCTGATTATAGAGATTTTGAACGCATACGCATGCCTTTGTAAATGTAAAGGCATAGAACGACGCCAACGATTCCGGCCACCCAAATAAGATATGATTCTCCCTGTGCGGCGTAACCGCCCATTGATTTCTCATTTGAATGATTAATCGCAATGATCTGCATCGCTTCCAGTACATCGTCCGCAGCATATGGCGTATACAAGGCATACTGGGAAAGATTTTCTGCCGCATTATAAAATGGGATGATGTAGTCTTTATTCTCCATTGCAACATAGAGGCCTTTAAACTGATAACCTAAAAAATCAACCATTTTAATGGTGTCTGCTTTTTCGAGCGAGGCCGCTTTTAAGGTCTCTTTAATCAGCTGGTCATCATAGCAGTTTTCGAGAAAGTCATCTGTAAATCCAATGGCACCGTGCTCCAGAATGTCATCCCCGCTTATAATAAACCGCAGGGATGCTTTGGAGCCATCCTCCATCGTTAAAAGGGTATAATAACTGATGCGGGTCTCATCCATAATACGCCGAACACTTCCCGCTTCATCAAGATCGTATGCCTTTAAGGGATTGACAAGGTTATAAATGACAATATAGGTGTCTTTTTTTGTTTGCATAGAATTTTGAAGCCTTGATATTTTTATCGCCAGCGAGGATCGTCGCGTTATCATTACTGGATTCAGTTTCAATAAACTGATTCAGCCTATTCATCACTGCTGCATCTTTTAACTTCAATGACAACGCTTCAGCGGATGGTTCCAAGGATTCTTCCATCGATGCTTCTGTGGATGCCTCTGTCAAAGCTTCAGCAGGCTGAACTGGCAGAAATAAGGCACTTAAGATGATAACGATGAGCATTATGTATGTTTTCTTCATTTTCATACTGACCAGCTTTCTCTTTCAATCCCTTCAAGTTCTCTCATAGTCCGTTCATATCTTTTTCGATTTCACATCTATGAAAAGTCGTATTTTGCATCTTGTACATTAAAATCTTGAAAATTAGAACACTCGCGGTCTTTCCACTAATCATCTTCATTATAAGCATTTTGCAGCCATTGTAAATCCTTCAAAAGTCTCGCATCAATACTTAAAACCCAGCACTTTCGATACATTTAATATCTGAAAGCACTGGGTTTCAATATTGTCATACCATTATATTGTCACGTCAAAGCAGATTAATTAAACAGCGTCGCCAGAAAAATAACCTTTGTCACGATCCAGCTCGATGCGTAGAAACCCATAAACTGAACGCCTGTGTGAACGCCAAACAGGTTATGCAAGATCCCGCCGAATACGCCGATACAGAGGGCAATAGCAATCCCTAAAATACCCGCTTCATAATAAGCCAACATGAAGATTAATCCTAGGAAGGCGCCAATCAGCGCTTCATGACTTACGGATTTAAACATTTTACCTGTCCATGAACGCGCATAGCGAATCGCCAGTGGGTACGCAAACAGCGAACCACCCAAGACACCAATTAAGCCGTATAAAATGTACTCCCAGCTCGCCATAAACGTATGGAGATTATTAATAGGATCAATAGTAAAGACAGGCGGTGCATTAAAGAGCGGCGCCGCAGGCCCCAGTGCCACCGGACTCAATGGAATACCAAACGCCAATAATGGAATAATCAGCTCACCCATATAAGTTGCGTTGCTGACGGCATCCTGTACGCCAAGCGTTGTCGTGATTCGATCGTACATCTCCTTATTTCTGCTGCTGATGAGCTCCCCAAGCATAACTGTCATGCCAACCGGTGAAAAGGTAAAAGTACAGGCTGATATGGCAGATGCTGCCACCGCATAGCGTCCCTGTTTCTTCGTAAGTACTTTCAGTGGATTCGGAAAGAAGCTCTTGCCTACCTTAACATCCGGTGCCAGCCAAATTTCATTGGGTTTGTCACGCATTTGTTTAGCTTTAACATGCGGAATAAAAATATTGAAAATTTCAGAAATCATCGGTCCAATGGTAATCCCCATGAAAATTGAGATAAAGAGTGTTTTACCAACGCCTTGGAGTGCGATTTGCTGGAAGCCCTGTATCAGGAAAGCAAATGGAAACAATGCAATGACCGCACCGAGTTTCGCTCTCGACATATAGGCAATGACAATAGCACCAAGTGTAAAGATCAAGCCGATATAAGGTTTAATATATTCTCCCAGCGGTGCCAGCAGCATTGCAAACCCCACTGAAATTGGAATGGCAACAACTGAACCAACAATCGAACCGGCTGCCATTTTACGCATGGCGATATGCGGAATACCCAGTTTTTTTGCAATGGCGCAATTGTACACCATCGGCACAGCCATGGTACTTCCCGGCAGGGCTGCCATCGCCGTCGGAATAGTATGTGTAATCTGCATGGCGACAATAATGCCGATAAACCATGCAAATAAAACAACGGGTGGAAAACCAAGCAAAACCAGTATTAGGGTTACAGGTGCCATCGTCGCCGTTTCATCTGTTCCCGGTATAATCCCGATAATTGAATAAATAATGCCGCCGATTACTGCTGCCACAAACGCCTGAATAATCAACATACCTTCTCCCCCTATCCTTTATTTCTGAGATCGAGCATCGCTTTAAGCTGTAACGCTTCAAGCTCTGCCACAATTTCAGGATCGACATCTTTAATTGCTTCGATCTCTTCCGCCATGGACATCCCTGCAAACTTGACAATTTCTTCAATGCTGTCATTTTCAAATTGTTCATCAACAATTCGTTTCGGTTTAAAGAGTTTCGCCGAAATCACCGCAGACACAACACAGCCCAATATTCCAACCATGAGTGAATACCCTTTTTGCAGACCGACATCGAGACCCTCAATGCTGCCAAAATAACTTCTCCCCAAGATATATCCTGCCATTGTCAATACGATTCCAAGAACCGATGCTATAAACAGTTCCTTGAGGACGACCGTATCGCCCCACACTTCAGCTAAACGCTTATCTGAATGCTGATCCATTTCCATACCCCCTTAACGCTTTTGATTGGTTAATGTTTCAATAATCTCCTTTGCCCGATCCATTCTGACTTTGCCTTCAGCAATCATTTGTTTGACAACAGCATCCACAAGTTCCGGCGGCGCACCTGCCATCACGGCGATATTACGTGAATGCAGAGACATATGACCGCGTTGAATGCCTTCCGTTGCCAGTGCTCGGAGCGCCGCAAGGTTTTGCGACAAACCTGCTGCCGCAATAATTTCACCGAGTTCAACCGCTGATTGAACACCGAGCATTTTGACGGCGATCTTGGCTGTTGGGTGTACTTTGGTCGCGCCGCCAACAAGGCCTACCGCCATAGGGATTTCAATGGATCCCGCCAAGTCACCTTCGGCTGTTTTTTCCCAGTGCGTCAGCGACGTGTAAACCCCGTTTCGCGCCGCATAGGCATGTGCACCTGATTCTACAGCTCTTGTATCGTTTCCCGTTGCCAATACGACTGCACTAATGCCATTCATAATGCCCTTGTTATGAGTCGCCGCCCGATAAGGGTCTGCCGCTGCAAAAGCATATGCACTAACGATTCCGTCGACGACATGTTCACCACCAATTGCTTCTTTGTCAGCCACTGTTCTAACGCGAACCAATCGCTTATCGGCAAGATTGGACAGAATTCTCAGGTATACTTTGCCGCCGGTCAACGATTCGATCTTTGGTGCAAGTGCTTCAGCCATGGTATTTACTGTATTGGCGCCCATAGCGTCTTTTGTATCAACGATAATGTGAACAATCACCATCGGCCCAATTTGCGAATCGATAATGCGCACCTCTAGGTCTTTCATGCCACCGCCAAGGCTGATGAGAAATGGATCTTGCTCATTGGCAATGGCGATTAGCGCTTCACGTGCTTCAAAAATCTTAAGCCGGGTAGCATAAACGTCCTGCACGCCGACAATCTGTATCTGGGCAATCATGGTCGGCCCAGTATTGGATGTAAAAAAGCCGCCTTTTTTACGACAGATGCGCGCCATATTGCTGGCCGCCGCAATAACGGAAGGTTCTTCTGTCGCCATTGGTATAATATAGTCTTTGCCGTTGATTAAAAAGTTCATCCCGACGCCAAATGGAATGGACAGTGTGCTGATGGCATTTTCCACCATACGATCTGCCACATCGATTCCAAGTACAGACGGCGTTCTAAGGACTGCCACATCTTCTTCCGACAATCCTGAAAATTCAACCACCTCTTTTAGCCGTTCCTCTGGTGTTAATTTGTAAAACCCGCTAAACAAACTCGATTTCATGATAGCTCCCTTCTCCTGTTAGAATTGATGACCCTATGATCATGACGTGTTCATGACAATGATTTTCGAAATTTCCAAACCGGATCCGTCTTGCCCAGTGCCGCCGGCAGTTTTTTATGAAGCAATGTGCCAAGGTAATCATTCGCTTCTCTCAAGATGTCAAAATCTAATCCCGTATCAATCCCAAAGAGTTCAAACATATGCGCTAAATCTTCAGTTGCAATATTCCCGGTTGCACCCGGCGCAAACGGGCAACCACCTAATCCGCCAATGGAAGCATCAAAAACGGTAATCCCGCTCTCGTAAGCTGCATAGGCATTGGCTAGTCCAAGGCCGCGCGTATCGTGAAAATGCACCGCAAGGCGTGCCTTGCCGTCAATTTCCCGTTGAACACTTTCAATAACCTTTTTGACTTGTTCGGGATTAGCCATCCCCGTTGTATCACCAAGTGATATTTCCTGCACACCCATCTCCAAATAGGCGCGGCACACGTTTAGCACCGATTCAATGGGGACTTCACCTTGGTAGGGACAGCCAAATGTCGTAACGATATAACCTCTGAAAAAATCAATCTGCTCTTGAATAGACCGACTTACAACCCCTAACTGTGTAAGGGAATCTTCAATACTCATATTGACATTTGCACGGTTATGCGCTTCACTTGCCGACATAAAGACGGAAACAGCACGTGCACCACTTTCAATGGCACGTTTCGCGCCTGTCACATTTGGCACAAGACTCGACAAAACGACGCCTTGGTCTTCAAAACCCTTAAAATGCTTTAAAACGTCTTCGGCATCATAGAATTGCGGCACCATTTTGGGATTTACAAATGATGTGATCTCTATGTTTTTCAAGCCGGCTTTCAGGAGTTTGGCAATGAGCTCAATCTTTGCCGATGTCTCAAGCAGGTCGAGTTCATTTTGAAGACCGTCTCTTGGTCCTACCTCCCAGATTTCAATTTTTTTCCGCATTGCGCTCTCCTAAATGTATATTGTCATGCGTTTGCTGCCTTCGAAGTCAGTTGTTCGCTTACAGTTATACTTAAAAGCAAAAGCTGTGCCAATATCCTCATTAGTGGGAAAAACAGCTAAATCGCTGTCTTATCAATTCACCGTTATAGTCATAACGCCGATCGGCAACCCAAAAAGTGCCATAAAGGATACACTTTTATCCATTCATCATAGCATTGTGTATCTTTCATGGCACTTATGTTTACTTTTTGTCACTAATGGCTAATTCATTGAGTTTCCGATAAAAAGTTCTTCGACTTAGCCCCAATTGCTGCATAGCCGCCGTTTTATTGCCGTCACACGCATCAAGCGCTTTTTCAATGCATTTTTTCTCAAACAGACGCACACTTTCCTTTAAATCATCCGGATACAAAACAGCCGTTTCAAGCACAACAGCCTGTGTTTCAACGGTTCCCCGCAGATGTTTTGGCAAGTCATCCGGTGTCAACGCACCCTCTTGACACATGATCACGCCGTATTCAATACAATTTTGAAGTTCACGGATATTGCCGGGCCAATCGTGCGCTGAAAAGAACTGCATAAGTGCTTTGGACAACGTTAATGTCTTCTGATACCGTGCATTGTAAATCGATAAGAAATGACTGGCAAGCAATCCGATATCTTCTCTGCGTTCACGCAGTGACGGGATATTTATTTCAACCGTATTGAGGCGATAGTAAAGATCTTTTCGAAATTGTTTCTGGGCAATCATTTGCTCCAAAGGCTGATTAGTCGCGGCAATAACGCGGGTGTCTACCGGTATACTGCCTTGGCGCCCTATTTTTTCAATTTCCGATGTCTCAAGCACTCTGAGCAGTTTTGACTGCATCATCAGAGGCATATCCCCTATTTCGTCCAAGAAGAGTGTGCCGCCGCTGGCAAGTTCGAACTTGCCTTTTTTGCCGCCCTGCTTTGCACCGGTAAACGACCCTTCCTCATAGCCAAAGAGTTCACTTTCGATAAGGCTTTCGGGGATTGCCGCACAGTTGACGGTTATCAATTGACTGTCTTTTCGATCGCTGCTCTGATGAATAGTCTTTGCAATCAATTCTTTTCCGACACCGTTTTCACCTCTGATAAGGACATTGGCTTTTGTCTTTGCCACGACGACTGCCTGAGATATAACGTTGAGAAATGCAGGGCTCTTGCCAATCAGTCCCAATTTTTCGATTTGCTCGCTGGCATCCGCTTTTTGCTGCAAATGAGCAACCACTTCTTTCGTGCGCTCAACTTCTTCATTTAACAACATGATTTCCGTTGCATCGGTAAAAATGGAGACCACTGATTCCAAATGTCCATTTTCATAGATCGGAATAATTCGAACGGAGACGTAGCATTGCAGCGATTCAATATACTGTCTTGGCTTTACTGTTACTTGCGGATTTTTTAAAATCTCAAGAATCAATGCAGCCGGTTCAATTGCCTGCATTAATTTGCCAATAATCTTACGGATGGGAATTCCCAATATCTTGGAATACGCCTGATTGACAAAGCAAATTCGGCCATCGGCGTCAATGGCGATGACGGCATCCTCAATATTGTTCAGAATACTGTTTAAGAGCGTTCGCTTCGCTGCAGTATGCAGATATGCAATTAAACCGCCATCTATTTGTCCAATGAGTTCTCCTTGCTTATTGCGGACATAAATCATTTGATCCAGTGCAATATCGCGATTACCAATATCAAAAATATCATCGTCAAGATTAATACAATTTGTCTGGCTTGAAACCAATTTCTCTTGATTGCTTAGCTTGCTCATGATATCCTTCGCCTTCATCACAAACTCCCTTCAATATCTCTCTGTTTGAACCCATTATAACAGAATAATCATTTTTGCACAGATTGCATATAAAAAGAGGCTTTGCACAGAACATCTCCGGCAAAGCCTCTTTGAAAACACTTCAATTTACTATTTTATTTTTATTTGAGAGCATTGTCCCACTCATTTCACATGAATGCTTTTAAAATTTAATGGTCTATTTCTTTGGCAGTTCCAGTACGGCACCACGATTGCCGGAAGTAACGAGTGCTGCATAACGCGCGAGATAGCCCGTGGTGATTTTAGGTGTTCTCGGCTGCCATTTTGAGCGGCGCTCTGCCAATACGTCATCTGAAACCAAGATCTCTATGCTGTTGGCATTGATATCAATTTTGATTTGATCGCCTTCTTCAATCAGTGCAATGTTGCCGCCTACTGCCGCTTCCGGTGAAACGTGACCAATTGACGCACCTCTTGATGCACCGCTGAAACGGCCATCTGTAATCAGCGCTACTTCACTGCCAAGACCCATGCCGGCAATTGCTGAAGTCGGATTGAGCATTTCACGCATGCCCGGTCCACCCTTCGGACCTTCATAACGAATGATGACCACATCACCAGAGACGATTTTACCGCCTTTAATGGCCATAATCGCATCTTCTTCACAGTCAAAGACGCGCGCAGGGCCTTGATGCTGCATCATTTCAGGCACGACCGCCGAACGTTTAACTACACAAGAATCCGGTGCGAGGTTTCCTTTGAGTACGGCGATTCCACCTGTTTCACTGTAAGGCGATTCAACCGGACGGATAATGTCGTGGTTTTTATTGACGCAATTCACAATATTCTCGCCCACTGTCTTGCCGGTAACTGTCATAACCTTTTGATCAATGAGTCCTTTTTTATTTAATTCATTCATCACGGCATAGACGCCGCCTGCTTCATCGAGATCTTCCATATAAGCATGACCTGCAGGTGCCAAATGGCAGAGATTTGGTGTTTTTGCACTGATTTCATTGGCGATGTCGAGATTGAGATCAACCCCGGCTTCATGTGCAATTGCAGGCAGATGCAGCATACTGTTCGTACTGCAGCCAAGCGCCATGTCTACTGTCATTGCATTCATAAACGCTGCATCGGTCATGATATCTCTCGGACGAATGTTTTCTTTAAGCAGCGTCATGATCTGCATGCCCGCCATTTTAGCGAGTTGAATACGCTTTGAATACACAGCCGGAATAGTACCGTTACCTTTAAGTCCCATCCCCAGCGCTTCCGTCAAACAGTTCATACTGTTGGCGGTATACATCCCGGAGCATGAACCGCATGTCGGACAGACATTTTGTTCGTATTCCTGCAATTCGTCAAGGCTCATATTGCCAACGGCATAGGCGCCAACGGATTCGAACATCGTCGAAAGACTCGTTTTTTCACCTTTAACACGACCGGCGAGCATTGGTCCGCCGCTGACAAAGATCGTCGGAATATTGAGTCGCGCCGCTGCCATCAAAAGGCCCGGCACGTTTTTATCACAATTTGGAATCATGACAAGGGCATCAAATGCATGCGCAATGGCCATAGATTCTGTGGAATCTGCAATGAGCTCACGCGTTGCCAGCGAATATTTCATGCCTTGGTGTCCCATGGCAATACCGTCACAGACTGCAATTGCTGGAAACATCATTGGCGTACCGCCGGCCATCGCAACACCTAATTTGACGGCGTCTGCAATTTTATCGAGATTGATGTGACCGGGAACAACTTCATTATGTGAACTGACGATCCCGATCAATGGGCGCTTCATTTCCGCTTCCGTCATGCCAAGTGCATTGAAGAGGGAACGATGCGGTGCTTGCTGCACACCCTGTAAAACTGAAAAACTCTTCATACTAAATCCTTTCTGAAAGGCCTGGTGCCCTTCACGCTACATAGTAACCAACCTTAAAATCAATTGATATTAGTATACTATAAAATGTTTTGAAAGAAAGTGAAATAGCGAAAAAATATGAAAGGAATTTAATATTCTGCTCGTCATAAACAATTATTGCATTTTTAAAAGGAGTGCCGGGACAATTTCGGACAGTCTGGAAACCACGCTGACACCGGCATCTGCAAGCGCCGCTTCTTTGGATGCAACCGTCCCCTTGCCGCCGGATACAATGGCGCCGGCATGCCCCATACGCTTGCCCGCTGGTGCTGTTTTACCCGCAATAAAAGCGACAACCGGCTTCTTCATATAAGCCTTCATCCATTTCGCCGCTGTTTCCTCAGCCTCACCGCCGATTTCACCAATCATGATGACGGCTTCGGTTTCTGCATCTTCGTTAAAGGCTGACAGCACATCAATAAAGTTTGTCCCGTTAATGGGATCGCCACCAATCCCAACAGCCGTTGATTGACCCAATCCTGCTTTTGTAACGGCATCAACCGCTTCGTAAGTCAATGTACCGGATCTCGAAACAATGCCGATGTTGCCCGCACGATGTACATGCCCCGGCATAATGCCGATTTTTGTCTGATCCGGTGTGATAATGCCCGGGCAGTTGGGCCCGATCAGCCGTGATTTCTTGCCGCATAAATACGCCTTTATCTTAAGCATGTCCATAACGGGGATGTGTTCCGTTATACAGACGATTAAAGGCATTTCTGCGTCAATTGCCTCAATAATGGCATCACCTGCAAAAGGTGCGGGCACATAGATAACGCTCGCATTCGCACCTGTATCTGTTTTTGCCTCTAATACCGTATCGTAAACGGGGACGCCATGTACTTTTTCGCCGCCTTTTCCCGGTGTAACACCTGCGACGATTTTCGTACCGTAACCCAACATCAGTTCTGTATGATATTTTGCTGCTTTACCCGTGATGCCCTGCACGATGACACGGGTCTCATCATTAATCCAAATAGCCATAATAACAACCTCCTTATTGTGTCAACGCAATCATTTTTTCAGCACCTTCATCCAGCGAATTGGCGGTATGGATATCAAAAGGGGATTCTTCCAGCATTTTTCTGCCGCGTTCGACATTCGTGCCCTCTAATCTCACGACAAACGGCAGATCGCGTTCAATTGTCGGCAATACGCGCAAAAGTCCCTCTGCAATGGTGTCGCACTGCATGATCCCGCCGAATATGTTGATTAGAACGCCCTTTACCTGAGAATCTCTTAAAATGATATCCAGCGCCTTTTTGACGTGATGAGCATCGGCACTGCCGCCCACATCCAAGAAATTAGCCGGTTTGCCACCTGCAAAATGAATGGCGTCCATGGTCGCCATCGCCAGACCGGCACCATTGACGAGACATCCGATTTCACCATCAAGCGAAACATAAGACAGCCCATCGTCGCCGGCTTCTACTTCTTTGGCATCTTCTTGTGCAATATCTCGAAATGCCTTAATTTCGCGATGTCTAAAAAGCGCATTGTCATCAAAACTGATTTTGGCATCTAGTGCCACCAGTTGTTCATCCTTTGTCAAAACAAGTGGATTGAGTTCCAGCAGCGATACATCTTTCGCCATAAAGCATGCCAGAAGACTGTTAAGCAGTGCTGTCATCGCCTGAAACTGGTCAGTCGGCAGCTGAAAACACTGCATGACTTGCCGCACATGATGCGGTCTGATGCCAAGACTTGGTTGAATTTGCAGCTTGGCAATCGCATCAGGCGTTTCTGCGGCGACTGCTTCAATAGACATGCCGCCCTCTCGTGATGCCACCAGCACGATGGTGGCCGTCTTGCGGTCGACGAGCATACTCAGGTAAAATTCTCGTTCGATTTCACATGCCGGTTCAAGGTATAATTTGTGAATTGGCAATCCCGTGTGATCTGTCTGATGCGTCACGAGCTGTTTGCCGAAAAGTGCTTTTGCAATATCAATGGCTTCATCTGCAGTTGATGCAAGTTTGACCCCGCCCGCGAGTCCCCTGCCGCCTGCATGAACTTGCGCCTTGATCACAACTCGGTCTCTAATTTCTTTCCTTGCATATGTTTCAAATGATTCAATTGTTTCAAAGACGTGCCCAGGCTGCGTTGTGACGCCATAGTCCCGAAGCACTTCCTTTGCTTGATATTCATGTATATTCATTGATTCCTCCTGTTTAACTGCCAATGGGCATTGCATAATCCCTTTAAGCTAATCCTCTAACGCAATAGGGTGAATGCCCGTTTTTGAGATCGTATCAGCATCCCTATTGTCGTAAAAGGATTAAAATTTGAATGATGCCATAGCCTCGCTTAAGTAAAATAGTATATTGGCGTTGATAATCATTGAAATCAACGCAAACGGGTATGTTGCACCGTAGCCGATGGCAACATTTGGACTCCTGAATGCTTCAATTGCCGCACCAAGTCCCGGCGTACTCGTCATGCCGCCGCAAATAGCCCCCGCTAAAATGTCGTCACTGATTTTTAAAAGATACTTGCCAACACCATAGCCTACCAGCAAACTCGCTAAACAGATGAGCATGCCAATCCCCAGTAGTGCAATGCCCGATTCTGCCAATCCTTCAATGGCCTGATAGCCGTAATTAATTCCAACGATTGCTAAAAAAACATTTAACGCCATTTCCTGAATTGCATTTAAGATCGTTTCATTAAACGTAAATCTCTCGAAATTTGCCCCTAAAAATAGGGCACTCAACAGCGCACCACCCGTTGTCCCCACGGAAAGTACAATGGTTTCCGAAAGATGCCATTTAAAACTGCCAATCAGTATGCCAACGGCAACCACAATAAAATAGTCCAGCACTTTAAAACCTTGAGTGCCTTGAATACGTTCACTTTCACCTTTAGCAGGCATACGCTGCTGAAATTGGCGACCATACCACTGCGAAAACAGGATGGCAATCAAAACCCCAGGTATATAGGCAACTGCATAGCCTGCACCAATTTTGCCTGACGGATTTTCCGCCACCCGTTTGGCGAGTTCAAGAACCGTTGCCAAGCCGGGCGAACTCGTCAGCGCACCCACATACCCGCCGATCACTTCGTATTTGAGTTGATAATACCATGAACCCAATAAAAAAGTCGCCATTGCACCGGTTACTGTAATTGCGATTGCCAATACTGGGAACTTAAAACCATACTGTCGCAGCATCGCTTTTAACTGTTTTGAAGCATTGAGCCCCACCGAGACAATAAAGCCAATCAAACTGGCCGAAAAGACAATTTGAGGAACGGCAACGGGTTCATGCCCTATTGCCGTGATGGCATAACTCATTGCCAAACTTACAAAAAGCGTCGCTGAGCTTCCAAGCTTATAGTATCCAAACCCCACGTTTCCCAGCAGATTACCCAGTAAAATACAAATACTGATTAAAAAAAGGGGTTGTTCCATTAATGCGTTCAAATGACTGCCTCCTATTTCTTGCATTAAAGCCCTTAAATAAAAAACCCCCTGATCAGTCAGAGGGTATAAGGGCATAACAAATGACACCACGCGTGTGCCTGCAATTTGTTAACACCTCCTTATGCTCCGTAAGTCTTTCAGTGTTGTTCTCTAAGGCAGGTCTCCTGACTTCAGTTCTTCAAACGGCTGCACCTTCCCATCAATTAACGACAGTGGCTTTGCAGCGTTCTCCCTGTTACAGTGGCGGGACCGTGATGGCATTGCACCATGCTTCCCTATTAAGCTCGTATCGAGCACCTTAAAGCTGTTATGAAATTGTTTACAGTATAGCGCTATTTATAAAAATGTGCAAGTCGGATTGCAAAATAAAAAAATGAATATCTGCATGCAATATTTCCTGCACCATATCCACTACTTTCTTTTCAAACTTCATTGACAATTGATGAAAAACGCGCTATGCTTATCGTAAGTTAATTGAATATCAAAAAGCAATTGGTGTATATTAAATACTTAATAGGGAAGTCGGTTTAAATCCGACGCGGTCCCGCCACTGTAATTGTCTGTGTACTTCATCACCACTGTGAAAACGGGAAGGGAAGCGGCACAATAGACATAAGTCAGGAGACCTGCCAGTTGTAATGCACTGTGATACTCACGAGGATGAGGTGTGTGGCTTAAGTATTTTTATTATGCGACCATGCCCTTTCATACATGAAAGGGCTTTTTTATTTTGCTCATTGCTTTAGGTGCCGTATCCTCCGGCACTTTTTTTCTTTTATTGAACTTCATTCCTCCATGATGATTTCCTTTACCCATGAAGTAATTGGTAAAGGCTTCAACCAATTTTGATAGTATATGGCTTACGCCATTTACGCATACATCGTCATACTGATGTAAAACGTCACGTTCCTGTATCGACCAATCAAACGTGTACCCTTTGCATCGCCCCAGACGATGTTATAAAATCCTCCAGCGGCTGACCACCGCTGATTACACCGAATCGTGCCCCTCTCCAAAATGCCGATTCGGTTTTTTCCATTTTTATACGTTCTTTTTCACAAACCACTTGAGTCACATTTCACAAGAAATTTTATAGCTTTCGTACGATTGATTTGCAGCTAATCATGCCGTGCATTATTTACTGTACTCACAATTGCCTTCCCGTATGTCTTTCGTCAATTGCTTTAGCTTTTCTCGAAGCGCGATACCTTCCGTCAATTCAAGGCCTACATCACAGGCAATTTTGTAAGGAATTTCCGCGGCAGACGTTTTAAGTGCCTGTCCGGCATCGGTCAGCGTAATCATCAGCAGCCGCTCATCTTCGTCACTTCGCTGTCGTGTAATATACCCCTGCTTCTCTAATTTTTTTAACAGCGGCGTCAAAGTGCCCGAATCCAACAAAAGCCGCTCACCCAACACTTTGGCAGAAATCGTTGTCTCTTCCCACAGTACCATCATCGTAATGTATTGCGTGTAAGTAATCCCCAGTGCATCCAAGTGTGGGCGATAGCGTTTAATAATTTCCCGAGAACATGCATAGACGGCAAAGCACAGCTGATTTTCCAGCTTCAGTACTGCGTCGTCATCGCGATATTTTTTTTCTGTCATGTTGAGCCTCCTTTTGATTGACTTTGTCCAATTCCTATATAAAGCACACGTTTTAGTTTTGTTGAATTTAATTGCATACAACCAAATTAGCATGCCTTAACTAAATTGTCAACGATACATTCAACATGACGATACCGCCCATTTAACATCTTATTTTAAATACGTATCTTATGCATTGCGCTATCCTCTTCGTGATTTATCTAATAAGGATAAACATACGCTTCCACGGGTTCTGCAGGTGCAATATCCACAGCATCAATAAACGGCTGACCATCCTCACCTATGTTGATAACACCTGAAACGGTCACCCACGAATCCGTCTTCAACCCTGAAGCGCCTTTATACTTACAAGGCATTCCTATTGGCGTCAAGTCTGCCGCACAGCAAACCATCGCAAGTCTTGCGGGGATAAAAGTATCTTCGTCAAGTGCATCCATATTGTTTAATACAAAACCCGTCACGATAATTTCATAACCATTGTAATGGCTTGGATCGCGATAAATTGCATTGAGTCTATTATAAAATTCATCGTTGCCAACAATCACACGCTTCTCCGCGTCTTCTTGGGCGACTGTTCGTATTTCAGTTTGCATTTCTGTACGTGCCTCAGTTTGCCTCGATTCTTCCACTTGGTTATCGACCACAGCATCCTCTAATGTCGTCATTGCGACTGCCTCTAACGGCGAGGCAATTGCTTCATCATCGTCAAAATAAACCGACGCTTGCTGATCGATACTCATGGCACTGATCGGTTCGCTTTGAAAAAATGCACTTGTATCTGAATAACGGCTATTCGTTTGAATAGGTTTATGCGGTACTAAAATAACCAATAGTGGCAGCAACAGCACAAAGCAATGGGCATACCGCGTTTTATAGGTTAACCGTTTCATTTTGCCGGATGAAACAGCCCATAGCAACAGCATTAATACGGTGAAATAAAGATAAGGCTTAACGCTCGGCGTCACATAACTGAGATATCGATCGCTGGCAACGAGATAAAAAAGTGTTATGGCAAACGCCGCTTCACTCAATCCTTCTAAAATTGACTGCATGCTAAAATGAAATTTCATATCACATGCCTCCCATCTTTGAAAGCAAATATACGACGCCAAAACAAACGCCAAAGGTCGTCAAGAGCAAGCGTATGATAAAGTGTTTCGAAAACGAGGATGACAGCAACAGCACGTTTTTTATATCCATCATCGGTCCAAAGACGATAAATCCCATGATCGCGCCAAGTGAAAATTGGCTCAAGAAACTTCTGGCGACAATGGCATCTGAGGAAGAACAAAGTGAGAGGGCAAAGGCAAGGCACATCATAACGACAACGGCACCCGCTCCCTGATAAACACCAAGGGTATTCTGAATATTAATGACCTGAAGAATCGCTGAAACAAACGTCCCGATTACCAAATACTTACCGACGTCAAAGAAAGTTGCCTGCGCGTGACGCATCACAACCCAAAACCTTTCTTTAAGTTTTCCATCCGTCGTATCTTCATAAAATCCACAACTGCATAAGATCTCCTCATAGCGCGTCTCACGAAAAAGGTTATCTCCTGCAGGCCATATGATATATGTCGTGCCAATGAAGATCGCCGTGATAATGCCAAAACAAATACGGCTTGCAACAATGAATAGATCGCCACTAAAGGCATAGTAGGTCGATACAATAACCCATGGGTTAATGACTGGCGTCACCAGCATAAAAGTAACTGCTGCAGGCAGCGGCACACCCTTGCGTAAAAGCCCCTTAAAAACAGGAATAGATGCACAGTCACAAACAGGAAAAAGAAAGCCGCCAAGAACGGCAAAAAGCATTCCCATGCCAATCGATTTTGGAAAATAGCGTTCAATAAGTCTTTGGGGTACTAAAATCTGAAGCACCGATGACAATAAAACACCAATCAGCAAGAAAGGAACTGCTTGCAGTATAATCCCTAAAAAAATATTGACAATTGTATCAGCCGGAATACCAATCGCATTCAGCACCGCTTTTACCAACAAGTATATCCCCGCCAATAGCAAAAACGTAAGTGATAAACGACTGCCCGCATGCTCTCGCTCCTTGGTAAGTTGTCTTTGAATCGCTTCATAGGCATCAAATTGGAGTAGCTTGACACCTGGGTTCAATCTTTTTAATTGTGCTTTTAAGCGTCGATCTATCTGACCTCGCATGGCAATACAATCACATTCTGCAACTTGGGACAGCAATGCGGGCCCCGTTCTCCCCAGTAAGTTTGGCAGCATCTCTGCATGTCCTACGAGCAGCATCCCCTTTAGGCTGCATTTTCCTTTTAAAACAGAAGCGTTTAATAGTTTATAAAGCTGCTCCATCGCAACCATACCGTTCCATTCAATCCACAGAGCATCGGGCCTCTCTGACGCTATCAGGCCTGCCATTTGTTCAGCCACCAATTCTGGTTGCGACATCGTTTGTTCCATTGAAAACATTAGGCTTTTAACACAGCCTTGCAGGACCGTTTCACCCATCTCAAATTGTACCACCCCCACTTTTGCCGATTGCCATTCGCTTCTGCTAAGCAATTGATTGAGAAGCATCGTCTTTCCAGACTCTAGAAACCCTGAAACCACGTATATTGGGGTATTCATTTTATTTACCTCTAAAGAGCGCTTGCAGCGCCGGTACATTGAGGTCTTCACCAATAATGCACAGCGCTTCGCCTACTGTATCGCAATTATTTATTGAAGCTTCTCCGGGCACATACTGGAGGTTAGCATATCCCCCTTTAATCGGAACAATGCCTTTTGCACGCACAATATTGCCATAACACGCCTTTGAAAGTGATGTCAATTTATCTAAAAGCACCTTTTGATCTAGCGCTTCTTGTATGTCAATCGTAATGGTATCAAAAATTTCATTTGCCGTATGGTCGTGATGATGTTCTCCTTCACCGCAATCGCAAACTGTCGCATCGCAAATATTGAAAAGTGATGTTTGGGGCAGCAAAACATGTGTATCAATGGGTTCACAGATTACTTCTGCATGAATTGCAATTTCTTTAATCGACTTTTGCAGCAATGGCAATGCGTTTTCACATGCTGTCACACGATTGAGAATGATCACATCTGCATGTTGTATTTGATCTTTATAAAAGGTGCCAAAGTTATACAAATAGCGTTCATGACGCTTGGCATCGACAACAGTAAATTTGCCTTTGATCTCAGCATGGGGGGCAATGCGAGAATCTCTACAGGCACTGGCGACATCAGAGAGCTTCCCTACCCCTGATGGCTCAATCATAACGACTTCCGGCTCGAAATGCGTCAATAGCGCTTTTAACGCATTTATAAAATCCCCTGACAAACTACAGCATATGCAGCCTGCATTAATTGCCTGCACTTCGATCGCCCCCGTCGCAAGCAGTGCCGAATCAATGTTCACATCACCAAAATCATTTTCAATAAGTGCCACTTTACGATTTCGAAATACCCCTTGCAGCATTTTTTGAATCAGTGTCGTTTTCCCTGCCCCCAAAAAACCGGAGATAATATATATTTCTGTCACTTTTGTGCCCTCCTCAGCTTATGTTTATATGCTTTTACGCTTGTCCGCGTACCCTCCAACAATCCTAGTTGCAAATGCAACTCATTTGCATATAAAAACATTATAAAAGTATCGCGATCCATCGTCAACCCTATCGCTTGATAAAACACGTTACCATTATCATAATCGGTTTGTCCAAAAGCTACTGTTCGATTTCTTCACGACAAAAAACGCTGTACACAACGTAAAAACGTCAATGCGCAGCGTTTGCTGGATAATATCATAATACAATTTAAATTTCATGCAATTACTTTTTATTAAACACGAATAATCGGTTGTTTTCTGGCTTTAATACAATCAATTAAAACGTTAACCAATACCATTGGCTAACAGCAAAGCCCTAATCTGCGCCGCTTCTTCGTCATTAGCCATAATCCCAGGCGCCTTGACTTCCGGCACAATTGGCACACCCACGAGCTTAACCGCCATTTTAATTGCCGCGACAAACGGCTGCGTCATCGTATAAACCGGCATTAAGTCACTGACCACTTTCTGACAGTCGAGTACCGTCGCCATGTCGCCAGTCACATAGGCGGTATAAAGCTTTTTAAACAGCGACGGATAAAAGTTTGAAATACCGCCGATCAGGCCATCGCCGCCCGCCATGAGATTAGGCACAAAATATTCATCAAACCCCGTGAAAAAACAAAAGTCTGGGCGCACCGGTTTCACTGCTTGAATCAGTGCGCGCGTATGACTGATATTGTCAACGGTATCTTTAATGCCCACAATATTTTTAAAATCCACTGCCAGCCGCTTAACAAGCGCCGGTGTTAAATCATGCACGGTGCGTTCCGGAAAATTGTAAAGCATCATTGGCAGTTTAACACTCGTTGCAACCATCTCAAAATAGCGGTACAAATTGGCTTCATCCAATTTAAAGTAATAGGGTGATACAACCAAAATCGCGGTTGCCCCTGCACGCTCAGCATACTGCGAGAGTTCAATGACTTCATCGACTTGGGTACCCCCCGTTCCAATCAGTACGGGCACACGGCCGTCAACGATTTTTACTGCATGGTCGATTAACGCTTTTTTCTCTGACATTGAAATGGCAAAAAATTCGCCAATACTGCCTAAAAAGAGCAGACCGTCAACGCCGTCCTCAATTAAAAACTCAATCATTTTTGTGGTGCCCTGTAAATCAATGCACTTGTTCTCATCTAAAATTGTCACCATAGGTGTAATCACGCCTTTAAACATAGCAAAACCTCCTTGAAAATTGCCTTTCTTTTCTCTATGGCAATGCATCGCTAAAATGATAATCTTACTTAACATCCGATCATCCCGCATGCAGTTGTCATCATCTTATTGCGGCAAGAAATTTCTATGCAAACCTTCCGCTTGGAAACCTGCATAGGCCACACCGCTAGAGCTTTATATTGCATTTATCACTAAGTTTTATATTACCTTTACCATTAAGTTCTATATTGCATTTTAGACATCTGATGGCACTTGGATTTTTGAATTCTTTTTGAATACACCGTGAAACAAAACGAAATACGCCGCCTGCGCACCAAAACCATCACACACTGACATACCTGCGGTACGGCTTTTAGTCAATCACCGCCACAATCATATGTTCTGCGCTTGCTTTTGAATAAATTTTTGTTCAAACATACCCGTGGTTAAATAAACGCCTGTCATCACGAGCAGCCCTCCGACAATTTGGCTCCAAACGAGTTCAGCACCAAGTAATACGCTGATGAGTGCCGTAAAAACAGGTACGAGATTCATAAAAACACCTGCACGGCTTGCACCAATCTCCATGACGGACATATTCCAAAAGATAAATGAACCCACTGATGGAAATAAGACAATATATGCCATCCCCACAAAGGCCATCGGTTCCACACCACTGAGATCAATTCCCTGAATCAGTACAAAAGGCGTGAGCAGCATCACCGCAAAAAGGCCGGCGATCGCCGTTGCCGTAATAGGTTTAATCTCTTTTAGCCGTTTAGCAATCAACGAGTAAATTGCCCATACTGTAATCGCACCCAACATCAGTAAATCACCTGTATTGTAGTGAATTTTAAAAATAGAGAGCAGGTGTCCACCTGTTAATGTCGTAATAACGCCAAGGAGTGATACGACAATCCCTAATCGCCGCCATCCGGAAATGCTTTCTCGCAGGACAATCGCCGATAAAATAACAATCATACCCGGATTAAGCGCACTTACGAGCGCCGCATTGGTGGAAGAAGTAAAATGCAGTGACGTGTACAAAATCATATTGTAGCCAATATACCCAAGAATACCCATTGGCAATAATAGCGGCCATGATTTAAATGCCTTGCGCCAATCCGGTCTTTCCATAAAATGGGCAATTGGAAAGAGCAGCAGGCATGCAAACAGCCATCTGACAAATGTCATTGAGAGCGGGGTCAACTGCGTTACCACATATTTTCCGAAGACGTAGTTGCCAGCCCAGAATAAATTGCACAAAGTTAACATTAACCATACCGTCGTTTTCCTCATAATGCCTCCCTGATGTCTTCAAAATGTCTTCTGAGTCTTCCCGATAGAAATCCTTGCATTGTTATTGTTTCATTGTACCTTATTTAATGGGAAAAGTGTACGTTATCCTGCACGAATTACATTTTTTTGTCATTGACTTGCGGTGTTTTTCTGATATAATAATTTCATACAATTTAATTGCATGCAATTTAAATGGAGGTTATCCTATGTCACTATATGATTTAACAGCAACAACTATTGAAGGCGAGAGCCAATCACTCTCTGAATACAAAGGCAAAGTCCTCATTGTTGTCAATACGGCCAGTAAATGCGGCTTCACACCGCAATATGAAGATCTGGAAAAGCTATATCAAAAATATCAGGAACAGGGGCTTGAAATTCTCGGCTTCCCATCCAATCAATTCGCAGAGCAGGAACCCGGTACCAACGATGAAGTCAAATCTTTCTGTCTGCTCAATTACGGCGTCACCTTTCCGCTCTTTGCCAAGACGGACGTACGCGGCAGCAATGCTCATCCCGTCTTTAAATACCTGACTGCTGAAAAAGGTTTTGAAGGCTTTGGCAAGTTTAATCCGACAGGAAAAATGCTTTCTGCGATGCTTAAACTAAAATACCCTGAAATCATGCCCGGCGACGGTATCAAATGGAACTTTACAAAATTCCTCATTGATCGTGAAGGCAATGTGATCAAGCGCTTTGAACCGACCGTCTCACCGCTTGATATGGAAGACGACTTGAAGCAGCTTCTTTAAGCATTGACCACGATTAACCCACATGATCTAAATACCGTCTATCATACATGAAAAATCCCCTCATTGGCTTTAACGTCACCCATTGTAGTGACTGTTAAACGGTTATGAGGGGATTTTCATTTTATACAAATCTAATTTTAAGACGCGCCGCAGCGTTTTTCCTACGCTTCGCGCCCCATTTATCACATTTTAAGGATGCGCTTTAGACGCCTTCCATATAGTGCACCGTCATGCTGAGTTCGACATCATGCTCGCCATTATTATAATAGGCATGCGGCTGATCCGCTTTGAACTGTATTGAGTCGCCAGCTGCCAGCGTGTAACCCTTACCTGAAACTTCCAGTGTTAACGTCCCATTAAAGACAATCAACAGTTCCATCGTACCGCGGCTGTGCGATTCGGAATTGAGCTTGCCGCCGGGTGCAATGACAATTTTATAGAGTTCAAAATTTCGACCGCTTTCAAAATTAAAGTATGGATAAACCAGATAGCCGCCATCATCTTCCACAATACAATCTACCTCATCGGCTCTCAAAACAGCCGGATCATTTTGCGGATGATGAATCAACGTTGTAAAAGAAACTTTCAGACCCTGAGATATCTTCCAGACCGTTGCAACAGTAGGATTGGATTCACCCCGTTCAATCTGCCCCAGCATACTTTTGCTAACGCCAGTCTCCTGCGCGAGCTTATCTAAACTCCATGCTCGGTCTTCTCGAATTTTTTTTAGATTTTGCGAAATAATGCTATTTAAATTGTCCATTGCAGTCTCCCTGTGTGCGCTATAACATTCGATTAAATCGTATCACCACATTCTCAATCGGCGATTCAACCATCTATCATATTATAACATGCAGACCGTTCAAGGCGACCATTATTCATTGCTTTTTTATTTTGCTTTAAATGAACAGCAGAGCGCCGCTTCACTGTAATCAGCTATTTCTTCGCAACGAAATCTAGAAATCATTTTTAAAAACCATACAGTATTTTGGCCAGTCCAAATGCATCATACATCATAAAATGTCCTATCGACATTGCAAACAGATAGATTGCCGGTTCATATTTATAATGCGAATGCGCCGTCAATCGCAGTCTGTCTCCCACAATATGCCGAAAGACATAAAAAATCAGGTATCCCAGTACCGCACCAAGTGTATTTAAAATGATGTCATCCACATCTGTCTGGCGATAATTAATCAACTGACTGACTTCAATTAGCAACGAAAAAGAAAAGCCGGCGAAAAACATCATCTTAATGCTGCCCATCTTCGGCCAGATCAATGGCATTAAAAATCCAAACGGCATAAATAAGAGAACATTTAAAAAATAGGCAACCCAATCAATCTCTCTGGTAAAGTTATTTATCCCGGTGTCAAAAGGCAAAAGATTCACTTGATCCATGCTTATTCGAATACCATAGCGCTGTAAATCAAATACCGTACCCATGCCTGTAAAATAGAATACCGCAATCACATAAATCACAAAACTGATCATTATCAGGAAACGCCACTTGGGTTGTGTGATTTCCCCTTGTCTATATTGGATATAGAAAATGCCATAAGTGATTAAAAACGGCAGGATCACCGTTAGGCTCTCATAACCTTTCATCAGAAAATCGTTCACCTTTCATCGCCTCGCTTCTTTACGATTTCTCTATTATTTCTTTTCTGGCACGCTTTAGCACCATATGTTCTATTGTTATTCTATCGCATGTTCCGCCTTGATTTCATAATTTCAAATTGTTTATTGCCTAAGAAAAGCCTATGAGAATCTTAAAGATTTCTTAATATGTATGGAAGTTCATATTGGAAGCGCTTGCCATTATTTGCATGGCCTGCTTCAAGGTTATTGCTGTAAACATATCCTCTAATATTTAATTGTGTTTTAGGCATAAGTTCCCTGTTACTTATTACCTTTATACCGTAAGTCGCCCGCTAAGTTTTCAACCATTTGACGTGTTGATATATTTATTCATATGATGTATCCTTTATTTAGATGATCACATCCATTTTTTCATAAAAGGGAGGCTTGTGTTTTATAGGTTGTATCCCGACATTCATTAATCAAGTGCGTAACTTTGCTTGATAACGTTATATAAAAGTTTAATCTCATATTTGCTAGTAGAAAGGAAGTGCTTATGCCATACATAAAACATATCTTTTTTGATTTATTGGCAGTTTTTATCCAGGCGTCACCTAAAATAATTGCTTTAATTATCATTTCGAGAATGTCCGTAAATAGTGGAATGGAGAAGTTAAGAAAAATAAGTCTCTATACGATTACACTTACATTGATTGTACCCATTCTTACGCCAATCATTTTAAAGTTCTATGATTATTACGCACGTGACCTATTTATTGTTATTCAAAGAAGTACAGATTTCATATTCGTTGTAATTTTAGGGTTCTTTATTTATAACGGTATAAAATATCGAAAAGGAAAACAGTCTAACATGTAACTTAAAAAGTTAAATGTCTAAATATTTCAAACGGTTATAAAAGATCAGTATTATTCGATGCTGGTCTTTTTTTAGAATTTTCTTGTTCTTATAAAATTAAAAAATTGACTTGTTGGTGGAATAGAAGTCTTAATTATATTTTTCTGACTGAAGTCTTTCATCATCAACTCAGGAAAAGCTGATCATAAGCTCGAATACACCTTCATCCTATTTACAGCAATGATATTGCCTAGAATCATCGCAAGCGTAAAAAACTCAGTTCTTAAGAACTGAGTTGCATATGAAAAAAAGTAATATGCCCTTTCTTCATCTGTTTATTCGCTTGATCATTACCAATTAATGATTAGTTATTTTCTGTATTTATGGCTTTTAGTTGTATTGCTGCCATTGCCATTGCTATTTTAAAACGTTCATAAAATGGCTTGTCAAAAGGCAATTCAAACTGTTTTACCGTTGAAGGCAATGCCATCATTGCCTCTGTAAAAATACAGTGCTTTGAGGTGCTTTCGATCGGAACGCCCATTGCAGATTCAATCACTTTATGATTTGCTTTCAATAGTGAGCCCAATCGCTCCGGTGCCATCATTGCAACCGGTGTGAAAACAATGCCATAAAACGCTTCGCCAATTTGTCGTATGGTCAGCATTACTTTAAGGGGGTAATCGTCCATGCCTGAGTTGATTTCAAAATAGGACACTCTCTCCAAATCATTACCGGCGCTTGGACTGTCTGCACTTTGATATTGGCTGAAATGCCCTTCGGCATTTGTCAGTCTAAAAAAATGATAATCATCATAAAACGGCATATTCCCGTTAAAATCTCTAATCGCTATGAACTGATCAAATGTTGACTTAAAATCGCCAGCGGAATCCTGCACCGTATTATCTGCTGCAATCGCCGCTTTCGGCGATGCCTTCAAATAGACCCAAGCGTCGATAATTACCCTGTCCACCGCCTTACTGGCAAACGCTTCTTTTAGAATTGATTTATCTAACTTTCCTTTATCTGTTTTCAGAATCGATTCATCAGTCTTTATTGTTTCTGCTCTTATGAAAGCGTAGGCATCCTCTGTTTTTACGGTTATGGACAACTGGCTGCGCTCATATACCGGCACTTCTTCCCACTGGTCTGCCTTTAACAAATCCTTTTCAGTAACCATTAGCAACATCCCCATAACCTGCGAATCCGCTGCTTCATTTAGATAGAAAAAACCGTCCGCATCTGCAATCACTTCATAGCCATTTAAAGCAGCCGGCACTGATGGCTTAATTGACCCAAGCAGCAGCTTTTGAATGTGGTGATCTCGTAATGTTCCGTAAGAAAACAAATACGGCATGGCCTTCTCCTTAATGATTACTGCTTTTTATGACTATCTTTTATTACTATTTTTAAGGTACTGCTCTAATGATTGCCAAAGATAGCAGCATTTACAATCATATTTTAACAAAAAATTATAGGTCTTGTATGAACAAGTTGCTTAAAGTGTCGCGCCAACCACTGCGTCGAGTTCGATTTCCACAAGTTGCGTCGGCCTGTTCAGTGCTGATGTGCCCACCATGGTACAAAGCGGTTTCACCGGTTTAAAGATTTCAGAATACGCTCTGATAATCTCACTGCCATGGCTCATATCCGTCGCATAGATTTTTACACGCACGACTTCTTCCGCTTTTGAACCCGCTTCTTCCAGCAATTTTACGAGTTTTTCAAGCACGTATTTTGTCTGCGCATAAGGATCGTCAATGCCGAAGACAGTACCATCCGGCTGAACTGACGTCGTACCGCCAACGTAAACAAAAGGGCCTACTTTGACAATGCGGCTGTAGCCGGCTTTTTCTTCAAGCGGTGCACCTGAAGCATAATTGACACGCTTTAATTCCATATTCTCGTCCTCCATCTTTAATCTTATTTATTGTATATGACGCCATTGTTTTTTTCTAAAGATCGTCGCGTTTAATCGACTTTATACCATCGCATTTACGCAGCAACACGTTGGTAACCCATGTCTAAATTTTGGCCTTAAACCGATCATAGCGCAGTGCATCAATGTTGACCATTGGCGTTTCATTTGTCATCAGACTGGTGAGTATTTGACCAACTGCCGGCGAGATGCCGAAACCATGTCCGGTAAAAGCACAGGCAACCGTTAGCCCGGGTACCTCGTCTACATTGCTGATAACGGGAACGTGATCGGCACATTCATCAATCCACCCCGCCCATGTTCGCACGATTTTCGCATCGGCTAGCACCGGAAAATAACCCATAATCCCACGGCAAATACTCGGTGCCGTCATCCCCTGTGTCACAGGGCGATCAAAATCCGACGTATAGGCGTCAATTCCAGAAGAACCGCCAAAGACGAATGAACCATGGGTGCTTTGATGTCCATAGAAGTCTGCCTCAGCAGTGCCGAGCATCTGCTCAAACATCTTAGGCTGTGCTTCGGTGACAAGCGCCTCTAAAAGAATGCGGTTCATCGGTACAAAGAGCCCCACAGACGCCAGCAAATCATTGCTTTCAAAACCGGCGGCAACCAATATACGCTCTGCATAATACGTATCATAATCCGTTACAACTGCCACAGCGCGCCCTTTTTGCTTAACAATTCGCTGCGCTGACTCACCTGTGATAAAGCGAACACCCTGGCGGCGCGCCTTTCGATAGTAGGCGAGTGTGGTCAGCATCGGGTTTGCGTGCCCATCTGTCGGACACCAGCTCGCACCGATCACTTCATCTGAAAGATAGGGATTAATGGCCTTCACTTCATCGGCGCCGATCATGCGGACATCCAGTCCGAGCGCGGTAGCCCGATCTGTCAGCCCCTGTAGGATCTTCAAATGCGCATCTGTCTTTGCCAGTCTCAGATTGCCTTTTTTATAATATTCCACATCCATTTCGAGTTCATCTGAAAGGGACGGCCAAAGATGTTCTACCGCATACATGGCGATGGGCAGTTCTCTCGGATCTCTGCCCGACTGGCGAACACCCCCGCCATTGCGGCTGGAACCGCCCTCACCAATCTGTTTTTTTTCAATGACGGTCACTGAAAGGCCGCGTTTCGACAAATAGTATGCCGTCGCACAGCCAATGACGCCGCCACCGATAATAAGAACCTCTGATTGCTGCATTAGCGCGTCCTCCCTTCGGCTTCATTGGCGAGTACGCGCATGGGCACCGGTCTAAATGGTGCACGTGCCACCGCATCTTCCAGCACATCCGGTGAAACGTCCAGTTCTTTTGCAACGATTTGCTTCACCAGCCGCGCACACGTCTGACCTTGGCAAAGACCCATGCCGGTTCTGAGATACCGCCTGATTTCTGTTATGGTAAACATGCCGTCGTGAACAGCACGCCTGATTTCTCCTTTTGTCACTTCTTCACAGCGGCAGATGATCATACCGTCATCCGGCGCCGCTACATAAGGCCCCAAATCAATGGAGCGGTCAATGCGCCCATTCATGCGCTCACCTCCGTCTAAAAAATCTCGCTGTGCTTGCATAGTCGAGCGGCACCTTCATGGTTACGACATGTGTTTGATCCATGGCTTTCCCCGTTCGAACGGCTGTAATCTCAGCATCGCATATAGGTGCGCCGCTCCGATCCAGTGCAATGCCCCGATCACCTTTTTCAGGAAGTGGTAAAAACTCATAGGGAAAGCTAACGTAAGCAGTTGATTCCAGCGGCTTTTCTTCAACGAGGAAAATCGCTTGACCAGAACATGAGGCAACACACATGCCGCAGCCTGTACAGGTTGCTTCTGCATTGATAACCGGCAGGGATGTAATATCATTGCCAATTAGAATGCACCCCTTCACGCAGGCATCCTGACATGGGTTGCACGGAATATTCTGCGTGCATTCAATCACCGGATAAACACCCGTTTTGCCATGCTGTATGCTTGGAAAATGTGCGAGGTCACTCTCATCTAAATAGCCTTTCGTCAGCAGACTTTGAGAAAGCACAATGCCCTCTTCTGTCACTGTCTGCACCCTGCCGCGCTGCTTCGGGCCAAACATGCCTTCACGCAAACTGCCAAGCGATGCTTCATGTGCAGTGACAATGCTTTCAAAATCTGACTTTTCAAGATAACCTGCCTGATAAGCTGCGGCTGCACCTGCTATTCTGCCCTCAATCATGGCAGAACTGGCTTCTTCAATGCCCGAAACATCCCCTGCGGCGTATATGCCCGGCACGCTGGTCGCACCATAGGCGTCTACCGCCGGGACAATACCGTTCATTTCACAGCCCGCACTTTTTACAAGCTGCGCCATTGGCGAGAGACCAACGGCAAGGCAAACCGTATCGACGTCAAATGTTTTTTCTGATCCCGGAATCACCTGCCATGCGGCGTCAACTTCGCCAATGGTCACGCCTTTAACACAATCCTCACCATGTACGGCGACAATGGTATGGGATAAATAAAACGGTACGCCAGTCCGTGCAACTTTCGCCGCATGGACACCGTAGCCGCCGATTTTTTTCGATGCATCTACCAGCGCCACTACTTCACAGCCCGCTTGAAGAAGCTGATAGCTCACCACGAGGCCAACGTTTCCGGTACCGAGCATCAGCACACGACTGCCGGGCTTGATCCCATGCAGATTCATCATGGTCTGTGCTGCGCCTGCACCGATCACGCCAGGCAGTGTCCACCCTGGAAACGTCACCATGTTTTCTGAGGCACCCGTTGCAACGACAATGGAATCCCCTTTAAAGTGCTTGATGGAATCCCCCTGCATCACCGTGAGTTCTCTGCCTTCGTAAACACCTGCCACCGTTGCATTTAAAACCACTTCTACCCCACAGGTTTCCGCTTCTCTTAAGAGGGTTTCGCCGATATTGTAGCCTCTGATCTTCGCCTTGTGCTCCTTTGAGCCAAAGAATTTATGAATTTGTTTAAAGAGCTGTCCGCCCGGTTTTGCATTTTCATCGAATACCACCGTTTTCATGCCGGCTTTTGCTGCTTCAATCGCAGCACTTAGACCCGCGGGGCCTGCACCGACGACGATGAGTTCATACCTTTCCATCGCTTTCACCTACGCTTCTTTTTTTGCCGTGACACCATATTGCGTTTCAACCTTCATACCGGCTTTCAGCGGTGTCACACATGTTCGAATATTCGGCTTGCCATCGACGATCATGACGCAGTCCGTGCATCTGCCAATGGCACAGAAGATGCCTCTCGGGCGGTCTTCCTTCATTGTATGACGATGCACCATAACGCCTGCCGCCCTCAGTGCAACGGCAATGGGCTCACCTTCAAAGCCCTGAATGGGCTTGCCGTCAAATTCAAATGTGACCGTTGCGCCCTTTTCAGTGGCGCCGAGTATCGGATGCTCTTTTATTCGCATAATCTCACGCCTTTCTAAATTTTATTGGAGGCGGTAAATCCAAAACCTTCACCAATGATAAAATCACTTCCGACGAGTGGAATACCCGTCATGGCACATGCTTCCAGTGTCAACGCACGTAAATCTTCTCTCTCTAAATTCTTAAGTTTGGTCTTGCCCGCCGCTTTGGCCAACAAGATGGCCTCCGCTGTCATCCCCTTGATATAGTTCGCAACGCGTTCTGCTGCCTTGTCAATATCCAGTCGCGCACGCAGTTCAGGGTCTTGCGTTCCAATCCCGAAAGCACATTTACCTGCCTGACAATCCATGCACACGCGGCATCCCATTGCCACCATGGCACTGGTGCCAATGGCAACGGCATCTGCACCAATGGCCAGTGCCTTCGCCAGTTCAGAACCATCTGAAATGCCGCCCGAGATAATAAGGCTCATTTCATCTTTAACGCCCATTTCCTCCATGGTGCGCACCGCTTGAACCAGTGCTGGCATTGTCGGTATCCCCAAATGATCGGAAGCCATTACAGGCGCCGCCCCTGTGCCGCCCTGACAGCCATCTAAAATAATGCCGTCAAAACCGATTTTAATGGCAATTTTCACATCATCCCTTACGCGTCCTGCGGCAATTTTGCAGAAGATTGGCGTTTCCCAATTGGTGATTTCACGCAGCTGCTGCATCTTGACCACCATGTCATCTGCACCAAAGGCATCGCCTGTTCTCGGGTGGGAATGAAGGTCTATCCCAATTGGAATTTGACGCATCGCTGCGATGTCCGCCGTGATTTTCGCACCCATAAGGTGTCCTGAAAGCCCCGGTTTCGCACCAATGCCATAGAGCACTTCAATCATATCCGCGACTTCAAGGCTTCGCTTTGTAAAGCCCATGCGGCTCGGCAGCATTTGAATGGACTGCCTGTACGAATTGGCGAGTTCTTCCGGCAAAATGCCGCCTTCGCCATTGCTGATTACGGCGCCTACCATGCTTGTCGCCTTTGCGAGGGCGATTTTCGCCTCTTTGCTCAAAGCCCCGTAGGACATGCCTGCAATCATAATCGGCGTTTCGAGAACGAGCGGCTTGGTTGCAAATCGTCCGCCGAGCACCGTGCGCGTCTCACAGTCTTCACGGTAGGTATCAATGGGCATGCGCGTCAGCTGTGACGGCATGATCATCAAATCGTCAAAGTGCGGGAACTGCCTAGGCGATGCACATCCTCTGATTCGGTATTTGCCGTATGTCGCCTTGTAATCTATTTCTGAAAGCGTTTCTTTACGCCATTTTGATTTCGGTCTGTCAATTGCTCTTACTTCTGCCATACCCTCATCACCCCTTCACTTGATACTTTTTCGCCTTTTCGGGCTCGAGTTGCGGCTTGAACAGCTGGTAGGCATGACGTCCGGTTTTCATCGGACGGATCACTTTAAACGCCTTCGCATCAGCGTCAATACCATATTGCTCAAACAGCTCTGTCAATGCATCCGCTTCGTCTGCCTCAATAGCATCGAGAAAAACGTTGCCGCCCATCTTGGATTCTGCTTCCGGATCACGTGTAAATATTTTGCCAAGATACATTGATTCTCCTGTTGCCTCGCCAATCTTGCCGAGGACGATTAGGTTACCCCCCATGGCCATGATGCCGCCCCATCTGCCTGCGTCGCCGCAGACGATAATATTGCCGCCCTTCATGCCATAGCCGACGCGGCTGCCCGTATTGCCGTAAATGACAATATTGCCGCCGCAAATGTATGATCCCACATTGCATCCTGTATTTTTTTCAACGATCAGTTCGCCCGACATCATATCGTCTCCGGCGTACCAACCCACACTGCCCTTGACGCGAACGGTGAGTCCTTCTAAAAAACTGCCGGTGTAAAGACCGGTACTGTCATCAATAATCACTTCACCGTCGCCGGAAAGTCCGGCGCAGACGTTGTGCATGGCGTTAACCTTTGTCAGCGTCACCACCGGCGATTCTGCAAGCTTTTCTCTTATGGCGCTGTTTAGATTGGCGTCACCTAGCTTTGATACGTCTATATATCCCATACGCGCACCTCACCCGGTTCCATTTCCACTGCAAAAACTTCTTCATCCATAATGTTGAATTCAATTTGCTCTGAACCCAATAGGATATAGTCATCGGCTTCTACCACGAGCAGCGGCTTGATGCCCAGTTGATCCTTCACAAAACCAATTTGATTTTCCGTGGATGCGATGATGCAGTAAATGCCATCCATATTTTCAGATGCATATTTCAGTGCCGCTTCCAAATCGCCGCCGTTTTCACGCATAGCATAGGCGATGAGATGGCTTGCCGCCTCTGAATCGTTCATGGTTTTAAACGTTGCACCCTTTGACTCCAGAAAACGTCTCAACTTAAAGTAATTTGTAAACTGGCCGTTATGCACCATGGCAAGCCCCGGATAAAAAGGTGAGACAAAAGGATGCGCCGCATTGATGTCTTCAGCGCTCTCCGTCGCCATGCGCACGTGGCCAATGCCATGTCTGCAAGGCGTATGGTCGATGGTATGTTTCGAAAGCAACTCATCCAAGTAACCGCCTTCTTTGTATACCTTAATGCCGTTTCCGACGGAGTGAACCGTCGTACCGCTGTTGGCGTTAATCGCCGTATGCAACGCTTCAACCTCTGTATCAACCATTGCCAGTTCAAATTCTACAATGGGAATCGTCGACTTTGCTTCAACGACTTTTTCGGAAACGATTTCACCATAACACTCGATGATTTCAATGAGTTTTTCATACAACGCCATCTCCTTAAGGGATACCCTCAGGCAAATGCGCTCCGTTTTGGGAAATACCGCAATACCACTGGCATCCGGTCCCCTATGCTGTATATACGTCAACATCTTCAAAAGGTCTTTGGAGATATCGGTTTCATTTTTGCTGATAATGCCTGCTATGCCACACATAAACACGCCTCCAATTCAATCTCATATTCAAGGTTATCAGACGTGATATGAATACGTCATCCATTCCCAGTCTGTTACAAATTTCTTATATTCTGTTGCTTCCTTGCGCTTCAGTTTCACAAAGAGATCCGTTAGTTCCTTGCCCACTGAATCGAGGAGGATATCGTCTGCTTCCAGTGCATCCAGTGATGATGACAGCGTCGTTGGGAGCGCCTGTGTCTGTCTGCTGATATCGCGGTAAAGGTCTGTGGTCACAACTTCCGGCGGCTCAATTTTATTCATGATGCCATCTAGACCTGCCGCCAGAATACTCGCCATGGCAAGGTATGGATTTGATGCGGCACTGGCTGCTCTGATCTCCATACGCGTTGCTTTGCCCCGCTCATTTGGCACGCGGATGTAAGTGGTGCGATTGTCATAGCCCCATCCGATAAAGATCGGTGCAAAAGAATCCGGCTGATAGCGTTTATAGCAGTTAATCGTCGGTGACAGAAACGGTGTAATCCCAAGTGCGTGTTTGCAAAGACCACCGATAAAATGCTTGAGCGTGTCCGATATACCATCCGGTTTTTCAGGATCATAGCAAACGTTTTCACCTGTTTCAAGGTCATTGAACGAAACGTGAAAATGACAGCCGCTGCCGCCCGGCGCTTCCTTTGGCTTCGCCATAAACGTCACCATCAAATCGTTAAGCTCTGCAATGTCTTTGCTCATAGACTTAAACAATGCGTTTTCATCCGCAGCCCTTACCGCATTGGCATGTCGCCAGTTATACTCAAATTGACCCGGGTAATATTCATGATTCATATAGAGGACGTTGAATCCCATCTTGCTGAACGTATTGGTCATTTGATAGAGAAAACGCTTTGGATCAATGCGTTTATTAACCGTGTAACAAGTGGCTGGCTGATTGGTATAAGGCACGATACTGCCGTCTGTCGTCTTATTGTAAACATAGAATTCAAGTTCGCTTGCTGCAATGGGATCAAGTCCAATCGCATGATATGCCTCAACCATTTTTTTCAAAAACCCTCTTGGCGACTGTTCTACCGGTGCCCCGCCAAAATAAAGATCGCCAAGTATCATCGCCGTCTGTTCGCAGTGCGGCAACAGGGTAAATGTTGAAGGATCGCCAATGATTTTCATGTCTTCACATGTTTCTGATATAAACCGCGAAGGTACAATATCATTGTCGTATGACATTTGCAGTGATGCGATGCAGAAAGCAATGCCCTCGTGAATTATTTCTTCCAGCATCGACACCGGCATGAGTTTGCCGCGATTAATGCCTAAAATATCTGTGTACTCCAATCGGATCATTTCAATCCCGTTTTCTTCGATCATCTTTTTCATATCAGCGATGGTCAATTGTTCATGTCCCGTATACTTATCTTTCGCCATATCCTCTCTCCTTATTGCTAATCGCCTGTGGGAATATGCCCACACACTTCTTCATAGATCTCTTTTAGCCATTCTCTTTTCTGCTTATGCTTCTCTCTCATTTGTCTCTTCAAATGATCTCTTTGACTTCCTTTTGACTTCCTTGATTTGTTTTTTGCTTTATTGTACATTTGTCCTTTTTAATAACTGTTTAAAGCAGCTGCCCTTTCAAGTAACTGAAAGGGCAATCGCATCGTAAACAACCGTGTTTTAACGTCCATTTAAATAGAAAGCTTTCTTGGCAGAATAATCAATCGGACGCCATTGTCCACCATTCAGCCATCAAATCACTCTCGTGTATGCCTTTATGCCTTTAATCTTTTACACCGCTTCAACAGGTACTGCCGCTTCATCATTGTCAAATTCAAGTGAATCATTAATAATTTGCTCGATTGGCACCGGTTTAAACGGCTTCACTTTCATAACGCCTACTACCCAGACGTATGCATAGACGATGAGCAGCGCAAACAAGATGCCGAATACTTTATAGATTTCAAGCCTTGAGGTCATATCTGAACTGATATTCCAGATCATATAGACATTTCCCAGTATACCGATAATCTGAGGTAATCCCATGAAAACCAATTTTTGATTGCGTTCCATATCTGGATAGCGCTTTCTTAAAACCAATACATTCATGTGCGTCATTATATAGGAAAGAAGCCAGAAACACGATGCTGCTAAAATCACATTGGTAAGACTCGTCGAGTCTGTATAACCTGATACCAACATGATGAAGTCCGCGCCTGCGATGAATATCAATCCAAATATCGGTGCTCCGAGCTTATTGGTCTTTGCCATAAATTTTGGAAACATTTTTTCTTCTGCCATGCCCATAACAATTCTGGCACTGCTGGATAAAACAGTATTTAATGTGCTAATTCCCGCCAGTATCGTAATAAAGCCCATCCACATTTTCCCGAAGTTTCCCAAGACAGCTTCTGCGAAGAGCATATGCGGCATTGGTGATGAAGCCAACGCATCAAGCGTCACGTAATTGGTCATACCAACACCTAAAATCCCTTGAATGACAAAGAGAAGTATCAGTGCAATGACCATGGAAAGCAGTACATCTCGCTTTGGATTTTTCAAATCCTTAGCCACGGGGATAATAAATTCAACCCCAATGAAGAGCCAAAACGCCACAGCCGATAAACTCATAACACCACCAACACCTGTAATGACCGGTGCCGTCTGTTCTGCTGCCGTAATAACAGTGCCTGTTCCCAGTTTAAAGAAACTGATAATGCCCATGCCGGTAAGTGAACCCAGCAGGAGGAAAACAACGATATTTTGAACCTTTGAGAAAAGGTCGACGCCAAAGAAGTTGACAATGCTTAAAATAATAAGCACACTTGTGCCAATTACCACTGCCGGGATCTGCGGGAAAAATTCATTAAGTACCATGCCGCACATTGCCGCTTCGACTGATGATGCGAAGATCATCGTAATGACATAGGCAGCAATGTTTGAAATCATGGATGCCACCGGTCCAAGACCTACCAGTGAATACTGTCCCACACCCCCATCGACGTTCGGCATGAGCTGATGTAATTCTGCAAATGAGATCGCGATAAATGCATTTAAAATTACGACGACAAATAATGGCAGTATAAATGCCTTTCCAGAAAGGCCAACGCCCATCCCCAAGGATAGTAAACAACTTGTCGCAACAATGAGTCCGACACATACGGCAACTGCGCTGCCAAGTCCCAATTTCCCAGTACTATTCATACCAAACACTCCTTTCGAAATAAAAGAAGACAGAATCACGAAGGCGTTGCATCACTCTTGATACAACGCCTTTGTCTCCCGTCTGTTTAATTTTGTTTGATTATACATGGAGCGTCTATAATTTGTCAATATACAATATACAACTTTTTATTGGCATTTTATTGGCATTTTGGCTTTAAGCTTTCTCCCAACCCGCTTTTGGGTTGCGAATAAATTTGAATTTTCTAATAAATTTGTTCGCAAAATCATCCCTTCATAAAAAAGCCTCATTTTCTCACATCGCTTCTGGATCATGTGAAAAAACGAGGAAGGCAAATCATCGTTCAAGTAATCGGTTAAGCTGCTTATTTCGCCAATGATCATTCTTTGTGATTGGCGGAATCCGATGCCAAATATCCTTTAGGTATTGAAAATATCCGCCGATAACCGTCAATTCTCGACAGTAAATCGCCCGATCATAACGTTCGGGATTCCAAGCAATTACAATACTGTCATCCTGTACGCTGATACAACTTTTATCAATGTTTAAGTTGAGGTTTTTAAACGATGTCAGTACCATGGTATAGGCATCATTATTTTTAATCGTCGTTAAATAGGCCAGCTGCTGATGGAAAAGCGCTTTACGAATGCGAACTTCTTTCCCAACGATAATCGAGAGGTCATAATCGATGACATGCGATGCATCCGCGGCAAGTTCTAAGGCGTCTAAATTATAGATCTGTACATAGTGGCAATGGCTTCGAAGCGCCCTTCGCTTGCGATTGGCCTCAAGGCAAAGCGCTTGAATCGCATCGGGTACATTGTTATCTTCGAGTATCTGTTTTAAAAGCGCAATAGGCATATTGCGGAATGTCGGCATCTGATTAATCATATACGTTATCTGCTTCTCTTTAAAATGTGTTTCCATAATGTTCAGCATATCCGTTGGATCTTTCAAATCTGATGCGTAAATAAGCTGATTGGAACGCGCCATAATGGCATGAATTGCCTTTCCGTAAAACGCAATACTCGCAGCATCTCTGTGAATCAGCGCAATGTGGTTCGCATGATTTTTGTCAATGCTCATCCCAATCAATGACAGATGATTCTCAATGAGATAGATCCCCTCATTGTAGATTTCCTCTGTATTTTTATAGACATAGCGCACTTCGACATTTCTGGAAAGATATACCGGCAGCCATCTTAAGATCACTACGTACGGACGATAAGAATCTGTCATATAGTCAATAATCACGACTTTATGCCCGAGGCTTACCACTTTAAGAATATTTTCAATCATGGCTTTTAATGCATCAGGATCGACATCATCCCACTGAATATCACCAAAGTCACCAATATAAACGCGCTGCCCAGGCGGTAGCTTGTAAATCGTCTCCCAAAAAATCGTCATGGCGTGCCGCCAACCATCATACCCTGTATGGACGCCGACAGTAACCTGCTCGCCACTCTCTGCATCCGTACTTGACGCGGCTAATTCAACATCTTCTGTAAGCCAGGCTTTCAGCGCTTCCCCAAAAGCCTCCACCGTGTCAAAAGGCCCCTCATAGCCTGAGGCTTCCAAATTGGCTAAGAGCTGTTTCTGCTGATATGTAAATGGCTCACTTAGAAAATAGGCAGCCATTTTTGCCGTATATTTAGATCTGAACTTCAATTTTCGCTGACCGTTTTTCCACTTGCTCACCGTGGTAATATCCGTTCCAATTTCCAGTGCAAGGGTTTTACCCGTCACGTTGAGTTGTTCCATGACGAGGCCGAGACGCGTGTTTACCTGTGCCATAACGTTCTCCTTTTCTGCGGGGTGCTCATCATATGGCATTTGCCATTGCCGCATCCTTTCAACGCAGCTTTTGACTTGCGAACAGTTCAATTCTAAACATTTTCAGTCCTGCTGTCAATGAACCTCTACTACTCGTAAAGCCGGCTTTCATCTTTCAAATGTTTCGCTTCTCTAACCGATTTAACCATTGGCCTTCCAAACAGAATCCCCAATATCAACAAGAGTCCACGAATACCCCAAATCAAAGCAATCGTACTATTGACAGCTGCCGGCAAGAAAGTCAATGCGAATAAGACAGCAGTCATCATCACTTCCCATCCATACACCATCGCAACTGCTTTAACGGATTCATACTGATCGGCTGCATCAGTATGAAGTTCAAAAGGTTGTCCATCTTGTTCTTTTTCCAAAATCAGCAATTCGTTATTATAATTGCCCGGCGCCGTTGCAATCTGACCAAAACCCTTGCCATAAGGCCGCCACTTAACTTTGCCAAAAGCGTATTTAAGTCCAATATTTTTTGTAAACGTCCTAAACCCCATTGTCTCTATATAAGCTTGATAATCTTTTGCTCTTGCATTGGTCAAATTCCCTGCAAAAATCACAGCGTACTCAAATGCATTTGGCTGACAAGATTCAAAATCATAGGTCAACATGCCGCATCCTTTTAGGCGGTAACCACGCTTTGCCATATCGTTCAGCCATTTTTCCTGTCCATTGATAAAATCAAAAAAATATCGCCTAACGCGCTTTTGCATTATTTTCCATCTCCTTTTACGATTGAAGCAGCAAGCTTTAAAACTGCCTTCATGCGTTTTAACTCTTCTTCTGCCTTCTCTCTGCCAATCGCTGTAATCACATACGTCTTTTTCTTATTGTCCCTTTCAGAGTCGACAAGTCTAATCCATTTCTTTTTAACCAGTGTATTTAAAGCACCGTATAGGGTACCTGCCCCTAAAACCACGCGTCCGTTGGTCTCATTATCAATAAACTGCATAATACCGTACCCGTGATTCGGCTGATAGACTGCCAGCAAGACGAGAAACGTCGTCTCCGTCAATGCACCGCCCTTTGCATGATCTCTAATGGTCTTCACCACCTTTAATTATTACGTTTACTGTAATATGAAATATATCACTAAACGTAATAACTGTCAACAGGTTTCTTTGATGGAATATCCTTTTCTCAGCAAAAAAGCACCATAAAAAAACAGCCCCTTTTACGCTGTTGGACTGCGTAAGAGAAGCTGTTGTAAATCTCAAGCTAAATATTCATTCAGGTATTTTTATACATTTGCGGCTAACCTTCGAAAACGTGCGCCGATTCTTCCCCCCGCAAAACACGAAGTGTGCCATTCGCAAGTGATTCCATTTCGTTTTCACCAGGAAGCAATGCAATTGGGGCAATAAACTTCACACGCTTAACAATCCAGTCCGTCAATATCTTAGAATAAGCGATGCCGCCGGTTAAAACGATGTAATCCACTTCCCCATCAACCACCGTTGCCAGCTCACCAATGCCTTTGGCTACTTGGTATGCCATCGCTTCATAAACGCGTTTTGCTTCCGCATCGCCTTCTGCAATGCGTTTTTCCACAACTCTGGCATCATGTGTACCGAGGTACGCCTTAAGTCCGCCGTTGCCGCGCAGCATCTTATGAGTCGTCCGCTTATCATAATCGCCGGAGAAACAGAGATCGATTAATTGCTTACAGGGTACACGTCCTGCACGCTCCGGCGAAAAAGGGCCTTCGTCATCTGAAATGATGTCAATCATTTGTCCTTTTGCATGAACGCTCAGGGAGATCCCGCCGCCTAGATGGGCAACGATGCAGTTCACATCCTGATAGCGCTTGTTATATGATGCAGCGGCTTTCATCGCCATCGCTCTTGAATTAAGCGTATGAACCGTACTGGTTCTTGGAATAACCGGCATCCCTGAAATTCGCGCAATATCCTGAAGCTCGTCGACGCGAACAGAGTCGTATATATAGGCTTTGACACCGACACGCGATGCAATTTCATAGGCAATAATTGCCCCTAGATTGGATGCATGCTCCAGTGCAGGACGATTCTTTAAAATATCCAGCATTGCCTCGTTGACTTCATAAGCACCTGATTTAACAGGCGGCAGCATACCCCCGCGTCCAACGACAGCCGATAGTTCATGTATGTCAAACCCTCTTGTTACAAGTGCCGATTCAACGACTTTCTTGCGCATTAAAAATTGATCCTGAACGTGTTCATATTTTTCAAGCTCGACGATATCATGTGAAAGCGTCTCTGTAAAAAGCTCTTTATCCTCTTCATACAGCGCTATTTTCGTCGATGTCGACCCTGGATTGATTGCCAGTATTTTATATGCCATACTTTCCTCCCGTTGGTGATGAACGCTCGTATTTCATCACTTGATCATGCACTTTATACTTCAAATTTCATTATCTTCATCATATCATAATGATCGATGTCGGTTCTATGTCAATTTTTTCTATACGGCAGATGCCGACAAGACAAGTGACAGGTATTTTTCTTCCGTTGTAGCACCGCGAGATGTCAAAACAATCGGTACTTTTGCACCGACGATAAAACCCGCCATTTTGGCGCCGGCAGAATAGATCAACGCCTTTGACAGAATATTGCCGACTGTGATATTGGGCACCATCAGAATATCAGGATCTCCGCAAATTTCACTTTCAAATCCTTTGATTGCAGCCGATTCTCTGCTCATGGTCAGGTCATACGAAATAGGGCCTTCAATGATGCAGTTTTCAATTTCGCCGTTAAGATTCATTTGTTTCAAAGCATCTGCTTCAACGGTTTCAGGCATTTTTGGATTAACGGCTTCCACTGCGGCAAGCACAGCGACTTTTGGTTTTTCATAGCCCATATCCCGAAAGGTTTTAACGGCATTTTCAAGAATTTGACGTTTTTCATCCAAATTTGGATACATCATCATGCCACCGTCCGTAACGCAAAGTAACTTATGATAACCGGGTACTTCATGCAATGCGACAACAGACATAACACTTCCTGTTCTGAGTCCCTTTTCCTTATCAACGACTGCTTTCAGAAGATCTGCTGTGTTGATTTTTCCCTTCATAATAAAATCTGCTTTGTTCTCGCGAATCATTTGCACAGCCAGCGCTGCCGCTTCCGCATCAGCAGCATCAATAATACTACCATCGGGTAAGGTCACACCAAGTTTTCCTAAAATGGCATCAATCTTTTCGCGATTCCCAACCAAGACAGGCGTAACGAGCTTGTCTCCGACCGCTTTAAAAACGGCTTCAAGCGTGTGCTCATCTTGAGCCGCAGCCACAACGACCCGTTTAACTGTATCCAGATTTTGTACCTTTGCAATGAGTTCATCAAAATTTTTAAAAACCATGTGAATTGACCTCCATTTTAACCTTAATGACAACACTTCATCCCATAAGGGATCTCTTCATATTAAAATGCACGCAGCTCCCTTTTAGATCGCTTATACATTTTCATTATACGCGACTTTTACAATGAAATTCAAAAAATACAACAAGCCTTATGAATTTTTTTTACGTTTCGCCTTGCAAAACCGCATTTCGGTACATATATACCGAATATCGGTCTTGTATATCATACCATATCTACTATCCCGTATTCCAGTAAAAAATATCTCGGTCACCATTATATTTGAATGACCGAGATAATAACTAAAATAAATGATCCTATATTATTAAACTTAAACAAATAATGCCCTATGCCGCATTTTCAGTTTCAGGCGTTCGATCAATCCCCTCACCATTATCACTCTGCCGCGTAAAAAGCATGAGTCCTGTAATTAAACAAATGCCGCCCAAACATTTTCCCAATGAAAAGAGATCAAATAACCAATAATCAAGTAATATGCTCACACCAATTTGACCGATAAATCTGAGCAAGACCATTTTAAATGCTGCAATGCGCTGTACCAATCCGTTAAAAATAAACGTCGTCCCAATGCCAAGGATCCCCGCCATTGCTGCGAAGCGAATCGCCACAGAAGTGATATCTCCAGCAACAAGTGTTTCGCCTTTTGAAAACAGGAGCAGAGCAGCGGCAATTGTTCCTGTAAAGAAGGTGATGCCCACACCTCGAATCGTGCCAATTCTTGAGGCGACAATACCATTAATCGCGACGTTGACAATCACGGCAAATCCCGACAAGCCAGA
Source organism: Fusibacter paucivorans (assembly GCF_018390735.1). Taxonomy (GTDB): domain Bacteria; phylum Bacillota; class Clostridia; order Peptostreptococcales; family Acidaminobacteraceae; genus Fusibacter; species Fusibacter paucivorans. Next base: position 89,700 of record NZ_JAHBCL010000001.1, read on the forward strand.
TAAAACAATATAAATCATATTTCATGCCTCCTTATGCTAAAAACGTACCATTAGCCACAATCCCAATGCGATGATGGCAATTCCAAGAACACGTCGCTTGTCAAAAGCCTGTTTAGGCGTGCCGAGTAATCCGTATTGCGACATAATACCGGACATGATGAGCTGGCCGAGCATTGCTGCTGCCAGTGCCACCGTCAAGCCTATTCTGGGGACAACAATACTGTTGGTGTAGGTGATGCAAACATTCACAATTCCCGGCAAAATAAACCAAGGTGCATACCGCTTAACCATTGTCGCTGTCGGCTGATTCAAGGCGCTGTTTCTAAACAGCAAAAAAAGCACACAGACAGCAGCAAACCCTGTTAAGTGGAAATAAAAAGTTCCTTTATATGGGCCAAATACCTCTGATGCGAGTCCGCTGAGTAATAGCATCACACCAATAAGCATACCGTTAAACCACGATAAGTGAACGTATTTCAAACTAAACCTCCCTTTTATACCATACTTTACAATACAATGCTGTGTTGAACACCTAATAGATGTTCTTTTCAAACAAAAATATTTTCGCTATCATTAGCATAGATGGTTTAAAACATTCGCACCATGACAAATGTCATGCACGATGCGATTGTGTCATTTTTTAAGGAGCCCGTTATGAAACGAATTCACGATCCTCTTCAGCTGCGCAAGATTCTTTCCACACATGATATTTATCGTTTTTTTGATGCTGACATAACCCCATATGTCACCATGATGACATATGAGCCCGGCGAATCCGTCTTGACAGCCGGAGACGCATTAACCCATTACCTATTGCTTGTCGATGGACGCATTAAAGTCAGCTATCTATTTGAAAACGGCAAGACGATGGCTGTAAAATTTTATCACCCGCTGACACCCATCGGGGATATTGAATACTTAAGAGATGTCCCGTTGCTCTGCAATGTCGACGCCATTGAAACCTCATCTTTCATCGCCATTGACGTCCAAACGCTTCGAACACATTTCAGCAATGATGTCGCCTTTTTAAAACATCTCATCGAAAGTCTCAGCGATAAACTCTATGCAACGGTCAACAACAATGCCTACAACTTTATTTATCCGCTTCCAAACAGACTGGCCAGCTACTTGCTGCATCAACCGTCAACTAACAATGTCATTGTACTGCACGCTTCGTATCTCGAAATCGCAGACTTCTTAGGCACTACTTACCGTCATCTAAACCGGACGATTAGAATGCTCGTCGATGAAGGCATCATTGAACAGCGCGATCATGAGATCGAGATTACCAATCGCACGCATCTTGAAATGCTGGCTAAGAGCACTTACATTGGAACGACTTAAATCAACGGTGCTAAAACCCTAATAATTAACGCCAGAGACCTTTCGAGTAGCGCTGTAAGCACTCGCTAACTTCCGTAAGCGTCTTTCAATCCTTTGTGAACAAAGTATTAACGTTTTTGTGATGTATTGACTTTAAAATGCCGCTGTGTTATCTTATGCATGATAGTTAGATATCTAACTATTCGTAACCCGAATAATATCTGGCATAAAGATTAGAAAGAGGTATACATGTCAATGCAAGAACAAGAAAAAGAAAACGAACAAAAACAAGATCAAGCCTATAAATCAGAAACAACAAATGACAGTGCACATGAATTGCACGATGCACAAGATAAAACAAAACGAATGGGTTCTGAACCCATTCCAAAACTGTTAGCGCAGTTCTCCATTCCAGCTGTTATCGCCATGCTGGTCAACGCCATCTACAACATTGTCGACAGGATTTTCATCGGCAAGTTTGTCGGCGAAGACGCCCTTGCGGGTTTAACGATTAGCTTCCCGGTGATGATGATCATCTTTGCCTTTGCCGGCCTCGTCGGAATCGGCAGCAGCGCCCTCATGAGTATCCATCTGGGCAAAAGGGATTTTAAAGGCGTCAATCAAATCTTTGGCAATATGATTACATTCGGCACCTTGGTAACAGGTGCAACACTGAGCATTATCTTTATTAATCTTGACGGCATTATGAATCTCTTTGGTGCAACACCGGATATTATTACTTATGCCTCAGACTATATGCGAATCATCCTAATGGGATTCATATTCCAAATGTATGCTTTTTGCCTTAACGGCGCCGTTAGAACTGAAGGACATCCAATGCTTTCCATGACGACAATGCTGCTTTCTGCCATAACGAATATCATCCTTGACTACATCTTTATCGTCAATCTCGGATGGGGTGTTCAAGGTGCTGCGATTGCTACTATTTCCGGTCAGCTCACCGGGCTGTTGTTCCTGCTTCGATTCTATTTCAGCGGCAACAGCGTCGTCAAATTACAGCCGCACGATTTTATTCCGAGACTATCAGTCTTTAAGAACATTACGTCCATTGGCGTGTCATCCTTTGTCACACAACTCGGCACAAGTGTTGCCATGACCTTTTTAAACCGCGGCCTCGGCCAGTACGGCGGTGTTGGCGCCATTACTTCCATGGGCGCCATCAACAGCTTGTTTACACTGTTTATCATGCCAATGATCGGCTTACAGCAAGGATTACAGCCTATTATCGGCTATAATCACGGTGCAAAATCTTTCGATCGTGTAAAAGGCGCACTAAAGCTTGGATTGACGGTTTCAATGCTCTTTTCAACCGTTATTTTCATTGCACTCCAAGTTTTCCCTAGAGTGTTTATCAGTGCCTTCCTCGATCCAACGTCTGAAACGGTCGATGTTGCAGTCAAAGGCCTCAGAATTTTTATTTTAATGCTGCCGTTGCTCGGTATTAACATCCTCGGAACCGGCTTTTTTCAATCCATCGCAAAAGGACATATTGCCATTATGCTAGGCGCCATGAGACAGTTTATCTTCCTGTTGCCGTTGGTTATTATTCTGCCGCAGTTCTTTGGTTTGACCGGTGTTTGGATGGCAACGCCGATTGCCGATGCCATTTCAATTCTGGCAACAGCGATTGCGTTATTGTATCACTTTAAAGAAACGCCTTCTCTTGCACAGGAGGCCTAAATGCATACATTAAAAGACGAAAATCTTAAAAGTATTTTTCATCTGCGCGCAAACCTTGAAAACGTCTTTTTTAAAGATTTTGACAATCAAATGAATTTTCCAAAACATCTCAACCACACACATTTTAAAACATTGATTATTCTATCCTTTGAAGGTGAACTGCCTATGTCTGAAATCAGTCATAAACTGAGCCTTGAAAAGGGGTCTTTTACAGCCGTCGCCAATACGCTGATGAAACTCGATCTCATCGAAAAACGTCAGCGTCCTGACGACAGGCGCATCTACACCATCAGTCTGACGGACGAGGGAAAGGCCTTTGCAGAACAGTATAAAGCAGACCATCGGCACTTTATTCGTAATCGCTTGACAAAACTCAGTGATGCTGAACGCGAAGCTTACTTCACCTCAGTTAGAACCATCAACGCATTGACTGAGAAGATGGTCTAGCGCATCTCTGTCATAAAACATTGATTTTCAGTGCTTGCAGTCCAATCTTCTACAAAACTCTAAAGACATTCTAATCAAATCTAAACTTTTTTGTGGCATGCTATTGCTAAAGGATCAAATCCCTCAGGAGGGTTTTATGCAATCAATGCTCGATGAAGTTATATTAGATATTACAAAATACTGGTACGAATCACTACCGACTCAACCATCGCTTAGTGAAAGTCGTGAACTCTATCCTCTAAAACTCATACGCTTTCTACGCTTAAAACATTCCTTTAAACGCAGCATGGCGCAGGTCGATCGCGGCGATTCTCTTTACGCCTTATCACAAGACCCGAACATGATGCGTTTTGTTGCACTTGGACTTGGGTTTAAACCAACCACTCTCAATCAAATGATCGGCGATCAGTATCTCGAAACAACAGATGCATTCCTCAAGCGTGCCCGCGAAACCGCGCCGCAGCTCGAAAACGAATCCATCTATCAAGCGCTTCGAAATGTCTGGATTGCCAATACGATACAAGTATTCATGGGACATCCCGTCGAACTCACAGATGCCATCTTTGCTTACAGCATGCTCTATCCGCTCTCAGACAACCTGCTCGATGATCCAGATCTGTCCGGTGATACGAAGCGACATTTTCTTACGCGTTTTAGACTCCGTCTCACCGGTGAACACGTCCTGCCGCAAAATGACAACGAAGCGATGGTCTTTCAAATGATTAAGTGCATCGAAATGCAGTTTGACCGCTTCGCTTTTCCGGAAGTTTATGACCATCTGCTTGCCATTCACGACGCACAGGCCGATAGTTTAAGACAACAGGAACGACCGCTTTCAAAAGCAGAAATACTCACGCTGACGTTCACCAAGGGCGCAACGTCAGTATTGGCAGATGGTTATCTCATCAATGGCACGATGACACCTGAGATGTACCGCTTCCTGACCTATTACGGCATCGTTTTACAGCTTTGCGACGACTTACAGGATCAAATGGAAGACAAGTGTGCATGCCATCAGACTATATTCAGCACGGCCTCAAATGAGCTTCTCGTCCGCAATACGCTGAGGCTTTATGATCTTTCACAAAAATCGCTTAATTTGATTCCCGCCTGCGCAGATCCTGCAATTGACACCGAAATGAAGCTGCTCTTATCGAGAAGTATCGCTTACCTTATCTGCGATGCCATTTTCACCCATCGCAAGCGTTACGTCAAAACATTTTACGCCCAGTGCAACCGTGCCTATTTTCTGACATTTAAACAGCAAAACGCCCTTAAGCAATTAATGCTTAAGAGCGCTGATAAATTTTCACTTCAATTTTCGGGCGGCACGCCCGCTGAGATATTCTTTCGCGATTCGAGCCGAGCGTGAATGGCAATAAGCATCATACCAATAACGCCGCCGATGATATGACCGAACTCAGATACCTGATTTTGCACAAAAATGCCGCGATAAACTTCCTGCCCCAAATAAAGCCCTGCCACACAGACAAAGGTAATCGGGATGCGTCCCTTGTGCTTCACATTGGTGAACGACGCCATAATGATCATCATAAAGACAATCCCGCTGGCGCCTAATATCCCACCGCCAAAAATGATCGCATTCAATACGCCAATCAAGATCGTCGCCAAGAACATGGCAAATATCAGAAAGCGACTGCCGTACTTTTCTTCCAGCATCGGCCCAATCAGTAAAACAAAAGTAAGATTCCCCAGTAAATGATCAAGGGATGCATGCCCCAGAGGCCATAACAACAGCCTTATAAAATCAATGGGCGCATACCCGCCATAATACGTAAAAATCGCAAATGTCCAACCCGTTTGAAAAAACGAATCAATGACAAATACCAGTGTCGCCAATAGCGAAAATGTTAAAATGACAGGCGCATTGTATTCAAATCCTTTAAAGTGTGCTCGCATGGCTTCCTCTCCTTTTATTTAAAAAATGATCTTTTTATGATCACTTACCATCATATATTATCAAGACAGTCTCTATTTTTTATCCTTATACCCAAAAAGAGCCGCCCTGCAATGTCTAAAGCAACATTTACAGTGCAGCTCTCTATTTTTTTGACATTTCCTGTCGCTCAGTTGTTATTAAACCAACCTTCTCAAGCCGTTTATCCACAAGTTATAAATCATTTACTGCGTGACTGTTAACATTGACGTTATCACGATTCCATCCGATGTAGATCCTCACTACCTTTAAAAGCCTAAAGGGTCACAGGATGTATTTTTTTTGACAGTGCACCCATTGTGCGCTGAATAATGTAGCCGCAAACCAACAAATTGGCAATGGTCGCAATGCCAATGAGTCCCCCCATTAAAAACCCGATGAGCGCAAACAGACCATCTAATAAGGTTCGAACATATTTAAGCTCAATGCCCGTCTTGTCGGCAATGGCAAAGCCAATGCCCTCATAAGGGCCTCGACCTAAGTCGGCATAAGCATATAACCCAATCCCAATCCCCAGCAGCAATATCCCGAAAGACATTTCGAGTATACACCACACCGCACTGCTGCTCTGAGGCTGAAATGCATTAAAAATATCCATAAAGGCGCCAAACAATAAAAAATGTACAACCGTACCAAGACGCACCTGACTGCGGTCAAAGACAAGTGAAAACAAAATCATCAGCAGTGATGTGACATAAGATGCTGCGCCAATTGAAAGCGGACTATGCCGATGCATCCCATCCCATAAAACAGTAAGTGTTACATTCCCAAGTCCTGAAGCTGTAATCATGGACATGCCAAGTGCGGCAACCATCGTTCCAAAGACGAGCAAAAGCCATCTGTCAAAATGTCTTATCATGTGAAAGCCCCCTTATTCAGACGCCCTTTTACTTTAAAAATATCTAATCTTGCGTCTTGCCTCTCACAGTATATAATAGAAGTAGTTCTAAGCATATCGAATGTTTCTTATGCATTACATAAGATAATCTTATGCAAGTTAAAGAATTCAGCCCACGGCAGTCTACATCCTCACGCGTATCAGGAGGTCATATGAAACTGACGAAATATGAAATATTTTTAAAGGTTTTAACTTTTGGCAGCTTGTCAAAAGCCGCCGAATACTTTAATTACACACAGTCCGCCGTAAGCCAGATCGTCCAGTCCCTTGAAACAGAAATGGGCATAACACTGCTGAACCGTTCCAGATCTGGCGTTTCACTGACATCCGAAGGCGAACAGATACTTCCCTACATTCAAGACATTCATGCCGCCAACCAAAAACTTGCGACAAAATTATTCGAACTGCATGAACTGGATGCCGGCGTTATACGCATTGCCGCTTTTACCAGCGTCACATGTCACTGGCTGCCCCAGCTTATCCAGCAGTTCAAAAAAGATTTTCCCAATATTGATTTTGAAATCAACCAAGGTGATTATGTTGAAACGGAAAATCGGGTTCAGGACGGACTCGTTGACTTTGGCATTGTTAAATTGCCAAGCAAACTGGTAACGACTGCGATCTACCAAGATCCCATGATGGTGATCCTGCCGGAAAATCATCCACTTGCCGCATGTGATGCCATTCCGGTTGAACGGCTTTCCAACGAGCCGTTTATCATGCTGGAACCCGGTAATAACGACGACCTCAACCGCATTTTAAAGCAAAATAAAACCGTCCCAAAAGTAGAACATCGCGTTCGGGACGATTATACGATTATGGCAATGGTCGAACGAGGGCTTGGCATTTCTATTTTACCGGAACTCGTGCTCAGCAGAACGTCTTACCACATCGTCTGTAAACCATTAACACCGCCAGTGCATCGTGTTCTCGCCATTGCCGTCAAAGACAACGCAACATTGTCACTGGCCGCTCAATACTTTATCGACCGCTTGGTGAAAGCGTTTCCGCCATCTAATTTCTAAATGATTGCGTGTGTGCTGCACGCTACGCGTTTATGCGTTTATGCCTTTATGCTTTTATGCTTTTATGCTTTTATGCTTTTATGCTTTTATGCGTATTAAGCTTTCATCGTGTATCTATCCGCGTCTACGCTTCAAAGACAATTCGATAAAAATTGTCACTGAGCGAAGCCGTTTCAATGTGGCGAAAACCGCCCGCTTTAAAATCTGCCACCGCTTCATTTGCGCTGACGCGATGGGCAATCGGCGGTCCTCCCGGCGTTTCATCCGCTTTGAAGTCAATCATCATCAGACGACCGCCCGGTTTAAGCATGTGTTTCAGTGATTCTACAAATGGTGGTCGTTCATGAATTTCATGGTACACCGTCACCAGTGCCACAAAATCAATGGCATCCTTCTCAAACGGATAGACAACCCCATCGGCCTTGATCACTTCGACCTGTTCAGCACCAAGGGTCTGTGCTTTCGACCTTAGATAGTCGACTGCAGCTTCGGAGACGTCTACTGCGTATGTCTTTGCGCCTGTAATCAATGCAGCGGGAAAAGTAAAAATCCCCGCTCCCGCACCGATATCACAAAAAATGTCGCCTGCTTTTAAACCGCTTTGCAGCAATGTGTTCTCCGGCTGCATTTCTTCTTTTCTCGCATCGGAATCCAGTCTTTCAATATGATGCTGCCAATCATGATAGTTGTGTTTATGCATTATGCCATTCCTTTTCTATTCAAATTCGGTAACTGTCTTTTATCTTTTGTCTTTCGTCTTTCAGCTTTCGTCTTTCAGCTTTCGTCTTTCTGCTTTTGTCTTTCTGCTTTTGTCTTTCTGCTTTTGTCTTTCTGCTTTTGTCTTTCTGCTTTTGTCTTTCGTCTTTTGTCTTTCGTCTTTTATTATTTTGTGTCTGTTCACTGTCGTTGTTTCACTTGCCATTATTAATCTCTTTGCGTTTTTACCTTTTAAGTGCGGCGAACCGCTCTGATTTTTGCAATTTCAGCCGCATAGCCATCCAGCTCATTTGGCGTTTCCAAATAAAATGGCAATTGACTCAGCTTTGGATGGTTGACGATTCGCTCAATGGCTTCAAACCCCAATGTACCATCGCCAATCTTTTCATGTCTGTCCTTATTCGATGCAAACGGCATCATACTGTCATTTAAATGGATTGCTTTGAGCCGTTCTAGGCCTACAATACGATCAAACGCCTCCAATACCCCATCGAGATCGTTGACGAGATCATAACCGCTTGAGTACAAGTGGCACGTATCCAGACACACGCCCATTTTCTCATTTAGCGTCACACCGTCAATAATGGCACGCAGTTCTTCAAAACGCGCCCCGACTTCCGATCCCTTGCCGGACATGCCCTCTAAGCATATTACCGGGGGTATCGATTCTGTCAGCGTTTCGTTAAGCGCTTCTACGATATAAGCAATGCCAGCCTCAACGCCTTGTCCGGTATGAGAACCGGGATGAAAAACATAGAGACTGTTTGGTATTTCCAAAAGTCGCGCCATGTCATCTTTTAAAATACCCTTGGCAAAATCCCGTACGGATGGGTCAGCCGAGCAGAGGTTCATCGTATAAGCAGCATGTGCCATAATAGGCCCGAAGTCATTTTCTGCCGCAATGCGCCGATAACCTTCTATATCTGACGGATGCAGTGGTTTTGCCTTACCGCCTCTTGGATTTCTTGTAAAATACTGAAATGTCGTCGCGCCAATGCGAACAGCCTCATTCGCAGCCGCTTCAAAGCCATTGCTAATCGTTAAATGTGGTCCTATTGTCAATGTATGAAACCTCCTGTTTTGCCGTAATGATCATGACCATGTTTTTACCTGTTTCAGCCATTTGTAATCGGTACATTAAAATTAAAAACATTCAATCACGTCATTAACTTGTAATGATTACAGTTTCTTTTACCCATCTTAACACATTTTTACACAGTTTGCATTGTAAGCTATGTAAGGAAATTGGCCTACTTTGATACGGAAATTGAATAATTTTCCTGAGGATCTACCCTTTTCTGTATCCGCTGCTTTCGACATCAGATAATTTCAGTATTGCTTTATTTCAGTATTGCTTTATTTCAGCGTTGGTTTCTTTCACTAGTCGTTCAGCTCTACCGAGATTCATTTTATTCATCGTTCGGATGGTATATTAAAAAAACCCCCGTCATTTGCTTTTAAAGCATCTAACAGGGGGAAACTGGCAACCATTTCATTCATGCCGTTTTTTGCAATGCAATCATCTCTAAAGCATATGGAGCTGACGGCAAATGGCGTCACCGACAGAAGCCGTCGTGCCCTTGCCGCCAAGATCAGGTGTTATGGCATTTGGATCAGCAAGCACTTTCATCATCGCCGATAACACACACTCACCATAGGATTCATGCCCTAAAAAGTCCAACATCATCTTTACCGTCCAAATCATCGCCATTGGATTGGCGATACCACGCCCTGCAATTTGAGGCGCAGAACCGTGAACGGGTTCAAACATAGAGGGATATTTTCGCTCTGGGTTAATATTGGCACCTGCCGCAAATCCGAGACCGCCCTGCAGTGCGGCACCAAGATCTGTAAGTATATCACCAAACAGATTGGATGCAACGACGACATCAAAATCTTGTGGGCGCTGAATCATGTACATCGCCATGGCGTCCACATGGCATTGTTCCGTCTGAACATCAGCATATTCCGAAGCCAGTTCATCAAAGATATGATCCCAAAACACCATGCTGTAATTAAGGGCATTGGATTTGGTAACACTGGTCAGTTTATGGTATTTGCCTCTCTTCCGTGCCAGCTCAAATGCATAGCGCATGACTTTTTCAGTCGTCCGTCTTGTAAAAATACTACTTTGAACCGCGCAAGCCTCTGGCGAAGTCTCTCTAAAAATACCGCCTGCACCCGCGTATTCGCCTTCTGTATTTTCGCGTATAAAAACCATATCAACGGTTTCCGGCGTCTGCCCAATAACAGGGCACTGCACGTGAGGCAATAATTTGATAGGTCTTAGGTTAATGTATTGGTCAAACCCTTGGCGTATTTCTAAGAGCAGTTCTCTCAGTGAAATGTGATCCGGAACACCTGGATAACCCACGGCCCCCAGCAGGATGGCATCATATGCTTCCAAGCGTTTTAAACCATCCTTTGGCATCATCACACCATTCTTTGCATAGTATTCACAGCTCCAGTCATAATGATCAAAACTGAATTGGAGATCACCGGTTAACTGTGATACGGATTCAAGCACCTTGATTCCTTCCCGCATGACTTCAATGCCGATTCCGTCGCCAGGAATGACGGCAATTCGGTAATTTTTCATATAATACGCCTCTCTTTTAAATGAGCCAATTGCTTATACAATTGCCTTAAATGTGAAATCGTTATGGCTATGTGTCAACTATTAATGATATACCGTCACTTTATGAGTGGGCTGCTGCCCATTAAGGCATTTCCCATCTGATATCTGCAAACTGAGCATTGCTGTACGTCAATGAACGGCATCACCGCGGTGCGCTTTCAGCTTATTGCCTGCAGATATTCGCAAGGTGTCCCGTGAGATCCGATTTGACATCTGCTTTGATAACATCAACGGTCTTTAGAAGCTGTTCCAACGCAATTCCCGTCTCGTAACCCATTTGTTCAAGCATATTGACGAGATCTTCTGTTGCGATATTGCCGGCAGCACCCGGTGCAAACGGACAGCCTCCTAACCCGCCGGCGGCGGATTCAAAGGTATCAAATCCCTTTTGCAGTGCAACGACGACATTCGCGAGTCCCATGCCGCGCGTGTCGTGAAGATGAAGACCAAATGCAACGGACGGATATTTTGCTGCCACGACATCAAGTACGTTACCCATTTGAGCCGGATTGGCAACGCCGATTGTATCTGCCAGATAAATATCATCAACGCCGATTTCAATGGCTTTATCAATCATCTCACAGACCTTTTCCACAGGAACATCGCCCTCAAACGGACAGCCAAATGCCGTTGCAATATCAATTTTAATGATGAGATCTGCAAAGCGTTTACGAATATCTGCCAATGCTTCAAAGGATTCCGCAATCGTTCGGCGCACATTTTCACGGTTATGGGATTCACTGGCAGAAATAACATAGCTAATCTCCCGTATCCCTGCCTTATAAGCCGCCTCAGCGCCGTGCAGATTGGGAACAAGTGCTGTAAACGTCACCTCTGGATACTTTGGAATCACTGTTTCAGCGATTTCTGCAGCATCCCGCATTTGTGGCACGGCTTTTGGATGCACAAACGAAGTCGTCTGTATTTTTTTAAAGCCTGCGGCAATAAGCCCTTCAATGATTTCAAGTTTTTTTGACGTCGGTATGAAATTTTCAAGGTTTTGAAAGCCGTCTCTGGGACAGACTTCCACAATATTGACTGTATTTTTGTTCATTTTGTACTCCTGTCTTTCACTGTCCTTGTGCATTGTCTGCCATACACAGCCTCGATCCAATATTACATTTCCATTAGATGACTTTTTGATCGGACAGCGATTGGATGGTTGCATCGTCATAGCCTAAAAAGTCTTTTAAAATTTCCTGATTGTGTTCGCCGAGTGTCGGTGCCGGTGTATTGACTTCAGGCATTGTTTCATAGAGTTTGATGTGTGACCCGGTGATCTTCATCTTACCGGCTTTAGGATGATCGATTTCCACAAACATTTCTCTGGCGTCTGCGATATGCGGATCTTCTACAACTTGTTTAATATTGTTGATCGGCGCACATGGAATGCCTGCCGCCAGCATTTCTTCAATAAGAACGTCAACCGTCTTCGTCATCGTCCAGTTTTCTACAATAACTTTTACCTCTTTATGTGCCGCAACGCGTTTTGGATTGCGGTCATAGCGTTCGTCATCAATGTATTCAGGTGTCCCCATTAGGTTGCAGAGCAGTTTCCACAGTTTATCATTGCCGCAGCCGATGACGAGACTGCCGTCAGAGCCTCTAAAGGAATCGTATGGGTATACGGATTCATAGCGATTGCCGATGCGTTCAGGAATCTTATCGTTAACGAGGTAAATCTGATTAATGATTTCCAAACTGGCGACAACTGAGTCGACCAAGGAAACATCGACCTTTTGGCCAATACCAGTGACATCACGGTATCTGACGGCTGAAAGAATACCAATGGTAACAGATAAGCCTGCGAGGACATCCCCCATTGCCGTTCCCGTCCGAGTCGGTTCACCATCCGGCCAGCCCGTCGTGCTCATCAAGCCACCCATTGCCTGTCCAATAATGTCATAGCCCGCTCTATCGCTATAGGGGCCGTAGTGGCCAAACCCTGAAACACAGCCGTAAACGAGCCTAGGATTAATTTTTTTGAGTTCGTCATAACCGAGTCCCAGTTTTTCCATTGTTCCGGGACGATAGTTTTCGATGATGACATCAGCCTTCTTCACGAGATCCAAAAAGACAGCCTTGCCTTCCGGTTTCTTCAAGTTAAGTGTCATTCCCTTTTTATTGCGATTTAAATTAATAAAATACGAACTCTCGCCGTTTTTAAACGGCCCAAACTGACGGCTGTCATCCCCTTTTTCAGGTACTTCGATTTTTATGATTTCCGCCCCCATATCGGCAAGCATCATCGTTGAAAATGGTCCCGCCAGCACTCTCGTAAGATCCAGTACGACCAATCCGCCCAAGGCGCCTTTAAGTTTTGTTTCCATTTATATTGCCTCCAATTCACTTAATTTATCACTTATGCCCACGGCGCGTTATCCCCTTGCGCCGCAAAGTCTCATCGCCATTTTTAGCCGGTATACTGCCAGAAGGTAAACACCAACTGGCAGTCACCGCTCCTCATCATTTATTGTGACTGCTGTGAGGACCTGTGCCATATCTCAAAAGCGTCAAAATAGAACGCTTTCTTTTTATTTTTCCAAGGTTTCCAGAAACGGCACGAGGCCGCCAATTTCAATAATTTTCATAATATGTGCCGGCATTTTAGAGCATGCATAGGTTTCGCCCTTTGTTCGATTGATGATGATTCCGTCGAGGTACTGCATTTCGAGTTCATCTAAATCGCTGATTTTATCCGTTTCAGCACATTCAATCGCCAGTATGCCTAAATTAATGGCATTTCGGTAGAAAATACGTGCAAATGACTTTGCGACAATGATATCTACACCGAGGTATTTCAATGTCAATGGTGCGGTTTCACGGCTTGAACCCGATCCAAAATTGTTTTCCGCTACCAAAATATCGCCTTTTTTAAACTTTTCTGCAAAACTTTCATCAATTGGGCTCATGGCGTACTTGGATGCTGCCTCAATGCTCAATTCCATATAGGCTGGCGGCGATATAATGTCCGTATTGATGTTGTCGCCGTATTTCCAGACACGGCCTTCAATCATATTTTTATCCACGTTCGCGCCTCCTTATAAATACTTTCTCGGGTCTGCTATTTTGCCTTCAATCGCTGCCGCGGCCACTGAAACAGGCGATGCCAGATAAATTTGGGAATCTTTGCTGCCCATTCTGCCGAGGAAATTACGGTTTGTCGATGAAATACATATCTCTCCCGGTGCAATGGCGCCTGAATGCAACCCGAGACATGCGCCGCAACTCGGTGCTAAAATCGTGCCGCCCGCTTCTGAGAGCATACGCAGAATACCGTCTTTTTCACAGGCGTCCCAAACTTCTTTGGATGCCGGCGAGATCAGCAGTCTGACCCCTTTTGCTATTTTTCGTCCTTTCAGCACTTTTGATGCTTCAAGCAAATCATTGTACCTGCCGCCTGTACATGAACCAATATAGGCCTGATGAATAACCGTTCCCGCCACATTCTTAATCGCCGTCACATTATCGACCTCGTGCGGACATGCCACAACGGGTTCTAATGCTTCAGCCTTATAATGGCGTGTTTCGCAGTAAACGGCATCAGCATCACTCTCATAGTGTTCATAGCCGTCTGTAATCCCGCGGGCTGCCAAATATGCCTCTGTCTTTTCATCCGAAGGGATAATGCCAACCTTTGCACCCATTTCAACCGCCATATTGGAAATGGCTAGGCGCTCATCCATGATCATGTTTTCAATGGTCGTGCCGACGTGTTCAACTGCTTTATACGTCGCACCTGCGTGGCCAATATCGCCAATGGTCTTGAGGACAACATCTTTTGCCATAACGCCCTTTGGCAAAACACCGTCCCAAACGACTTTGATGGTTTCCGGCACTTTAAACCAAATCTCTCCGGTTACGAGTACACCCAGCATTTCTGTTGAGCCGACACCCGTTGCAAAAGCACCCATTGCACCGTACATACACGTATGGGAATCCGTGCCGACAATGACTTTCCCCGGAAGTGCATGACCGTTTTCCACCATGATCTGATGACAAGGTCCCACGAATTCATAGTAGTTGTCTATGCCGTTCGCCGCTGACCACTCGCGTGTAAACTTCACGATTTCAGCCTGTTTTGCATTTGCCGGCGGCGTATAGTGATCTGAAATCACAACGACTTTATCTTTATTCCAAATATTTTTATCCAAGCTTTTCAGTTTTTCGGCGATCTCTACTCTCGGTCCTAAAATGTCGTCCATCATCGCTTTATCAACTTTTGCCCAAAGTATTTCTCCTGCGCTTGCCTTTTCGACACCGGCAGCTTTTGCCAGTATTTTTTCCGATATGGTCATTCCCAATGTCGTCGCCTCCTTTATTTTTCAATTAATCTCATTTCAGCATGATCCTATGTGTCTTGAACCCATTTGTCTTGAACCCATGTGTCTTGACCCTATATGCATCTTTTAACCGGCATTGTGTTTGGTGCCGCTTTCACGATACATGAAATGGATTAAAACCATTTAATCCATTTCACTTCATGATCTTCAAGATTGTCAAGATTGTCATAAGTTTATGCGTTTTAAGCGTTTTAAGCGTTTTAAGCGTTTCAAGCGTTTCAAACGCTTTAACATCTTCTTATTAAACTTTTTTAGCCCGTGCACATTCGATCTGCCAATAATGATATTTTGTTACACATAACCGATACTTGCCTTAGAAGATCCGGTAAATACCAAGTCCGGCCATCGCTGTCAGGAACAGGACACCTGCCACTGCCACGGCAAACATCTTGATAAACAGGTCATTCTGCTCTTCTTCTGAAACGTGTGTATTGGCAACATAAGATGCCAGTGCCAAGGCACCACCTGTCGAAACAGGGCTAAGACCTGCCGTATGCGCTGTAATGGTAATCGCAGAAATCAGATCGACAGGGCTGACATTACCGCCAATATTGGCAATGATATCTGATACCGTCGGAATGAGCGTTGGCATGACGACACCTGATGTCGAACTGAACCATGACATAATGCCGCCGGTGAGACCAATAATCGGCGATGCCGTCTTCTCATTCATAAACTGTGCAAGGAAGGCAGAGAGCATTTTGATTCCTTCAAGCTGAATGACGACGCTCATGAGAACCCCAACACCTGTTACGAGCAGCAAGGTTCCCCACGGAATGTTGGTAATTGCCTCTTTCTCTTTTGCCACCTTGAGGAAGGATAATACGGCAGCAACCAAGAATGCTGCAAGACCAACATTAATCTCAAAGAACATAACAGAAATCACCATAACGCCAATACCAACGAGTGTAATCGCCTGATTGCGGTTGAATTTTGGCAGTTCATTTAGTTTGATAGGTGATTCAACGTTTATTTTGTAACCTTTTAGAACAATGTACAAAACAATTGCATAAAGTGTTTCACCTAAGAGTGAGTTAAAGAAATACGGCATATCAATACCGGTGATTCCCTGTTCAGCCGCCAGTGTAATCCCGATGATTCCCGTTGGTGCAATTGGCGATATCCCGCCTGCCGCTGCACCTAAGATCCCCATCGGCGCCAGCAAAAGCGGCGACACGCCCATCTCTGCTGCAAGCGCCATGGTAAAGACGGCCATCAGTGCCATGACCGGAATGGTTCCCGGCCCGATTGCCGATAAAAACACTGCCAAAACATAAATAACCAGCGGAATGAGATTGGTGCGTTTCCCTGCCAGTGCGACAGCTTTTTTAGCGAAAAGTTCCAAGGTTCCGTTCACTTGTGCGATGCTGAAAAGATACGTAACGCCTAAGAGCATGACAAACAGTTTGCCGCTGAACCCCGCGATAATCGTCTTATCTGGAATGCCGCCGATTCGTCCGATAACAAGTGCCAGACCCATTGCGACAAGACCCGTATTCATTTTTCTGAAGAAACCCAGCGCAATTGCGACCAATAAAAAGATTAATGATAATCCACCCAAGTTCATTTTGTTTCCTCCTCTAATTTTTTAAGAAATAATCGACCGATATCATTGCGTGGCAACTAAAAATTTCTAATAACCCCTAAAAACCATACCCCTTTCTTCAAAATTTTTATTGCCGCAACTATATAGTGCAAACCTCATGCCAAAGTCAAAATCGTGACAAATAGCATGATTCGCTAACAAAAAAAGAAACAATCGTTCACATATTAAACACTAATGTGAACGATTGTTTCTTTTTTAAACGGTTCATCTTTAATTTTTTAAGTCTCCTGCTCTGCACGCATTGCTTTTAACTTTTTCCAAAGCGTCGTCCGACTAATCTCCAGTTTTTGGGCCAGGAGCGTCGCATTGCCGTCATACGCTGCATACATTTGTTCAAGTATCGACTGCTCCATGGCTCTAAGCGTCCCCTTACTGATTTGCAAAGCGTTGCCGTCTGTTTCCGTTAAAACGCGCCCTGAAACCTGACGTTTCTCCGGTTGATTGTTTTCAATAAAGTCTGCATAGATCGCATCAAGGCTCATGTGTTCACTGAGCAGTGAAATGCGTTCAACGAAGTTTTGGAGTTCTCTGACATTGCCTGGCCAATAATAATTACGAAGTGCCGTAAGTATTTTTGGTGGAAGCGTCATGCGTCTCGGACACAGGAGTTCAATAAAGTAATTTAACAGCTTCTCTATATCGCCGCTTCGTTCCCTTAGGGGAATGGTATCCAGTTTCAGCACGTTTAACCGATAAAAGAGATCGCGTCGAAAAGTCCCCTGCTCCACCGCTTGAAGCAAGTCATTGTTCGCTGCCGCGATCACCCGCACGTTGATTTGAATGACCTGATTGGAACCTACCCGCCATATTTCCCTTTCCTGTAATACTCTGAGCAGGCTAGACTGTAAGCTCATTGGCATTGAGCCGATTTCATCGAGGAAAATCGTCCCCATATGCGCCAGTTCGAACATGCCCATCTTGCCGCCCTTTTTCGCCCCGGTAAACGCACCTTCGTCATACCCGAAGAGTTCGCTCTCCAGCAACTGCTCGGGTATGGACGAACAGTTCACGGCCACAAAAGGATATGCCTTGCGTTCACTTTCATTGTGAATGCCCTGTGCCAAAATCTCTTTGCCCGTACCGGATTCACCGGTAATCAGCACTGTAGAATCAGAAGTTGCATACATTCGGGCTTTTGCCAAAAGATTTTGTACCATTTCACTTTCACCAATATAATTGTCAAAAGTATATTTGGCAACCAGTCCCTTTTTATAAATCTCAGAACGAATTTTCATCTCATAGGCTTGAATTTTGCCGACATCCTGAAATGTCGCCACAGCGCCTTCAATAGAATCCTTGACGATAATGGGAATGCGATTGGTGACAATGGTGTTATTCCGTACTTTCTGAATGGCGCCAATTTCAGATTCACCCGTTTTGATCACGTCAATCAGCCGCGTCGTCGGAATAAAATCATCCGCGCGATTGCCAATAATTTCAGTTGCCTTGATCCCCATAATCGTTTCAGCCGCTGGATTAAAAAAAGTAACAATGCCCTCGGGATCGGTGACGATGATGCCTTCATAGGAAAATGTCAGAATTTGATTTAGGCGCTCCGCCTGCAAAATCTGGCGATGTGTCTGTCTGACGATTTCGACGGCATTATTGATAACCTGCCGTACTGTCTCCGGCGACGTCTGGAGCAGAACCCCCTCTACCCCTAAACTTTTGGCATAGGCAACCGTGGTAACGCCGCCGACGATAACTTCCGAACCGCTTTCAACGGCTCTTGCCACCATTTGCTCTGATTTAGACCGATCACTGTATTCCGACATGTACAGCAGTTCGATATTAAATGTTTCCGAAAGAAATTCATGATTAAACGGCAGTTTATCGTTGATAATCAAACCGACTTTTCTCGAGATTTTAATCGCTTCCCGCACGGCATATAAAACGTCAAAGGATGTAAAATCACAGTTAACCACCGGAATAGAAACACTGTTGGCAATATTCTTATAGGTAGCACCGCGACTGATCAGCACTTCGTACTTTTGCAGTTCCAGTTCCTTTGCCAATGCGGCGCCATTTTGAAACTGCCCCGGAAAGACGTCGATCTTGACATCCATTTCAAGTGAAATATTTTTGACGAGATGCGACAGTTCTTCATAGGGCGCTATAAATGCAATCTTCATGGCCATCCTCTGTCTACTTGGGATTGTTGCTGAAAAGGTTTAAAACGTCGGTAATGGGCATGAGCTTCGCGTAACGGTCACGCCAAATCGCCTCATTAAAAAAGGTTTTAATCTTTTCGCCTGATAGATAATCATTATCAAGTGTACTGTTGCAATCCTCCGGGACAATGATCTGGTATTCTAAATCAAAAGCGCTCCTGAGTGTCGCATCAACGCAATATTCTGTCTGTAGGCCAACAATGGCAATCGTCTGAACCGCTTTTTCATCTAGATACGCTTTCAGTGACGTGTGATGGAAAGCACTGTTAAACGTCTTTTCAAATATGCGTTCGTCTGCCAGCGGCGCAATGGCATCATCAATCTGCCAACCCTCAGCGCCAATCGCCAAATCACTTTCAGGTTCATTGTGACGAATGTAAATCACTTCGACATTTTTTGCTCTTGCCCCTGCAATCAGGGCTTTAAGCCTCTCGATAAACGCTTCTGCGTCATATGGCTTTTCTGCCATAAGCGCCTTTTGAACATCTACAACCAATAAAATCATCACGAACCTCCACATCTGTCTATCCTTGAGAAAATTGCGTCATTTACATTTTAATCCTTTCACCACAATATCGAAATCGACGAAAAATCAATCTCGTGTGGTAAAGATTTGACGAATGGTAATGATACAATTTCCTTACTCATAAAGTTTTCACTTATCACACTTGATCATTTGTCAGCATCAGCGCATAAATTTTGCGAACCGTATTCACATTTCGCACCGTCATTTTTTTATAAAGTGCCGTTCCCACGACTTTTGTCATGCCGCTTCGCGTGGCATTTTCTCTCAACACTGACCAAAAGATCGCTTCTTTGATGATGTATACCGTATCAATGCCGCCTACGATTTTTAACTTTGACCGCAGTTCTGCCTCTGATATCAGCTCCCATAAAAACATGACGTCACTTTTCATGGCATCATCGTTCTGCCATGCGTCCGGTAGCGTCTCCATCACGGCTGTCATCGCATTCATGTCGAGAACGAGCACTTTGATGGCAAGCCCGAAATCCCTTTCGATCACTGCTTCAAGTTTCTGTGAAAGAACGTCTGCGGCAGTCTCTGGCATCTTCTCAGGTGCCGTTTGTTCCCCTGCATGCCACTGAAAAATAATATTGCCCGAATTAATGTAGGTCACAACATGGGTCATGCCAACGCTTTCAAAGGATTCTTTCAGTTTCGGCATTGCGATTTTGTTTTTGCCGCCAACGTTAATACCGCGCAGCAATGCTGTATAAACCATTTGTCACCGCCTTTTTAATCAATCCCATTCTCCACAATCATACAGGAAAGCATTAGAAAATTCACTTCATTTTCAGACAATGTATTTAAATCCACATTTAGCATTTTTGCAATCTTCTGAATGCGGTATGCCAATGTATTGCGATGCAGAAAAAGCGCTTTTGCGGAAAGTGCCAAGTTGCGCCCATGTATCAAATAGTGGTATAGACTATGGATGAGCTCTCGGTCTCGTTCATCGCCCTTTTCCCATATTTCAAAAATTTTCGCATGACAAAAGCTTTTTAAGTGATCCTGCATTTTAAGCACTTGAATGATATGTGTTTGCTGACAGGCATCATAACACAATAAATGTCTATCTGTGTTTTCAATGCATTGGCTCATGGCAAAATGGCATTGGGGATGGTAGTATTTTAAATCGCTTAATTGCGAAAATACCGTACTGACACCACAGTACATTTGCAGTTTTTTCAGTGTCGCCTCTATTTGAGCAACCGTCTCCGGGTTTCTAGTCTCGTAATCTTCATATCGGCAGACCACGAAGATTGCCTCCGCATACTGCAGCACGACGCCTTTTGAAAATAGCTGCTTAATGTGTTTAAGATAGGGAAGTGCCCTCATTGGCGTATCAAAGGGAAAGTCACCTCTTATTGCCATAAGCTGAAAGTTATCCCCCGCTTTCCAAGCATAGGCTTTCAAATGATAACTGACGAGATCTGCATCAGCCTCGGCACCATCCAAGAGTTTAACAAATAAAGCCGTTTCATTTTCAAATGCGAGTGCCGTCGCCTCGTTGTTTCGAAAATACAATTTTAATTTGTCCGCAATAACTTGAATAATATCCAGTTGCCCTGCCGTAAATGGCTGATTAATATCCACAAGGCCAAGCGCGCCAAATGATTGATCGCCAATTTTTATCTGTGCCGTCACATAGGTGTGCGTTTCATCGTTAATCGTGTAAAAAACCGTTGGGTGCCGATCATTTGACGTATGCCGTGCAATTTCCTGCTGTTCCCGCTGTGTGTAAAAATCAAGGAGTGCAGACTGCTCCGATTCTATTCGCTCCCAAATCGTCCCCGTGATTGGCCCATCAAAGCGTCCGGCTCTTGTAATAAAGGTTAGGTTATTATCGAACATGGCAATTGGATTCGTAAGTTTTTCCGACGCCGTTTTTAAAATGGCCACAATATTTTGTCGATGTAAAATATGCATCAGAAGTGCATGCTCCCATCGTTCGAATGATAAAATCGTATGCATCAGCAGATGGCAAATGCGCTCAGCTGTTCGGTCATCTGTTCCGTCGCCCTCTATACTGATTAAAACACGCATTCCGTCAAAGGGCATCGATTCTGTCAGCAACCCAATAAAGACGAGTTTTGTTGGCAACGTTCCTTCAAAATTGTCAACCATCTCTTTAGTCGCAACATATAAACAGGCTTCATCCTGCACATCACTCGCTTCCCATAGCATACAAACGCGTTCAATGCCATCATCAGTTGATACAGTTTGATGAAGTTTAGGATCAAATGATGCTAACGTATCTAACAGCATATTCAGTGTGCACTGCACTTTTTCACCATCCTCCCCACATAGGAAATTGCATCATAGGCTTTTGAAAATTCTTCACCCTAATATGTTGAATACCTGTAGCCATACATATTGTCGTGAAAAGGTCAAAATTTTAATCATGTTATTCCCTCATGTATCTCTATCTGTACAATTATGCCGAAAAAAACCTTATATTTCTCATTTTATAGCTAATGACAGTTCCAAGCAAACGTTATATTGTTAAATTAAGCGAGATGCATCTTACCAAACGGCTAAATATATTCGTTTTCAACGATTGTGAACATGAAAAATATTTACAAGGAGGTATTATTAGATAATGGACGCACAAAAACAAAACAGTCAATATCAAATAAAAACAGAATCCGAAGCACCTGGATTGTACAGCCTTTACAGCCCTGCCCTCGAATCCGCAACGCTGCTGTTTCAAATGGCGCCGGGATTATTAATCCCATATGAATTTGGCGGCGTCAAACATGAAATTGACGGTTATCGAAAGAGCGCTTGGATTGGTACAACTCTGATGATCAGTCCCATTTATGATGTCTATGGCCCGGATGCCGTTAAATTTTTAAACAGCATCTGCATCAACGACTTTACAAAACTTACCACAAAGGGTTTAAGGCATGCCGTTATTTGTAACGAGAGCGGTCAAGTACTGACAGACGGTGTCGTCATCAGAATTGCTGAAGACCGTTATCGAACTTATTGGCTCAATCCGCCAATTGATTTTTTACTAAAAGAAAGCGGCATGGATGTCTATGGTGAAGATGTAACGGGAACCGAATACTTCATTCAGATCGCAGGCGAAAAATCGCTTGAAATCTTAGAAGATGCTTTTGAAGCTGATCTTCATGATATTAAATTTGCAACACATCGAAAAGCGATGATGGGGGACAAAGCCGTTGAAGTCGTTCGTCTGGGCATGTCCGGCAATCTCTCTTATGAAGTTCACGGTCCAATGAATGAGTTCGATGAAGTTTACCGAAAAATATGGGCCAGCGGCGAAAAATACGGCGCTACAAAATTAGGCCTTCACGCTTATAATCTCTTCAATCATACAGAAGCCGGCTTCCCAAACATCAACCTGCACTATCCGCTCCCTTGGTTCGAAACCAGTGAAGCCATGACAAAATACATGTACGAAAATCCTCAGTATTCTATGTATAATATTAATCGAAAACTGCTTGGCAGCGTCGGCGATGACCTCCAATCACGCTTTGTAACCCCCTATGATGTCGGCTGGGGCTTCTTAGTGAAATTTAATCATGATTTCACAGGCCGTGAAGCACTGGAAAAAATTGCGCAAAATCCGCCTAGAACCGCTGTGACACTCGAATGGCATGCAGATGATATCGGCGCCGTATATGCCACCATGTTCAAGCCTGGTGAAGCACCTTGCGATAATATCGCACCAGAATCAGACGTTGACGTCAATTCAAATGCCTTTTTTAGTGAATACGCATACCGTGCAGACCGCGTGCAGCATGACGGACAAGATATTGGAATCAGTTCAGGCAGAATAGTCTCCTACCACTATAACAGTATGATTTCGCTGGGCTTTATTGATCCAAAGTTTGCCGAAGAAGGAACAGAACTGACACTGATCTGGGGAACGCCGGGTACAAAGCAAATGAACATCCGTGTCAAAGTCGCAAAAATGCCATACAATGCCGATTTTATCAGAAATGAAAATAAAGACGTTTCAGAAATTCCGCATTATCAAAAGTAACCATTGCTTCAAACCCTTCACGAAATGCACGCTTCACCGTACAAAGTACAATTGACCTTTAATGAATACAGCATCGCCCGAAAACAGATTAATCAATCAGCTTTCGGGCGATTTTCTTTTATGTCAGTTCTTCATTTAAATTGCCATTGGCGCTTCGCTTTTATTTTAGCTTTTATTTTAGCGTTTACTTTAGCTTTACTTATGCCTTTACTTATGCCTTTACTTCAGCCTTCACATTAGCTTTCACTTCAGCTTTTGCCTCCGTTTTTACTTTTGCTTTAATTTACGGCACCATTACCGCATCTGCCATAGCCGCATACTTTTCATCAAGTGCGATGTGGCTTTGAAGCTGCGCAATCACCTCGTCAAGCGCATTCTGTACAGCCGCCTCATCGACCGTTTCAGCTGTCAAGAGCGCCCTCAAAGTATCGCGCAGAGCATCGTTAATGGTTTTATCTGCTTCAAGCGCCTCGCGTTTTTCATCGAAAATCGCTTTAAGCGATTCACGTGTTTCAGCACCTGCGCCTCGAAGGTCCTCTATTGCAGCGCGTGCTGCTTCACGGTCCATTTCGCCTGAGAGCAGCGCGTCAACAATCTTTTGATACGCTTGCTTTTCTGCCGCCATGGCCGTTTCTCTCAGTGCATCTCGCGATTCGTGGAATGCCTTATGTTCTGCTTCAAGTGCTGTATAGGTATCCAGCGCCTCAGGGTAGTATGTTTCAAATGCTTCTGTCAGCACTTGTATTCTTCTTTCACCATCTGCCTTCCGCCTGACTTCAATTGTGCGGTCATCTCCCGGTCTTTCACCATCAAATTGCTCAATGCGCGGCCTTTCCGGGCGCAAAGGCGCATTGTCTGCCGTTTCTTCTGTTCCTGCAAAGACTGCCCCGCTGAGCAGTGTCGTCGTCACCAAGCCGAGTATTAATAATTTTTTCATAAAAGCCTCCTCATCATTTTTTACACGCAGACCGTACCTACTTTCGATGTCGTCTACACCTTATCGTACATGTGCGTCAATCGGTGTATCAATCGTTGCGTCACTAGACATCTTGTTCCGCACTGTCATTGTCTACCATCATCATAAGCTGCAAATGTATGATGCCCATGGGAAAAGTGTGTAAAAAATGTATAATCTCTTTGGGATCGCGCTTGAAACATCAGTCCATAGCGTATAATAGAATTATAGAACCCAAAGAGAAGGAGTTGCGCATGTCACTGGAAAAAACACTCGTCATCGTGGAAGACGACCTCAATACCTTAGATATGATCACGCGTTATTTTGAGCATGAAGGCCTGTGTGTTCAGGGATTCAGCAGCATCGAAGGCGTCTTGCCATTTATCCGATCGAATGACGTCGCCCTGTGTATCTTAGATGTCATGATTGGCCATGACAATGGCTTTGATCTCCTTAAAACCATCAAAGCTGAATACAGCGAATTGCCCATCATCTTCGTTACGGCAAAATCAGATGAATTCGACCGAATCTACGGTATCGAAATCGGCGGCGACGACTATCTCACCAAACCATTTTCGCCGCGGGAACTGGTGGTTCGCGCCAAACGCTTGCTCGCGCGTCAAAATGCGTTTGCATCAGCGCAAAACAAACCTCACGACCAGCAAATACTCGCTCATGGCACCATTCGTGTTCAGCTTGACACCATGGAAGTTTTTGACGGCGACTGCCTCATTACTTTGACACTTAAAGAGTTTGAAGCCCTCGTTTACTTCATGCAAAATCCAAGAATTGTGCTTTCCAGAGACCGTATCATCGAACAGGTCTGGGGGTATGACGCCCTCGGACAGACGCGAATGGTCGATGACATCGTCAAACGTCTCAGAAAAAAACTTTCCGTTGAAATTGAAACGGTGTGGGGAGTGGGGTATCGGTACCATGCATAAATTTAACCGCAAATTAATTTTCATGATGTCTGCCATCTTAATCATTATGCTCCTCGCCAATTCGCTGATGCTCTTTAATGCCTTTGGCCGATATCACCGCAATGAACTCAGACGAGAGAATACGCAAATCGCTGAAAACATCGCCAATATGCTTGTGGCAGATCCAACCCTCGCCACCATTGCCATTGTCAAATCACTCTTTGAAATCAATCAAATTAAAGGTGCTGTCATGACGCCGGAACGCGGCATTATCTATGACAACTTAGACGGCGTGACAGCGCGTGAAATTCTAAAACGTCGTGATCTGGTCGCTGCCAGAGCGCAAATGATCGCCCCAAACGGCACAGATCTCGGACAAGTCATTATTGTCGAGCGCGAAGGGGACACCTCGCGTATCCAAACAATTTTTCTCATCGCCATTGCGACATCTGCCTTTTTTGGTGTCCTTATGATTTTAGCACTCAGCACACTCTTATACCGCATGGTTAATCGCCCATTAAGGCAAATTACGGATGCCATGGCCGCAGACCGTTATCTCGAACCACTTCACTCCGACTGGGACGAGCTCATTCTCGCACACAACCACGCTAAAGAAGTGCGTGACCGCTTTTTTCAGGAAGCTTCGCATGCGATGAAATCGCCGCTCATGAATATTCAGGGCAGTGTCGAAGCTTATGAAGACGGCCTCTTTACCGAAAATGAAATGCGTCAAAAGATACTGGATGAAGTCGCCCGACTTAAGGCAAGCGTCGATCAAATGCTGCGCTCCAGCAAAGCAGAGGCTTCAGCCGTCGACCCCACAACATGGCAGGCAATTGATATGCAAGCCTTTGTCGACGATATCGCACCAATCCTGCCAAATCACTTGATCCTTACAAAAAATGTCGACACAATCCCCTTTATATTTGATCGTCAAATACTCCAAATCATTTTGGAAAATCTCATCCAAAATGCCTCACGTTATGCCAAACAAAAAATCGCCATCACCTATCATCATATGCCACAGTCAGTGACCATTGTGATTCAGGATGACGGCGACGGCGTCGAATCCGCAGTCGTACCAAAATTATTTGAGCGGTTTGTCAAAGGTAAAGACGGCAAGTCCGGTCTGGGGCTCGCCATTGTCAAAACCTATGTCACGTTAACCGGCGGCACCATTCGCTATCGCTATGAAGACGGTGCACGTTTTGAAATCGTCTGGCCTCTAAAATGATGTAAAGTAACCTCTATAGCGCATCCTTTCCACTGATTCTTTCAGCGCCTCGATTGTCTTCACTTCAATGACGGCAGAGGCGTTTTGATGTGCCGCTTTTTTGAAATAAGCATCAATCGGCAGTGAACCATCATAAAATGTCATATGGTCACGCCCTTCCAAAGCATCATGTATATGATAATGATGAACAGCTGCTTCGTGTTTCATCATAAATTTGGCATCGTTGCCGTTACTGATGGCATCGTGTCCAATATCATGCGTCAGTGCAAATACAGGACTCTCCAGCAGTAGTTCAACGCCAGCTCTTAAAAAAGCATGGTCATAATGTCCCGTATTCTCAATGCCGATTTTTATCGTCGTGCCATTCAGCAGGTGATCGGCGCACTCTCGAAAAGCCATGATGTTTGCAAGGTAAGTTTCACGATACTGTTCATAGAGAAACCGCTTGCCAGACGGCAGCGTAAAATGAATGCCGCGCATCATGTGCATGTTTAAAAGCGGGCTATCCACCGCCATCATCAGCGCCAGTGCCGCTTCAATATTTTCAAAATAAGCCTGCCGGATGCCAGCATTAAAGTGCCCGATGTCAATATCTTCCGCCAAGTGAAACGTCAGTGATATGCCGTAAATTTCTTTGAGTTTGTTCAAATGTGCTGCTGTCAAGGCTTCCGGCTGAAACTGCGGCATATTCATATTAATTTCTACAAAATCCAATCCCAGTGTTTTGCACAGTTGTACATTTGCTTCCAGTGTATCGAGCTCGAGGAGCGTCGGCATCCCATAAATCAAGTGAGCCTCCCATTAATCTTTTTTTCCATACCATCATAACATCATTCTTAGGAAAACATCACCGGTTGCTTGTAAAATCTATGTACATTTTTTATTGTCAACTGTCACGCCCTTGCCACTGTGCGCCGTTCGCATTCGATGTTCAGTCGTCGCTACACCATGCCCGTATACTGCCCCGGTGTCAGTCCGGATGATTTCTTAAACTCGCGCGTTAAATGCGCTTGGTCAAAAAAGCCCGCCCGACATGCGACATCTGCCAAATCCTGCGATTCACGCATAAGCTGTTTTGCGTAATTAACTTTTAATTGCAGCTGATAAGCGGCCGGTGTTATATCAAATAACTGTTTAAACCGCTTAATCAAACTGAACTTATTGATGTTAAACTGCGCCGCCATATCATCCAGTGACATACTTTCTAAAAAATGTGTCTCCAAATAATCGCGAATTGCCATCATTTGTGCATCTTCTGCCCGTATGACACGCCTTTGGAGGCAATCGACAATCTCATTAATGCAATCGACGAGCACAACTTCCCGCATAAAGGAATCTGATTCCGTCTTGAGCGATTCTGCTAGCGATTCGATCTGCCGGAACATTGCTTCATCAAGTTTCACAATGCCGATCTGCATGGACGCTTCCAACTGCGCCATGATCTGCGCTTGATATTCACCACGCAGAAAAACCATTGTATAAGCCCAATTGTCAATGTCAACGGGCTGACAATTGTGTATGACATAGGGCATAATCACAATCGCATCTCCGACTTTTAAATGATAGTTCGCACCGTTAATGGCGACAACGGTTTCACCACTTTGAATAATGCCAACGGCAAGTTCCGAGTGCAGATGCGGTTTATAAGCATTTGGATGCGCCTCGTTGCACTTGACTTCAATTAAGTTATACGGCGATGCCGTTTTTAAGATGCGATTAATCATAAGCACTCCATGTTCATAAAAATCCCTTACAATTTGGTCAGCGGTTTCAGGTCATCAACCGTTAACGCCACTTGGAACCGATAGCCCGCCAATACCTTTTTAGGTGAAAAATCGCTGAGTTCATGATCTGCCATTACCGTAAAGTCCAGCATTGCTTCACCTTTTGCCACTTTGGAAATCTGCACGTCTCTCGATTTCAGCTGTACCAGCTCATGTACCAATGGCTGCTGGTGATTGCCCTTCACGAGATCTGGGAAATAACGTACCAGTGCAGAACCGGCAAAACTGGGTGCCGGCATATTGGCATCCGCTTCATGAACTTGAACGCGTCCCGCCATATAGCGTTCGCCGTTTACAGACAGCGTTGCCGCCGATAGTCCCGTAGGCGCCGCTTTTGATTCCAGAGCGTATGATCTCGACATATGCGTCGAACCCAACTGCTTTGGCCATCCCTGAATCAGACCGCGCATCAGCGCCTTGTCCTGATCTACCCAGATGAAAGGACAGTATGCCATTGCTTCGCCCTTATAGCTGCCGCTCATAAGCAGGATCGTCTCTCGATACTGGCTTTCAACTGGGTCCAAATAATCTTCTGTGGTTTCTGATGTATACTGCCATTCAATAAAATACACACAGCACTGAGTAGATTCCATTTGCATAGGCGCCGGCAAGTAAGGCGCTATTTTTTCACCATCTGCTTCAAACTCGATTGCCGTCACTTGGCCTACATAATGCCATGGGGGCGGTGCGACGATTCCCGAAGTTCCCTTCGGCGTTCTTGGGGATGTAAACCCTTTTAGCGTATCTGACGCCGGTGTCTTGTTTGCCATGTTTAGCCTCCAATCTCAAGATCCTTGAAAAATCACTGAAAAATCACTTCATAAAAATCGTGTCCCATCGTGTCCACTGGTAAAACAGCATTCGCCGTATCATACCAAAGGCAGGACTTGTCATTATTCTATCAATAAGTTCGAGGATTGGATTGTATAAAATTGACAGAATACCGGCTTGCACAGCCGCTATGTATTTCTTTGTCACCTCAATATGATGATCCGGCAATGTGTCTGTAAAACGATGTGTCAAATCGCAGATCAAGCGTTATGGCGCGCTTATCATCATTAAACTACAATCTTGCCTTATTTGTCAAAAAAACACTTGCGACCGCTTGGTCATTTTTATCATGTTTATTGTATGCACCTGCATTGTATGGCTGTTTATTCCCAACTCAAAAAACGATCGCCCTTGCAATAGGGGATATTTTACCGAATAAAACCTTGGCACCATTATTGCGTTAACTAGTAACGGGGTGATAAGATGATTCGACAAAAGCATACGAAAAATGTCACAGTATTAAAAGATCAGTCAAGCTTATTTGCGTACTGGGCATCACTAGACTTACATATCAAACAAATCCAATGGCTCTCAGGAGAGCATCATAAGTTTTTCCGCATGATGATGACAAAAATGCAGGATGTCCTCAGTTATGGCGAGGACAATGTTGCCAGCATTGAAGAAATTAATGCTGCCATCAGCGAACTTGAAGCACTGTCCATCCATACCGAGACCGTTGTCAGCGATCTCAATGCAACAACATCCGCCTGGCAGGGTGCCTTCTATAAAACCAAAGCCATCTTTAATAATATTCATGTCTTAAATACACAAGTTCTCGAAGCCAATGTGGAAACACTTGCCGAAAATAAGGGGCTGCAATCATCCGCGCGGGAAATTGATGCCATTATTGAATACATTCGCAAGATTGCAAGACAGACACACTTGTTGGCACTCAATGCTTCAATTGAAGCGGCGAGAGCAGGTGAAGCCGGCAGAGGCTTCGCCGTCGTCGCTCAGGAAATCAACAAGCTCTCCTCTGAGACAGAAGAAGCGACTGAAAAGATCGAACACATTGTCGACAATTTCAAATCAAAGACTGCCAACCTAAACATCAGCATGGCAGCACTCTCACAGCAGTCGCAATCCGTAACGCATGAAATTAGTGAAAGTCAAAGTGTTTTCGAGGATTTTGATCACGCCTTTGATGCGATTGCCAGTGCCGTCAATTCTCTCGAATCCCAGACACAGCAACAGCGTGAAACCACTAAAGGGCTCCACGCAGCCATTGCTACCATTACAACGGCTATCACAGACACACATGAACAGACACTTGAAACACTTTCTCAGACAAGGGAATTAAAGCACAAAAATGACGAACTCGTCGCCGTCTACGATTCAGTTGAAGGAATCATGATCAGAATGCAAAAGGAACTCGATCCAACTGCAGCAGGTGCCAAGCTCATTGTGGGGATCAACCCCTTTACCTCGCCAATGCAAATTGTTTCGCGCTATGGTCCTATTTTAGAAGCGATTTTCCAAAACGATTTCGTCATTTACGTTCCAAAGGACTACGAAAGCATTCAATCCGATTTGGTGAGCGGTCTAATCGACATCGCATGGCTCTCACCTTTTGCCTATGTACAAACCGCCAAAACATGTGCGCTGACGCCACTGGTTTCACCGTTGGTTAATGGCAGCGCCAATTACCGCGGATACATTATTTCACAGCAGCTTTCATCACTCCAGCAAATCCAAGGCAAATTTGGATTCGTCGATGAAAACAGCGCCTCTGGTTATCTTTATGCTAAAGCCAAACTATCTGAACTGCAATTACCACATGAACCCGTTTTCCTCGGCAGCCATGACCGCGTTATTGAAGCCGTCTTAAAGGGAGAAGTCGTTGCCGGGGCTACTTATAATGAAGGCCTTGAGCACTACGGCGGTAATATTGCCGCGCTTAAGATGCTCTATGAAACCGCCCCCATCCCCAAAGACTGCATTGTCGCCAATAAGCACTCGGAATCGCTGGACATCGAAAGTATCAAGAACCGTTTCACCGCCTACCATGGGCAAAACAGTGCCAGTATCACCGGGTTTATTGCAATTGATGATGCGGCATACGATGTTGTCCGCAGTGTAAAAAGATAGCTTAAAGGATAGCGCCAAAAGATTAAGAAATTTGCCGCAAAATCATAAACAAAGTCTAATCAAGTAATAAGACCATAAAAAATCAAGGAGGTGTTGCCCATCTAATTGCTTAGATTAATGGCACCTCCTTGATCTCTCTTAAAGTTATCTCATTTTACAGGCGATCACTTTTTTGCGATGCTCTTGAAGCTCGCCATAATTCATCAGCAATCGGTGCCCACCCGGCAGCCGCGTTTTCACATTTTGCTGACAACTCGACGACATCTTCAGGATTTTGCAAATCTGTTGAATGTGCACCGGAAATCTGTACGACATGTACTAGTTCACTGGGATTATCCAGCAGCGGACATGGTCTCAGATGATTGTCATTCCACGGCTGCCCAGCTTGATATGCTTTAAAAAGCGGACTCATCAGCGCTTCTAGCAGCGTTTTATCTGCAATATTGGAATCAGAATAATGGGTAAAAGCACAGGGCTCATAATCACCGTTGGCATTGATGTGCATATACACGCGGCCGCCTGCTAAACAGCCATTTGAGTATTCACCGTCATTCCAGAAATCCAGTGTAAAAATCGGCTTTGTCTCCCTGAATTTACGGATTTGCTGATACATAAACTGACGCTGTTCAGGCGTTACCATCAATTCCGGTACTGCGTCTTTCCCGACGGGCATATAGGTAAAAAACCAGCAGAATTTAGCGCCCCATGCAATCATTTGATCAAAATAAGCTTCACTGCCAATCATTTCTGTATTTTGACTTGTATAACAGCAGGAAATCCCAAAAGGCAGCTGATACTCACGTAAAATTGTCATCGCACGCGTTACTTTATCAAAGGTGCCTTCACCGCGTCTAAAATCTGTTTCTTTCTCAAATCCCTCTACGCTAATGGCAGGGATAAAATTTTTAACGCGTTTCATTTCTGCTGCAAATGCTTCATCAATCAGCGTCCCATTTGTAAAGGCAGTGAATTGACAGTCCGGATGCGCTTCGCATAATCGAATAATGTCTGCTTTTCGCACAAGCGGCTCACCGCCCGAATAGAGGAACATATATGTTCCTAGTTCATTGGCCTGTGTAATAATTGAATCCATTTCCTCGTAGCTCATATTGAGCTTATTCCCATATTCCGCCGCCCAGCACCCCGTGCACTTCAGATTGCAAGCTGACGTTGGGTCCATAAGAATCGCCCACGGAATATTACATCTGTATTTTTCACGGCTCTCGTGCTGTTTCGCCATCCCAGCTAAGCTTGCATTGATAAAAAAGTTTTGTACTGTTGTTTTTAAGACGTCGTGATCAATTTCTTCACAGAGATTAATGACATATTGGTGCCATGTATGTTCTGGATCTTCTGCCATGGGGCGAACGGTTTCAATAGCACTTTTAAAATTGCCGGCTACATCAAAACGATCTGCCCATTCAACTAATTTTATAAAATTATCCTGCGGTGATTTTAAGACATAAGTCATCACCATATCAAGCGCTTTCTCTTGTACTCTGTCCATAAATTTATTCATTTTTTTCTCCTAGACAATCTATTTTCATTCAGTATTTTAAAATAAGGCAATTGCATCATTCAAATTTCCTTATAAACATTTACAGAAAGGCGGCATAGGCAATTGTGAATACAATTCCTATGCCGCATACATTCTATTTATTTTTTTTGTTTTTAACAAATGCGGCCACTGCGATCACTGCAACGGCTGCTACACCAACAATTGCTACTGGATTTGCCATCGTTTTCACCTCCTCAATCTTAATCATTTCGTTTCTATATGTGAATGGTTGCTTTAGTA
Source organism: Fusibacter paucivorans (assembly GCF_018390735.1). Taxonomy (GTDB): domain Bacteria; phylum Bacillota; class Clostridia; order Peptostreptococcales; family Acidaminobacteraceae; genus Fusibacter; species Fusibacter paucivorans. Next base: position 122,677 of record NZ_JAHBCL010000001.1, read on the forward strand.
CCTATGGTTTCCGACTTCAGCATCTACGGCAGAGACAGTCCTCTCCTCCAATCCCTAACCATTATTAGTCTTCTGATAAATCTAACAGCTTTGTTGCATTCGCACATACTTCGTATATTTCATCATATTTCGCTTCTATAATTGGCGTCACTTCCATCGTCTTTTTGCGAACAATATTGCGGTAAATCCAATAAGGTACGATCCAACCGATAAATGCTGGAATCGCCAGAATAATACATAATGGGATATTCCCTGCAACAACTGCAAATACAGAGCCTGCCATAAAAGCAGTTCCGATAATGCCAACACCATAAGCCATCCCAGACGCCTTCGTCACTTTTGATTGCTCTAATGATGCTATCTCATTGACACCCGCATCAAACTGCCGCTGCAATCTAGCGAGTTCAGATTTATTGCGAAGTTTGCGGTTGCGTTTAAATTTCATTGATACAAACAGTGTTCCCTTTAGGGGGACAGCACTGCTTTCAAACTCCCAGCCAAAGCTTGGATAGCTATCAATGTAGATTGATTCCATTTGGCGCTTTGCTGTTACTTCTTTGTATTCAAAACCGATAAAGTTTTTTTGGCCTCTTGCAAATTCACTCATTGCCAACACCCCTTTGTTTGAAAATAATTTTGTATGTCGCTGTTGATATCACTCTATGCTCAATTCATTTCAAATTTGCTTATAATCTGTTTCTAAAATATTAATGCGCATAAAAATCAATTTAGGAATAAATTTGGAAATAAATGAATGCTGCTTCTCCCATTTTGCGCAGCAAAAGTTAGCGCTTAGCGTTCTCTTAACAGGGTATTGAATACAGGAAGAGATCGCTGTTAACAATTCAGAAACATTTCTCAAACAAAAATGAAGTATTTTTTCATTATGATGGTTACAATAATAAAGAAGCTTCATTGTGAATAGCCTGGCCACAACACTGTATTTCTAATATAAATATGCCAGTGACGTGAAGCGTTAATCGGCATATTGCTTATATTGAATGGAGGAAATTTGAATGGTAAACATATTGGTCGTCGAAGACGATGTTAAACTAAACCAGATCGTCTGCACGTATTTAAACGATTGCGGCTATAAGGCAAAGGGGTGCATGAATCCCCAAGAGGCATACGATCTCATGTACAATACACTGTACGATATGATTATTTCGGATATTATGATGCCCGGCATCGATGGATTTGAATTCGCAGAAACCATTCGCGAACTCAACAATACAATTCCCATCCTCTTTATGACGGCAAAGGATGATATTATTTCAAAGCAAAAAGGGTTTCGCCTCGGCATTGATGATTATATGGTAAAGCCCGTTAACCTCGATGAACTCGTAATGCGCGTTGGTGCCATTTTACGCCGTGCAAACATCGTTGAAGACCGCAAGCTTACCGTCGGCAACTTTTCCATGGACGCTGACGCCGTTACAGCAACCATTGACGATGAAGAAATTCCTTTGACACTTCGAGAGTTCAACATTCTATACAAATTGTTGTCTTATCCCAAAAAAACATTCACCAGAGCACAGCTAATGGATGAATTCTGGGGCATTGAAAGCGAGACGAGCTTAAGGGCCGTTGACGTTTACATTACAAAGCTTCGCGATAAACTAACGCCTTGTGATGGCTTTCAAATCGTCACTGTCCGGGGACTTGGCTATAAGGCGGTACTGCAATGAAGCAAAGGCCAAATGCAAAGGTAAGATCGAATATATTCCCCTTTTCAAGCTTTGTTGCATCTTTCTTTGCACTGGCTGCTCTAACCACCGGTCAAATGCTCATACTCAAAAACATCATTTTATTTGATCATGTACCAACGCCGTATATAGCAGCAGTTCTCATCTATTGGCTCTTTGTTGCAGCGGCTTTTACCTATATCACTTTTTTACAGATTGATCGGCGCTATCAGAAACCTATGGAGGGATTTGCACAAGTCACCCGCAAGGTGGCAAGCGGTGATTTTTCTGTTTATATGCCACAGCGTCATCTACCTGATAAGCAGGATTATCTGGATGTAATCATTGCCGATTTTAACATCATGATCGAAGCACTCGGCAGTATTGAAACACTGAAAACCGAATTTTTTTCGAATGTCTCACACGAAATCAAAACACCGCTTTCCGTTATTCAGAATTATGCGCAGGCTTTAAAAAGTGATAAGCTTTCAGAAGCACAGCGAGCAGAATATGTTGACACTATTTTAGAGTCTTCTGCAAAACTCAATGACCTCATCACAAATCTCTTGAAACTAAATAAACTGGAAAATCAAAATCTACAGCCTCTTTCAGATCCTTATGACCTCTGCGCCCAACTCAGCGAATGTGCACTGCGCTTTGAAGATCTATGGCTTAAAAAAGACATCGAATTCATTGCAGATATTGAAGACCGTGCAACGATTGATGCCGACGAAAGCCTTATGGAAATCGTCTGGAACAACCTCATCTCCAATGCGATTAAATTTTCGAATCCCGGCGGGATCGTCACATTGCAGCAGACATCCACAGATTCTGAAATCATTGTAACGATCTCAGATACCGGCTGCGGCATGGACGAGAAAACAGCCAATCATATTTTTGACAAATTTTTTCAAGGTGACACTTCACATGCAACCGAGGGGAACGGCTTAGGGCTGTCTCTCGTTTTGAGAATTTTACAAATCATGAATGGCACCATTACAGTTTCCAGCATTGAAGGAAAAGGCAGTACCTTTACTGTGCGAATGCCTTCGTCATCAATCACTCAATCAGAAGATTAATGATTAATAAATACGGCATAAGCATTTCTCAAACATTTTTATGGCATACTCTAAGGTATAAAGCAATTACCTCACATAATCTCTAATCCTCGAACTTAAAGGAGTTCATAGATGAACAATACAATCAATAACAATTTTGTCGGATATGACTATAAAACCATTACAACTGACAGCGAAAGCGTTTCTATGTATTTAGACGGTTTTACCAATTTCGGCTGGATTGTCGACGACAATATACAAACCAATAATATCAATGGTAAGGTCACTTTAAAATTTAAGCGAGACCGGAAAATTCTCAATAAAACGGAACTGACCAGACTTCAGCGACATTTTGAAGCCTGTATGCTTGAACTCAGCGCATTAGAACGGTCTAAAGCCTCTGATGCCACCGCTTGGTCATTGGTTGTCGGCTTCGTTGGCACCGCCTTTATAGCCGGCTCGGTTTTCGCAGTAACAAATGATCCGCCTCATATCCTTTTGACCATTCTCTTTGGAATCCCCGGATGCTTGGGATGGCTTCTTCCCTATTTTGTCTATAAGTCTAGAATTGTAAAAAAAACCGCAATGGTTAACCCACACATCGAGCAAAAATACGATGAAATCTATGGCATTTGTGAAAAGGGAAATAAACTGCTTAAAAATTAGCATTTGTTTCAATTACATCAAGCATATTTTTCGAATGAATTTTATTCCTGATGTTCTAAACCCATTAAAAAGGCACCAGCTCTTTGAAAGAGCGGTGCCTTTTTAATGGTTCTATCGTTTTTAGTAATTCTATCATTTTTAATCTTCTGATTTGATATTAATGCCGCCACAATGCCTCATGTCACAGAGAACATATTGTATATTTTCATATAGCGGTAATCTTCTTTGGTAATTTTTAGCGATCGTATAAACTCAGGCGTCTCCTTTTGAATTGCCTTTGTAATGTACATTTTAAGCGCAATGGGCATAAATGGTCTGAAAGAAATACCGGACATCAACCCCCATCGGTGATTAGCATCGGCAAAAGTCCCCATCATACTAATGGTGATGCTTTCAATCGGCGTCGCCTGATTGGTGAGAATCATCTTGGAAAGCGTATCATAATGCTCAGTAACGCCAAAGTAAGTGTTTTCACAGATGAGATACTCTTCAAAATTCTTGATATTCATATAGAGCATGGTTTTAAACCTGCCCGTTTCCACATCTTCTGTAATATCAATAACACAGCGAATCAAGCTGCTGTTTCGCCCATCGTAATAATAGGCATATAATCTGGCAGCATTCTTATAGAACACCGGGACACTCTGGCTCGTCACTGTCTCCGCCGCTTCATTTGGCGGCAAGAGCTGTTCCACTTTAATATTTAGTGCATCAGCGATGGCATAGAGGGTTCCAATTTCAATTGCAATCGCACCGCTTTCATATTTTGAAACCGTCGCCCGACTTTTATAAATTTTATCCCCCAGTGTCTGGAGGGTCATCCCCTTGCTCTTTCGAAACAACCTGATGCGATTACCAACGCTTTCTTGTATCATCATAACGCCCCACCTCCCTTTTAGTTTACGTGAAAAAGCGGCTATTTAACTTATACTTAGGCCAATCATTTCACTAGATGTTTCTTAAGAAGAAACTAATAAATGAAATTAGTGACACTCATCTTTCTCCGCACCCTAATTTGTTGCATTGTATCATTTATTTCTATTATAACGAAACATATTGCCATTTTGTATCTTTTCATGCAATTTTACCTGTTTGTCACATGAATACGACTGTGCCATAATGAATTCGAAATGACGCGTCCACATAATGTGATAATGAAATAATAATAAGGAGCAATGATAATGACATACGATTTTGATAAAATAACCGACCGACAAAATACAAACTGCATGAGTACGGACGGGTATCGCGAATACATGTTTCCGAGTTTTGGCGATATTCAATTTCCCTATGCCGACAGTCAGTTTATTCGCATGTGGATTGCCGATATGGAATTTCAAACGCCTGAGGCAATTCGCAATGCCATCAAAGATCGCCTTGACCATGGCATCTTCGGTTACTCAAAAGTTTTTGATCCGGATTATTACCGCGCCATGCTCAACTGGACAGAATCGCGTTATGGCTGGTCATTTGACAAAACGCATCTTTTGACTTCGCCTGGAATCATTCCTGCACTGTATGAACTCGTTGAATATATTTGTGCACCGGATGAAAAAGTCATGATCGTCACGCCATCCTATGCCTTTTTTAAACATGCCGCCGATTATAATCATGTGGAACTGGTTATTTCTGAACTCATAAACAACGACGGTTACTATACGATGGATTATGATGATTTGCGCACGAAAGCCGCTGATCCAAAAGTGAAACTCTGTATTTTCTGCAATCCACACAACCCGACAGGCCGCATCTGGACAGAGTCGGAGCTTAAGACTTTTGGCGACATTTGTCTTGAGAACGACGTGATGATGATTTCGGATGAAATACACTGCGATCTCATCCGCACCGGCACACAGCACACACCACTGGCAAAAGTGTTCCCGGATACCGACCAAATCATTACCTGCATGTCGCCAAGTAAAACCTTCAACATGGCAGGACTCATGTTTTCAAATATTATTATCCCCAATCAAACGATTCGTGAAAAGTGGCTCGCACGCCATTATCCTTTTGACAATCCACTCAGCATTACCGCTACACAGGCCGCCTATACAGAAGGCGCCGAGTGGTTAACCGCACTTAAAGCATACCTCGACGCCAATTTTGATTTCGTCGACAACTTTATTAAAACCGAGTTGCCCAAAGCATCTTTCAGAATCCCGGAGGCAACTTACCTCGCTTGGATTGACATCAGCGCTTATCTGCCTGACGAGGAAAACCTGCCGCTCTTCTTTGCAAAAAATGCAGGGGTTCTCCTAGAGGGCGGCGACATGTTCGTTTCAAACTCAAATGGGCATATTCGCTTAAATCTCGCCTGTCCGAGAGCCATTCTCGCCGAAGGACTTGAGCGGATTAAAAAGGCAATGGTATGATGGTTAATATATGCATGAATAGTATGTACCCTTGTTGCGAACGTATCTGGATGTAGCCCAGAAAGTGTTCTTATTAAGCTAACGGCTTCTCACAAGTGATTACCATAATAGTTATCAAAACAACAGCGCTGTTTGAAGAAATGACATTTTCTCAAAGCAGCGCTTATTTTATGCTTTTGTCATTTTGAAGTCTTTGTGGAATAAGTGTCGCATGAGTTGGCCAAAAGATGTGTTGTATGCCAACAGGTTAGATAGCGTGAATTATCTTCTTATATCATTGATAAAATCTAAATCTGCTTCGTAAATGTATTTCCTTCCAATTCTGTTTTGCTTTATTAAACTTTTTGTTTCAAGCAATTTTAATGAAGTTCGCACCTTTGAATCGCCAATATCCGTTATTTCAGATATTTCAGTAACACCCAGTCCATGCTCACCAAACAAACTGTTTTGCACTAATATATTCAGGATCTTGTTAATGCGCTCGTCAATGTGATTATCCAATTGGCTCATGATGCTAATTTGATTCTTGTAGAAATTCAACTTATTGATTCTCTCGAGCAATGATGCATTTAAGTCTTCTAATGATTCAGCCAATATGCTAAAAAAATACTCAACAAAGCTGGTTATCTCCCCTTTATTTTTTTCATCATTGACAACTTTAAAACTTTTATAATAACTGTTAATATCATTTTTTATTGTATACGCCAATCGATAAGCAATGAGTGGGTGCAATTCTCTTGATAGTAAGTAGCTGCTTATGAATCGACTAATTCTTCCATTACCATCATAAAAAGGATGAATATAGCCGAACATATAATGGAATACTGCAATACTTATCAGTTTGCTATAATTTTCATCATGTAAAATCAATAAACAGTCTGTCAACGTTTCAATTATCTTACGCTCAGGATTAATACCTGAATGAATTGTTTTACCCGTTTTACTTTGTACATATACCGGATCTTTTCTAAATATTGTTCCATCTGGTACATGGTCTATATTATCAGCTTTTATCTCACTTAAAACCAATTCATTGTACAATGTCCTAATGTCAGCACAATTTGATAATGCAAGTTCTTCTTCTGTCAATAGTTCATATTTTTTGACAAGACCATATAGTCTTTTAGTTTTTTTTCTGCCCGTTAAATCCTCTAATATTTCATTTATTTCTTTTCTCGTACTTATAACGCCTTCAATATCGTTTGTCATCTTAATTTCATCAATAATGCATTTCTTAGTATATTGCTTCAATGCAATGCTTGGTAAATGCTGTGCTTTTAATGCAAAGTCTTTATCCAACACTAATATTTTACTGATTAATTTCAAAATATTGTTGTTTATCACTACAAAAGCTTTATGATCGCCAATTGAAAATTTGTATCGGTAAGTGGATTCACTGTTGTATCTAGTTTCATAAGTATTCTTATATAATTCTGTATCCTCATAAAACATACTGGATAGTAGCCTATATTTCATACAAGACCTCCCAAACGTCATTATACTTATTATATTTCCTGATTAATAATAAGTAAATTGTTTTTTAGAGATTTTAATTGTTTGTTTTGCATTAATATAATCAATATTGTCTGGCCTGCGTACGTTCGCTACATGAGGTTACCTCAGTTATATGTTCTTTAAATTTCATAAAGGGCTATATCAAACTGCAACTTCTTTGAGCATGATCATTTTCTCTGATATTACTCTGGCAATTCATCAAAACATGGTATCTTTTCAAGTGCATCATCCCAAATCGCACGTCTATTAACAAAAATATGTGCGTCCGGCATTTTTTCAACATCGCTGTCCAAACTGCCTGCCGGTACGACAACGAGTTTTCCGTTCATTTGAACATTGGGAAGTGCTGAACCGCAGGTAACGCAAAACGCCTTGATATGCCCTGAATTTTTCAGTTCAAATTGCTGTACATTGGTTTCTCCGTTCAGCCAATTAAGCGAAGCGCCGGGTGCAAACAGATTTGCCGCATGCGCAGAACCCGTATCCTTTTGACAATACTTACAGTGACACAAATAAAATTGTTCGAAATTCCCAATTATTTCGAATTTCACAGTACCACATAGACATGAACCAGTATGTTTCATGACTTCAACCTCCTCGTTTTTTGTTTGATCGTTATACATAAACCATTCCTTCCTAATTAGCAGGATTATTTGCATGACGTTTCATAGACAGGGTACTTCATTCTACAACTTTTAAATTCCAAAATGGTCTATATCAAACGAAAATCGATCTTTAAACCTATAACCCGTACCTTCCTTTAAATTCCAAAATGGTCTATATCAAACATTGATGACGATGACGATTGGACAGATGAAAGCTGCCTTTAAATTCCAAAATGGTCTATATCAAACTGGTGCGGCGACCGTTACGATTTCTGAAACAGTTGTCTTTAAATTCCAAAATGGTCTATATCAAACGATGACATCTTCAAATTCAACTGTCCCGGCGTTAAACTTTAAATTCCAAAATGGTCTATATCAAACAAAAAGCGGGGGCTGTTGGCGCAGCGCTAGGAATCTTTAAATTCCAAAATGGTCTATATCAAACAACTTTGTAATCGACGCATGGGAAAATATATCAGAGCTTTAAATTCCAAAATGGTCTATATCAAACGAAATACCAGTGATCCGCTATGAAAAGAAAACAATCTTTAAATTCCAAAATGGTCTATATCAAACGCTCATAACTGAAGACGGAAACGGAGTGCAGAAAGCTTTAAATTCCAAAATGGTCTATATCAAACGAGGTGAGGAAATGAAAAAAGATGAAAACAGTAAACTTTAAATTCCAAAATGGTCTATATCAAACTCTGTTTTGGTTTTGTCTTGACGCTGTCCATTGATTTCTTTAAATTCCAAAATGGTCTATATCAAACGGCCGTATTTACCAGTAAGTGTGTCACCACGGATAACTTTAAATTCCAAAATGGTCTATATCAAACTTTTCAGCTATAAACGCCTGTAAAAACTTATCTTCCTTTAAATTCCAAAATGGTCTATATCAAACCCGACCACGCTTTGTATGCGACATCGTATTCCTTTCTTTAAATTCCAAAATGGTCTATATCAAACCAGCGTCAAATTTTTATCTGATACCCGCGTGCCTTTCTTTAAATTCCAAAATGGTCTATATCAAACCGCGTGGATTAATCAAGGGTATATTACTGAGACACCTTTAAATTCCAAAATGGTCTATATCAAACCGGCACCATTAAACCCCGAAATCGTTGAAAATACAGCTTTAAATTCCAAAATGGTCTATATCAAACAAGAGCGGCATATACCTATGAAGAACTTCAGGACACTTTAAATTCCAAAATGGTCTATATCAAACAGGTGCTGTAGTGATTGAAGGCTCGTCGACAGAATACTTTAAATTCCAAAATGGTCTATATCAAACTGTATTAGCGCAAAATGTACCTATTGCGCACACAACTTTAAATTCCAAAATGGTCTATATCAAACCGCTATCGAATTTGTCATTCCTTTTCTATAAAGTTTCTTTAAATTCCAAAATGGTCTATATCAAACTTTTGCATCGGCTCGCCCTGCCGCCATTCGTTGCTGCTTTAAATTCCAAAATGGTCTATATCAAACCATATACTCCTCTAACTTGTATAAATGATGAAAAGTCTTTAAATTCCAAAATGGTCTATATCAAACTTCATCAGCCAATATATAAGGATTGGTTTCTATCTCTTTAAATTCCAAAATGGTCTATATCAAACCGTGTGTTTAGTTTCTATTACTCTTTTGACTTCCATCTTTAAATTCCAAAATGGTCTATATCAAACGAAAACAAAGGATATCATCAAGCTGATGATAATTTTCTTTAAATTCCAAAATGGTCTATATCAAACCATAACTTCCCCTGTTACATCAGCACTACTAAAAAACTTTAAATTCCAAAATGGTCTATATCAAACTGATATGAGCTTTATCTATTCGCTTGTATCAAAATACTTTAAATTCCAAAATGGTCTATATCAAACTCAACAACTTGACCATCACCAAACACCATATTGATTCTTTAAATTCCAAAATGGTCTATATCAAACTAATCGAGAAATCTTCATAGGATATCGATTTCAACCTTTAAATTCCAAAATGGTCTATATCAAACCCCACAGGGGGAAAGCTTGTCACACCAATGGCTTGAGAAGTCGATTCTGTCGATCCCAGCATTTTGGTGTTGTACAAACTTATTATAAAAAATGAACTGAGTATTTGCAAGGCTTATAGCGATGTCGACCCCCGGGGTATTTTGCAGGGAGAGCGATCGACAGACGCTTAAATAAAATTTGACGTTTGATCTTCTGTGTTGCCAAACATCTTTTTGATCGGTGGCTTATCATATATGTTTTCAAATAGGATAACCGAATCTGATGCTCTGACAAGTTGACGGATCGAATTTTCCAGCGCCCGCACCTCACTTCGATCCAACTGACCTTCAAATACAGAAAACTGTATGTGATGAAGATATCGACTGCACAGGCCAAAGAGCTTCTTTCTTATCTTAACCCCCTGCTTGTCCATCTCAATGTCGTACATGAGAATAACGTACATGCACTCACCTACCAATCTAATGTAAACGGTTCATAAAGTTCTCCTGTTACCAGATATTTCTCTAGCTTTAAAAGCTCCAGTCGCACCAACGATCGATAGCGAACACTTTTTCCCAGCTTCTTATGAATAATCGTTTGATTCAACGTTTCTTCAAACGCTTTGACAACTTTTTTGCGTGCGCTCTCTTTTAAAAAAATACCATTTGATGCCCGTTCAAAATCATCCGTATCAATCATGCGCTTGTTGATGAGCCTAAAAATCAGACGGTCTACAATTAGCGGTTTAAAAACCTCGCTGACATCTAAGCTAAGCGAAAAGCGCCGTCGCCCAGAAGTGTGTAAAAAACTCACAGTTGGATTCAAATGCGTTTTGTAAATTTCTGAAACGCAAACCGTGTAAAACAAGCTGTTTAAAAAAGACAATAACGCATTGAGTTCGTTTTCCGGCGGCCGAATGGTACGTTTGTCAAAATCAAATGCATCGTTTAAAATCACGCCCCACTGTGCATAATAATGTCGTCTGAGGTTCCCTTCGAATCCCATCAGTGCTTCGATCGTATCTGCAGATTCGACTTTTGCCAATATTTTTTCAATTTCGTCTGTTGCAACTGCTTTCCCTCTCAGCTGGTAATAGCGCAGATTTCTTTGTATATTATAGGCAGCGCCATTAATAAAGGCCTTTGCGATGAGCAGCGCTTTATCCAGCTCTTTCGCTGCCAGCACCTGTCTAACGAGCAATTCTCCAGACAAATTACATTCCTTCGGATAAAAAGAACCCGTGTAATAACCGTAATAATTGAAAAAGTGGCAGGTGATTTCATGGCGATTGAGAAAGTTGATTGCCGACGTGTTGAAATCAACTTCATTAAAAATGTTGAGGGCATTTACCTTTTCGACGGGGATTTCTTTAAAAGTGCTATCTTCATAATGAATGCGAAGGGTATTATTTTTTCGGGACAGTCTCTGCCCTGCAAAAATATAGTAATCTCGTTTCATACAAAACTCCATGTCTCACAACTGAATTTAAAGCAGCTTTTCGATACGTTTTTCCAACCTCTTAAATGAAACAAAAATCATGATAGGCACAAGCTCTGCAAATGCGCTTTTTGATAACGGGCGGCGCTTTGGGCTGCTTGATAATTACGCTGATCGCTTCTAGTATCTTTAAAATTTCCGCCTCATCTGCCGCGGTGAGCACAACTATAACATTTCTGTGTTCTTCCGGATAACGTAAAATACCTTTTGAAATAATCGTCGCCTTGTAGTGCTTCATATAAAACATGTAGTATTTAAGCTGCCAGATGTCACTGCTCTCATTCTTTGACGACTTCTTCATTTCGTACAGCACATCGTCTTCAAAATTAATGCCATCAACATTAATGGCATCCACCATGCGATTCTTTTTTTCACGGGTATAGTAAGACTGCTCAATTAAACGTCCTATTTTTACATCCTCATTCTCTTTCTCAAACGTAATGCCTTTGCTGAATAAATAGAGTTTGCGTTTGCAGATAAAATAATAATTCAGCTGAACCCCGGAGATGCGTTCTTCTGACAAATCGTCCAGCAAACCATACGCCACTTCAAACACCTCGCTTTCAAAACAGTCTACAGGAATGCATCTTCTGGATTGGCCTCATCAAAGAGCAGTCCCCTACCGCATCGCGTCGTTTCGTTGAATTCATAACGGCAATCTGTTATAAACACGCCGTATTTGATGAGCATGTCATCATTCGCCTGACGATAGTATTTCATCTGACTGCGCCTCAAAGAGAGCGTATGCCGCATCAGTGTTTCCCTCGCCTCTAGATAGGCGGTCTGATTCGATCTATTTTCCAGTGCATTCATAAGTTTCTCGAACTCGCCGGACTTCACCAACTCATAATAAATATCAATCGGCATGCACGTTACATTGTCGATCTCTCGGAATGTTGCTTCCACCGTCTTTTTCGCGGCGTCGTATAATTTAAGCGCTGACAGCTCATTTAAATGCGTTTGAACCCTTGCCTTATACTTCTTAATATCAGGATTCAACGCCTCATTAAACACCGCGTTGATCATTGCCTGCTTATCTTGTTCATTGAGCCATTGCCCATCATACGATGTGAGCGCACGCCACGAAGCATTATAAATTTCAGAATCTATAACCTTATCATGTCCCGTGTTGCGCGTATTGAGCACAATAACATTTGGGCCTTCTTCATGGCTTCTGTAACGGCGCCTGTAAACGCGCCCCATGCGCTGGATAAAACTGTCAATAGAGCACATTTCCGTGTAAAGTACATCAAAATCGATGTCCAGTGAAGCCTCGACAATTTGAGTTGCCACCCATATACCCGGGATACTCTGTTTTTCAGGCGAATTGGTAAACGCTTGAACATCCGCTTCAAGCAGTGCGCGATCTCTTTGAATGTACTGGCTGTGAAGCAAGTATAAGGGCGTATGCATACCCCGTGATTCCTTTTTATCAATCAAGCATTGATAAATCGTTTTTGCCGCTGACACTGTGTTGGCAATCACCAGCACTTTGCGTTTTTCGCCTTGCTCACAAATGGCGTCATAAGGAATTGCCGAATGTGGTTCCAGCTTTAGCAAATGCCTTTGTTCACACTGCTCTGCCTCTAAAAGGAAGGTTTCAAAGAAAGTATCTTTGTCTATTACACCACTTGACTTCATCAGCGAAACGACATACTCCGGCAGTGTCGCCGTCATAACGAGGTACTGCCCACCGTAGGCCTTAATCAATTGCAGCCCTCTGATCAGGCAGGCAAGAATTTTCGAATCATACATTTGAATTTCATCGATGATGATTTTTGAATGACTGAGTTGGGCTAAAATCAGCTCAAAACCGTTGTAAAGGTAGACGCATTTAAAAATCTGATCTACCGTCGTCACCGTGAGCGGACTCAGGAAAAGGCGTGCTTCATTCATGCGATTGCCAATATCCCCCTCTAGGTAATCATCCCCCTGTCCACTTTCTTTTAAAAAGTAATCGGCCATGCCAGAGTGCACCAATTCAACGGGCGTATAGCCATAAGTCTTTTTCACGCGCTCATAAATGGCATTGATGCTAACTTTCAGCGGCAGTGTGAAAAAGCCTTTGCTCTGCGAGAGCCACAGCAGCGCCGCCTCTGTTTTACCGAGTCCCGTCGATGCAATGACGATCCCACTGCGATTCCGGTTTTCGTACAAATAGGCTTGAAGGGCTCGCAACTGATGATCGTTCTTTTGAAATGTATCAATGATCATTGCATCGAGCGTAAGTCCATTGACTGCATGTGGTTTCTCAATGGTTGAATCTTGCCCAAAAGCACTGGCGACATAATCTAGCTTATTAAGATATCCTTTGACTTTAACATAATTTATGGCCTTTTCTGAAAGAACGGGCTCATTTAACATGGATTCTGAAATGCCGTAAAAATCTGTCGTTGGCCGATCGTTAAAGTATTGAGGCAGCGTCATTGGAAATTCAGCAATGTCTTCACTGAGCTCTTGTAACAGCACGTTTTTTATATTTTCGCGCATTACCTTTGAAAACGCATCCCGCGCATGGTGCATCATAACTGCCGTAATGATAATTTCTGTCCCATCTTCTCCAAAATCCCTGTCCATTGCATTGACATCCATAAAGCAGGGCGATAAATAACCATGTGGTATTTCATCAATCGATGCATCGTTTAATGGCATTAACGGCAGTGACAGCTTTTCATAAAGTTTGTTTTGAAAGCGCCTGTTCACTTTGCCGATATCGTGAAACCATACGGCGGTTTCGAGCATTTGATATACTGATTCGGATAGAAATGCTGGAAAATGCGCTTTTAGGTAGTTATAGTGATACATTAAATCCAGCGTGTGGGATTCAATGGTTTTTTGTTCAAATGTCTTTGCCAAAAAAAGCTGTGCCATAGAGAGTCTCCCCATTGTCACACTACACTAAAAAGATGTGGTCACCATTTTCATCCACCATGCATGGCATATCAGAAGCATAGCCGCCAAGTCGATCACTGCCGGATGTATAGAGTACGCGCAAACGTTCCGGCCACTTCCGAACGCCATTTTCAACAACATATGTTTTTGTCAGCCGATAAACCGTTCCAGAAATGGATTTTGCCTTTCTACCCGTAAGCGCTGCCATTGGAATGTAGTGACTCTGTCTTAGATCGTCAACGCTGATCAGCGCCTCCTTTGCTTCCGTAAGCGTCACGCTGTCAATGCGGACGAGATCTTCGTGTCGTCCAAGTGCTAGATAGGTTGCTGGATGCTTCAGTGCTTGAAAAATCGTCTCAACCTTTGATTCGTCCAGCACCTGAACGTGTATAATAAGCGTAACACCCACCAGTGTCTGCACATGCCCCGTGCCACGCGTCATGCCATGGGCACCGCCATCTTTGAGCGGAACTCTCAAATTGTATCGGCCGGGTTCTTTATCATAATTTGCAGCCGGTTTAAACTCATAGCGCGTGAATAAATCGTCACATTTTGAAACGTAATGCCCTTGTACAGAAATATTCATGGGTTCATACGATGTGAAACCGCAAGCTTTGTGAATCATTCCAATGACAGTAGAATATGGTGGCAAAGGAAAAGTCTCCTTCAACTGATGTGAGCCCGGCATCTTATAATTAGCATAAGACTGATAGAGCCTCAGTTTAATTAGTTTCATAGAAATCATCCACTTTCTGATCCAATGCTTTAAAAAATGCGCCAATTCCAATCGGTGTTAAAGCTTCAATGTCTGAATCGTTGTTAAAGACACCGCCAATGTACCCAATCTCCGTATTTTCTGCAATTACCTCATCAAGCGCCAGAACCTGTGTAATCATCGCCGTCTCTAGTTTACCGTTCTTTACTTTAAGCCTACCTTCGAAATGCGGCGATTTCATATCGTAAACCCCTCCGATAATAAACAGTGGCGATAAATTTTCACGTCTGCCTTTAATGTCCCTGTGCAAAAGTTTAATGCCATTTAAAAGTGTCTTGACACGCCTTGCTTTCTCTATATTATCAATAGTGATATCACCGTCAATGCCTACGAGATCGAGATCGAGGGTTAGGGTGTAAGCATAGAGCGATTCATGGATTTCACTTTGGGCAATCATCTGCCCACCGCCAACTCTTTTGGAAAGTCCCATATTCGTTAAAAAATCTAAATCTGATTTATAAGGTTCCAGTGCAATGGCATGACTTAATCGGCACACAGCGCTTCGCGTGTCGGCGCCCTCTTTTGCTTTGGTCTTCATATAACCAAAAAAATCGATTTCAGGATATTGATCAATGGTCGCATCCGGCGAAAATTGCGCCACGGTTTTTTCAACACTGACAGGTGTGTCTTGCCATCCCAATGTTTCTGTTAGGCTGTAACGAATCGCTTGCCTTGAAATATACGTATAGGTGTTGCCATCGCCGCGATGAAGCTTCTTTAAAGTGCTGATATTACCGAAACCTTCTGAATAATTGGCGCTGTTGGCATTAAAAATCATACTAATGGTCAATCCCTTTTTCATAATATTTGCTCCTTTCAGATACCTTTTTTTATCATTTTTCATCTGCTTCATGCTAAATATACTTTATTCAACGTTCGCCTTCGTTTGGTATGGCAATCCTTTTAAACCGATCACAAATGCATAGCCAAAATTCATAAAATCATCTTCATTTTTAATTGTTTCTACAAACAGTGAGGGGATTTCTTCTTTTGTAGCCGCATAAAGCCGTATAATCCGATCCAAAAATAAGGATTTGTCGCCTGCTTGCAGTGCGTTGGTCAGCTGGTAAATCAGCCCTCTCATTTTATTGTCCACATCATCTGATGTACTCCCCATCTTTTGACGCATTTCGATGCCCTTATGGTACATCACATCTACTTTTTTCATATTTTTTTCCAAAGCCGTTTCATCTCCTTTCAATCCATTTCGCCTAAAAAAGCATGTAATCACTTGTGTTTTAATGAGATTCATAAGATTGATCTGGGCGTTAAACCCGCTTTTCTGTCCGCCTTCACTCGCTGCTTTTACATAAACCATGCAAATGCTATAGAGATTTTCGCCATTGCTAAGTCGCCTGAGTATTTCTGTGTATAGATTGATCCAAACATCGTGCAACTGGTAAAAACGTTTTTCATAATATTTCAAATAGGGCATTGACCGTTCTAAAATGTGAAGCTGATTTTCATCTAGGTGCTGGATGCGATAGCGCATATCACCAGATGAAGACCCCTCACGCCGAATAATCTCTACGTCACTGACGACAAACCCCATTTCAGTTCTGTCCATTTGCACGTTAAGGCCATTAATAATCTGCGAATAGGTGCGTTCCTGATAGGCATCATAGCTTTCAAGCGCTGAAAATTTTGTGCCCGTATTGTTAAAAGCCTTTAAATTTTGTATGCTGTTGTTCACGTTAACGAATAAACCCTTGCGTTTCAGGTTAAAAAAACCGGCCGGCATGCATGAAAGCACAAGTTTACAGAAAGGACACACCTGTGCTGATGCTTTAAAATTCCAATCATGTGACGGCTTTCGCTTATAGTCAACCCCATAATCTGACAACCATGTGCTAATGGGATCAAACCCGGCTACCTTCTTGCTAAAGCCGGTTTCGCATTCAGAGCATGTATATTTGCCGTTCGCTGATAATTTATCAGCAGCATCGATACACGGCTGAACAAATTCCTGCCGATAGAGGGCATTCATTTCATCTTTCACTTTGGTGCTGTTAAAAAAAGCAATCCCGCCCCAATAACTGTCGAGAATGTTGTAGGCGATATCTTTATATAGAAAGACATCTCTGTATTTTTTGAAATAGGCCATCAATGCCTCTAAACTTTCATATTGGAGACGGCTGTCCTTTTCCTTTTTAATCGCCTTCATTTGTGCTGCTGGCTCATATGTTTCGCCGTAGATTTTCTGAATGATCTGATATGCCGACGGATAGCTTCCTGCTGTTCGATCGACCGTTGCCGCATAACTTCCAAGCCATTCCTTAATTGCTTCCCCAAGATTGGGACTTGTCGCATCAATGGCGTTAAATCCTGACAGCATTTTATTCACCGTCATCTGTTCACCATAAACGGCTTTAAAGTATTCGAAATAATCCTGTTCGAATACTTCAAAAGCTTCTGGTTCAACTGTGATCGCCCCCCGATAGGGAACATCTTCCTGAATCAAGTGTTTCTTTCCCGCCTGTTCTATAATACGGCAAAATCCAAGTAAACCCGCATTATAAAGACCATGAGAAACATTGAGTACAATTGCCATTCACACGTCTCCTCTCTATAATCTCTCAAAACAGCCAAAACCAAAATTGCACCGCGATCCCAGTCCTGACTGATAAATAAAGTTGAGGATTTCCGGACTTGAAGCAATTTCGAAAATCCCCCTATTGCCATCAATCGTTTGTCCATAATGTTTGACTACGACTTTTTTAAGCTGAGAGGTTTCAATGATAATACCCGTTGATTGATATGCATTCAACAGCGTTGGTTCTAAGATACGAATACGCGCTTCAACGATTTCATTAAGCCTTTGAACAAACTCAGGTGCATTATTTGTCAGATAAATATCACGATTATCTTCAGTCTTCATTCGTACTAAAATCGGAGAAAGTGTTTTGGCGCGAATACGCTGTGAAAAAATTGTCGGCGTATTCAAAATTTTTAACGGTTCAAGTGTCATTTCATACGTCTTGTAAACATAAGTATGCCCTTCTTGTTTGAGCAGTGCATTGTGCAGCATTATACCCATACTAAGATCAGGCGTTGATAAAGTAACCGACATCTTAGGGGCTCTTAGTTCAATATGCTCCACTTTAATATCAGCAATGGGCATATACATGGCAAATGTCATGTTTTTCATCTTTGCCGAACCGTCATAAAGCGTTTTTTCATAATTTGCATCATACTGGGAAAGCGCGTATTTAAAATAACTTAAAAACATACGCCTCGTTTCAATCGGCAACCTGTTCCCATTTAAAGAAAATTTGAGTTGAAATCTCACTGCCATACCTCCTTTCAATAACAGTGTATCAGGTACACGGAAGTCATATTTCCGCTAAACTGTTTATTGGTTATAAATATCTAGATTTTTTTGGATATCTTCGATCATAGCTAATCGCATTTCTACAGGTTCTATCACTTCACAATAATAAGAAAAATTATGGAGCCAAGAAATTGTTTCCGTCCAATTATTAAGTGTCGCCTCTACATAAACCACTTCATCATCTATGACTTCACAGTGCTGTTCTTTACCGATTTCAATCTCTTGAACATATGCATTGAACGGATAGTGAAAATACGCTTTTAATCTAAAAACATCTTCACAGTAGAGTCCCTGAGTTTCAGCACCGTCTTCAATCTTTTGTTCAATGGATTTTTGCCGTTTAAACATATCACTTAATGGTTTCAGTCCTTGGATACGAATCATTTTAAATGTACGATAATCACTTGCCTTTTCACAATAGCCATGAATATAGAAGGCATCTTTGTAAAATGTCAGTGCATAAGGATGCACGACACGAATCTGATTTTGACGCGACTTATTTGAGAAATAGACCATTTCGACTTTGTGACAGTCGTCGATGGCACTTAAAATAATGGGCTGATAGAGCTGTTCCTTTGTCTTTTGAGCATTTGGAAATTGAGATTTGAATTTAATGCGATTGGGATCACTTAGAAATAAGCGGTTTCGTTTTCGAATTTTATAGAACAGGGTGTCAAAGTGCGCCTTGTTTTCCAAGACGAGATTGTCGTCAAAGTAGCGTTTTGCCATGGTCATGGCTTTCATTTCCTCATTAGTCACTATGTTGGGAATCCGTATGTATGTCTCTCGGCAGAGATAACCGCCTCCCCACGATTTTTCACTTTGTATGTCGATGCCATAGTCTCTTAGTTCTTTGATATAGCTGCGCACTTGTCGCTCTGAAATGTTTAGTGCCTTGCTGAGTTCCGTACTGCTATAGACATAATCGCTGTCTTGAAGAATGTCTAACAGTTTCAGCGCTTTCGTCAATGCCCCCATAAACGTACCTCCCTATTTAGCTGTTATGACCATTATACTACTTTTCTGGTGAATTTGTATGATCCTTCCATCTAACAGCAGTATCTTCATAAAGATACTTTTCTATAAAAAGAGGTTTTTCCATTAAATCTGCCTATTCATCATTTTAAATAAGAAGACTTAAATTTAAACCCTTTTGCAACATCTTCCGCTAATCATCAATTAATAAAATCTGATAATAAAAATCGTTATAACGCGCATCCTTTCTGCAATAAAAAAACATTTGATGTCAACCATCACTCAGCTAATGCTGCATGGTATTTATCAAATGCTTTCTATTAAATAACCTTATATTATAGTACTAATCAATATAACCAAAGCAGTTTCTCACAATCACGCGTCTTTCGAGCGTTCCCCATCTTCACGATGTTTCTTCAAAATATACGCGACTTGGTAGTAGGCAATATTGTAACCCTGTGCCGTGAGCATATTGGCGATGCGCCGAGGGCCAAGTCCTTCATCATTGAGCTGAAGAATGTAATGCCGCATGGCTTCAGCGGAACGCGTCTTGCGAGTTCGAAGTGATTCAGCATTTTGACCTGGAATATAGCCCACATGTGTTTGATCATCAGTCTGATGTTCTCCAATACTCGGCTCCTGTCTGCTGCCGTTAAAGGCAAGCGGGGGAACCTCTGTTTCAACAGGTGTCACAATTTCAAATGGAATATGATAGACTTCCACATAGGTTGTAATGTGATCCATGGCTTTGACATCGTCAATAAGCGGCGATGCCGCATCAATGCTAAAGTTAATAACATCTCTGAACTGGCGGATGTTTCGAGGGTATCGCGCTTCCAATAAAAGCTTTTCAGCTGCCTCTGAAAAGTAAACGCTGTACTGAATGCCGTGAATTTTTTCGACGGCTTTTTCATAGAGCCTGACAAAATGTCGAAGCAGCAGTCTTTTTTCTTCCATACTGCGAGAATCTAATGACGGCATTGATATTTCATATTGTGCAAGTCTTTGGTATAATTCTGGTAAGAGTACGGTTTTCAGGTCTCGTGTCGATGCTGCGATAATAATCACATCTACCTGAATTTCTTTATGACCTCCGATCCGCCTGATCTTTCCCGATTCCATGACTTTTAAAAGCAGGTTTTGGTAGTGACCTAACGCATGGGCTTCATCTAAGAACAAAATGCCGCCATTGGCCTGTTCAAAGAGGCCGCGTTTTTCTTTTGAACCCGTGTAAGCACCGACTTCACTGCCGAATATCTCCACTGCGGCAATATCGGGATTTGTAAATTGGGCACAATTCACTTCAATCAGTGGTGCATCTGCCTTGATGACGCCAACTTGTTTTGCATATTGAAAAATAAGATTTGCCAGCATGGTCTTCCCAGTACCGGATTCACCAGATATAATAGAATGACGCGGCCCACCCAGCGATCCGACGGTTCGCTTCGCCTTGGTCAAGACATTTTTTAAACTGTCTGCACCGCCGATAATGTCCATGTTGTAATGCTGTGACTGATTAATTTCCAAATGCAGTTCCAAATAGGAAATACGTTTATTTAATGTTTCAATATCGCGAATGTCTTTAAAGATCGAGTAGGCACCGGCAAATTCACTTTCGAGAAAAATCGGATATGAGTTAACCATGTATTTTTTATTGCCAATATAGTGAATCTGCTGGTCGAGGATTGGCTTGCGGGTTTTAAGCACCTTGAGCAGCACTGCATCTTCGTAAAACAGTGAAATATGCTTGCCTACCATGGCAGCCCTCGTCGTATCTGCATAGTCCGCCGACATGCGATTGGCATAGACAATATTGCCATCGATATCGACAATATTAACACCATCGTTTGCCGAATCAAGTACTTCCAAAATAAAACCTTTTTGAAATAAATCAAACGTAGTGAGCCGTTTCATACGTATGCTCCTTTTTACGCAAATTTGTTATAGTCTCTAACGTTATTATAACACCGATTCTGACATTTTTGATATATTGAATACAATATATCATCAAATATTGGCTTTTTTTGTTGATTTGCATCGATATACAACTTTGGCACGATCTTTGCAATATATTAGTGCGATATAGATCAGCACAAAACTGCCCATTTTTAAACTCATTAACTATATTAAGGAATTAAGGAGGCTACAAATGTCCAAACTGACTGAAATCAGATGGCATGGTCGCGGCGGACAAGGCGCCAAAACCGCATCGCTGTTGCTGGCAGATGCTGCATTCAACACAGGACAATACGTACAGGGATTTCCTGAATACGGTCCTGAACGCATGGGAGCACCCATCACAGCATACAACCGAATCAGCAAGAATCAAATCAGAGTCCATTCAAACATCTATGAACCTGATTATGTCGTGGTGGTTGATGAAACCTTATTGGCGACCATTGATGTCACTGCTGGCCTGAAAGAAACCGGTGGCATTATTATTAACACACCAAAATCACCAGCTGAAATCAAACCGCTCCTCAGCGGCTACAATGGTAAAATTTATACGATTGACGCACGTCGTATTTCTGAAACAGCACTTGGCAAGAATTTCCCTAATACGCCGATGCTGGGTGCCATTGTCAAAGTCAGCGGCATTATGAATATCGAACAATTTATTGAGGATATGCAAGCATCGTTTAGCCACAAGTTTGCAACAAAACCTCAAGTCATTGAAGGCAACATGAAAGCACTTTCTATGGCCATCGAGGAGGTACAAGGCGATGAAAAATAAAGCGGGAACAACCATTACAACCAATATCAGCTGGCATGATATTACACCTGGCGGCATGGTTTACGGCGGGGGCACAGCTGCTTCCTTCAAAACTGGCGACTGGCGTACAATGAAACCTGTTTTCAAAGCTGATGCCTGTAAACAATGCCTGCTGTGTGCACCAGTATGCCCAGACAGTGCAATTCCGGTAACAGGCAGCAAGCGCCTTGAATTTGATTACGATCACTGCAAAGGCTGCGGCATTTGTTTCAAGGTGTGTCCATTTGGCGCCATCGAATTTGTAAAAGAAGAAAAATAGGAGGAAACCATGTCCATAAGAGATAGATTATCAGGAAATGAGGCTATCGCCATCGCCATGAAACAGATTAATCCGGATGTGCTGCCTGCTTTTCCCATTACACCATCTACAGAAATACCACAATACTTTTCACAATATGTTGCAAACGGTGAAGTCGATACTGAATTCGTGACCGTCGAATCAGAACACAGCGCAATGTCAGCATGTATTGGTTCAGAAGCCGCTGGTGCAAGAACCTTTACGGCAACTTCTTCAGCAGGTCTCGCACTCATGTTCGAAATGCTCTATGTAGCATCTTCATCAAGACTTCCGATCACCCTCGCCTGCGTAAACCGCGCACTGACTGGCCCAATCAACATCAACGCAGACCATAGTGATTCCATGGGAGCTAGAGATTCAGGATGGATTCAAATATATAGTGAAAACAACCAAGAAGCTTATGATAACTTCATTCAAGCCGTTAAAATTGCAGAACACAAAGACGTCATGCTGCCTGCAATGGTTTGTCAAGATGGCTTTATCACCAGTCATGCCGTTGAAAATATTGAGCTCTTGGAAGATGCCGCTGTCAAAACGTTTGTCGGCGACTACAAACCTGAAGATTATCTGTTAAATGAAAATGACAAACTCGCAGTCGGTCCATATGATACCGTCTCTTTCTACCTCGAACATAAGCGTCAACAAGCGGAAGCGATGATTAACGTAAAACGCGTTGCGCTTGAAGTTGCCGCTGAATACGAAGCAGTAACAGGCAGAAAATACGGCCTTTTTGAAACTTATAAACTGGAAGATGCCGATACGGCACTGGTTATTATTAACTCCACTGCCGGAACCGCAAAAGATGCGATTGACACACTCCGGAATGCCGGTAAAAAAGTTGGTCTTTTGAAAATTAGACTCTTCAGACCATTCCCTAAAGACGAAATTGCCGAAGCATTAAAACACGTTAAAGCAATTGCCGTTATGGATCGCGCTGAAAGCTTCTCAGCAGCAGGCGGCCCATTATTTGCTGAAGTGCGTTCTGCAATGTATGACTGTGCAGAACACCCTGCCATCGTCAACTACATCTATGGCCTAGGCGGCAGAGACGTTCGAACAACTGATATCGAGAGCGTTTACACCGATCTGGACACCATCGTCGAAAGCGGAAACATTGGCGAAACTTACAGATATCTTGGTGTAAGAGAATAGGAGGTCAAGCCCATGGCTTACAATTTTAAAGAAGTAATGAACAAGCCCGAGCGTTTGACGGGCGGACATAGAATGTGTGCCGGATGCGGCGCACCCATTGCTGTCAGAGGTGTCTTAAGAGCACTAAAAGATGAAGACAAAGCCGTTATCGGCAATGCAACCGGCTGTTTGGAAGTTTCGACTTTCATGTATCCATACTCTGCATGGCAAGATTCATATATTCACAGTGCCTTTGAAAATGCCGGTGCAACACTCAGTGGTGTTGAAGCCGCTTATAATGCAATGAAGCGAAAAGGCAAAATTGATGACACGTTTAAATTCATCGCTTTTGGCGGTGACGGCGGTACGTATGATATTGGTTTTCAATCATTGTCCGGTGCCATGGAACGCGGTCACGACATGGTTTACGTCTGCTACGACAACGGTGCTTATATGAACACTGGGATTCAACGTTCCTCTGCAACACCAAAATACGCTGACACGACGACCACACCGGATGGTAATGTCATCCACGGCAAGCAGCAAAATCGAAAAGATCTCGCAGACATCATGGCAGCACACAATATTCCTTATGTCGCACAGACAACTTTTCTTTCAAACTTTAAAGATTTACATGAAAAATCAGAAAAGGCTATTTATACAGAAGGCCCTGCTTTCTTAAACGTCTTGGCACCATGTCCTAGAGGCTGGCGATATGATGAATCCGAAATCATGGAAATCTGTAAACTTGCTGTTGAAACATGTTTCTGGCCATTGTTTGAAGTCATTAACGGCGAATGGAAACTTAATTATAAACCTAAAAACAAACAGCCGATTGAAGCTTTCTTAAAACCGCAAGGCCGTTTTAAACACTTGTTTGAACCTGGCAATGAGTACATGATCGCAGACATTCAGCAAGAGGTTGACAGAAAATGGGAAGCACTTCTCAAACGCTGCGGCGAAATCTAAATCGTTTACATCACTAAAATAGTATTCATGGGAGGCATCAATAGCACGTGTAATCACTGCACACAGATTGACATCCTCTGAACTGACAACCTTTGTATTGCATTATAGTCGGTGTTGCGCAATCTCAATATCCCCATGAATCACAATAACTTGCTAACCGTAAATTTCCATATAAAAGCCCCCTCATTATGACCAATGCTTTACTGTGTCGAGGGGGTTCCTTTTTTATTGGGAATTTTTTGTTATTTTTATACTCCATTTATTTTATTCATTTATATTATGTGCCTATTTTACACTTTTTTAGCATTGACTGTGATTGTTTATATACAGACTTTTACCCGGGCACCTCATGATTGTTCTTATAAAGCTTCTTCTACAGCATTTGCTTATCGCTCACATTAACTTTGACGCAGATCACGAAAAAGACATCCAATTGGCGCGTTTTAAATAGAGGCCGAACCAAATGGCACTCAGCGTCCACGTCAGCGGATACGCCCAAAATACAACGCGAATATCATGTACAAAATGCATTACCGTTACAATATAGGTAATACGGATCACACACCAGCAAGTCAGCATGACAATCATTGGAACCGTCGTCCGTCCAGCGCCCCTTAAAATCCCTGCAATGCACTGTGACACCGCAAGCACACAGAAGAATAATGACTCTACTCGCGTCTGCATCACACCATAATGAATAACGTCCGGTTCCCTGCTAAACAGCGCAATGAGATACGGTGCAAAAATGTACATCAGCACGCCGATTGCCTCAGAGGACAAAACTCCTGCGATAATGCCAAATCGTGCCCCGCGCTTGGCGCGATCAAACTCTCCTGCACCTAAATTTTGACCGATAAATGTCGTCAGTGCCACGCTAAAACTGATAATCGGTAAAAATACAAATCCCTCAATCTTGATGTAACTCCCGCATCCCGCCATGGCCACCGCGCCAAATGCGTTAATATGCGTTTGAACAATAACGTTGGCAAAAGCAATCACAGAATTCTGTACACCCGTTGGAATACCCATCTTTAAAATATTCGTTAATGTTGCCGGCACAAGCCGAATAGATCGAATGCGAATCGCATAAGCATGCTCTGATTCCATCAGCTTAAAGAAACCGAGTCCGGCACTGACAAACTGCGAGATCACCGTTGCCACAGCTGCACCAGCGATGCCAAACCCAAAGACTGCAACAAAGAGCCAGTCTAATACGACGTTAATCATCGATGCGACGATCAGGTATTGAAGCGGATGACGACTATCGCCGACGGCTTGAAAAATGCCCATGCACGTATTGTACATCACAATGCCGAGGCCACCGGCAAAATAAAGTCTGAAATACAAAACGGAATTAGGCATTACGGAAGCCGGCGTTCCCATTAATTTCAGCATCCAAGGCGACAGCACCATACCAAAAACCGTCAAAAAAATCCCAGCTGCAAACCCAAATGCAATGGTCGTATGCACAGCTTCTGACAAATCATCCGCTTTGCGCTCACCGACCAGCCTGGCAATAATCACACTGGCGCCGACAAAGACACCATTGACAAACCCCGTCAGCAAAAAAATGAGGCTGCCGGCAGAACTTACAGATGCCAGCGCCTCCGCGCCGACATAGTTCCCGACAACCCATGAATCGACAATATTGTAAAGCTGCTGAAAAAGATTGCCTAAAAAAATAGGCAATGCAAACCGCAGCAATTTGCCCGATATACTGCCTTCTGTCATATGAATCACCTCTTTATAACATGTACTTGCGTATGCACAGCATGTGTGCAACACAATCGTCTGGACGATCCTAAAACCGCCTCAAACGCACTCATTTTTTATATCCCGATTGCTCTATCATATGCCTCTATTCAGCAATATGCAAGCAAAAAAATCAATTGTTTTTCACACTTCTTTCATATCGCCAGTAGCTTATTTCACATAAACAAAGAGCAGTTCCTGCGCCGAACAGGTACTGCTCTTTTAAGCTTATAATCCAGATCAACTTTTCGTCTATGCAAACTTTTCAAGGATTGCACGTTCTTCTTCCGTTTCCGGCGCTTCAAGCACAATGTTATGCGGAATCTTCTTCTTGTCGCCATCAATGCATACAAAGGTCACATAGCCCTCAGCGACTTTCACGTCACTGTTATTGCGAAGTGCTTTGGTATACATCGTAAGGCTCGTTCTGCCCGCTTTAACCCCCATGGAAACAAAACGGATCATATCGCCATTAAAAGAAGGGCCCAGATATTTCATCCCGTGAATTTCTACTGCTACCAGATGATCTGCTTCACCATATTTCCCAAACAGTGCAGATGCGCCCAGAAAGGTTGCCTCTGTAAACCATGCTGCCATTCTACCCGCATAGAGCGTATCGTGATGGTTCATATCTTCAGTGGTAACAAGTCTTGATGTTTCAAATGCTTTCATTAATATATGCCTCCTGTTAATTGCGTTTAAGATGCCTCTATTATCACGTGGTTTGAAGTTTCTGTCAAGCTCAGCGATTGCTTTCACAGCGTTAAAAATCAAATATCCAAATGATTATAAAGATAAGCAAAGATAACCAAATAAAAAACTGCCTCAAAATGATTTAGCTCATCTTGAGGCAGCCATTAAAAATGAAAGGGGTTTCATTTGTTAAGCGTATTGGTGCTGCTTTCATTCCCCTAAAAAACTTTTTTAGAAACCGAGTGCTTTCCCATCACGTCTTGGATCGGCACCACCGTCGAGTACGCCGTCTTCTGCAAATTTAATCGCATTGACAGAACCAAATGAACGGCTCCATTCTGTACTCATATCGATAATGTGTCCCATATCTTCAAGACTTGAAATAACATCTGGATCTAATCTTGATTCTACAGTCAATTTATTGTTAGCAAAGCCTTTAATACGTGGTGCATCAATAGCTTCCTGCATACCCATATCGTGATCAACGAGATTAGAAATAATTTGTGCTACCGTAGAAATAATCGTTGTACCACCTGGTGTCCCAACAACTGCAAATGGTTCACCATCTTTTAATACAATCGTAGGCGACATAGAAGAAAGCGGTGTTTTGCCCCCTGCGATAGAATTCGGATGATCTGCCTGTACGACGAAGTCAGCCATTTCATCATTCATCACAAAGCCATAACCTGGCACGGCAACTTTTGAACCAAAGATATAGTTGACAGTCATTGTTACAGATACAATATTGCCCGCTTTGTCAGCAACTGAGTAGTGTGTTGTATCTTCATGTTCGAACATCCAAGGATCATCCGGCATTACATTTTCAGCAGCTGTGTCTACATCAATTTTTTTGGCGAGTTTTGCCGCATAATCTTTGCTCAACAGACCTGTCAAAGGAACATCGACATATTTTGGATCACCCATATAGGCGCCGCGATCAGCATAGGCCATTTTAAATGCTTCTGAGAAGAGATGGAGCTCTTCTGCCGAGTTGTCTTCCATTGAAGGCAAGTCAAAGTTTTCGAGAATATTTAAAATTTCAAGTACTATCGTCCCTCCTGAAGAAGGTGTTGGCGATGACATAATTTCATAACCGCGGTACGTACCTTGAACAGGTTCTGTTACTTCTACCTGATAGTTTGCCATATCTTCCATTGTGAATAATCCGCCGTATTTGTTGACAGATGCGACAACCGCTTCAGCGATTTCGCCTTTATAGAAGACATCGGAACCGCCTTCAGCAATGAGCTCAAGTGTATGTGCATAATCTTCATTTTTGAAATTTTCACCGATTTCATATGGATATTTCATGCCGTCAACTTCTTTGAGGAAGATGTCGCCACACTCTGAGTAAAGCATCATTTTGTCATAGTTGTTTTTCATGTCCCCTGAAAGTGTTGGTGAAACTGTTACACCGGCTCTACAGAGATCAATAACCGGTTGAAGTACTTCTTCACGCGACATCGTACCATAGTTTTCAAGTGCATAGAGTAATCCGGCAACATTGCCCGGGATCCCTACAGATTTTCCGCCATCTGTATTTTGGCGACCGATAACGACTGTTTTGCCGTCTGCATCGGTATATGTTTGCCACATATCCGGCGTTGCTGCCTGAGGTGCTCTTTCTCTAAAGTCAATAAACAGCGTATCGCCGCTTTCTGTGTGGAGCGTCATAAACCCGCCGCCGCCGACACCAGTAGAATTCGGTTCAGCCAAGCCAAGTGTAAAACCTACAGCGACAGCAGCGTCAACAGCATTGCCGCCTTTTTCCATAATCGCTCTACCGATTTTTGACGCTTCGTATTTACCCGAAGATACAACGCCGTTTTCGCCGGAATCATCACGGCCAACTTTTGTTAAAACGCCTTCCTCATCATAAAGTACGAAATCATCCAGTGAAGAATACGCAGCCTCCGGCTCCGCAGCTTCTGGTTCTGCTTGCTCTGGCGTCGTCGTTTCTGCCGATTGTGCCGGTTCATCCGACGGCTCTGGCGTTTGTGCCGCAGGTGCACTACAGCCGGCGAGCAGCATCATTGTCAATAAAATCGCAATGAGTTTCTTTGTAAATTTCATTTTTAATCCCCCTTACTTCTTTTTAATATGACCTGCATAGCAGGTAACATCCCTTAAATTACACCTCATTTTCTTGCACATTTGACCCAATGGTTCATCTGTGCCTAGCATAAAATGATTTGCTTCTAATGCAAGTACCTTCCCAACTGAACGCCTCCAAGATCTGCTTCATCGGCAGATAAAAACAAATCATCATAGGTAGGCACGCCGATAAAAGTGACTGGTGCATCAGCATATTGAGCACTGTAAGCCTTTGTATATTCAATAATGCCCTGTAAGTGTCGTCCAACGCGTTCTTCAATTGGATGTCCTTTTTCATCATAAGGTACATAGAGGAATCCAAGTGCCTCGCTCTTGACATATGCCTTATCAATCCCTGTAAGCGCCAAAGCTTCATTCGTTGCACCTCTTAGGCGGCCTTGCGAAGCATTGGCCGATTCCATAAGCAATGGAATGGTATCCGTGTAATCGCCTAGCTCACGATGCGTCAAACCATGAAGATTGGTCGGTGACGGTTCAAGTGACATGGCAATGCCTTTCAGCTGCAATTCCATAACGCCTTCTGCTGCAACGCTCATGCCCTTTTCATGGGAAACAGTTGCGTTGATAACAGGATATTCCGGCGACGCTTCATGCAAGTCGAAGGTGAGATTAACGTCTTCATTTCGAACAAGTTCTGCAATCGCATAGGCTGCTTGTTCTGTCGGCGTCCCATCTGGTCGCCCGGGGTAGGCACGGTTGATGTTTCGCGTCTCCGAACCCGAGAGCTGTTGCCCCGATGCCGCATGAACATAAACGTCAGGATCCGGCCACTGATCGACTGGATTAGAAGCCCTCGACCCATATCTAAATGTTCGAACACCATTATCCGTTGGTATGTGAATGTATTGTGGCGATGCCTCTTGCGGATCATTATGAGTCATCCCACTGTGATTGGTATAAGGTATAACATAAACCGTTCCGGATTCAACAGTCGCATTTTCAATAAAGGCGATTGCACTTAAATAGCCTGACGGTTCATTACCGTGGGTGCCGCCCAATATCAGCATTTTACCGCCTGGAGACGACCCCTCCATGATATAAACTTCTGTGTCCATGTTGGTGCCTTCTATACCGTCAAAATATGCTGAGAGCATCTTTTGCTCCGTGACGCCCGGACCGGGAACGATTGTTCCCAAGTCCTTCAGCGACAGAAAATTCCTGCCTGTGATCACCATGACCACTAAAGCGACGGCAAGGCAGATAAAGCCCGTTATATGTTTTCTCTGCATCATTGCCCCCTCTATTTAATCATCAGTAATCTTAAAATCAGCGGTATAATAACAAGTGTCGCATTTGCCTGCAGTGTCAGCTTTTCTTCTTGAAAAATATTTTTAATGATGAAAAAGACGACGATTGCAACGATGCCTCTATAGATCAATGTAATCATAGACAATCCTCCCATCCTACTTAAACACGATGTAAGGCGCTATTGAATTTGATAAAATAATGAATCCAATTGCCCATACGACGATAATAATACTTGGCACAATAAAACGCTTTAAGATCGGCGTATAATTATCCATGCCAACAACTTGAGCTGCAAAAATACCGGCAAGTGCCGTCGGCGGCATCATATCGCCCAGCGAAGCGATCAATGAAATCGCAGAAGCCGTAATAATCTGGTTGCTGCTTAGGAATGCCAATAGGAATGGTACGCCTAACACGGATGCAGATCCGTAGGATGATACCGCACCAAACAGCGGAATGGCAACGGCCATTGCCAAGTATCTTAACCCGGCCGGCAAACTGAGGCACGTGGTGACAATAAAGCCTCGGACGCCTGTCAGTGTCATAATTTGAATAAACATGCCGACACCCATAAGAATACCGAGTACCGGTAAAACGCTCTTAACGGATTCCGTACACACTTTAACAGGACTAAATTTCTCGCCTGTAAAAGCACCGACTACCGCGGAAATGAGAAAGATCAGCGGCATACCCAGATTTGGAATCGACGGTACCGCTTTGTTAATCACCATTAAAATCAGGGCTACAAAAATCGGAATAAAAATTTTGACACCATGTGTCTCAATAGATTGACGATTGAGTTTTGGCGCAATTTCATCATAATCAAAATGTTTTACATATTTGTAGCCAAACATGAGGACAAATAAAAATGCAAGTGGAAATGTCAGTAAAATCAGTGGTCCTTCAAACCCGACAAACGGAATATCAATACCACCGCCAATAATCATTGCAGGAATATTAACCGGCGGTGCAATCATACCGAGCAAACCGCCCATTGCGATAATACACGCCGTTTCAACAACGGGAATACCCATAATCATCAGAATTGGTGCCATGATTGACCCAGCTGACAGAACAGCCGCTGTTGATGAACCCGTAATCATCCCCGGGAACATAATGACCAGCATAATTAAGCAGAGCAGAAGTGCTGGCTTTTTCCGGAACTTTTGGATAATCAGTGCAGAAAGCGCATCTAATGCACCGGATTCCTGCACGACTTTCATAAAAATCATTGCCGTCGTGATAACCAATACGGTATCAACATACGAAAACATACCCTCTACCAGATGTCTCAAAGGAAAACCATAGCCACCGACGATTGCGCCAATAATAGCAGCAAAGACCATCGAAATGCTAACCGGCAATTTTAGTGCAAAGCAGCCGGCAATAAACGTGACAACCATGGCGAGAAAAATAATCAGTTCAATACTCATGCGTTCCTCCCAAAATGTTGTGTGCAATAACCGTCGATAGGCTTATTTAAAAGCAGCTTTCAATGGTGCAATGACATCTGCCATCGTATCAACAACATCCATTGGGATACCCGCATCACTTGCCAAGCCCTTCATTAAGCCATCTTGATCACCGGTTGCCACGACTATGGCATAATCGGCTTTTTCAAAACTTGGTGGAATGAATTTATCAGAGAGTTCACCACGTCGTGCTTCACCGCCAATATGGACTGCAATAATTGTAAGTTCTGCTTCGTCTGCCGCATCTATCAGTGCTGTAACGCGCTCAAGCTCTTGATTGGCGTCAATACCCGCTGCGCCTAATCCCTTTGAAGAACCGCCAACTGCTAGTACCAATGTTTTTGCATCACCAAGATCTTCAGCTGTTGCAGAGGCATCCAGTGTCAGTTTAATATCATTTTTGCTCAGCATTGTCTTTACCATTTCGACATCTGCCGACTGTCCCACAGAAGTCAAGAGCACCGGCTGTTCAGCAATCGCCTCTGTCAGGCCTTCTACTGTTACTTCCGTTTCATTCTCAGCCGCATCGCTTTGTGATGCTGATGTTCCTGTTGAATCGCCGCCGCAGCCTGACAGCATTAGCATTGCGATTAATAATATGAACATTATTTTTTTCATTGTCTTCCCCCCATACTTTTATAGCAGCATTAACATTCATGCTGAATTCGGGAAATTGCATCATCACTTTTCGTGGATCTTTTACCATGATATGTTGAATCGGCATCTTACAAAAGCGACACATATTGTGGTAAAAAAATTAAAATTTGAATGATACAATTTCCTCAATTAACGTTTTGTTGACATAAATGTAACATATGACTTTTTGAATTTCTATTTTTTCTCTTATTTATCTCAAATCAAGCAAAAAAAAATCGAATTTTCAGAAATTTGCTCTGAAAACTCGACTGTTGTTTCATTCTGCAAGTTTGTAAAACTGTTTCGGTCTGCCGACCTTTCCGTACACACTCTTGATATCGACAATCCCTTCCGAAGACAAGTACTGCAAATACCGATACGTCGTCTGATAAGCCAGCCCGGATTCCTCTGAAATCGCTTCGACCGTTTCATAGTCATCAAACGACGCCAGCGCTTCTTTAATCAGCTCAAGGGTTGCAATGCCAATTCCCTTTACAGTAACCACTGCCGGCTGTTCAGCCTCCTGTGACGCTTCCTGAGAATTTTCCTGATCCGCTGCCGTTTGGCGGCTATTCTTTACTGCCGCGTTTGAGCGGGCTTTAATATTCATCAAGCGAATGTGTAGTTTTATTCTGGAAATAATATCAGGTGTGCGAATGGGCTTCATTGCAAAATCACTTGCACCTGCCATAAGGAATTGATCTGCCAGCTCCTGACTTTCATCAATGGTAAACACGATAATTGGCACCTCATCATCCTTTTCACGAATCATGCGCACACCTTCGAGTCCATTAACACGCGGCATATGGTAATCAATTAAAATCAAATTCGGATGTTCCGCTTCAATTATTTCGATGCCTCCGTAAATGTCACCTGCTGTCAGTGCTTCCCACCCCTGACTCTCAATAACCGCCTGCAAGGCAAATCGAATATGCTCATCATCGTCAATTGACAAAATTTTAAGTGTTTGTTCCATGTGTCTCCCCCTCTTCAAGCAAAATACTGATCGTCGTCCCTTTGTGCAAATCACTTTGAATTTCTACAGTTCCATTGTACGCATCCACCACACCCTTGACAAATCCCAGTCCAAAACCATGGGACCCTCGTGTCGAGTAGCCCATTTCCCAAATCTTATCAAGGTCTTCCGGCGCAATGCCCACACCGTTATCGGATACAGAAAAACAAATATAAGATGCCTCCTCACGCATTACAGTGCTGACATTGAGTACAATGTCCGGTGTCGCATCGTGGATTGCATCACTTGCATTTTCAATGAGATTAATGAGCACACGCGTCATCCGCGTCTTGCTTATATCCAGTTTTTTATGTGGAATCGTATTGTTGAGCGTCACAAAATTCGCATAGCGCGATATTGAGATTTGCGCCAGAACCGATTGCACAATTTCCGCCGTCGTCGTATCCGAACGGTAATCTTCGTACAAAATTTCAGAAATCATATCACTCAAGCGCTTGATGGCCAATTCTACATTTTCAAGATAATTGGCATCTTTCATGCGCAGTTCCCGTTCGCAGTTCGACCGAACGACGCCGACCAATGCCTGCGCCGATGTCAGCGGCGACTTTAAATCATGCACGAGGCTGTTCATTTCCATGTACGTTCTGTTTTTGAGGGCGGTCATCTGCGTCTCGATTTCCATCTTCCGATTTTTTTCTTTCAGCGCATTCATTTCACGCAGGTTATTTTCGTCGCGAATGAGTAAAAAGAGCAAAAGACCCATACAGAGCAACAGCAATAAAAAGATCAGTGCCATAACATCCAGCGCATGTGTCGCGCCGATAAAAGTCGCCACCAGTTTAACATCCTTTGACGTTTCACCTCGGCCTACTGGAAATCCGGCCATAGACGGCATGATATCCACAAACTGGAACGCCGTCAAAAAGACGATGATCAACATTGCCTTTTTCCAAACGCTAACGCGGTTATAATCACTTTTCCCGAGAAGAATCAGCAGGAACAGCAACACAATCGCCGGTACGCCAAAATAATATTTTACATGATGAACAACGCCAATAATGATATAAACAGGCGGGATAATAAGGCAAACCATTGCCGATTTAAACAATTTCTCAAACGGAAAGCTGTCCCTTATTTCAATGGATTCCGCAATAAAGAAAGCACCAAGATAGTGTGGGAAAGCCCTAAGTGAATTCAATGCGACGAGTCCCAGTCCCGACATTAGCAAATACACTGCTTCTTCCTTCTGAATAGCAAGATTAATGTGTGCCGGTATCTTAAAAGTCTCGACCGTTAAAAAGCTTGGCAATGCAATACCGAGAAGGACAAATAGAATGCCGTAAATGAATTTGACTTTATTAAATTTTTTAATATGAAAATTATTCATCTGCCACCTGCTTTCGCTTTAACAGCATGAGGACGGCAATGCCGGCTGCAAATGCGACGACAATTCGCCATTTAGGATAATAAACCGTTTCATAAATACGACCTTCGCCAATGGCATCTTGAGCGATCGGGTCAAATGGCATACCGTAAGAATCCACTATTTTTTTAATGTTGAGATAATAAATCACGGGAACAGTATCTGCCAACGCATATTGAATAACACCGTCATCAGTCGAAGGTGCCGTATCATACGTAAGCAGTGACGGCATCAGCAGCCCCTGCCCCAGTGTCAATGCATCTGCAGTCGTTCCGGCACTGGTTACATTGCCGCCGACAATAACCAGCGCCTGCATGTCACCGTAGTGAAGCAGGCGGGCTCGTACATTAAGTGCCAAGTCCGGCTCCTCATAGAGATTGTAACCGTCATCTTTCAAGCGCTGTCGAATAACATCGGCATCTTCCGGCATCATATTAGCACCTGTATCGAAATCGCCGCCCATGGTCACGATCAGACTGTCTGTCGTAATCAAGCCATCCCTGTAAAGCGCATGCATCATTTCCGGAAATGTCAGTGCCGGATTATTCGCACCATAAGTAGACGCGCCGACACTGGTAATCGGTATGACTTCGAGATCCATCACATCGGCTGCTGCTAGCACTGCAATGTTCATTGCCGGAAATGAACCTGAAAATCCTAGTCCAACACGGTCTCCGCCTTCGACACCCGCTTCGTGAAAAAGCCTCACGGCCAAGGCCGCCATAGCAGGATTGGCTGTCGTTCGCTTCGCTTCCAGCTCACCGAGTGAAGTCGTCATGCCGTTAAACGGTTCGCCAAGCATGCCTGTTTCAAAGTAATCATAAGGCGGAAGCGGTATGCCCAACTGTTCTTTATAGCCCTTAATCGCTTCCATGATCGTCGCCATTTTTTCCGCGGCATCAACCTGTTCTGTATAATAG
Organism: Fusibacter paucivorans; assembly: GCF_018390735.1. Classification (GTDB taxonomy): domain Bacteria; phylum Bacillota; class Clostridia; order Peptostreptococcales; family Acidaminobacteraceae; genus Fusibacter; species Fusibacter paucivorans. The sequence goes on from NZ_JAHBCL010000001.1 coordinate 158,454, forward strand.
GGAAGCTGCATCGTAACGCTGGATGACAGTATCCATAAGATACCCGCTGCCATTATGATCAGTGCCATGAATAAAATCTTCACTTGGCGAAAGTAAGTTTTTCCCTTATTGCTGCTTACAATGCTTCTCATTGTATACCTCTAACCTCTATATCAGTGGAACATTGAGCCAAAGCACCGCAAAGGCTGTGATGGCAACGACGACGCCAAGTGCAGCTGTCGAGATTAGAATCCCTTGCCGCTCCCATTCCAGCGCGATCAGCCCGGGAACGATATTGCCGATGATTCCCGGTGTATGTCCCAGCAGTCCCGTCTTGACAATGGCAAAATTAACCACAAAAGAAAGCAATATCATCACGGCAAACCGCCTACGGCCATAAAAGATCATCCATTGCGACAACACCTTGTAGACGACAAAGGCAATGGCCACAACTAAAAATGTATAGCCAATGCGCGAAGGCACTTTTAAGCAAAGCGCAAGATAACCGGGTACGATGATCCCCGCCGGCGAAATACCTGTCAATTCATAAAAAATCAAGCTAAATGCAATTCCCAGTATGACGATTTCATTTGCCAATGACCACGCCCTCACTCTCTACAATATTCATCAGTGCTATGCCCCCGCCCGCAATATTCCCCACTGCAAAGACGAATGTATTTGAAGGCAAAGACTGTAACAGCGTTTGATGCACCTGTTTAATATGTTTTACCGGTATTGTCAGGCCTCTTTTTTCGATACCCTGTGCTGAAACGTGCTGATAGCCGCCCATCAGCCATATTTCATCAGGCTCAATGCTTGCTGCCATGTCAATAAGCTGTTTTGCCCTTGCACCGCGATCCCAGCGATTATTAATCAGAAGTATCCGATGCTTCCCAATAAATAGCCCCTCTTGTTCATAAGCTTCATATATCTTTTGGATTGACATCGCATCGTTTGCTGCCATGGCATTTGCAAACAGGACGCCATTTGGCATTTGGAACAGTTTTAAATCATAAGGGTCCATTCGAAACTGCTGAACACCCCTAATCGCATCTGATCTTGAAACGCCCAAATGTTCGCATACCGCCACTGCCAGCGCCACATTCTCCTTAAAACGCACATCCGGCAAATCCTCTGATGATTCGGCCAGTACGGTTGGCGTCTCTCGTTCAGCAGCATTTGATTTTAAACGCTCAAAAAAAGTCGAATCGGCCGTAAACAAAATACCTTTTTTCGGAATTGTATTTGAAAGTGCATCGCAGATCAGCGTTAAACTGTCACCCATGACTTCGGCATGGTCCTGCCGCACATTGGTAATTACACCAATATCACTTTGCAGCATTTCGTCTTGTGTGATTCGCTGGAGCTCAGGTGTTATTGCCATGCATTCGCACACGAGTATTTCCGCTGACTGGTTTACCGCCATTTTCAGTGCTTTTAGCTGCTCTTTAATGTTGGCATTGCCAACCCGCTTCAATGGCAGTTCTCGATTATCAACGTCAATAATGCGTGGAACGGTTCCCGTCGTCTTGCAAAAAACGCGATACCCGCCTGCACGAAGCCCGGAATCAATCAGCCGCGCCACAGTGGTCTTCCCGCGCGTTCCATTGACATATACCACATGCTTTAATTTTTTACGGCGCTTTCGTGCCCATTGACGCTCAAAAAAAAGGCCCGTTAAAATGCCCAATAACAGCAGCGCAATCCAAACCATCATAATCCGGACTCCTTTTCCTCTACAAACTTTTCGCCTTAATGTTAGCATTAATCGTACCGTTGTTCAAGAAAACACTTTTTTTAACAGGTGAAAATAAGAGCACCTCCATTTTCAACCGCCATCAGAATGATAATCATCGCGTTTTTCACTAAGCTGTAATGAAGCTTCTTTGCTCATCGTCTGCGTTATTCCCTCTGCACCGGAAAACACTGTCTTTCATTGCCTTAAGATAAAAAATCTGCCGATGTTATTATCATCTCAAAAAACTTGAGATCATTGCTTTGAGTAAACTAAAAAAAGACAGGCGCCCCTTCTGCAACAAGTGAGCGCCTGTGGTTATCTCTTAAGCATTGTCTTTTAATCTTATCTTTTAATCTTATCTTTTAATCTTATCTTTTAATCTTATCGTTTGATCTTGTCTTTAATCCTTATCATACGATTTTATCGTTTAATATGGATCTCTGAGGTTGTCTTTTCGGTTGCTTTTTTTAAAGCCAGCTGTCGCCAAGCACCAGATTCGCATACTTTTTGATCTCATGATAATATGATTTGAAATCTTCATCCATTTGCTGTTCTGATAAATCTTTTACCGGAACCAGTGCTGCATAATTGCGATTATCGGACACCATTCCCATATAAGCAACCGGTGTGATCTCAATACCGGTGATCAGTGTTTTTTCGCTGCCGTTTAGTGTTCCCTTTGCAACTTTCATGTTGGCGATCAGCGAAAGTACTGTCGCCGCCGAGCCATAAACAGGTGTTAAATTGCCAAGGCTATATAAAATTGGAATGCGCTTTTCAGGATCATTCATCGGCGTATAGAGTTCATAAGGCTGGCAAACATGCGGATGATGGCCGATGATGGCGTCAACACCGAGCTCCGCGAACTCATGCGCCCATTTTAATTGATCAGGGTGTGGATAGAACTCGTGCTCCAATCCCCAGTGCAACGTTAACATCACGAGATCACAGCCCATTTCACGTGCCTTCGCAATCTGCTTTTTAATGCGCGACGTATCCGGCGATTTTTCAAAATGAAATGGGGTAAGGTCACATCGCCAAGATTCCTCATCAGAAAGCGGATTGATATTGAGATTAAATGTATGAGAAATCCATCCGATCTTCACGTCATCCATCTGTGTACAAACAATGGTCTCAGAAGCCGCTTTGCTCTTGTAGACACCTGTATAGGCAATGCCGTCTGATTCGAGCTGATCCATTGTCATCTCTGCTCCTTCGAGCCCACAGTCAAAGATGTGATTGTTGGCAATTTGAAGCACATCATAACGCTTGCCGCCGTGCTGAATCAGCGCCTCATACTGAGCTGCTGTCAAATTAATGGTCGGTGTATCACCTTCTTTTTCAACTGAAAGCGACTTTGGCACTTCTTTCGAAAGCGTTGATTCCAAATTAGCATAGGCGCAGTCTGCATCAAAAATATGCGATTCGACCGCTTTGTAAAGCACATCGCCGGAATCTTCAACATACTTGCCAAACATTAAATCACCAGAAGCACTGATTCGATAAGTTTTCTCAGCTTTAAATGATTTCGGTTCCCATGTTGACTGGTTTTGTTTAAATTTATCAAAATATGCCTCTAAGCCAAATCCCTTCATGCCCTTTACGATCGGATTTCTAATTTTATGCAGCCAATAAGCGGCAAATGCCATGTTGGCAGGGTCCATATCATATTCTTCAGGCTCTGACCAGCGTCCTTGCGCCAGTGCTTCAGCAGTATATTTCTCAACTGCCGTTCGCATGGATTCCCCTGCTGCCTCCAGCATTTGATCCATATTTCTCGGTAAATCTATCGGTTTATAGTACATGTCAGCCTCTCTTCTCCTTGACAAAAGCGTCACTGTAATCTTTTGTTGCCTGTACGATTTTGCATTGCGTATTTCGATTAAATGATTCATCCTCGCCCAATTATTGATTATTTTTCAGCCATGTCATTGCTGTATGCGCATAGACAGCAGCACCTTTCCACAACACGCGCTCATCAAATGTCGCCTTTGGATGATGCATTGGGTAGCGGTGACCATCCGCGGGGATTCCCGTTACAAGTCCCACCATAAGACTCGGCACTTCTTCACTGACATAGCCGAAGTCTTCCGAACCCGTAATGCGGGCAAACATGCCGCCGGCATATGTTGAAGCATCTTTAATCGTGTCGCCGAACAGCGATTGCATTGCCGCTAACGACTCACGCCTTACGCTGCCTTCATTGATAACGCTTGGCACCTCAAATTCATAGACCACCTCAGCTTCTGCTCGAAATGTCTTCGCCACCGATTCTGATATTTCCGCTAACCGTTCCTTTACAAACGCTCTCGTCGGTTTGCCAAAACTCCTAATGGTGCCGCGCATATAGCCTGTATCAGGAATGACATTGTTTGCACTGCCCGCTCTAATTTCCCCAATCGTCATGGTAAAAAGCTCCGCCGCATTAACTTCTCTTGCATTAATAACCTGAAGCGCTGTGTGCACATGTGCCATTACATTAATCGGGTCAACTGTTTCGTGTGGTGTCGCACCATGTCCGCCCTTGCCTTTGACATTAATGCGGAAAGCGTCTGTATTGGAGCTGGCTGCCCCTTCTGCCATTACGACGACATCACCATTTGCAACACCGGGAGCACCAGTAAGCACGTGGATCATCATTGCCGCATCGACATCCGGATTTTTTAAGACCCCGGCTTCAATCATTGTTTTTGCACCAAGTGCCACTTCTTCTCCCGGCTGAAACATAAGTTTAACCGTTCCTTCAATGGCAGATTCATTTTGTTTTAAAAGCTTCGCACAGCCAAGGAGCATCGTCGTGTGAAAATCATGTCCGCATGCATGCATATTGCCATTGGTTGCACTAAAGGGTTCTCCCGATTCTTCTTGTATTGGCAGCGCATCCATATCAGCTCTAAGCATAAAGGTCTTGCCGCTGACGCCCTTGCCGCATGTTGCCACAACACCGCCGCCGCAGCGTGTCGGTGCATAGCCATAAGCTTTAAGTTTTTCGATGACAAAAGCCGTCGTATTGGGCAGCTCCAGTCCGATCTCAGGTGCTTGATGGAGGTGTCTTCTGCATGTTACCAGTTCTTCTTGAAGTGCTTCCGCACTTTGAATAAAATCGTTCATCCATAACTCCTTTCAAAATCATTCGTTGCTGGGTTCTTCTATTGTCTGTTTGCGATTGCCAATTTTATAAATTACTGTGGCAATCAGCACGGAGATCGCGATGATGACAGGAATGAAAAAGAGTGAATTGACAACTTGCGACATGACGATGGCAAACCCGACAATCGTTGGTACGACAGCGGCTTTCGGATTTTTAACCAAAGTCGCAATATACAGTGCACCAAAGAGTGCCGGAACAATTTGCTCGAAACCCGTCTTAATGGCAGGCTGCTCAAAAAAGCTTGAAAATGGCGTTAATAAAAGAACGCCGGCGATAATAATCACTTCTGTAACAATGGCTGAGGTCGCCACTGCCATGGTCGAGATAACGTCACCTTCTTCCGAATTCGAATCGAGTTCCGTCGCTTCAAGCGCTACAATGGAAGCCGGAATTTTAATATTCATCCAGTTTCCGCTCAATAGCATGACAAAGTAACCCGCTGCCCCGACTATTGGCGCATAGCTTAAAAACTCTCCGATGAGAATCGGAATAATAATAACGGCAATAACGGATATACCCGCTATGAAACCTTCTTTCGTCGGCAGCAGTCCCCATTTGAACCAAAGCATTGCCGGCAGCATTAATGTCGCAAGAAAGAAAATGATTGCACTCACTCTTCCCAGTCTATAGACAGAATCTTCATAAGATTTATTTTTATTCACCGTTAAACCTCCTATATTTGCATCAGTACAATTGCGCCAACAGCTGTTATCATGCTGATGGACAACGCATATTCTTTCAGCCATGACCACTTGAGCTTCACCATACAGACAGTAAGTACCGCCATGACCACCGCTGCAATGACCACCGCATTTAACGCATTGCCGCCGCCAATCACTGCCGGTGCAATGAAATTCATCTGTACACTCACGAGAATCGTCGTTAAAATAAGCGTTTGGAAAGTCGTGTCTTTGGAAACGGCTTTCTTAATGCCGCTCTTATACTTTCTGAGGAAAAGAACTGCCAGAACAAAGCCTGGTGTTACTCCCAGCGTCATCAACCAAACAGAATTGGCAAATGCCTGTGGTGAATACATCGCACCGCCAAGCTCAGTTCCCATGGCCTGTGCACCAATTGCCGCCACCGTGAGTTCGTACATCATAGAGCCTGCCATACCGAGTCTCGCCCATGAAACTGGAATACCCAGTATTGGCGATAGTGAGATTAAGCCGATAATAATGGCAATTGATGGGACAATCGTCGTAATCGCCGCAGCTTTGACAGCCTTGTGAATAACCTGTTTTTCGATTTTCAGTTCCTTTGCACGTTTCATCGCCATTCGAAAGAAAATGACTGCTTGCGCCATGAGCAGCACTAAAATGAATAGTGTTACTAAATACATTGGCCTTGAATTTGCAATTTCTAAGTAGTTCACGTTTACCCCCCTTTGGAATATGGCTTTCATATCATGACAACACGCCTATCGCTTTTCTTTTTTTACAGCTTACAGGGGTATCACGTACAGCTATTCCTATTCGTTTTATGTCAACAGCATATGCCCATTGTCAGAATATTTAAAATACAAATTCTTTATGCTAAGATATAAATAATACTTATATCTTCTGAAAGTGTTCATATTACTGCGTTTAAACTAAATTACAATATTTTACACTCTCATTAACCATTGAAATTTTGTATAATTCACATATAATTAAAGTGAAAAACAGGCTCTTTATAAGGAATTATTGATATGACATTGGATCAAATATATTATTTTATTGAAATTGCAAAAACAGGCTCAATGAGTCAAGCTGCAAATGTCTTGCACGTATCGCAGCCAAATATCAGCATGACGATCAAATCGCTTGAGAATGAAGTCGGCTATGCGCTTTTTAACCGTATTCCCCGCGGTGTAGAATTAACGCGCCAAGGTGCCGAATTTTTGTATTACGCCGAGTCAATTGTCAAAAATGTTCAGGAAATCCAAGCCATCCGAGAACCAGATCGAGAGCATCTCACGACTTTTGCCATTTCTGCGCAATACGTCTCTGTCGCCATTTATCCACTTGAAGATATGTATCATCTCTTTGGCAATCAGGCAAAAACCTTCACCATTCGTCAAAACAACTTTTCCGATGTCGTTGACGATGTTGCCAGCGGGTATTCTGATTTAGGCTTAATTAATATCTCTGTTCATCAAACGGACTTCATCAACGCATTGCTCGAGCGGAAAGGTGTCACCTTTACACCTATTGATCGGCGTGAAATGGCGCTTGCCGTTTCCTCAAGTCATCCACTCTGTGATGCACCCAGTGTCAAATGGTCTGATTTTTATGCGTATCCATTGGCGATCGTTGAGTATTCTGATAAAGCGTATTTCAGTGTTCAGGACGTTAAACACCTCTCGTTTGATTCCTTTAAAAGCAAATTTTACGTTCAAGATATGCTCTTTCTCTATCATTTAATGACAAGCCTCAACGCTGTGACATTTCTATCCATTGGCAAGCATCATGATCTTGATAACCTGCTGAAAAAATATCAGATGCGCATTAAAGTCTATACAATGGATGATCCTGTCGTCCTCACCTTTGGCTATATCAGGCAAGCCTCTAAGCCGCTGGATTATATGGAGCAGTATTTTATCAACGCCCTTAAGAAACACCTCGGCTAATGCCGCATTGTCGCAGTATTCGATTTTCTGAAAAAACAAACACCCCCGTGTAAACTCACGAGGGCGTTGCTGATTCATGCATCATGCTTGATATCGTATCATTATAAACGTATCCGCAGCATTGTTTTCATATCGTGGCGCATCAAGCCCCGCCTGAACCCGAACTCGATGCAGCTGCACTTGTCGATGCAATCACTGCACACATAGCGGCTTGCTGTGCTGCAATCAGCGACATAGCAGCATTTACAGCCGTTGAACTCGTTAGGCCGTCTGGTACGCCTATGTAATCACTGGTTACCAGCATCCCAGCATGCATTAAGCGCTGCTTTTTGTCAATGCCGAATATGCCGTATCCCTTTTGCTCAGATAGAAAACGGTCAACCGATAGGATATCATCTATCACAGAAGCTTCGTCCGCGGGGATCATGGCAAGAACACCAAGTGTTGCAAGTTCATAGTTTGTGCCATATTTTCGTCCCCTTTCCTTTAATGCATTAAAAAGCGTCAGCGTCTTTCTGCATTTGTCTTCGGCGATCCCCTCGCAGAGTGCCAACACATGACTTAATGACTGCACGGCATTGCCTGAGAAAAACTCAGGTTTTAAACAATCGTAACAGCGCTTCGTTTCTTCAACGATTTGTTCATCTGTCAGCTCCGACATTGCAAGCAATGCCGCAAACACACTGTCCTCACTGGAAGTCAGAAAAGGGTGATCATGCTTCATCAGCTCATAAATATGTCTCGTACGTGCCGCAATCGTATCATAACGCACTGATCCCGCCATGTTCGTAATCATCATGGAAACTAATGGCAAATATTGAGAAGTAAAAAAATGTTTCTTTAATGAAGAATAGACCTCTAGTGCATTCTCTAATTTATGCTCAGGATTGTGATCAATCGCCATCATGGTAATCATAACCAGTTTACCGGTGCCTCTGAAATTAGAAAATAAACCGACCTGTTCTTTCAGAATATCCCTGCAATGCTTCATTTTATTTGCATCTGGTTTCTGTCGTTCATTTGCAAACATTGCTGCACAAATCGGGATGAGGTAAGCACTTTCCCAGTTAAAGGTCTTTTTTATGTTGTCTCTATTTTCGATGAAATGATCGCATAATGTCGATAAACTGTTTCTCATTGTCATCCTCCTTTTTGTCGCCTTCACTCAATTGCGGCTCTTTATAAGTTTATCACACTTTGCCGAATTCAGGCTTTATAAGGATGCACATCATTTATTTGACAGTGTTTAAAATGAAGCATTAGCTATTCATACGCTCTATTCATGCGCTCTTTTCAACGTTTTAGACAAAACGCTGATCGGACTTCCTTGCCTGAATAGCCTCTGCTGGTTTATCCAGCCACCCAACGCGAACAGGCGCCTGCGGCAAATCAAATGCGGGGACATACGGTTTGATATCCAGCAGCGGCGTCCCATCCAAAACATCGAGGTTTTGAATATAAATCCGGCATCCTTCAATACGGTCAATGGCAACCACAGACATGCCAATGGCGTTAGGCCTCACTGGCGCCCTTGTCGCGAAAACCCCGTGAACCGCATCGTCCATAAATGGCTTGACCAGAAGTTTGGACTGCTTGACTTTATGAAAATGATAAAGTATGTAGAGATGACTGAAACCATCTAAATCTTTCAGCCCCTCCACATAAGATTCTTCAATTTCCAAATAACCTGGCGATGCCAGATCACCCGTCGGTTGAATGGGCATCTCTTCAAGAGATTTAAACTGACTTTTCACAACACCAATTGCTTTAAATTCCAATGTGTTCATCTCCTTTAATGATCCATTTTATTTCAGCAGTTTCTCATAACAATTAAATTGCAACGGCCTTCCTAAGAAATTGATATGGCCAGTAAATTGATAACCCAAACTCTGAAAAGCGATATTCATCGCCTGATTTGTCGAATACGTATCCGAACGAATTGCCTGTATGTTCATTTCAGATGCCAGCGTTTCAGCATATTGCATCAGTTGTTTACCAATGCCCTGACCACGCGCATTCATCGCTACCGCCGTTCTGTGGATAACCAGACATTTTTCAGGTGTCTTCCACGCCGCACCCACATACTCTTCCGGTTGATGTGTATCCAAGCAGACGAATCCCAGCAAATTGCCATCTGATTCACGGTAAGCAAACAGATTTCCCTTTTCAATATCGGCTAAAAAAACGCCGCGGGTCGGGTAAGTGTCATCCCATTGATGGTTGTTGACGCGTTTCATCTCTGCAACCGTTTCAGCAATAATCGCCATGATTCTGTCAATATCCTTTTCACATGCTTTTGAAATCATTTAAAATACGGCATGACTCTCTCATTCAGAATCATGCACCCCTCCTTTATAATTTTTTGTTTCATACCAATCCGGCGCAAGATTGGCATTCATTTTCTGAAGCAATTTTTGAACTGTGTTAATTTCTGCAGTCGTAAACCCTTCGAAACATTTGTCAATTGCTCGGTTTTCTTCATCAATAATCATATTGTAAACCGCCTTCGATTTACGCGTCGAGAACAACCGGAAAACGCGTGCATCCACTTCATCCTTTTCCTTTGTTACATAGCCGTCACGAATGAGTTTTTGAACCGCTTTTGTCGTTGTCGTCTTATCGACTTTCAGCATAATAGAAAGTGCCTTTAGGCTAATTCCCTCATTCTCACAAATACGCGTCAGAAAAATATATTGATTCTTATGCAAATCCAGCGTGATGTATTTAATATCATTAATGGTATTAACCGCCCGCGCCAGTGATCCAACATCTCTTAGTATAGAGCCTTTCAGTTTCAAGTCTTTCATCTCCCTCAGTCATAGAAACCATTTTACTTTGTGCTGTCAGCATTCAATTGTCTAAACAGATCGAACAGAATCCTGAAATTAACAGAATTATGAAATTAGTTGAACTTTCAACTAATTATAACTGCCTTTTTTCTGTTTGTCAATGTTTCTCACATGTTGGCGCTTTCGTTTGCATTTTAATTTTCGCATTTGACATCACACGGATGTAACATCATGCCTTTCAGCTAAATGCAACGATTTCATTAGATAATCAGGCACAATTATGGTATCATAAATGAAATTAGCGTTCGTTATTAACGTATGAACAAAAACTGTATCAATTATTGTTGATCCTACCGCCAATGGCATGTTGAAAACAAGGAGGTGGACTCATGCGCGTCACCATTAGAACACTGCTCAATCTACCGTCATTAAGTCATGCAAGAGTCGTCGCCGGAGAAAAAGGGCTCGACAAGGTGGTCGATTCAATTTCCGTTCTTGAATACTCTGAACCGACGCCGCTGCAAGAGGCGTTTTTCGATGAAATCGAATTTTACGGCAACGAAATTGCCGTAGCCGGTTTTGCACACATCAAGGATGATGTGGATGCACAGTGTCAAACCATTATGCGGCTTCATCAAATCGGCGAAGTTGGCCTCATTCTTTACTATGTTGGCATTTTCGTCCCGAAAATCGACAAGCGCCTAATAGACTTGGCCAATGAACTTGATTTCACGCTTATCTGCATGCCTGAAAATCGAATGGATCTTAAATACAGCGAAGTGATCTACGAAGTCATTGAAACCATCATCAAAAACAAGGCACAAGACCCTTATTTCGTTCCCGAAATGCTGGAACGCATCAGCAAGCTGCCTGACCATCAGCGCAGTATTGACACCGTTTTAAGAATTATCAGCGATCGCATGACGAGTTCTTTTTACCTAGTTGATTCACATTTTAATGCCGTCAACATGGCCAACTGGCCCGCAGTTAGTTCGGTTAGTCTCGAACAGATCGCTAAATACTACCAGATGAAATGTTCGAAATTGCCAGCCATTCCCACCATGATTGAATTGACGCGCAACATCTGTGTCTGCGGTAAGATTATCGAAAGTGAAGATGCAATGCCAATGCACCTGATCATGGTTAAAGAAGACGGCACGCTATCAGATGAACAATGCGAACAAGCTGCTGAAGTCATCCAGCTCTTTATCAACATCTGGAGCAAAGGCCACGGTAAAATCGGAACAGACGAACTCGTAAAAGCCATTCTAAATGATGAACCGATGAAAATGAAAAGACTCGCTGAAATTCTCAGTATTGATATTCAGGCCATTGAACATATGATCATTCTTCGCGCCCGAGGCGATTCAAAAGATGAAAAACAGCTCAAAGCGCTGCATGATTTCTGGCAGCATACGGTCAGCGAATTGGTTGCATTGTATTTCGATGTCAGTTTTACAGGTATTTATCACGATACTTTTGTTGTATTTCTCGGCAGTGAAAAAATAAAATGCGCCTGTCAGGCTGTTGAAGAAGCGCTCCTAGAGATGCGTACAGACGATATTTCGGCCTCTTCATCTTTTATGCTTGCAACCGCCTATGGATTGGCCAATACAGCAGAAGTGCGGCGCGCCTTTTTACTTTACAAAGATTACTTTGAAACCGCCAAAACACTCTACCCACATCGAAAAGTGCTCTCCCAAGAGATGTTTGCTTTTGCAAAGCGCTGTCATGATATTATCACTATCGGCGAAAACAGTATTTTGGAGGCAACCAGCATCCTCGCACCACTTATCAGAAAAGACGGTCCTCGTGATTTGCTCTGTGAAACACTGACCATTTACCTGCTGGATGGCGCAAGCAATGTTGCCGCCACCGCCGCACTGCTCTTTGTCCATAAGAACACCATTAAATACCGTATGAATCAGATCTGTGCCGCGCTAAACTGTGATGTCAATGCCATGCCGGAGCACTATAGCCTTTATCGCGCCTGTGCTGTCAAACGTCTGCTTGACAAGCGGCACAATGAAGGTTAAGATCAATTTAGATTAGAAAGACCTCTCATTTGTCCAAAAGGACAAAGTTGAGAGGTCTTTTTTTGCCCTGCAAACAATTACATTTTCGTAACAAAAGCATATAATCAAGTTTAATTATCTAAGGCAATTGCCTCATCAATCTTGACAGCATCGTTTATTCGCAATTATTAACTCGAAACCATTAAAGGGGGAAATCAAATGACAAACAAATTAACTGGGTTTGAAGTAAAACCTGAACAGAGACAAAGCTGGCAGTCTATTGCCATGGTGTGGATTGGTTCCATGATCTGTGTCCCATGCCTAATGATCGGCGGACTCATTGGCAGCGGCATGCCGATTGGCAACGTCATTACCGCGATCATCATTGGTTACGGTATCATCTGTGTCTATATGAGTCTTATTGGCATGCAGGGCTGTGATACAGGACTGCCAACTGCTGTTATGGCATCCGGTGCACTTGGCGAAAAGGGTGCGCGCTATATTATCAGTTCCGTCCTCGCCATTGCCTGTATCGGATGGTTCGGCATTCAGTCAGCTGTCTGCGGCACTTCATTTTCCGCGATGCTCCTTTCGATGACCGGCATAAATATTCCTGTGGGGCTTTCATCAACTTTCTGGGGCATTATCATGCTGGTAACAGCTTGCTATGGCTTTAAAGGTCTTAAATGGCTCAACTTCGTTGCTGTCCCAATGCTCCTTATCGTCTGCGGTTACGGTGTTTGGGCGGCAATGGCGCAATTTGACGGCATGACCGTTATGGCAAATTACGTTCCGCCTCAGCCTATTCCGCTTATGACGGGCATCAGCCTCGTCGTTGCCACTTTTGCAGTGGGAGGCGCCATTAGCAGTGACTACTGCCGTTTTGCAAAGAGCCGCAATGACGTTATCAAATCTTCTGTTCTCGGCGTTTTACCGGCAGGTCTGATCATGCTTCTCGTTGGTGCCGTTATGAGCATCGTAACCGGCGAGTATGATATCAGTGCGGTTCTAACTGCTGTTGGCGTACCGGCAGTCGGTTTAATCGCTCTCGTCTTAGCTACTTGGACAACCAATGTCACCAACGCATACAGCGGCGGCTTATCGCTTTCTAATCTCTTAGGTGTTGATGAAAGCCGTTTCAAAACGACAACAGCGATTGCAGGCGGCTTTGGAACCCTGTTGGCAGCAGTTGGTGTATTGAGCAAGTTCACCGCATTTCTAACACTTCTTTCCGCATTGGTACCAGCACTTGTCGGCGTTCTGATTGCGGACTATTGGATTATTGGCAAGGGTGATCCAAAACAGTTCAAACTGCGTGAAGGTGTCTATGCACCCGGCATGATTTCATTTTTAGTTGGCGCATTAATCGCCTGCATCACCGGTGGTACGTTTGCTTCATTCCCGGCACTGGTTACAGCAATGCCGGCACTGAACACCCCATTCTTTATAGGCCCGGTAAACGGCATCATCGTTTCTATGGTTTTATATATCGTCTTGGTAAAAGTAATGCCGCAGCCTGAAGCCAGTTACAGTGAAGCAGCTTAGGCATAAAGTATCTAACCGATTGTCGTGGAGGATCAACAAAAGGTAATCATGCAATTACCTCGTTTAACGGGTCACGCGTAAAGAATAGATCACAAGAATATAAAACTTTAAAAGATATAAAAAGCTAAACATAAGGACAAAGATAGAAAGGAAGGCATTATTTTGAGAAAAATCGGTTTAAAAGAAATCGAAGACATTGCACTTGGTGCCGCACTTTTAGGTGCTGGCGGCGGTGGTGATCCCTATGTCGGCAAGCTCGTCGCAATGGGGGCCGTCAAAGCGTGCGGCGATGTCACACTACTCGATCCCGAAGAAGTTCCGGACGACGCACTCATTGTTCCCATCGCTATGATGGGAGCACCGACCATTTTAAGTGAAAAGGGGATCGGCGGCGAAGAATACAAAACGCTTCACAAGATGGTCTCTCAATTCTACGGCAAGGAGATCTACGCATTTATGCCGATTGAAGCAGGTGGCGTCAACAGTATGCTTCCCATTGCGGCATGTGCGCGCCTCGGCATTCCAATGGTCGACGCCGACGGTATGGGACGTGCTTTTCCCGAACTGCAAATGGTGACTTTTACCATTGGCGGCATTAAGGCAACACCAATGGCACTCACTGATGAAAAGGGCAATTGCGCGATCTTCGATACCATTACCAATAAGTGGACTGAAGAACTGGCACGTGCCGTTACCATGAGCTGTGGAGGGTCGGTTTCTGTATCACTCTATTGCATGGATGGTGCAACACTTAAAAAATACGCCGTTAAAAACATCGTAACGCGCAGTGAGCAGTTAGGCGCTGCCATCCGCAATGTTAAACACAGTGGTGAAGCATCACCTGAAGCCGCATTTTTAAAGGCCACCGAGGGCTTCAAACTATTTAAGGGCAAAATTGCCGATGTACTTCGTGAAACGAGAGACGGCTTCAACTTCGGTAAAGTCGTACTGGAGGGCATTGACACGGATCGCGGCAAAAAAGCCTCGGTCACGTTCCAAAACGAAAACCTCGTCGCAGAAGTTGACGGCGCCATTCTCGCAACAACGCCCGATCTTATTGCCATTGTCGATTCCGAAACCTTTATCCCCGTGACAACTGATGCATTGAAATATGGCAAACGCGTTATCGTCGTCGGATTAAAATGTTTTGAATTATGGCGTACGCCAGAAGGACTTGAACTCGTCGGCCCGCGCTATTTCGGCTGTGATGTCGACTATCAACCTATTGAAGAATTGATGAAAGGCGGTGAAACCAATGTATAGACTCGGTATAGACGTTGGCGGTACCAATACAGATGCCGTGATCATCGACGAGGCATTGAACGTCGTCGCGCAGATAAAACACCCGACATCTGACGATATTTATGACGGTATTCTCGGTGCAATTGATGCCATATTATCAGAATCAAAAGTTGATCCCAAAAAAATTCATTTGGCAATGCTCGGCACGACACAGTGTACCAATGCCATCGTCGAAAGAAAACACCTTGAACCCGTCGGCCTGCTGCGCATTGGCGCCCCCGCAACCCTCGGCGTTCCACCGCTCGTCGACTGGGCTGACGATATCGCCAAAGTAGCGGTATCCGTCGCAATGATCGGCGGCGGTTTCGAATACGACGGCAAAGCCATTGCCGCCTTTGACGAAGCTGCAGCCACTGCTTACTTCGAAAGTTTAAAGGGCAAAGTCAATTCCGTTGCTATTTCCTGCTGTTTTTCAACTATTCGCGATGAACATGAAAAAAAGGCAGCCGCATTATGCCGTAAAGTTTTAGGTGACGACGTCCACGTCTCCATTTCCAGCGACGTCGGCTCCATGGGACTTATAGAGCGCGAAAATGCGACGGTTCTCAATGCTTCACTTTACAAGGTCGCTCAAAAATTCACCGATGGTTTCGCCAAAAGTCTTTCCGAACACGGCATTGACAATGCCAAGATTTATATTTCTCAGAATGACGGCACGCTGATGACCATGGCACACGCTCAAAAATATCCAATCCTCACTATCGCCTGCGGTCCTACCAATTCCATTCGCGGCGCCAGTTATCTCGGAGAGCTTAAAGAAGCCATTGTCATTGACGTCGGCGGCACCACCACCGATATCGGCGTCATCCAAGGCGGTTTTCCGCGCGAATCCGGCGTTGCCGTTACCATTGGCGGCGTCCGAACGAATTTCCGTATGCCGGACGTTTTATCCATCGGCCTCGGCGGCGGCTCCATCGTCCGACAACATCCTGACGGGAACATCACCGTTGGACCTGACAGCGTCGGTTATGAAATTACGAAAAAAGCGCTTGTGTTTGGCGGCGATACCCTAACAGCCACGGATATCGCCGTAAAGCTCGGCATGTGCCAAATTGGCGATGCCAGCAAAGTTGACTTTCTCGAAACTGATTTCGCTGAACGCGCCATGACCGTCATCAGAAATGCCATTGAAAACGGCATTGACGCCATGAAGCTGTCCAGCGATGACGCCGATGTCATTCTCGTCGGTGGCGGTTCCGTTATTGTCCCGTCAACACTGACCGGCACGCGTCAAGTCTTGATGCCAAATTATTTTGGAACAGCCAATGCCATCGGCTCAGCCATTTCCAAAATCAGCGGTACCTACGAAAAACTCATCGACTATGAGACACTGCCGAGAGAAGAAGCCATTGAAGCGGCTAAAAAAGAAGCGATTCAAATGGCGGTTGATTCCGGCGCAGCCAAAGAAACCGTCGAAATCATTGATGTCGAAGATGTGCCACTCGCTTACTATCCCGGGAATACAAACCGGGTTAAAATTAAAGCAGCCGGCGATCTGGCCATTTAACGGCATTAAAGTTGATTTCACGATCCAGAAATCTAGCCTATTTAATTCTGCTTGATTTTCTTTCTTGATATTCTTAATGTCTCTTTTATAAAGGAAAAATCGCCGATACGGATTTTAAAGTTTGTATCGGCGACTTTTATTTCACGGGATTTCAATTCACCTTCAATCAATCATCTATTATTCACTGATAGACGTACCATATATTCTCTAACAAAGGCTAAAATTAATATATCACGTAGACTCTATGATTAGTATCGTATCGTTTCGTACACTGTATTGAGCGGCATACTGTATTGAACACTCAACACTGCGAGCCGATTGCCTTTATGCTACCACGCGAGTGCTTTTATCAGCTCATCCAGTTCGGCTATCCGCATGGTGCGATTGGCCTCTGTAATGTGAAAGAGCATGGCGTTGTCATTTGCACGGACAGCATCCAAGAAAGGAGCCGAACGCGCTTTCACCACGGCCAAAACCGGTCGATCACTCGCCATGATTTCTAAAACGGCATCACAAAACACTTTTGCATCGCGTTCCATAAACCCCAGTTCATCCATGACAATAAGCGACTGCGTTGGAAACCGGTTAATTGTTTTGCCAAATGTATCAAAAACAGACGGATAGGCCGTCATGATCCCATTTGCATCGCATTTACCAATGCATTGCGGTATTGCCCGTCCTTTCAGCAAATGATGCGCATCGTATAAAAATACCTCACTGCCCCGCTTGATGGTAAAAAAACCGTTGATCTCCAAATGAACCTGCGACAGCAAAGAACGTACTAAGGTTGATTTCCCAACACCTATTTCACCTGTAATCAAAATTTTCGGAATCATTTCTCACCCGATATCATTACTGTGCTCTTTCCATCAGCGTTTGATACTGCGCTTCTGATAAATCACAATGATAAAAGTTTTTAAAATAAGCGGCAACTTCCTGATACATATCGTAATCAGCTTCTTCGGGATAAAACAGCTCAGTCATCCAAATCATGCCTAAATAACGCTGCACAGATGGCGGAAAGCCAAGCCAGTTATAAGGGACATTGGGCACTTCATAATAACGGCCGTTTGCAATTGCCGGTATGGTTGCCCATGCAGGGTCATCGCCTACCGTGTCATATATACTGCCTGGGCCGAAAACAATAACATCCGGCTGCCAATTGACAATTTGCTCCATATCCACTTCATTCCCCGCACCGCTGGACACTGGGCTGTCTACAACAGCTGCATTGTTTGCAAGCAAATCAAATACCTGCGCGTGAAACGATCCCTTGGCAATAACGTGCTGTCCCTTGTCGCCCAAACAATAGAGCAGATTAACTTTTTCGACGCCCTCGGCAATCGATGCCGTTTTGGCATAAATCGTCTCGCAGTACGTCGCAAGTGCTTCGGCCTCTTCTGGCATATCAAGCAGTTCACCCAATTTTCGGTAGGCTTCTCCCATATTGTCGAGGTTAGCCGTGATATGGACAAATGGGATTCCCGTTTGCGCTTGGAGCATGTCCAGATCTGCTGTAATGGAATCTTTTGGTTCACCGACATCAATGACCACTTGTGCACCACTGGCAAGCAGCGTTTCTAAATTCAGTTCCCCCTTGCCGCCATACAGCTGCCCCAAAACCGGCATATTGTAATAAACGGGATCAAAATAAGGCTCTGCTTCTTTCGACCACTCGTTTGCAATCCCCACGAGCTTATCCGGTGCCAGCGAAAAAACAACGATCTGCGTCAATGGTCCTGATATAGCCACTTTGGTAATATGTGCCGGCACTTCTACGGTTCTGCCCACGGAATCAACAAAAGAAACCATTTCATCTGAATCGCTTGCCTCATTTGACACACTGGATGCTGGTTCTGATTCTGCGACAGCTTCTCCCTCATTTGATTCAGTTGACGGTTCTGCCACGGCAGAAACTGCTGTTTCTTCACCATCTTTCGATGCTGTTTCAGCAGATGCCTTTGCCTGACAACCGCACAGCAATCCCAGTACAAGCATAACGGTTAAAAAAAAGGCGATCCCCCTTCTGCCTTGATAGCCATGCCACTTCCTATCATGCTTTAACATTTGTATTCCCTCCATTTTCTCTAATATTGGCGTTTACCATCCCCATATTATTTCATCACCTCTAAACCATTTATAATCCGTCAAGATCCGACGTCTTTACAATGAAAATGCCAACCTCACGATCCATATGACTGTAATATGGAAATATCTCGGAGTGATTATCTGACAGCTTCATTTTTATTGTGTTGAAATCAATGCTCGCCGTATCCGATTCCCGGCTGTACAATCGATAAAATGCAACTGCGTCTTCTCTGCTTCGGAATGGCTGTCCCATCTCCAGCTTCAGCATTTCTGTTTGATAGGGTATTGAAAGCATTTCAAATGCCGCTTTTGAATGGCCATAAGTACATTTGTGAATAGGGCTGTTTATCATGGCAAACCGATGCGTCTCCCAGTTTTTAAAGATCATCATAACCGTGCCGACACACTGCGCTTTTGCTAACTTTAAGTTTTCTTCCGCGGAGCCAAACATACTAAACACCATTGCGTCATAAGGTTTTTGGGGTACGTGTGTATAAATATCTTCTTCGATGACATCAATATTCTCAATACGGTTCAACCGGATATTATCCCTCAATACGTCGAGTGGCCTTGATGCTGTATCCACAGCCGTAATTTTTTGAAAATAAGTTGACATAGCAAGGCTTAGGTATCCGAGGCCGCAGCCGGCATCGCAAATATGGGCATCATGCGGAAGCCACTCTGCAATTTTGGCACCGACCGTTAAGTGTGTGCCATTGTACTCATAGGCATCTTTCATATAGCGAACCATTTCCGGCTCCCACAAAAACATCATTTTGACATCCTTTCCAGAGAAGGTTTAATCCATCGTTCATCGCCGATGGCGATCATTTCTACAGGTTCTT
The DNA here is from genome assembly GCF_018390735.1 of Fusibacter paucivorans. Classification (GTDB taxonomy): domain Bacteria; phylum Bacillota; class Clostridia; order Peptostreptococcales; family Acidaminobacteraceae; genus Fusibacter; species Fusibacter paucivorans. Next base: position 178,024 of record NZ_JAHBCL010000001.1, read on the forward strand.
TATAAAGCGTCTCAATTAACGATGCGTCCACAATGGTCTTCGGTTCTCCCATTGCTAAAACACGCCCGTTGTGCAGTGCAATCACTCGGTCTGAAAACATGAGGGCATGCTGCGGATTATGGCTTGAGATCACGATCGTATAACCTTCTTGCTTCAATGCATTTACGCGCTTAAGCACGCGCAGCTGATTGCCGTAATCCAAATTTGACGTTGGTTCATCCATCAATATGACTTTTGAATGCTGTGCCAGCGCTCTGGCAATAAGGATCATTTGCTGCTCGCCGCCACTGAGCTGATTAAACTGCCGGTTGGCATAATCCTCAAGCGCCATCATGGTCAGTGCCTCCAATGCGCGCTGATAAGCACCTTTATCCGGTACCGAGTACTTGGGAATACTGCTTGCCAGTCCCATCACAACCATCTCCAATACTGTATAACTAAACGTCGATATATGCGACTGCGGAATATAGGCCACTTGCTGAGCCAATTGCTGAGGCGATAATCGCTTAATGTCTTTCCCGCCAATGCGGACAGTCCCTTCATAGTGCTTTGTAAATCCCAAAAGACATCGAAAGAGCGTACTCTTCCCAACGCCATTAGGCCCCAGCAATGCCACCATTTCTCCCGATCGAACTGTAAAACTGACCGATTTAAGAACAGGCCTCTTGCCATATTGAAAGGTCAGTGAATCAACTGCAATCATATTGTCTACGCCTCCTGTCTAAACGATACGCTTTTTCTCGCTATACATTTTCTGAATCTCGCCTGAAAATCAGCACTGCAAAAAAAGGTGCTCCAATAAAAGCTGTTAAGATCCCAATAGGGATTTCAGTTGCCATCAGGTTTCTTGAAATATTGTCGACAAGCAGCATGAACACCGCACCGAAAATCATACTGGCCGGCATCAAGTAGGTGTAATTATTGCCCATGATTTTTCGGCATAAATGCGGCATCACGAGACCGACCCAGCCGATCATACCACTGACCGAGACACTTGCAGCCGTAATCACTGTTGATGCAATGATAACGATCATTCTAACTTCTTCCGGATTGACACCCATGCTTCGACATGCTTCATCGCCCATTGTCAAAAGGTTAATGCGCCACCTTAACGCAAGCAGCGGCAGAAGACCTAAGAGCATCGGCCCCGCTATTGTAATGACTTCGTACTGCTTCGCCGCAGAAAAGCTGCCCATTAGCCAATAAGTTATTGCCGGCAATTCATTGTTTGGATCTGCAACAAGTTTGATAAAAGAAGTCCCCGCCGTAAAAATGGAACTCACCATGATCCCGGCGAGAATCAGATTCATCACCGATCGCCCCGGCGCCCATTTCCCAATATAATAGACAATCATCACTGTAATGATACTGAAAAAGAATGAGGATATTGTTATCACAGACGTTGAGGCGCCAAGTAAAAATGCCAGCGCTGCACCAAAAGCGGCACCCGATGTCGCACCTAAAATATCAGGAGATGCCATGGGATTTCGAAAAACACCCTGATACGATGCACCGGCTACCGAAAGACAACAGCCCACCATACTGGAAAGCATAATTCTGGGAAGTCGAATGTTAAAAACGACTGCTGCCATTGCCGGTGTCCACGTCTTCTCTATTGGCAGCACACTGCTTGCTAAAATCCTGACTAATTGAGACAGTGATACCGGATAGCGGCCAAAACAAAAAGACCCAAAAAAAGAGATGGCAAAGAGAACGCCCATTCCCAAAAGTTTCTGATTGGGTGTCAGAGGCAGTACCAAGGACTGCTTCTGTCTTTTTAGCCTCGTTAATATATGTATTTGTTCCATTCCTTCACCTCGCATTTCCTGCCGTCTCGTTTCAGCCATTGCATTAAATTCAATTGCCTTGTTGGTAAACGTTCAGTATAAAACTCTATTGCAATTTTTATGCCATGTTCTGGAAAACATTTTCATAAAAAAAACCCGCAGACTTTTTATCGCCTGCGGGGCAGTTTTTAGAAGCACTTTGTATGCTTTTGCGTGATTATTCAGTTAAATGAATCTGTTCAAACAGCATTAAAAGAGGGTAACAGCGTGCACACAGTGATTGCTCATCTGCGTAACAGCCATTACACATCAATGCCATCAAAACTATGTTTAGATGTTTATAGCATCCATTGTTTTCGTGCGCTTATTTTAGTTTGCGCGCAATGACTTCAGCAGCCTTAATCAGCGGGTATGCTGCCGGCGATGCGGTTAGCATCGGTTGTGTACCAATTTGAGATACCAAAAGGTCATTCAGCGTCATACCGCCTTGAATAATAAAGCCAATCACGTTGATGAGTTCGCCGACACTGGTGCCGCCGATGACTTCACCGCCTAAGATCCGTCCGCATTCTTTGGAAACAATAAGTTTAACGGTTTGCTGATGTGCTCCGGCAAGTTTTCCCGGGTGACGGTCCATTCCCGTAAAGCTGCCAGTGATAATCTCAAAACCTTCTTTGCGCGCCCCGCCTTCTGTCAGCCCTGCTACACCATATGAGCTTTCACCGATATTGGTTGAATAGATGCCAATCGTCCCTTTAAATGATCTGACAGTGGAAAGGCTGTATAGATTGAGTCCTGCAACCCTTGCTTCTGCACATGCAGTAGAGGCAAGCATCGTCGTCGCCAATTTCCCGGTGGCAAAATCACGTTTGCCGGCACAGTCGCCTGCTGCAAAAACATTGGCCGCGCTGGTACGCATGTATTCGTCAACGGCAATATAGCCAAGGTCATTAATCTTTAACCCCATTGCCTTTGCAAGTGCTACATTGGGGCGGTAGCCCATCGAGAGAATAACAGCATCTGCTTTAAGCCGTTGGCCATCTGACAACTGCACGGCTTCGACTTTTCCGTCGCCTTCAATTGCCTTAATGCCTACACCTGTCAGAATGTTGACGCCGCGCGCCGCAAGTTTTTCTTGGGCAACGCCAGCGATGTCATCGTCAAATGCAGCTCCTAGGATACGATCCTGTATTTCCACCAGTGTTATTTTCTTGCCTGATTTATTGAGTTCATCTGAGGTTTCGACACCAATAAAGCCCGCGCCGACAACAATAACACGATCCATTTCACTCAGTTTTGCCATAAGTTCATCTAAATAAACTTTATTTTTAGGAATCGTAAAAACATTTTTTAATTCAGCACCTACGAGCCATGACGGTACAAACGGCTGCGATCCCGTTGCCATAATCATTTTGTCATAAACGATGCTGTCACCGCTCTGCGTTTCGCACAGCTGCTTTTCAGCATCAATTGCATTGACTGTATCAATGCAAATTTCAACACCAAGTCCTTCGAGTCCTGCATCCGGCAATATGTTTTGATCTGTGCCGTCAAGCGATCCGAAAATATACGGAATGCCGCATGGAATCATGACTTTAGCCTCTTTCCGAATAAGCATGACTTTTTTATCAGGATGATTCGCTTTTGCCGTCATCGCCGATACCAGCCCCGCAGCACTTCCGCCTATTACCAATATGTCCGCTTTCTTTTGAGTCCCCATTTCCAACCTCCATCGTATTATTTGTATCACAATACTTTCATTATACGACGAAAAAAGTTTTTGTCAAATGCCCATAACTTTTTTTGCTTCTTATCCAATCTAAATCTTGATTCTATTAAGTAAGAAAAGGCCAACATCACCTTTCGTTTGTAAAAAAGCAGCTGCCAGAGACCTATTGGTCTCCAAGCAACTGCTTTTAGATTTTGCGATAACATCTACAACCTTAAAAAATACCTTCTGCTTTTAATGCTTTAATCTCTTCATCTGTTTTGCCTAAAAGCGTCTTCAATATTTCATCAGTGTGCTCACCGAGTACAGGTGCCGCCGTACGTATACTTCCCGGCGATCTACTCAGTTTAATTGGAATACCTGGGATATGTGTCTTGCCCGCCACTTCATGAGCCACCTCGACAATCATCTCGCGTTCAAGAACCTGCGGATCTTTTGTAAGCATTTCAATATTGTTGATCGGTCCGCAAGGTACACCGGCTTCTGTCAGCCTATGGTACCAAGAATCCGTTGTATCCGCTTTAAATTTTGCCGCAATCATGGGTCTCAGTGTTTCATAATGTTCTGTTCGAAGCGGATTCGTACAGTATTTTGGATCGTCGACAATGGCTTCAAGTCCAGCTTCTGCACAGAATTTACGCCATAGGTTATCATTGCCGACTGCAATCATAATTTCACCGTCACTGGTTTCAAATGGCTCAAACGGTACAATAGACGAATGCTTGTTGCCTGCCGGTTTTGGCGATTCGCCCGTGGCAAAATAACGCGCCATGGCGTTTTCTAAAATCGCCACTTGGCAGTCGAGCATTGCCACATCCACTTTTTGTCCCCTGCCGGTTTCATTGCGGTAATTCAGTGCGGCCAATACGCCAATCGCCGTAAAGAGTCCTGCTGTAATATCGCCAATGGACGGTCCAACACGCGTTGGTTTGCCGCCGAGTTCACCTGTAATGCTCATAATACCGCCCATGGCTTGAACGACACCATCATAAGCAGGGCGCTTGCTGTAAGGTCCCGTGTGTCCAAAACCGGAACTTGCCGCATAAATCAGACTTGGATTAATTTCTTTTAAGACATCATAACCCATCCCCAGTTTTTCCATGGTTCCGGGTCTAAAGTTTTCGACGACGACATCAACTGTCTGAATGAGTTCAAAAAACAACGCCTTTCCAGACTCACTCTTTAAATCGAGCGTCATGCTGCGCTTATTGCGGTTAATGCTCATAAAATAAGCGCTTTCACCATTAATATATGGGCCAAACTGTCTTGAATCATCACCTTTTTCAGGTACTTCGATTTTAATGACATCGGCGCCTAAGTCGGCAAGAATCATTGTGCAATAAGGCCCTGCCAAAACGCGTGTCATATCCAAAACTTTAAGGCTACTTAAAGATTGCTCCATACTAAAACCTCCTGATGAACATGATCCATACATGTTCTTCTGCTTATTGTAAATTTGACATTTCGTCATTTTCATTCTAACAGGTTTAGTGCCGCCTAAAAGGAGCCGAAATACCGCCAGTTTTATAAAACACTGTACGAATCAGGTGAAATGAGCATAAAACAAGCGCTTATCTGTATTAGGTACCCTGACAGATAAGCGCTTATCATTCAGTGTTATAAAAGATTATGATGCAATGTGCTCAATTGACTATAAATCCTGTAGAAAGAATGCTTTTAGCTTTTCAGCCATTTCCGTTTCATCGTTGCCTTCGACAACGCATTCGATATCACTGTCTTTGGCAATGCCGAGCGACATAATCCCCAAAATGCTCTTTGGATTGCCTTCGCGACCGTTGCTAATGAGTTTTATCGTCGATTGGGCGCCCGCACACAATTTCACCAGTTCAGATGCCGGTCTCGCGTGCATACCTTCTTTAAAATTGATCTTTTGTGTAAATGTAACCATGATTGCCTCCATTCTATAGCCTACAACTTAATGTTTTTAACGCTATGTCCTTAAATGATATCGCCTATATTTAATGTTCGATCATCTTAATGCCCTAGAACTTTAAATTCTATACTTTAAAGCGCCACTGCTTAATGTTTTACGTCTTAATCTTCTGCATCCTTGTGCGCTGAACCTCTGTGCGCTGCGGCACAAAGCCACTGCTAAAGAATGCCGCCATTGCTGCTGATGACTTCCTTGTACCAATTAAAGCTCTTTTTCGGTGTGCGCTTTAAGCTGCCTGCTCCCGTATTGTCCTTATCGACATAGATATAGCCATAGCGCTTTTTCATTTCACCTGTTGAGGCGCTTACAATGTCAATACAGCCCCATGATGTATAACCCAGTGTCGGTACCCCGTCAACTAGAATAGCATCTCGCATGGCCTTCATATGTTCACTGAGGTATGCAATACGGTAATCATCTGAGACAAATCCGTTTTCATCCGGTGTATCAACGGCGCCAAGACCGTTTTCAACAATAAAAAGCGGTTTTTGATAACGATCATATAGGGCATTCATGGTAATTCGAAGTCCAAGAGGATCTATTTGCCAGCCCCACTCACTCGCTTTAAGATAGGGGTTTTTCAAAGAACTGAAAACATTCCCCTCCGTTTGTGTCATTACCGCAGGATCAGCACTGGTCAACCTAGACGCGTAATAACTAAATGAAATAAAATCAACGGTATGTACCTTAAGCATCTCCTCATCGCCTTCGAGCATCGTCAGCTTGATGCCCTTCTGCTTTAATTGGTTGAGCGCATACTGAGGATAAGCACCTCTTGATTGCACATCAATGAAAAAATAATTTTCCCGATCCTTGCACATTGCCTCAAAGACATCTTCCGGCGCGCAGGTATTGGCATAAGTATTCCCAGCCGCAAGCATACAACCGATTTGAAAAGCCGGATTGATGCGCTTTGCCGCTGCGGTTGCCGCCGCACTGGCAACAAGCTGATGATGCGCTGCCTGATATTTAATCTGCTCGACATTTTCACCTGATTCAAAACGAATGCCGCCGCCGATAAACGGCAAATGCAAAATCATATTGATTTCATTAAATGTCAGCCAATATTTTACCTTGTCTTTGTATCGATTAAATAGTACTTCGCTCAGTTTTACATAGTGGTCAACCATTTCCCTGCTTCGCCAGCCGCCAATGGTCTGCACGAGATGCATCGGCACGTCAAAATGCGCAATGGTCACAAGCGGTTCAATTTTATACTTGATGCATGCGTCAAACACGCGATCATAAAAGGCGAGTCCTGCCTCATTGGGCATTGTCTCGTCACCTTTTGGAAAGATTCGCGTCCACGATATGGAGATTCTAAGCGTTTTAAAGCCCATTTCTGCAAAGAGGGCAATATCCTCTTCATAGCGATGGTAAAAATCAATGGCTTCATGTGATGGATACTGATGATTCTCATCACAGGTATTGACTACCATCTCGCCAGACATTACTGGAAATCTATCTTTTCCCGATGGAATCACATCCACGGTTGAAAGCCCTTTACCACCCTCTAAATAAGCGCCTTCACACTGGTTTGCCGCTAACGCGCCGCCCCATAAAAAGCCTTCTGGAAAGGTGTTTTGCTGTTTGTTCATAAAAAAACCTCCTCAAAATATATGTGTTCATATGCTTAAAAAGCAATGTTGTTTGCGTCTTTAAAAAAACACGTTTTCTGCGCTAAATGCTAAATGACATCACTGTACATTTGCACAAAAGCAAACGACAGCGAGGGGACGCGCCTTTTGGCGTCTTATGCCTTTCAGTTGCTGAGATCAAAATGGCGTTCCAGCATTGCACGTATCCCTTCGCCGTTATTATCAAGTGTCGTTGCGTCGGCAAGTGCTTTCACATGCTCCGCCGCATTGCCCATTGCAACACCGCATCCGGCATAGGCCAGCATCTGCACATCATTGTCACTGTCGCCGAATGCCATAATCTGCTCTGATGCCACCCCTAGCTGCTTTGAAAGTTCTGCAATCCCTGATGCCTTATGGACGCCGTTCCGCGTCAGTTCAATGGTAAATTTAAATGTTCGTGCCACTTCCAGTGTCGTCTGCTCTCTTAAAAGGCGTTCAATGGCATCTGCCTTTTCTGGCGAGTTGATAAACAATACAACTTTAAGAATACCTGCGTGATCACGCAGGATTCTTTTTTGCATGCGCCTGTGTCCCGGTACATAGACCAGTCGTTTTGATAGGAACTGCTTATAGCGAATGTTGTTGAACAAATGAAATAAATAAACACCTAAGCTTTCAATATAAATGTAGGTTTCGCTGTAATAAATCGGGTGCAGATCGTATTCAATTGATAATGCATTTAACTGACGCAGACTTTCGGCATCCATCGTCTGCGCAAACCGCAGTTTTTTTGAATTAACTTTCCCGACGGCTGCGCCGTTTGCCGCAACATAATAGGCGCCTAGATCAATCAACGATGCATAATAGCGTGCATCCACCGGATGCCGTCCTGTACTCACGACGACGTGCACCCCTTTTGCCATTAATGTCTTTAGTGCCGAAACAGCCGATGGATTAGGCATGTGCTGATCATTGAGCAATGTGCCGTCTAAATCGACGCAGACCATCTGATATTGATTTTCTGTTTTATTTTCTGCATTATTTACGATCGTTTTTGCTGCGGTATGCTCTATCACTTCTTCCACCGTATTTCCTGCTGTGCTGTTTAAAGGTTCTTCGGCATTGATTGCTTCCATGGCTGCTCCTTTCGACTGAACTACTTCCATGCCATTGATCACTTTTTGAGACTTTGAATCACTTTTTCAATGTGGACAATTAAGTAAGTAAGCTCTGCATGATTGATTTCAAATTGGTGTACCTCATGGGCATATTTCTGAATTTTCTGCGCACAGGCATACGATTCCCTGTACTGTGATGAAATCATGACAAAAAGCTTTTCATCGGCATCATCTTTTGCTGAATCTTTCGCTTCACCCAGATCATTGTTCTTTTGACTGCTGATGATCCGCTGTGCAAAGAATTTTAAATGTGTGACCAGCCGCTGGTAATAAAGCGAATCTTCATCAAACTCAATATGGTAATGGTATTTCATAATACTTAGTGTATCCTGAATAATTTTGATCATCGTCACGACATTCGGCATCGCTTCACCGAGCTCGGCATTGACGATGTGCATCGCAATTGAGGCTGCTTCTTCGTCGGGGAGTTCGATATGAAGGTTTTTTTCAATAGCCTCAATGGCCTTAACGCCGACTTTGTATTCTTCGGTGTAGAATCGCCGTATTTCCCATGACAGCGGATTACTGATGGTTAATCCCTTTTCAATGCGTTCTACTAAAAAGTGAATATGGTCCGTTAATGTCAAGTAGATATTTTCATTTAATTCGCATCCGAGATCTCGTTTGGCCATGGCAATGATAGCTTCTGATATTTCAACATATTTAATCGGCAAATCCCGTATCAGTTTTTTTAGTTTTCGTGAGACTTCCTGATCTTCCAAACGAAAAATGCGCTCTACTTTGTGATTGTCCAGAATATCGCCGATCTTCTTTTTAAAAGCAAGTCCAGATCCAGTTACCACCACTTCGTTTGTATCTCGATCTATGGCGATAACGGCATTATTATTTAAGATTTTCTTAATTTTCATGCAACCACCTTTTCCGCTATTTTGGGACATCCTTTTCACGATTATCACATGCCGAACGGCACGGAAGACACTCTCAATAATCATACCCCTCCGCACCGTTTTTTACCATCCTTTGGTGGCATCTGAAAATATACCATGCCCACATTACTTCATTAGATCACGCTCATAACACATTCGTTCACAGTCGCAACGCGGTCATTGTTCAATGCGAAGTCAACATAATCATCTGAATTTGTAATCACCACAGGTGTAATCAGTGAGTAGCCAGCCGCTTTAATACCTGCCATATCAAATTCCAGCAGCAGATCGCCGCGCTTGACAAAATCACCTTGATTGATTTTAGCGTCAAAGAATTCACCGTTGAGCTTAACCGTATCCATCCCGACGTGAATGAGAATTTCCATGCCGGTTTCCGTTTTGATTCCAATGGCATGCTTGGTTTTAAAGAGCGTGACGATTTCACCGTCCACCGGTGCATAGACTTTGCCTTCTTTTGGCATGATGGCAAATCCCTTACCCAGTGCCTCGCTGGAAAAAGCAGCATCTTCAACTTGATTAAGCGGTACGATTTCCCCTGCGATTGGTGCGTAAATCATTTGAACCGGAGCATCACCTGAAGCTGAGACTTCAACAGGCTCTTTTTCTTTATAGAGAATCATGGTTGCAACAAATGAGAAGACCATTGCAACGCCAACACCTGCTAAGGCGCCGAAAATACCTGTGATATTATTGGTTGCCGGATCAATGTATGACGGAAAGCCAAAGACGCCCAAACCACCGAGCATATACGTCTTCACGCCGAAAATACCAATGATAGCACCGCCGATAGCCGCACCAACACAGGATATCCAAAACGGCAGTTTTCTCGGAAGCGTTATACCGTAAATTGCCGGCTCAGTCACCCCAAAGAAGCCTGAAATAATAACGGGTATTGTAAATGATTTAAATTTAACGTCTTTTGATTTAAACGCCAGTGCCATAACGACAGCAGTCTGCGCAAATGAAGCGGCAAAGACAAGTGACAGAATAAAGTCATAGCCCAGTGCACCTAAATTGACAAACGACAGCGGAATGACGCCCCAGTGCAGACCAAAGATAACGAGGATCTGCCATAATGCACCGAGAACGAGACCTGCTAAAATTGGACTAATGCTAAAGACAGTATTGGTAATCACGCCGATTAACGATGTCAACACGGATGCAATCGGTCCAACGACGATAAACGTTAACGGTGCGACGACAACCAGTGTAATGGTTGGCACCAAGAAGGATTTCACAACATCGGGAATAACGGTTTTCAACCATTTTTCAAGTTTTGATGCAATAAAGACCGCCAAGATAACCGGAACAACTGAGGAAGCGTAGCCTGCCATCGGAATGGTAATCGGCAGTCCGAAGAATGTCGCATAGATATTCGCCGCAAAATCTGTTCCCGCAAACATCGTCCCGATAACTTCACCTGAAGCCATTGCCAGGACATCGTTGACATACATCAGCGCCGCCCCGAGCGCCATCCCCACAAAGAGGTTAGAATTGAATTTCTTGGCCGCTGTGTAACCTAAGAAAATCGGCAAGTAGTGGAAGAAGCCATCACCGACAGCATACAGTACTTGATAGACGCCACCCGCAGTATCAACCCAGCCAAAGAATACAAAGAGTGCTAAGAAGCCCTTAATCATCCCCGTCGCAACGAGTGCGCCCAATGCCGGCTGGAATACCCCTGAAATAATATCGATCAGCGCTGCACCCGGGCTCAATTTAACGGCTTCGCCTTCGCTGTTGGCAAGATCTGATAAATTGCCGACTTTAATAACGGATTCATAAACATCCGGCACGTGATTGCCGATGACGACTTGGTACTGTCCACCGCTTTGCATGACGGTGACAACACCATCTAGTGCTTTAATCACATCGGTTTTTGCTTTCGACTCATCTCTTAATTTAAAGCGCAGCCGCGTGATACAGTGTGTCACACCTGCGATATTTGATTTTCCGCCTACGTTCTTAATAATGTCTTTTGATAATTGATCATATTTACTAGACATATAAACCTCCTAAACTCCCTAAGGATAACTATTTTGCTTTATTAGGCTTTTGACGCTCTTGATAAAGACGCCCCGTTGGATGCAATTATATCTTTGTACCAGTAGAATGATTGCTTACGGTATCGTTTCAGTGTTCCCGTACCGTCATTATGTCGATCGACATAAATATAGCCGTAACGTTTTTTCATTTCTGCCGTCGATGCACTGACGAGATCAATACATCCCCAAGAGGTATACCCCAACACGTCGACGCCATCTTTCAGCGCCTCCTCAACCTGCACCAAATGATCATTCAGGTAAGCAATTCTGTAATCATCTTTCACCGTATACGCGCCCTGCTCGTCCTGTACGAGTTCGTCTATGGCGCCAAGGCCGTTTTCAACGATAAACAACGGTTTCTGATAGCGGTCATAGAGTGTATTCAGCACATATCGCAGGCCTTTGGGGTCAATCTGCCATCCCCACTCGCTCGCTTTAAGCAACGGATTGGGAACACCCGGCAATATATTGGCAATATCTCTTTCGACGTCTTTTGACGTTTCACAGATGCTCATATAATAACTAAAGGATACAAAGTCCACCGTATTTTTGAGTACCGTCGTATCTTCCGGCAATATTTCGAGTTCAATGCCGTTTTCTTTAAATAGGCGTTTAGCATATGCAGGATACGCGCCTCTAACGTGGACATCGCTGAAGAGTAAATTGCTGCGATCCAGTGCCAATGTCTGAATCATATCATCCGGTGACGGTGTCATCGGATACACCGGCAGTGCCAGCACCATGCATCCGACTTTAAATTTTGGGTTGATCTGATGGGCAATTTCGGTCACTTTCGCACTGGCGACGAGTTCATGATGAATCGCCTGGTATAAGTCCTGTTTTGACAGCTGCGCCTTTGGTGTCAAAATGCCGCCGCTGATAAAGGGTGCATGTAATATAGAATTAATTTCATTAAACGTCAGCCAGTAAGTGACCTTGTCCTTGTAACGCTCAAAAAGAGTTGTTGCATAGCGCACATAAAAATCAATCATCTTTCGGCTCTTCCAGCCATCGTAAGTTTTTGCCAAATGAAGCGGCGTCTCATAGTGCGAAATGGTTACCATGGGTTCAATACCATATTTCAAACATTCGTCAAAGACACCATCGTAAAAGGCAAGCCCCTTTTCATTGGGCTCTGTGTCGTCACCATTCGGAAAAATGCGCGACCACGCGACGGAAATGCGCAGCATTTTAAAGCCCATTTCCGCAAATAATTGAATATCTTCTTTGTATCTATGATAAAAGTCTATGCCGATGCACTTCAAGTTGTCTTCTGTCGGCATTTCTGTGATGGGACCTGCAATGCCCTTCGGTGTCACATCCTGTACACTAAGTCCCTTGCCGTCCTCGTTATAAGCGCCTTCAAGCTGATTTGCCGCTGTGGCGCCACCCCATAAAAAACCCTCTGGGAACGCTGAAATCATATAACCTCCTAACATAACCTAATTGCTCTTTTGAAATTGCTTTACTTTCTCACAATACGTTTTAATTGTTTGGCCAAACAACTTTGATTAAAAAAAGCAATAAAAAAAGACCAAAATGTCATTCAACGGTCTAAACGTGAATAACAATTCTGGTCTTGCCTGATTCAACAGTAACAATCCAACATTATGTTTGATTTGTGATACAATACTACCACGTCGATTTTTGCTTGTCAATAGGATGTACTAAAAAAAATGCATGCTATTATGTTCATCTTTCGCACACTTTAAAACCTCTCCGATTAACACCCTCGAAAAAAGTTTTGATAAATCTGAATATTTTCCAGTTCATGATACGCTTTTAAAACAACGGGATCACAGTCAAAATCGTATATCTTAGCACCCTCAATGGCTAAGAGAAATGGCGAATGCGTCGCCATGATGATTTGACATCCAAAGTAGCGAACCGCCTCTTCAATCAGCTTTTTAAGTTCAAGCTGAAGCTTTGGTGAAAGGCTGTTCTCCGGCTCGTCCAAAAGAAAAAGCGCATCATCTTTCAGCCTTTCCGTGAAATAGCGAAAAGCATTTTCTCCATTGGAATGTGTTCTAATATTCGCGGCAAGATTATCGCGAACATATCTCGACTGCGTCTTGCGGCGCGATTCATTAACCTGTTTTAGGCGATCGTAATCTTCCAGCGACTGCATTTGAAATTTTGCGTATTTCGCATCAAGATATTCATCAAACATCGATTCACGTCTGTGATCAATTCCTAAATTGGCATTTCGTATGTTCAATGCATAGTCAAAGACATCGTCACTGGTGACAATAGCGCTTCCTTCGGGTATTTTCGCCTCAACTTCAAGGCGATAAAAACACATTGTCAAATAATTTTCGAAAAAGTTCGTCCGATTGTAAACGGCACTGCGATTTAGTTTTAATTTTTCAGCGATAATATTCAATGCCGTCGTCTTGCCGGAACCATTGCCGCCATAAAGGATTGTAATGGGTTCAAAATCAAGCTCCAACGGCTCATCGGAAGCCAATACCTGAAAGGGGTAGAATGTCGTGTAGCAGTTCCGAGCCACTGACATAAAAAAGTTGAATTCCTGATCTTTGCTCGGAAAAACGAATTTTTCTAAATAACGCACGATAGCCTCCTGTACTAGGCCGGATAATAATTAATAATTGTCGCTTTTAAAACAGCCTCACCTGCGGCAAGATAGCTATGCGGCACTGATGCATCGAACTTAATGCTCTCTTCCGGCTCAAGCCGATAGATTTCACCGTTCAGCGTCAGTTCCAAACTGCCGCTTAATATCATGATATACTCTTCACTCTTTGAAGCATGTCCGATAGATTGATGCGTTTCACCGGGATCCAGTTCAATTTGGAACCATTCAAAATTGCGATTTGGCGTATTGGGATAGTAGCAGTACAAGCGGTAATGATCCCTTTCATCCAACTGCATGCCAGCGCTTTCTTTCGTCATAACTTGCGCTTCCGGCTGATAGAATTCCAGCAAAACTGTGTAGGGAACTTTAAGACCGTTGGCAATTTTCCACATGGTATTAACGGTCGGATTCGTCGTGCCCTTTTCGATGTGAAACAACATGACTTTACTGACGCCGCAAAGCGTTGCCAGCTGTCCTAAGCTGAGGTTGCGCTCCATGCGCAAACGCTTTAAGTTATCTGCTACAATTTGATTAATTTCCATGTGATCTCCTTTTGATTGACATCTATATTTAACATATGTATAATATATTTAACGATTTAGCCAACACTTATCGTGCGTTATTGTATCATTAAATAAAGCTTTACGCTTGCTTGTGCCATGCAGATCATTTAACGAACGTTAACGATATTATAACGCGCTTTTTATTAACGTACAAGATGATATAACCACAAGGAGGTTTTCATGTTCACTAGAGATGAAGCACTGGCATTACTCAACAAGTATAATCAAGAACCTTTTCACATTCAACACGCCCTTACCGTCGAAGGCACGATGCGCTATTTTGCAGAAAAGCTAGGCTACGGTGACGACATCGAATTCTGGGGACTGGTAGGGCTCCTGCACGATATCGACTTTGGCAAATGGCCCGAAGAACACTGTCAGAAAGCGCCGGAGCTGCTTGCTGAAATCAATGCACCAGAATCACTCGTCCACGCAGTTGTCAGCCACGGTTACGGTATTTGTGCTGATGTTGAACCCAAGCATCAAATGGAAAAAGTCCTCTTTGCCACCGATGAATTAACAGGACTTATTGGTGCCGCTGCACTAATGCGCCCTTCAAAAAGCTGTTCCGACATGGAGCTGAAATCACTGAAAAAGAAATTTAAGGACAAGCGATTTGCCGCCGGCTGTGATCGCGAGATCATTAAGCGGGGCGCCGAAATGCTCGGTTGGGAACTTGATGACCTTATGAATCAAACACTCGATGCCATGAAAAGCCTCGAAAACGCTTAGAATTTAATAGGAAACCCGCAGTACGACTCTTTTCAAATCGTCTGCGGGTATTTTATTTGTTCTGTTATGGTCTACTATCCTAATATGCCAGAAAGGACACGCCTCTTATAGATGACACGCCGCAACTTAACTGCTTCGACTAGACGCTATTGTGTTTGCAATGCCTTCAAAACATTTTCAAAAAAAGTCAGAAAACCTTCTTCAATGGCAACTTGATCTCTGACGCTCTCCTCGAGATCGTAAAAGTACTTGCCGGTCGCCATATCCAACGAAAGGCTATCTATGGGAAAACCATCTTTTCGTATAGGGTGCGGCTGATCCGTAATCATAAATGGAGCACTGGCTAAGCTTTCATCCATGGATTCATAAACGTGATCTGAATCGACAATCAGGCATATAGCATTTCGGTAACATGTCACCAATTGTCCGTACTGCTTCGCAAGACCGCCATAGTAGGCAATCATCTCTGTATCATTTAAAATTTTGCCGCCAACGCGTCTGGTGTGAACTCCCGGCTGCAATGCCGCTGGCACCCCTTCCAGATACATCGCTGAATCACAGGAAAAAACCGGCATGCCATAAGCTTTATAATACGCTTCTGCCTTTTGTCGTGCATTCTCAAGCGGCGTCTTACCATCTTCGGGAACATCGGGAATTGAATCACCCATTTCCTTTAATCCAATAATCTCAACTGGCAGCATCTCCAGTCTGCGCTGCATGGCTTCCAGTTTTGCTGCATTACCCGTTCCGTATAAAAACTTCATCTGCACGCTCCTTCAGTCATCAGAGGAAATTGCATCATTCCCTAAATTGATCCCTCACGTCAATCGGTATTATTTTCATAAGACGAAAATTCAACCGATTTCATGAAGCATTAAATTTGAAAGAAGCAATGACCTCAATTACAGAATATCCTGAACCTATTATAGGCAATAACAAACAGTGCGTCCAGCATTCTAAGAAGATACTTATAGATTAAATTGAGATACGAGCTTTACCAGTGATTCGGCATATCGCTCAGTGGCATCGGCCGTTCTCGAAAGTTCGTGTGCCTTGCCGGTAATATTGTCGATACTGCCTGCGATGTCACCAGCACCTTCTGCACTTTCAGAAGTCGCCACTGCTATTTCGTTCATGGCCCTCGTCATCTCTTGAATCACATCGCTTAAATGTACCGCATTATTTCCAAATAACGTAATCATTTCATTCAGTTTCTCAGCATCATCCCGATAAACGGATGACGTCGTCAGCATGAGCTCATAGTCTTTTGCTACATTTTTAACCATATAATTAACAAGGTCACCGGTATTCGCATACATGAAATTGACTGACTCAACAACAGACTGTGTAATGACTTGGATCTGGCTGACGGTATGCTGCGAATGTTCTGCCAGCTTTCTGATTTCCTCTGCAATAACGGAAAAGCCAAGACCTGCACTGCCCGCCCTCGCCGCTTCTATTGAAGCGTTGAGTGCAAGCAAATTCGTTTGTTCTGTTATTTCAATAATTGCTTTTGACAGCTGGTCGATCTGCGCAACCGACTGCGTCGCCTTCTCGGCTTCTGACATCTTATGATGTGCATCTATGATAAAGACCTTACCGTCATCTAACGCTTTTTCAATGTTGACCGTTAAATTTACTGCACGCTCACTGATTTCATCAATTGCATGTGTTGCATCTTTCGCTTTATCAGCAATATCTCTAGCTGATTCAGCAATTTCATATGTTTTAGCGGTGATATCCTGTGAGATCGCCGTGGTTTCTTCCATACCTGCCGCAATTTCTTCCGTCGTCGCTGAAACCTCTTCAATTTCCTGATTTAAGGTTGCAGTTGCTTCTTTTACTGTCATAGACGATTTTGAAACATGGTCCGCTTCTGTCGCGACACCATGGATAAACTGCTTAATTTGCTCAGTCATCTCATTCAGTGTTTTTGCTAAAAGACCTATTTCATCTTTTGATTGAATTGCCACTGCTTTAATGGTAATTTTGCCTTCAGTATCCTTCTCAAAACCTTTGACGAGTTTGACAATCGGCTCCGTGATCACGCGGCTGAAAATCATCCCCATGAGAATACTGCCGACCATTGAAAAAATAAGCATACCAATAAGCCCATAAACATTATTTTGAAACTGATGTTTTAATACGGCTTCTCTTGAAGCTACCAGCGCATCAATATCATCGACGTAATTGCCGGTACTGACAATCCACTGCCACGGTTCATAATACTTGGAATATGCTCGCTTTGGACTTTGCAGATTGCTGTTGACATCTTCCGGTTTTACCCACATATAATCTGTAAAACCGTCGTTTGTGCCATTGATGCTGGCATCAATAATATTTTGAATGAGATAAACACCATTGGGATCTTGTGTATTGATTCGATTGTTGCCTTCATTTTCCGGTAAAATTGGATGTCCTATTAAAATGCCGTCGGCATTGTCAATCCAAAAATAACCATCGCCGTTATAACGAAGCAATTTTATCGCTGCAATCGCCTCGGCCTGTGCTTCCTTTTCTGTCATACTGCCAGCTCGAAAAAGGCCATCATAGTATTCGAGGATGCCTACGGCAGTATCGACTTCATTCTTAATCATATGATCATAATCGTCGCTAAGCATTTCATGCATTGTCGACAACTGTGTCTGATTCATTGATGCAATATGATGTAAGCTATAAGCACCAATCAGTAAAATAAAAATTGACGAAACACTTAATAAAAGCAATTGAATTTTTAACCTTATTTTTTTCATATGTCACTCCTAATTGAAAATAATATCTTTTGAATATGTATACGTATCTTCTTCAATTGGCAAATCATACAAAAACACGGTTATAACAATCAATGCTTTCAAGTCTATTTAAAAATGCTGTTAGCGGTGATATAAACTGGATATTTTCTTAGATAGATTACTAGATGTTTTGATAGAAATATTTACGGCAATCACTATTGGCAAGAAATGAATCTCCGATGACACCAAAACCGTCTTCACAGAACGAGCTTCCTTATATATCGGATTGTATACATTATACCATGAAGATTGTTTCTCGAAAATCATTTGTTAAACAAAAGACGAAACGCACACATTTGTGATCATCTCGTCTTTTATTTAGTACATTACTCAAGCGTTTCAATAGTCTGTTCCGCCAATGTCGGCAACTGTCAACTACCTTACCATAATCATTCCCCCGCTTTGCTTTTACCTAAAGAAACGGTGACTGTGGAAAGCGTGACAAATTAGCCATTTCATAGGCCAAAGTCTTTCCTTCAATTGCTTTTACAACAGATACGACGGTATCGTTGTAAGGCGTTTGAATGCCCACTTTTTTACCGGCATCACAAATGTAGCCATTAATCATGCTGATTTCTGTCTTTCGTCCTTTTTCAAGATCTTGCAGCATGCTCGCCTTGGCAGGTCTCAAGTCTTTTAATATGTCGTAGAAAATTCCCTGCGATTTATCAAAAGCTGCCTTTGAACTGAGATCGCCCATGGCCGTCATATCCTGATTTCTAAACGGCGGCATTTTATAGCCTAGTGCACGGCACACTGCAACGGCTTCATTTGCGATATGGCTCATGCAGGCGCTCGCCTTAGCATTATCGATAATATCACCAAAAGTACAGCCCAGCGATGCAGACATGCCGCTCCAGCAGCTGTTGAACATGACTTTCAACCATCGTGCACCCATCAGATTATCCGTTACCTCAACGCCGCCCATTACTTCCAGCGCCGCAGCGACTGACTTAATGCGCGCATCAATATGTCCGTCGATTTCACCAATTTCAAACAACACTTTGCTTTTCGTAATATCCTGCGTCAGTTCTGAAACACCGGGCTCTTTAAACGTAGCTCCCCAGAGAATCGTTCCGCCAACCGTGCGCTTTTCGCCAATAACTGCCGCAACACTTGGCTCCGGCACGCCATTTTGAAGGGTGCAGACGGTACTCTTCTCATGTAGGTAGGGCAGCATTTTGGCGAGGACTTCATCATTCGCCGTCTGCTTCGTCATCAGAAAGACGAGATCATAGGTTCCTGTCATTTCTTCTGGTGTAATGGCTTTGACCGGTACTGTCAGATCGGCACACAGTGTTACCTTTGCACCGGATTCATTAAGCTTATCAACATGTGCCTTATAGTTGTCAATCATGATGACGTCAAGTCCGCCTTTGCTGAGATAGGCACCTAAAACGGTTCCCATTGCGCCGCAGCCGTATATGGCAATCTTCATTTAAATTACTCCTTTCAGATAGTACACATTTAAGAAAAGTGTATCATTACCTTTCGTTAATCCTTAACGACAAATGGTACCTTTTCATTTTCCCGAAAAATTGACATGCGTTTAAAACGCGTTTCCAATCCGTTAAATACCAAGAACAATAATCCCTGCCGTAAAGATGACGAAAGTGATCAATGGAATAACGACTGTTGTAATCCCGAAAAAGCGATAGGAGCTCTTATGGTTAAGCCCTAAGATCGCAAGCATCAGGAAAACGCCTGAGGAATGCGGCAATGAATCCAGACTGCCTGCTGCAATGGCAATGAGTCTGTGTAAAATTTGCAGATTAGCGCCTGATTGCATAAATTGTTCCCCAAATGTTTGAAGTGCAATTTGAAGACCACCGGAGGATGATCCGGTTATCCCTGAGATAATTGCCGTCGCCAATGTTCCACTGACATATGGATTCATATTGAAGCTGTTAATCCAAGCAACGATATCAACAAATGATGACGAATTCTGTACCAATGTTCCAAACCCAACGACAGCACATGGTGATGCAATGGCTGGTACTGCACTGGATAGTCCTACATTGATGGTCTTCATCTTGTCTTTAAGCCTGGACCAATGCAGCACTGTCGCGAGGACTGTTGCGACACACATGGCTGCAACCACCAGCATTGTCGCATTGTCGATGACGCCTTTTAAAGCGATAATCAGTACGATCAATACCACTAACGGTAAAAATGATGCAAAGGCTGACGGCAGCTGATCCCGATCAATTTCATATTGCTTCACATCTTGTCCTTCGATGTAACTAAAGTGTTCACCCGCTTCTCTAAGACGCTTTTCCTCCCATCGCAGATACGCATATAGCAGCACAAACTGAAAAATTGCTGCGATAATACTAAATACTGGTGCCGCAGTCAAAGGCGTCCCTAAAAATCTGGATGGAATAACATTGGTCAGCTGAGGTGAACCCGGTAGTGTCGTCATTGTAAAAGTTGCTGCACCTGCCCCCAAACAGCCAGCTGCAAGACGTCTCGGTACATCGCCTTCTTTGAAAAGCACCATGATAATGGGCAATACGGCAAAGATAACGACAAACAAGCTGACGCCGCCATATGTGAGGACGGCAGTCGAAAGAAATACGACCAGTACGGCACGCTGTTTTCCGAACCAATCCACAAATTTATAGCCAATTGCCACAGCTGCACCCGAATCCTCCATCACTTTCGCATAAAGCGATGATGACGCAAAGATCAGAAAGTAACCTTTAAAAAAGCCAACATACCCCGATAAATAATATTCTGAATAAGATGTCCAAATATCCATTCTGTTGGTCAAAATAACGACCAAACCCGCCAGTAAGGTCAGCGGCAATGCACTGACGCCTTTATAAGCCAATATTGAAAGTATTAGAATTGCAAAAATCAAACCAATAATACCGATCATTTTTGTTCCCCCTATTCAATTGAGGCAATTGCCCCTACATCAATGTTTAGCCTCCATTTCAAAAATCCCCGCGGCACCCATACCACCGCCAATGCACATGGTTACGAGTCCATATCTGCCTTGATTCGCTTCTAGAATTGACAGCAGTTTGCATGTGAGCACCGTTCCGGTCGCACCGAGCGGATGCCCTAATGCCATCGCGCCGCCGTTGACATTGACACGCTCAATTGGCAGTCCCAAAGTCTCAATACATGCAATCGCTTGCGATGCAAAGGCTTCATTAAGTTCGATGGCATCCATGTCTTCAATGGTTAGGCCGCTCTTAGCCATCACTTTTGGGACGGCTTTAATAGGACCAATGCCCATGATCCCCGCGGGAACACCTTCAACGGTAAATGCCGTAAACTTTGCAATGGGCTCATAACCTAAACGTTCCGCTTTTTCCCTTGCCATGATCACCACAAAACTCGCGCCATCTGTCATCTGTGAAGAAGTTGCTGCTGTAACAATACCGTCTTTTTTAAAGCATGGCTTTAACTGCGCCAAGCTATCAGCCGTCGTATCCGGCCTAATTCCCTCGTCTTCACGAACCGTCACCTCACCATTGTCTGTTTCAACGAGAATGGGAATAATCTCTCGCTTAAACTTGCCGCTTTGCTGCGCACGCGCTGCTTTCTGGTGGCTTTCCGCCGCCATTCGATCCATCGCTTCCCGTGACACATGGTATTGTGCCGCAACATTTTCAGCGGTTAACCCCATTGCCATGTACGCATCCGGCACCATGGCCGTAAGCGCAGCCTCTTGATAAATTTCAGGATGTGTCATTTCAATGCCCGTCATCAGTTCAATGCCGCCAGCAATGATAACATCACATTCACCTGCCTTGATGGCATTTGCTGCGGTTGCAATGCTCTGAAGACCTGAAGAACAAAAACGGTTGACTGTCTGGCCCGGTACGCGATCCGGTAAACCGGCACGTTGGGCAAGCAGCCGTGCTACATTGTATCCTAAATATTTTTCAGGCATAGCACATCCTACAATAACATCATCAACACAGCTGGGATCAAATTGATCGAGTTTGTCTAGCACGCCTTTCAAGGTTTGCGCACCAAATGCCAGCGGATGCATCTTTGAGAAAGAACCTTTAAAGGCTCTTGCCATTGGCGATCTGCCGTAAGCGACGATCACAGCATCTCTTTGGTTATTTATTTTCATTATCCCTTTCCTTTCCAATTACAATCGTTTTAGCGGCGGCAAACTTAGGATTTCCCTCGCTTCTGCTGCAGTTGCCACCTTCTTGCCATATTCGTTGATGACCCTAGCAGCACGTTCTACCAGCATGACATTCGTTGCCGGAACATCCTTTGCATACATCACGTTATCTTCCAAACCGACGCGAATACCATCTGCGCCTAGGGCAAGCGCTGCAAACATCATTGGCATATGATTTCTGCCAATACCAAAGGCTGACCACTTCGCACCTTCCGGTAGATTGTCGACAAGCGTTTTCATGTTGGCAACCGATGATTCCATACCACCCAAGACGCCGAGGACAAACTGATAATAAGGGTTCGGCGGCAAAACACCTTTTTTCATATAGTGTTTAACATTGCCCATCATTCCCAGATCAAAAATTTCAAGTTCCGGTTTAACGTCGTTGGCCATATAACATTTGCCAAGTGATTCAAGGAATTTTGGCGTATTATCAAAGACGACATCACAGCCCCAGTTAAAGGTTCCCGCATCATAAGAGCCCATTTCTATTTCTGGTATCTCTGTAAAATGACGCATCCGTTCTTCATCACTCACTGGCGGATACGTTCCGGAAGACGTACAGCAAATGATGACATCACAGTCTTTATAACCTCTAATCAGTTCAACGGCTTTTCTAAAACGCTTTGAATCCATCGTCCCTCGGCCGTCTTCATCTCGCATATGCAAATGTACCATTGCCGCCCCCGCCTTCCAGCAGTTATAGGCATCGACGGCAATCTCTTCCGGTGTCAACGGAATATTGGGATTAATGTCTTTGGGGGTCACAGCACCTGTTAGTGCCGCCGTAATAAATACTTTATCTTTCACTTCTTAACTCCTTTCTAAACACCACCCGCTGCTTAAAAATAGGATCATAAGCATTTATACATGCAGGTCATAAATCTCTCTCGAAATATGCCAATAGGCAGTTTTCAGCCATTGAGCATACCTTTTGGCAGCTTTTAATGCGCTCATATTTCAAAATGCCACTACTGCAAACCACCGGATATACGAATACACTGGCCACTGATATAGCCTGCTTCGTCGCTTGCCAGAAAAGCCGCTAAGCTGGCAACTTCCTCAGGTTCACCAAAACGCTTCATTGGAATGGCTTTTAAGAATCCTCCCAGTACGCTTTCAGGGATCGTCTCAATAATAGATGTGTTGATAATACCGGGTGCGATACAGTTGACTGTAATGTTCTTGTTCCCAAGTTCCAGAGAAAGTGTTTTGGTCAATCCGATAATGCCCGCCTTTGCGGCTGCGTAATTCGCCTGTCCGACATTGCCCCTCGATGCAATGGAAGACAAGAAAATAATACGTCCCCACGCGTTCTGACGCATTGGCTCGATGACCTGTTTCGTACAGTAGAAAGCGCCATTTAGATTGACTTTTAAAGCCAGATCAAAATCTGTCTCTGCCATTTTTGTCGCCAATGCATCACGGGTAATGCCAGCATTGTTCACGAGAATCGCCACATCACCCCACGTCGATCGGATCGTGCCAAATGCTTCCGCCACCGATTTCGGATCGGATACGTCGCACGGAAGCGCCATCGTACGTTCACCTTCCGGATCAATGGTCGCCCGCATCTGATTGACACCTGCTTCATTGAGATCCAGCAGTACAACGCGCGCCCTTTCTTTAAAGAATTTTTTTGCAATCGCCGCGCCAATCCCTTGTGCCGCACCGGTCACAACGACAATTTTGCCGTTAAAATCATTCATGTGTCCTATAGCCTCCTTAAGTATTTTAGACACGTCATCACAGCATCCCTTAGTACAATGTGTAATCTCATCAAGTCTAATAAACTATACAATCGCAAAAGCAGTGCCAAAAGACATCATTGCGTTGCCGCAGTAATCCAATAATAGCATTCGACCTTTCAACCCCGCATTTTGAGGGCGTTCAGCAATAACATAAGTTCCTGTTCACAAACACATTAGATCAACTGTCGCAAGATGCACTTTTGCATTTTCGCAAATATGCATTTGCAATGTTGCACCTAAAGTGGGGATGCGATATACTTTTCTCATCAAGGGTGCGCATCTGTCATCAGCGTTGGGAGGCATCATCATATAGTCGTCATGCAGTCATCATGTACTTATCATCCAGTCGTCATGTAATCGTCATCAAAATAGTTCATCAGTGCGCAACACACTACGGGAGGCCATCATGAAAAATGAAGGAAAATTTCTGCTGCACCTGATCAATCATTTGGAAATGGGGATTTTTGTCCTCGATGCCGAGGGAAATTATGTATTCGTTAATCAAACCTATTGTGACTTTCTCAGTAAAACACCCACTTTTTTCAAGAATCATTCAATTCCAAAATTAAAAAATACCGGTTTTCTTTCGAAGAGCGTCTGGGAACAAGTTGTGGAAAAGAAAACCTCCGTCAAATCTCTTATGACCATCGTCGACAAAACAAACGGCAAGACAATGAAGCATTTCACAACCGCCATCCCCACGTTCAACATCGACGGCTCCATTTACTTAATTTACTATCTTGTTGAACCCCTTGAAAAGATGACAGCACGTATCCAAATGGGAATGCTGAACCGACAAGAATTCATCTCCGAAGATCTTTACACCAACGCAGACGTCGACTTCATCGCAGAAAGTCCGCAGATGAAGCGTATTATTACAACACTTGAAAATATCGGCACCACCGATGCGAGCATTCTCATCACGGGGCCAACCGGTTCCGGCAAAGAAGTCGTAGCACATTATGCCCATTCTATCAGCCAGCGCCGTCACTGTAATTTTGTTAGTGTCGACTGCGCTGCTATTCCCGAAAACTTACTGGAATCTGAGCTTTTTGGCTATGAAAAAGGCGCTTTTACAGGTGCCTCTGCCAATGGAAAAATCGGGTTAATTGAATCCGCTGATGGCGGCTCACTCTTTCTGGATGAACTCAACTCCCTACCGCTCAATTTACAAGCAAAACTATTGCGCGTTTTGGAGACAAAAAAAATAAAGCGCCTAGGCGCTAATAAATATTGCAGTATTGATTTCAGACTTATTTGTGCGACAAATGAAGATTTAGATCATATGGTTGAAGCAGGTGCCTTTCGTTCTGATCTCTATTATCGGATCAATGTCGTCCCCATCTATATCCCACCGCTTAAAGATCGTCATGCAGACATCTTGCCGCTCACCATTCACTTTCTAAATCACTTTTGCCGTAAGTACGCCAGAATCAAAGTTCTCAGTGAAGCTATGATCCAGCAAATTCTAGCTTACGAATGGCGCGGCAATGTGCGGGAACTTAAAAATTATATTGAGCGGCTTGTGGTAACATCACCTGAAACGGACATTGAAATCGACAAAGCGCTGAAAAAAAACAGTGTCTCAGATAACCACCTAAACGAGTCATCTCATTCACCCTTTTTCAACGTACCTGCCCCAGACTACAAAGATCTCGATTTTTCTTATCACGCCTATATTAATCAGTGCGAAAAAGCACTGTTGCTGGATTTAGTTCAAAATGGCCATATGCCAAAAGAAATCGCTAAAATCCTTCAACTTGATCTTTCAAATGTCTATCGAAAAATGAAAAAACACGCAATTCCGCACTAAAACCAAATCTTAAATGAAGAAATTTTAAGGAGGACGATATGCTCTCAAACATTGTAACAACACCTTTTGGTGCCATTGAAGGAACAATGGTTAACGGAACCATGCGCTTTTTAGGCATTCCCTATGCAAAGGCACCCGTAGGAGCTTTGCGTTTTCGAGAACCTCAACCAGTTGATGCATGGGAAAATACGTATATGGCCAATCAATATCGAAAGGATCCTATGCAAATCCATAAAACGTTGAGCATCGATTGCTACAGTGAAGACTGTCTATACTTAAATATATGGGTTCCACCTCATGCAGATGAACCGCTTCCGGTTATGTTTTGGATTCCCGGCGGCGCCTATGCTACCGGCGGCAGCGGCGCTGTGGCACCTGAAGGCCCCAGCCTTTACGAATGCGATACTTTTGCCATGAATACGGGATGTATTGTCGTCACCGTTAGCTATCGTCTAAACGTTTTTGGTTTTTTAAATTTTTCATCTTATAGCGAACGATTCCAAGACCACTTAGGCATGAAGGATATTCTTTTCGCATTACAGTGGCTACATGATGTCATTGGTTCATTTGGCGGCGATACTGAAAATATTACGATCTTTGGACAGTCTGCTGGCGCGGGTGCCGTTTCAGCCATTTTATGTATTGATGAAGCAAAAACACTGTTTCATAAGGCAATCCTTCAAAGCAATTGCTTTGAATCTTTTTATACACCTCAGGAAGAAGCGGAAATTACCGAAAAGTATCTGGCATTTCTCGATCTCGAACCCAATCAAGTTGATGAAATACTGGAACTCCCCGTTACTCAGCTGATGCAAGCTTCTAAGAAACTAGACGATTACGTCCTTGAACATTACTTTGCGAGATGTACTTTTTGTCCTGTCGTTGATGGCAAATTTATCAAAGACTTTCCAACAATTGCAGCTTTTCAAGATTTAAAGAAGCCTATTTTAGTGGGATCTAATAAAGACGAGGGCAATTTCCTAGTAGCTGCTTACAAATGGACGACAAAAGAAATTGCCGATCTCCAACAGCGCATCTTTCATCGGATCGCACCAGAAAAAGGCAGGCAACTTTTAGCCGCCTATCCTCAACTGCCCCAAAAAAAAGCTTTTGCTTCTTTGCTCACAGATGTGATGTACACCATGCCGAAAATTTGGTTTGCAGAGCATCTGAGCGATTATCAAGATGTATATGTCTATCGTTATGACTATGCGACACCCATAATGAAAATTATCGGATTAGGCGCTTGTCATGCTGCTGAGTTGCTGCCGCTTTTTAATTGCCGGGATAAACCGTATCGCACACTTTGCAGGGGAGCGGAACACACGATAAGAAATATTGGTATAAGAATGCAGCATTACTGGGGAAACTTTGCACGGACAGGCAATCCCAATCAGGACGGCATGGTTAACTGGAAGCCCTATAATGATCAGCAACGGCATACATTAATCCTTGGCAAAAAAGATCGGCTGGAGAATGACCCTGATCGTACCTTACGAGAAACTTATCACGATTTATCTAGGTTGCTAATTTAATCAATCTATTCCAAATCATCTTTATCGAATAATTTGAATGAAGAAATTGCATATAAAAAAGACGCTTTCAAATGATTACATCATTTTGAAACCGTCTTTTTTATATGTATGGATGCCGTCGCTTTTATTCTTTTGCCAAACACCGATAAGCCGTAGGTTTTAGTTCAATTTGCTCAAAGAAATCACTTCCCTTGATGCGCATGATTTTGCCTGTACCCGTTGAAGCATCAAACTCATAAACTCTGATAATCTCTGCTTCTTCACCATAGAGTTCCAGAAAGAGCCGTTCATTTTCAGAGAGGAAAAACGGCGTATTCACCCCGCCCGTCGTCGTTTTGACTTCCAGAAATCTTGGCGTGCCGTCGATGTTGTAAGATAAAATATCATAACCGGCACCATCACCATCCGTCACAGAGATATGTCTGACTTTATCCGCCAATGCCTTTGGCAATCGCTCACGTTCTTGTTGCAGGACAAAGCACTCACCTAAATAACCAATCTCCGCATTACGGCTGTTTTTTTCTTCAAAATCTATCTTTCTAGCGACAAATTGTTTTTTACGGATTTTTCGCTTGGTAATCGCTGCTTTTGATGCTGTCCGATCAGTCGTTCCCAGTGATCGGACTTTTAAGATTCCGTTATTACCTGATCGCCTGTAATCGCAATAGCGGAGCAGTTCGTTATTTGCCCGGTGCGAAATCATATTCCGCACTTTTTGTTCAAACTTCGTATCCTTTCGATTCTGATTGATCAGCAAGTCGTCACCCGTTGGATTCATTTCATCCATTAACGCCTGTTTAAGTTCTGTCGTCGTCAGCTCTCCGGATTCTTCCAGTATCTTAATCGCAGAGGAAAGTATTGCTGCTTCACTGTATTGGCTCATCACATCACGCTCCTAGTAGTTCATAATCAGCAAATGGTTCACAGCCCGCTCATTGCGATCCATAAAACTAACAGCATAGGACTTGTCAAATCCGATGATGCGGATGCCCTTTTGATGATAGAGGCTGTAAATATAATCTGTATTTTTGATAATGACCATAAATCTCCCCTCATATGTGTTCAGCAGATAATCCGCCAGCCGCTTCTGATCATTAAGATTAAAATCGTTATTGGCATAAGTAGAAAACTCCGTATCATAAGGTGGATCCACAAACATAAAATCGTTTTCATGAATGGGGATGGTCTCTAAAAACATTTCAAAATCCTTATTGTAAAGCGCCGACGCTTGCAGCACTTCTTTTAGCGGTGCCGAACGCAAATATTCTATCTTTTGCTTAAAATTCTTGCGGTTATAAGACGCTCCACCATAGGGAACATTGAAATCACCGTCTTTATTATAACGAAACATGGATGAATAGCAGAACTCCCTTAAAAAGAAGAAAAGCGCCATATGCATTTCTCTGTCCACTTCAAGACCCGTCCTTCGATTATACAAAGTTCGAAAATAAGTGTAAACGGCTGTTTTGATACCCGCTTCAAAGTTTTTATGATAATCCGCTTCAGGTAAATCGCCTTTGGCGCGTTCATTCTTCTTGGTATTTCGAAATTTCAAGTATATAGAATCCGTCATCGTTTTGACAAATTGAGGCATATCCAGCTGCAAAGGCCTTGGAACACCAGCGATCATCTCAACATGCTGTGCTTCAACAAAACCACTCACCAGTATTTTGCCTTCTATTGTACTATATTCACCTGCTTTATAGACTGCATACAGCGCTCTCAGCCTCTGATAATTGCGATCAGAGAAATCGCCAAAGTGGCTCCAGCACGACCAAATGGCCTCCAAATTATCAATGAAGCCGTGATTGCCTGATTGAATATACTGGTAAAGCCCCATGAGTTCTTCGGATGCATCATTGAGATAGGCTTTTTGATAGGCCGCTCTATCAAGTGATAAAAAGCACGCGCCACCGCCGACAAAGGGCTCAATATAGTTTTGGAATGCCTCAGGCAGATTTTCGTGAATAATTTTCAGTTCTGTCGTCTTACCGCCGGGCCATTTGATAAATGGCTTAATCATTACCACTCGCCTCCTGTCACTTAGAAAAATATTATACCATACAATCCGCAAATATGTCGCTTCTAAAACACCTCCCAATGCGATATAATCATTGTATTATAACAATTAACAAATTACATGCGATGGTCTAGCTATCCTGCGAGGTTTACATGAATATTGATTTACGGACAACCGTTATTACCTATGTTTTCATTAATTATATTTGCGCCGCCATCACTTGTTCCATTTGGCTGCACAATAAAGATAAATTTCAAGGTCTTCAGCTGATTTTTCTTGATTTTATTTTACAATCAATTGGGCTGACGCTTGCTTCTTTCCAAAGTTATATTCCCGATATGCTATCGATATTCATTGCCAATAATTTAATGTACCTCGGCGCTATGCTCTTTCCTTTCGCCATCGGACAATTTTCAGGCATTACGATTAAAAAATGGCATTACCGCTTAGCCTTTCCTGTTTTCGCCATCCTGTACGGTTATTTTACCTTTGTAGCACCCAATGTAAGAATCCGCCTCATCGTCTTTACCCTTATGATCATACCGATTTTTCTGCATACGGCATATCTCGTGTTCAAACGCGCTGATCCACAGCATCGAACTTATACACTTCGAATCGGCATCGCGCAACTGCTCTTGGCTGTGATACATGGTTTTAGAACCCTTTGGGCATATTTAAGCCCTTCTTTTCCCGAGTACTATCACTATGACCAAATAGAGGCCATCCTCGTCATTTTAAGCCAATTGCTCACCATCTACGTCCTTTTCGCCGTAACACAAATGATTCAAATGAAACTCCTAAATCAGTTGGACAACTATATTTCTAGAACGGAACAGTTACTGGACAAAACAAATAAACTCGCTACCATTGATGATTTAACCCAAGTTTTTAATCGCCGAAAAACAGAAAACGACCTTGCAATGGCCATTATCAACTTTAACCTCTATCATCATCCGCTTTCGGTGCTCATGATTGACATCGATCACTTTAAGCGTTTCAACGATACCTATGGGCATGATATTGGCGATCGCGTCCTGATCGACGTTGCACATGTTTTGAAGACAAATATTCGCAATACGGATATCATTGGCCGATGGGGCGGCGAAGAATTTTTAATTATTTTACAGCAGTCCGATATAAAAGCTGCAGAAGCCGTCGGCATAAAACTTGTGGAAGCAGTTCGTGATATTTCACTTCACTATTGTTCGTCACCAGAAAATGTTTCCGTCAGTATCGGCTGTGCTGAGGCTGAAAAATTTGATACACTGGACAAATTTATCAAAAGAGCGGATGTCGCCATGTACAATGCTAAAAACAGCGGGCGCGATCGAGTTGTTATTTCGGAATAGGGCATCTGATTTTATCATTTGCAGCGGCGATCATCACAATTTATTCACTTTTTATTCTCGACTCTTTAACAAGCGATTAATATCCCGTTAACATTCATCTTGTACAATAAGGTCATAGCAAACGAACCAATGCTAAACTTACACTAAAAATTATTCTCCTAAAATACGACCCCCCAATCGTATTGTTCATAACCCAATTGACACGTTGACCCACGTGTTAAACGACCCCAGATATAGACGATATTAACCATATCGTCTTTATTGTTTTTTGTTGATAAAAAGGCTATGACCGCTTTTATAACAGTCATAGCCTTTTAGTTTGCATTTATTTTGCAATACCCATTGCAATCGTTATAGTATAGATCAGCACATTAAAAATCAGCTTACTTCAATTGATGCATCAAGCGATGCCTCATCGCCTAGACACACGCAAATCCCTTATCGAGATCAGCCAGAATATCTTCGAGGTCTTCAATGCCCACAGAAATGCGTACCAGCCCATCGGTAATCCCTGCACTAAGACGTTCTTCCGGCGGAACGGCGGCATGTGTCATAGATGCCGGATGTTGAATCAGCGAATCGACGCCGCCTAAACTAACCGCCAGCGAAATGAGTTCGAGATTGTTCAGCAGCTTTTCTCCTGCTGCATAACCGCCCTCGAGTTCAAAAGCAATCATTCCGCCGAAATTTGACATTTGGCGCTTGGCAAGGTCATGCTGTGGAAAGGTTTCAAGGCCCGGAAAATATACTTTTGCCACTTTCGAATGTGATTCCAAATATTTTGCCACAGCCATGGCATTTTCGCAGTGTCTTTCCATGCGAATCCCCAGCGTTTTCAAGCCGCGTGCCACAAGCCATGCATCGAACGGCGATCCCGTGCCGCCTAAATTGAGCAGATGCGGATTATTGATCTGGTCAATATAACACTGCTTGCCGGTAATAATGCCACCTACGACATCACCGTGTCCGTTAATATACTTTGTAACGCTGTAGACGACAACATCAGCGCCTAGCTTTACCGGTTTTTGGAGATATGGCGTCATAAATGTATTGTCGACGACGAGCAGCGCACCATGCGCGTGTGCCATTGCCGCAACTGCTTCAATATCAATCAGTTCCATAGTCGGATTGGCAGGCGTCTCAATGTAGACGACTTTTGTATTCGCTTTGAACGCGCTTTGAAACGCTTCGGTATCATTGATTTTGACATAATCCATCTCAATACCGTATTTGGTGATCACCTTGTTGATCACGGCGACCGTCCCGCCATAAAGGCAATCGGCCGCAATAAAGTGATCACCCGCCTGCATCAGTCCCAAAAGCGCCGTTGAAACTGCCGACATTCCGGTGCTCGTGTAGAGACCGGCATCTGTCTCATCTAGAGCCGCAAGACGACTGGCAACTTCACGTGTGTTCGGATTACCAAGACGCGTATATTTATAACCGTTGTCTCTGCCGGCAAAGCGATCGCCTCCCTGCGCACAGTCTTCAAAGACAAATGTAGATGTTTGATAAAGCGGGCTTACATGCGCACCGAACTGCTTATCGTGAATAGCGCCATAGTGAATGGCCTTTGTATTGAATTTCATCTCTTATCCCCTCATTTCTTTAATTGCCTGATGAAGATGATCCAGCGCCTCTTTTAGCATGGATTGTGGACATGCAATATTGAGCCGCATAAAACCGCTTCCCGATGCACCAAACCAATGACCACTGTCGAGTGCTAGTTTCGCCTGATTCACAAACAGATCATCCAGTGCAGCATTACTGAGCTCAAGCGCCCTGCAATCCAGCCAGAGCAGATAGGTCGCCTCCATTTCCACCGGTATGATGTCAGGTATATTAGACGCTAAATACTGTTTGACAAAATTATAATTGCCATGAAGATAAGCGACCAATTCGTCGACATAATTAGCACCCTGTTCGTATACCACCTGTGTCAATTCCCGGCTAAAGACATTGGCGCGATTTAAATCCAACAAACCCAATTCTTCACGATAAATCCGCATCATCGGCTCATTTTTAATGATACAGTATGCACTGTGCAAGCCGGCGATATTAAAAGTCTTGCTCGGCGCTGTACAGACAATAACATCTTTATCATATTCCGGTCCCAGATTAGCCAGTGAAAAGTGACGATGCGGCTTGTACACCAAATCAAAATGAATTTCATCCGAGATGAGCAAAACACTGTTCGCCTTACAGATCTGTGCTACTTTTAAAAGCGTTTCTTTTCCCCAAACGCGACCAACCGGATTGTGCGGACTACACAGAAGCATCATGGTGCATGCAGGATCTTTTGCCCGTGCTTCGAGATCTTCAAAATCCATTTCATATTTCAATTCGCTCTGGATGAGAACATTGTCAGAGACAATGCGCTTGTTCTTTTCAACGAGATTTTTAAACGGATAGTAAACAGGGCTCTGAATAATAATCTTTTCGCCCGGCTTTGTAAACAGCCGAACCATCATATTCAGTAAAAAGACGACGCCAGGGCCGTATTCAATTGCTTCTTTTGCCACGTCTATACCATGTCTATTCCTTAACCATCCCGTAACGGCATCATAGTATGGCGGCATTCGCTTTGTGTAGCCAAAAATGCCGTGGTCAGCCCTTTGCTTAATGGTATCAATCATAAAAGACGGTGATTGAAATTCCATATCGGCGACCCAGAGCGGACATAAATCAGGTCGTCCAAACTTAAGTGTCATTTCTTCATATTTTACAGCACTGGTGTTGCTTCGATTAATTACTTTATCAAAATCATACATGTTATTACATAACCTTTCTTTACCCTACTGTCACTTCTTCTGTGGATACATAGGTCTTATGCATCCAGTCTTTTCCCTCTACACGTCTCGTGACCATCATCGCCGCAACCGCATCACCCGTTGCGTTAATCATTGTGGCAATGGCATCTGTCAGCATGCCAATGGTTACAATAATAGGGATCACTTCCGGGTTAAAACCATAAAAACCGACGATAATCAATGACCCCATCATGCCACCGCCAGGAATACCACTCATGACAACGCCACTCATAACTGAGATCGCAATCGCCGTCGTCCAAACGCCAAATCCGGAGAAAGGCATATCAAACAAACCAAAGAGAAAAGCGATTTTCATCAGCGTTGTCAGTGCCGTACCATCCATGTGAATGGTTGCACCCAGCGGTAAAACGATATTTGAAATATCTTCCGGAACCCCCATGCGCTTTGTTCCGTCGAGATTCGTCGGGAGTGTCGCAACCGAACTCTGTGTCGCAAGTGATGTAACAACTGCCGGCAAAATGTGCTTGTAATACGTTTTTACACCTTGCGTGCCACCGGCATAATAAGCATATGCCGTGAATCCCGTAAGGAAATAAACAACACAAATTGGGAAAAACATAATCACTGCTTTTGCATAAGCATTTACCAATTCAGCGCCGTAAGTACCAACCAGTGAAGCAAAGTAAGCCCCCAGACCAATTGGCGCATAAAGCATGATTAAGTTAATCATCTTCATAAATGCCTCAGCACAGATATCCAGAAATTCCGCTACCGGATTATGTTCTAATTCTCTCTGCTTTGAAACCAAACTCACACAATAGCCAAAGGCAATGGCAAAAATAATCAACGGCAGCATGGCATTTCTCGATAAGATCAGATTAAAATCGCTGACAGTCAGTGCCTTTACCACTTGATCCATCATATTCATCTGTTCGCCGGCATCGTAAGTGCCCATTTCAATAGAAACGCCGTCAGCAGGCGGTATAACGGTTACAACGGCAATAATAAACACAGATGCAATCATACCTGTTACTAGAAAAATAAGGAGTGTACTCTTTAAAATCTTGCCCAGCCTCGTTAAGTTTGACATCTTTGCAATGGAGCTTGACAGACTGAAAAAAACCAGCGGAACAACCGCTGTAAACATCAGATTTAAAAAAATCTGGCCAAATGGTTTAAACATTTGGGCTTTCTCACCCATAATTCCCCCAACTATACAGCCAACGATAATGCCGATCAATAATAAGATCATTGATTGATACGATTTAAAGACCGTGCGCTTTGTAAACGTTGTTGACATGTGATCCTCCTTGTCGTTATTTTTCTCTTTACTGCGTCGACGCAATTATATTATGTTGCAAGACCGATGCCAATACGCCAAAATAGATTTTCATGCAGTTGGTCACGAATTGTCCATCAAGGCTTTCTAGACCCTCCCAGCGTATTGTTGTCATCATCCGTTCTTTTTTCTCTACCTTTATCTGTTGTTCTATTACTATCTGAAAATAATAAAATGGGTTAACGGGCGATTGTAATGCCCATTAACCCATTTAAAAAGTCATACCGTTATTAC
The DNA here is from genome assembly GCF_018390735.1 of Fusibacter paucivorans. Classification (GTDB taxonomy): domain Bacteria; phylum Bacillota; class Clostridia; order Peptostreptococcales; family Acidaminobacteraceae; genus Fusibacter; species Fusibacter paucivorans. The sequence continues at coordinate 212,853 of NZ_JAHBCL010000001.1, forward strand.
TGACATTTTATCCATTCGATCCCTCGAGGCGAAATCGTACTGCCGCCGCGTCCCGCTCCAATGAAAATCAGCCCCTTTTCTTTTAAACTGTTCATAATTGCACGAACATCGTATTCACTTAGGTATATTTGTGCTTCAAATGCTCGCTCCGAAATACTGCGTCTGCCTAAGCGCCTTCTACGTATAAAGCTTTCATATAGCAGTTTTAAAACGAAAGTTTCTCGCTCATCCAATGCCTCCAAGCGAATTTCTGATGGTATAGGATCAAAGGCTGGCTGCATTTCGAGCATATACCGCGGCAAATCTTCAACGGTTATCATCACTTTTCCAATATTGTCAAAATACTCAATGCAGTTTCTCAGTTCCCGAACATTGCCCTTCCAATGATAACCTTTAAGAAACATCATTAATTTTTCAGCGATTTGAAAAGCATATCCCTCCTGCTTTTTAATCGATTCAATCAGCACGGGGATATCATCTGACCTTTCTCGCAGTGCGGGGATATGAATGGGCAAAACATTAATGCGGTAAAAGAGATCTTGTCTAAAGCGACCTGCATCTACCTCTTTCATTAAATTTTTATTCGTCGCAGCAATCATTCTAAAATTAACTTTAATAATTTTATTGCCGCCAACGCGCATGACTTCCTTTTCTTGAATGACGCGAAGCAGTTTTGCCTGCAATTCTAATGGCATCTCGCCAATTTCATCTAAAAACAGCGTCCCATTGTGTGCCAGTTCCAAAATCCCCATTTTGCCACCCTTTAGCGCGCCGGTAAAAGCACCAGCTTCGTAGCCAAATAATTCACTTTCAAGAAGATTGGCTGAAATCGCGGCACAGTTAATGGCAACAAATTGCTTATTTCGAAAAGGTGAGGCGTTATGAATGGCCTGCGCTGTAAGTTCTTTACCGGTGCCGCTTTCGCCCGTTATTAAGACCGCTGATTTAGAGTTGCCCATTCGACGCACCAATTGGCATACGTCCTCCATCACCTTGCTCTCACCGACAATAGAATCCACGGAATATTTCGCAATATGCCCTTTTTTCGCCAATTGGAGCCTTAGCATATTTTGTTTATCCTCTTCTGATTCAAAGTTTTCAAGCAACATGTAAATCCCATTTTTCACTCTGTTCGTTTCCGTATTTTCGAGATCCCGCACCGGTACAATTGATACTGTCAGCAAATGATCATTAATTGCCGTCAGTTGATTTAAAATGGGTTTCTTTGTACTTAAGCAGCGTGCCATATCCAGTTCAGAAAAGAGCGCCATCGCTTTTAACCCAATAAGCGGATTTGATTCACCGACCATTTGCTGTGCCGCCTGATTGCAATTTTCAATCATTCCATCGCTATTAATGCTGATAACACCTTTTTCCATAATAGATAACAACGTCTTAAACTGTCGACTGAGGTGATCTGACTTGCTGATGAGAAATTCTACGCCGTAATTGTAAGAAACCAAATTGTCAAAATAGGCTGTAACCCCGGGCTGCATCAATGCATCCTCGATTGACATGGCAACGGCAATTTCGAGAATGGTGTTTTTATCAATTAAGCGATGTCCCAAATTGATAATGCGTTTTGCATTTGGCGGCACCAGCCCTTCCTCGCCGGTGGTGATCGCCACATTGAGATCGGGAACCGTATCCATATTGGGATAAACCGGCACCAGTTCCACGCCTTCGAGTCCTAATTGAAGCAGTGTTGCAATGGTTTCGATACACATTTCAAAACTCAAGTTGACCATCATGGCGCTTTTCGGCAGCTCATCCGCTTTCAACAATGCATACCCTGCCTTCGAAATGGTGAGCTTAGAGATGATGACATCGACTTCTTTTGGAATATAATTTTTTAAAATTTCATATTGTGAAATCGTACTGATTAGTAAAGCATCCACATGACTAATGGTATCGGTATTATTGGATTCAAAAGAATAAGCGACAATCTCAAAACTATCGCCCAACGCATTTTGTATCTGACGAATATATTCAATGCCTACATTTTTACTGGATGTTACAATGCCCAATCGTTTTCTCATAGGATCACCTCAATTTTAATCCTAAACTATAATATCCTATAAATCAACTGTCTCTCCAACACCTCTTCTTGCTACACAGCATTGCAACCAATCAGCCGATGTGGTACAATAGCTAACACCGTTAGCTATTGTACCTACATGTTTTAGAAAGGGAGCTTCATCATTGTCCAATCATTCAACACATACAGCATCAGAACAGCATATTGACTATTCTGCACTCGCAATTGAGCTACGCGACGTCAAACGTGAAATGATTCATATTCAAAAACTGCGCGGCATCGTGCATTTCACAAATGGCGAAAACTACGTGCTCGGCCTTTTGGCACAGAAGCAGCACCCACTACATCCCAAGGAAATCAGTGACGCCATGTGCATCAGCACAGCACGTGTCGCGAAAATACTTAATCAGCTGGAAGAGAAAAAATATATTGAGCGATCGTGTGATCCCAATAATAAACGTCAGAAATGGATTGCTTTACTACCTGCCGGACTGGCGCAAAACACGTTAAACATCGAGGCCTATATACAGCGACTCACCAATTTTTTACGTGCACTAGGTCCCGAAGATGCCTATGACTACGTTCGCATTCAAAAAAAAATCGTTACCATCTACGGCAACGTTAAATAAACCTCTATTTGAAACTTTATACATTCTATATTTTAGAAAGAAGAACAACATGACGATTACCTACACCGCTAAAAAACGCAACTTCATCTTTGCTATTCTCATGATTAGCGCCATTGTCGGCGCCATGCTGCAAACCTCATTATCAACGGTACTCCCAGTCATTATGTCAGATCTGGAAATTACAGCTGCCAAAGCGCAGTGGCTAACCAGTGCCTACTCACTCGCAATGGGCGTTATGATCCCTGCAACGGCTTTTCTGCTAAAACGTTTTAAGACAAAGAACCTCTTTTTAGTCGGATTGAGTCTCTACTTTTTAGGGTTACTGCTCTGCGCCACGGCATTTTCATTTCCGTATCTGCTCTGCGGCCGATTAATGCAAGCCCTAGGCAACGGCATCATTCTCTCAATGACACAAGTGATCATCCTCTCCATCTTTCCCTTAAAACAGCGCGGCACCATTATGGGGATTTACGGTCTCGCCGTAGGCGCTGCACCTGTCATCGCCCCAACACTCTCCGGTATGCTAATTGATTATTATCATTGGCATGTCATCTTCTGGTTTGCTTTCGCCATTATATTCATTGATATCATCCTCGCGTTTTTCTTCATGGAGAATGTTTTGGAAAATGAACGGCTTCCATTTGACATGCCCTCTATGTGTCTCAGCGCCATTGGTTTTTCCGGCATACTCTTGGGCCTCGGCAACCTCGGCAGCCACAGCATTTTTAGTGTTTCCATCGCCATGCCGCTTGTCCTTGGCATTGCCTCACTGTTGCTTTTCATCAAGCGTCAGTTCCAGCTCGACAAGCCGTTTCTCGACCTCACAACTTTTCAAAACAGAGAATTCAGGTTTGCCGTCATCCTCAGCATATTCCTATATGCCATTATGATCGCGGGTTCAACACTTTTTCCAATCTACATTCAAATTATCAGAGGTATGTCCGCCACCGTATCAGGCCTTATCATGATGCCCGGCGCACTTGCTATGGCAGTAATCAGTCCCTTTGCCGGGAAGATTTACGATAAATTCGGCATTCGAAAACTCGCACTTATTGGCAGCGCTTTCTTGATGTTCAGCTGTTTAGGGGTTTCTTTTGTCAGTGAAACGACTCCTCTTGCGTATTTGGTCGTCTTTTATACGGCGCGGCCCGTTGCCATTGGCTGTTTGCTCATGCCCGTTGTCACATGGGGAATGAGTACACTCGATTCCGAACACATGCCGCATGGTTCGGCACTGATTACATCACTTCGAACCATCGCAGGCGCTATTGGCCTTGCCGTCTTTGTCGCCTTGATGACATTTGCCACCAATATTTCCACAGGTGGTGATGTCACAATTCCCGCCAATGTCTTTGGCATTGATGTCGCATTCGCCAGCATCACAGTACTCGCTATTCTGCAACTGCTCTTTGTCATTTCTTTTGTTGGAATCGAAAAGAAACTGCCTGTCGCAGAAGAAGCTGAGTCATTTGTTTAAAAGGCATTCACACCTGCTATCACATCGAAAACGTGCGCTTTAAAAATGGCAAAGGCAACATATGCCAGCAAAATTGCCATACCGGTATTAAAATACTTTAATATCCGGTCATTATGAATATACGTGCTAAACCGCATGCCAATCAAGGCATACGTGCATGGCGCAAGACAAGCCATTAGTGCCAGTACAGCAGACGCAGGCAAAATTGTCGCCCCTGTAATTTCGTTGGCAGGAAAGTGAATGGTTGCAATAGGCAGTGTTGCCAGCATTGCCTTTGGGTTAAAAAGCTGCATTAGCAGGCCATCTTTAAAAGATAACTGTTTGGCAGGCGTCTCTTCATTAATTTGGATAGATGCCTTGAATATTTTCATCGCCAAATAAAGAATGTATCCCGATCCGACAATACTGATATAGATGAGATGCGTTTTTTTAATGACGTTTTCACCTGTATAACCAAAGATTAAAAAGAGAATGAACATCGCCAAACCGACACCTGCAAAAAAGCCAATAGACGCTTTAACCTTTTTATGAATACCTTGGTTAAGCCCCAGTATATTAATGGGACCAGGTGTATACATCACGCCAACCGCATATAAAAACATATTGAACATTGTATCACCGCCTTTCTTTGACCCATTATACCGTTCACCTCTCTTTTTGTATTGTAAATTATTGCGCTTCGTCACCATCAACATACCCTAAAATGCATGCGCGCTCACAAGTCTTTCCGATACGAACATGTAAGCCAGTGCTTATCAATTAAAAACGACCTCTCCTAAGGAACGGAGAAGCCGTTTTATTTTTTTACGCGGTTTACGCCGCGCTAGGCTGATATGGTTATCATATTACCAGAGATATTTGCTAGACATTATTGTGCCGGCATTTAAGCCGAATGGTTACGCCTAATTATTGAGTCGGATTATCCAGCAAATGATAAAGTATCTGAGCGATCTGTGCTCTCGTTGCGCTTCCGCTTGGATCTAGGACACCCTCATGACCGGAAACAATCCCCGCTGATACAAATGTGCTCATCGGTTCTCGCGCATAGTCAGAAATCGCATCCACATCACTAAATGCGGCAAGTGAAGCAACTGTCGCTGTTTCCGGCAACTCATTCAGGATGTTCAGAGCGTGATAGAGCAGTGTCATCATGTCCTGTCTTGAAATCGCCTGATCCGGTGCAAACAGGTTGTTGCCAACACCGCTTGCGATGCCGAGGCGTTTAGCTGCTGACAGATATCCTGTATAGTACGTATCACCTGCATCGAAGAAATTACTGGTGATCACTTCATCTGCATCAATGCCATAGGCATTCATCAGCATGACGATAAATTGACCTCTGGTGAGTACCCTGTCCGGACTAAATAATTGATCGCCTGTCCCACTTGTAATTTCTCTTGCTGCACAGAATGCAACGGCATCGTAATACCAGTCATCTTTTACGACATCCTTAAAGTCAACGCTGTTATAGCCAACAGCATAGTAGCTAAAGTGAGTCGTTTCAAATACAACCATGCCGGCTTCTGCATCATAATGACCATTGGTAACACAATTTAACTGATTGTCACCGTCAACGTACCAAACGACAATGCCATTTGGATTTTCAAGTTCGTCGGCTGTTGGCGTATATGGAATGCTGACACCAACTTTTGCATTTTCATTACGCCAATCGGATCTCTGTCCGTTGATCGCCACTGAGAGCGAGATAACAGGTCGATCGCCAATGGTTGCCTGTGCTTCAGTTGATAAAGCATTGCGATCAACGTTGCCAATTTCGATCTCCGCATTGCCAGTGATCTCATTATCGGTTCCTGCAAACATGTTTGACGGCAGTGTAATATTGCCGGCTTCACTGTTCAGCGTCACGGATCCACCGCTGGTTTCTGCTGATAGATCGGCTACTTTTAAGCCAACGGCGTAACCAGTCACCCCTTCAATCGTTGGCATTGTAATAACCAGTGACTTGCCTTCTGCAATCATCGCCCCCTGATCTGCCGCAATCTCTGCAGCCGCATTGGTACTATTCACTTTGATCGCAACATTTCCGGTTCCATCGCCAGTCATCGGGGCTTCATATGAAGCCGGCGGTTCAGTATTGGTATTTGCATTACCTGTCGGTGAGGTTGGTCTCCTTCTCGCATCAACCGACACTTCAATTGACACATTCAGCGAAACCTGATTAGGATTGACAACATCTTCTGGAAGGATTACCGTCCCCAATATCGTAAAGGTCTGTGGTGAGGTATTCGTTTCATCATAAGTACTATCTGCTACTTGCCATGTCACTGCTGACATAACACTTTCCGCATCCGTACTCAGGATTACCTGTGTCGGCAATCCCAGCGCTTCTGCCGTCTTGCCGGTTCCGTTGGCAACGGCTGTTATACGGTCTGGTGGTATAACCGCCAGCAGTATCTTGTTGGTTTGTGCCGGTTCTGTCACTGTGAAATCAATTGTAAATGATTGACTTGCAATCGCTTCACCTGCGACTGTCACTTCTGCGGTATAAAAGCCTGCGCCCAATCCACTGACAGGCCAAATCTTAAATTGCTTTTGTCCACTAACATCAATACTGTCCAGTCTTGCTGTTGACAGTTCAAATTGATCGGCATCTGATCCATCTAAGCCGATCGTCAAATCGCCTGAAGGCAAATTTCCCGTGTTAACCACTGTCACCGTTAAGGCGTCAGCCGTTGTATAATTTACAGTCTGTGTATCAAATGCATACGTTCCCATTTGGCTCAGGCCAATGCCGCGTGCCATTGCTTCATTGACGACAAACTTCACTGTGAACAACTGTGTCTCAACCGCGTCACCTGTCACAGCGACCGTTGCCATATAGGTGCCGATCGGCAAATCATTTTTTGTTTTTACTTTAAACAATGCATTGCCATTTTTCGCAATATCATCGATGCGATCTGTTGACAAGCTAAATGCATCTCGATCAGAACCTTCCAGAGCGATATGCAGCTGACCGGTTGCCTGATTTCCGTCATTATCAATGGTGACACTGACAGATGAAGCCGTTGTATAATTGACTGTTTGTGATGGGAAAGTATAGACCCCCATCTGATTGAGTTTGATGCTGTAGACACTTGCTTCTTTGACAATAAACTGAATGTCGAACGTCTTGGAAGCAACTGTATCTCCTGAAACGGTAACTGTCGCATCATAACTGCCGACCTGCAAATCGGATTTTGGCGATACCGTAAAACCACTTTGTCCGTTTTGCAAAATACTGCTCAAATCATCGGATGAAAGCATAAAGGCTTCTTTATCCGCACCGCTTAACGCGAGATGCAAATCACCAGTCGGCTGATTGCCCTCATTAGTCACTGACACAGAAAGCGGAGAAATTGAAGTATAATGAACCGTTTGCGTTTCAAAATGATACGTTCCAACTTGATCTAAAGCAATCCCATAGGTTTTCAGTTCTGCTACGGTAAAAGCAACCGTAAAGGATTTTGACGCCACATTATCCCCCGAAACAGTTACCACAGCCGCATAAAGCCCCACCGGTAAATCATCTTTTGGCATCACGGTGAAACTATTCTGACCGTTTACCGCCAGACTGCTCAGCGTTTTTTTTGAAAGCATAAAGTTGTCTTTGCCAATGCCGTTGAGCGCAATCACAAGGTCGCCTGTCGGCTGATTTCCCTGATTGGTCACTGTCACCGCCAGTGGTGACACCGCTGAGTAGCCCGCGGTTTCTGCACTAAATATATAGGCGTCCTCACAGCTTAAAGTAATACCAAAGGTATCTGCGGCTGTTGCTGGGAAAATGGCTGTTATCACACCGCTATTGGCATTATTAACTGCCGCTGTCGCGCCTGCCACTGTAAAGAAATTCTCCGGTATGCCGTTCAGGGTGTAACCCGCCTTTGGCATTAACACAATGGTAGCTGTGTAGGAAGTGCCGGCTGTAAAGAGATTGTCACTTGGCGACCATGTCACTGTCCCAATGTACTGCGCCGTCTCGTTTATCGTGGTGACTGGCACGGCATTTTTTTCAGGCACGGTTATACCGTTTATTGCTGCTATATCAATAACCGGTGTCGTATCTGTCACTGAGATCGTCAGCGTCTGATCAACACCACTGTCGAATTTAAAGGTAAGCACCGTATTACCAGTTGACAGTGCTGCAAGGTAATTTTTATCAAAGGTCATTGTTGACCCCATTATACTGTAATCCGTTCCGGATGCAAGTGCTGCATCACCATTGTAAATGCCGGTTAGCGTATTGTCATTCAGCGTCAGGATCACACTGATATCGGCATAATCTGTGCTGCCGGCGTATTGATCAAAGTTTGCTGTCGCTGGATTAATCGTACTGTTTGCAAGTGCCGTTGCCGGGAACACTGCGGTAATCACACCGCTGTCCGCTGCGTTGGTCGCCGTCGTTGCCCCTGCTACTGTGAAGAAGTTCGCTGTAACGCCATTTAATGTGTAACCTGTTTTCGGCGTCAACGTAATGGTTGCTGTATAGGCTGTTTCCGGTGCAAAGAAGTCACCGCTTGGCGACCATGTCACCGTTCCCGTATACTGCGCCGTCTCGGTAACCGTCGCTACCGGAATGCCATTTTTAACCGGCACCGTCACGCCGTCAATCGCTGCTATATTAATCGTCGGCGTCGAGTCTGCCACGGCGATCGTCAGCGTCTGATCGGCACCACTGTCGAATTTAAAGGTAAGCGTCACATCCCCCGTTGGCAGTGTTGCCAGATATGCTTTCTCAATGGTGACTGTCGATCCCGTCACGCTGTAATCCGTGCCGTAAATCAATTCAGAAGCGCCATTGTAAATGCCGGATAACGTATTTTCATTCAGTGTCATGGCGACGCTGATATTGACATAGTCTGAACTGCCTGAATATCGATCAAAGCTTGCAGTCGATTTATTCAGGGTGCTGTTCGCCAAGGCGGTTGCCGGGAACATAGCCGTAATCACACCGGAATTAGCGCTGTTAAATGCCATTGCTGCCCCAGGCACTGTAAAGTAGTTCGCACTTACGCCTGAAAGTGTGTAACCCGCTTTTGGCGATAATGTAATCGTCGCCATGTAGGCAGTCTCCGGCGCAAAGAAATCATCGCTTGGCGACCACGTCACCGTTCCCGTATACTGCGCCGTCTCGGCAATCGTCGCTACCGGAATGCCATTTTTAACCGGCATCGTCACGCCGTCAATCGCTGCTATATTAATCGTCGGCGTCGAGTCTGCCACGGCGATCGTCAGCGTCTGATCGGCACCTTCGCTAAATTTAAACATCAAGGTGGTATTCCCGTTTGCCCGCGCCGCGAAATAGTTTTTATCAAGTGTTACCGTCGATCCCGACACACTGTAATCTATACCTAAAACCAGCTCTGCGGATTCATTGTAAATGCCTGAAAGGGTGTTTTCGTTCAACGTCATATTAACGCTGATATCCGTATAATCTACGCTGCCCGTATATTTATCAAAATTTGCGGCGATTGGATTAATGGTACTGTTTGCCAGTGCCGTCGCTGGGAACATTGCAGTAATTACACCGCTGTCCGCTGCGTTGGTCACAGTCGTTGCCCCTGTTACTGTAAAGAAATCCGCAGCGATGCCTTTTAATGTGTAACCTGTTTTCGGCGTCAATGTAATCGTCGCGGTATAGACCGTGTCTGCCTTAAATGGATTATCATTTGGCGACCATGTCACCGTCCCCGTATACTGTGCCGTCTCGGTAACCGTCGCTACCGGAATGCCATTTTTAACCGGCACCGTCACGCCGTCAATCGCTGCAATATCAATGAGCGGCGTCGAGTCGACCACGGCGATCGTCAGCGTCTGATCGGCACCTTCGCTAAACTTAAACGTCAAGGTGGTATTCCCGTTTGCCCGCGATGCGAAATAGTTTTTATCAAGTGTTACCGTCGATCCCGACACACTGTAATCTGTACCGGAAACCAGCTCTGCGGATTCATTGTAAATGCCTGAAAGGGTGTTTTCGTTCAACGTCATATTAACGTTGATCTCCGTATAATCTGCGCTGCCCGTATATTTGTCAAAATTTGCGGCGATTGGATTAATGGTACTGTTTGCCAGTGCCGTCGCTGGGAACATTGCAGTAATCACACCGCTGTCCGCACTGTTGAATACAGCCGAAGCTCCTGCTACCGTGAAGAAGTTCGCTGTAACGCCATTTAAAGTGTAGTCTGCTTTCGGCGTCAATGTAATCGTCGCGGTATAGACCGTATCTGCTTTAAAAGGATTATCATTCGGCGACCACGAAATGTTGCCTGTATACTGCGCCGTCTCGGTAATTGCCGCTGCCGGAATGCCATTTTTGACTGGCACCGTCACGCCGCCAATGGCTGCAATGTCAATAATCGGTGTCGTATCAACCACGGCTACCGTCAGCATCTGATCGGCACCGCTGTTAAATTTAAACGTAAGCGGTGTACTGCCTGTTGTCAGTGTTGAAAGGTATGCTTTATCAATGGTGACTGTCGATCCCGTCACGCTGTAATCCGTGCCGTAAATCAATTCAGAAGCGCCATTGTAAATACCGGATAATGTATTTTCATTAAGTGTCATGGCAATGCTGATATTGGCATTGTTGACACTGCCTGCATACTTGTCAAAGGTTGCCGTTTTCGGATTAAGGGCACTGTCAGCAATTGCTGTCGCCGGAAAGACGGCCGTAATAACACCTGAATTTACATTATTGAGCACAAACGTCGCACCTGCAACGCTAAAAGCATTAGCACCAACACCTGTCAGGGTATAAAGACCCTTTGGCATCAAAGTAATGGTAGCTGTATAAGCGGTCTCTGCCGCAAACGGGCTGTCACTTGGCGACCACGCCACTGTCCCGGTAAACTGATCCGTCTCCGTAATCGTTGTCACCGGCACTGCATTTTTCGCAGGCGGCGTCACGCCCCCTATCGTCGTTATCGTAATCGGGATTGGTGTGGTATCACTCACAGACACCGTGAGCACTTGATCGTCTCCTTCGCTAAACTTAAGCGTCAAATTCGTATCACCTTCACTTAGTGTTTCAAGGTATGAAGTGAGAATTGTTGCAGTTGTACCCGACACGGTATAATCCGTATCTGCTATAAGTTCCGTACTGCCGTTATAAATGCCAGTAAGTACATTTTCATTAAGTACTAACGCTACTGAGATATCTGAATAATTACTACTGCCACTGTATAAATCAAAGGAATCTGAATTTGGACTAATGGTGCTGCTAAGAGGCTTCGTTGCTGGAAATAATGCTGTAATAATACCACTATTCGCTTCATTGGTTACACTTGTCGCACCTGCCACGGAAAAGAAATCCTCTGTGACACCACTTAATGTAAAGCCCGTCTTCGGTGTTAATGTAATCGTTGCGGTATAAGTTGTAGCCGTTGCAAACGGATTGTCATCAGGGCTCCACGTCACCGTTCCCGTATACTGATCTGTTTCTGTGATTGTCGTCACAGGGACGGCATTTTTAACAGGTGGTGTAACGCCTTCGATTACAGCGATATCAACAGCAGGTGTCGTATCGACGACAGATATGATTAACGTTTGATCTTTTCCGCCACTAAACTTAAACGTCAAGGTGGTATCCCCAACGGGCAGCGTTGAGAGGTATGATTGGTGAATCGCAAAAGCTAGCAGCATATCATAATCCTCATTCAAAATCAATTCATTTTCACCGTTGTAAACACCCGTAAACGTATAACCTGAAAGGGTCATGTTCAAAAGGATCGCTCTATAACCTGCACTGCCCGTGTAGCGATCAAAGGTAGCTGTGGATATACTGAGTTTAGCACTTATTTCATCTACCGTTACATTGATGGCAGTGCTTAAAGACACGGCGTCAGGATTAACAACACCTTCAGGCAATGCCACCGTACCACTTACAGCAAATGTCTGTTCTGTCATTATTGCAGGGTCGTAGTCACATGAATCCACATCCCATGTCACAGCCACATCGACATCCCCAAGATCTGTCACCATGGTAACGGTTTCAGGCAATCCCAAAGCGGTTGCCGATTTTTCTGTTGCAGCTTTAACACCTGTGACATCACTTGGGGCCGTTATACTTTGAAGTGTTTTTAATGCTTCTACTGTAAAGCTGATATCAAATGACTTTGGCTCAATATTATCGCCCGATATGCCAATTGTTGCCGTATAGGTACCTGTGTCTAAGCCAACGTCCGGTGTGACGCGAATAGTCGATACACCATCGACAGCCATGCTTAAAAATGACGATCTGTCCAGTGTAAAACAATCACTGTTTGTGCCGCTAAGCGCCAGCGTCATCGGCCCCGTTACTTGATTCCCATCGTTGGTCAGTGTGAAATCAAAATACGGTGCTTCTGCATAGCCCACTGGTTTGTTCGCAAAGGTGTAGGTCTCCGTTTGATTAAAGGCGACACTGTACACCGGTATAGGCGTTATTTCAATTGCTACGCTGTAGGTTTCATCTATATTCTCATTCGATATATCAAGAAAAGTTTCATAATCTGTCGGGAGAAGTCCGATTTTAGGGCTTAATGCAACCGTGTAGCTCTCCCCTTTCTCGATGCTGGGGATTGTCGTAACTGAATAGTCAAAAAAGTCGTCTAAAGTTGTTAAGTTTAAATCACCCGTCGCCTTCGCACCTGTATTTGTTACAACAAATGACGTCTCCGGTGCCGTTTCATAGCCATCCTCAATGGGATCAAATACATAAAACCTTGGACTTACCGAAATGTTATATGCGATTACATCAAACAGCACCACTTCTTTTGAGTAGTCCCCATGTGTTGCAATCAGCGTGGCATCTCCGCCGTTGTCTGATATCGTAACATGTCCTGAATCATCTAAACTTAATCCATCTGACCAGTCTGGGTCAAGCGCCCATGCTACGTCATTTACCATACTCACTGAAAAATCCGTGTAGACGGCACTTCTCGACTCATAATCTATCGTATCAACACCCCTGAGAAAGATGGGTGCTGCCGAAACAATAGCCACATCGGTATCTGCCATACCGACTAATCTTGGATAAGTCCCCGTTGTAAACTGCCAAATTGACTCATCCCAGCCGCTAAAGGCGTTCCCTGTTGTCATGTCTGAGGTCAATAATGCCGTTCCATAGCCATCTGGTAAATATCCCGGGTCAATACTGGTATACATTTGAATATCATAGTAATTCCCGCTCATTGTCCCACCAAGATAATCACCGACAATGCCGCCATCGACATCAGAGCGACGAACACTGCCTGCGCTATAACAATTCAATATCGTACTATCACTACTCCCTGCGATCCCGCCGGCATTATCGCCATAGCTCACGATTAAACCGACATTATAACAATTGCTGATTTCACTCGTCGTGGTATTGTTGCCAGTTATGCCGCCGGCATTCCCATCGCCGCTGTAAACATATCCCGCATTGTAGCACTTTGTAATCGTTGAAGTCGTATTAATGCCAGCAATACCACCAACTTCAGTCATTGTCCCTTCCACATCACCTGTGTTATAGCTCTCTCTAATGATTGATACTGGATTATTTTTTCCGGCAATACCGCCAACATACTGCGTGCCTTTAATATTGCCTGTATTATAGCAGTTTTCGATAATACTGCCTTGATAGTGATAACCTGAGATCCCGCCGACATGACTGCCGCCGCCCTTTACATCTGCCGTATTATAACAGTTCGATAGGGTCATCGCCTTATACGATTGTCCAACGATCCCGCCAACTGCCACAACACCTGAAACCTTACCGGTATTGTAACTGTCACTGATAATGCCATTGATTGAGGATTTACTCAATAAACCACCCACGTAAAAGCCAAGACCTACAACACTGCCCGAATGATGAGAACCCGCAATATCAAAATCCCCACTGTAGCCTACAAGCCCACCTGCATAACTATTACCTTCTGAGGTGCCAATAATACTGCCCGTTTGATAGCAATCTGTCATGCTGCCGCCATAACTTCTGCCGACAATACCACCAACATAGGAATAGCCAAATACATAACCGTTTTCGACAGCGATGTTTTTAAATGTGACATCGGCGCCGTAACCTGTGAGACCGAAGAGGCCTTGGTTCTTTTCTTCTGAATGGGTATAAAGACCGCTGATCGTAAAACCATTGCCGTCAAAGGTACCATCAAAGCTATGAACGACCTCACCAGCGTCATCATAATAACCAATCGGCGTCCATTCACTCAATGCAAAGGGAACCGTTTCCGTCGTCGTCGTACTGGTATCGTCTAAATAAAACGCCCCCGCGGTACTCGCCGAAAAGTTAAATGTATAATTATCACCTGACCAATCACCAAGCGCACCCGTACCGATCCAGTAAGTATCGGTGCCGTCGGAGACCTTCATCAGTCCCGTATCCGCTTCAAAAGTAAGGACTATCCCTTCATTCAAGTTAATATCGGCGGACAGATAAAACGTCACGCCTTTCATTGTTTTGTGTCCATCGTTGACAGCTTCTGCCAAAGCGCTAAGTGCTTCCTTTGTGCCAATTCGATAAACGGCGCCGCTTGCGTACGTCTGTCCTTCCACATATGAAAAATCCGTCATGCCTGATGTGTCCACAGTGTCGGCATATGTCGGAAGTGCCATAATAGGCATCATCGCAAAAACCATGCACAATGAGAGCACGATGCTCAAAATCTTCTTCCCCATAAGATGCAATCTCCTTTCAACTGTTAATACTGCATTGTCATACCGCATGCTATTTTTTAAGTAAACTCAATACTTCACTCAAGGATATTTCAACTTTGTGATCCCAGTGAATAACGGTTCCATCCGTTTCAACTCGGCGAAAAAAAGTCTCGTCACTCAAAAGGCCAAAGCGAATGGTTTGCAGTTTCGGTGCCAAATTCAGTGTAATGCTGCTGCCATTATCCAACAGCACCTCTAATTGATGTTTCGCTTTTGGATGAACCTCCAAAATCTTTACCATGTCATCACTCCTGACAAATTTCGAATCCTGTTTTTGCTTATAAAAAAACCACTATACAAAATTGTATAATGGTTTAATCATTACGTAACCTACCCACCGGGTAGTCTTTTCATTCGCCCGCTTATATGCTACTCCGTTTTACCAAAGTATTGTTTCAATAGTGCCCGGCTGCCAATGGCTAGCTTGGCAAAGACCGATTTAAGTGCAAACTTCACCGTATTCTGAGAAATATAGAGTTTCTCAGCAATCTCCTTATTGGTATACCCTTTTGATGCCAGTAAGGCTACTTCATACTCGCGGTCTGTCAACTTATCCTTATCTTCGGGAAAATACTTTTGCTTAACCGCTTCTTTAGCATCAGCATACGTTTTATAAAGCATTAAAATATACGTCGCATCTTCTCTGTAGCAGTCCGAAAAAACCAGTTCTTTCACAAGCGGCTCGAGATAGTCGCCATTTTCAACAAAAGGCATATAGAGCTGATCCGGCATCGCAATTGCCAATGCCTTTTTGAGGTCTTCCCGCGCATCGTCAATTCTTTTCAGCTTCCAGTTTGCAGCGGCTGAATAAAGGTACGTATACACACTGCTCAATAAAGTCGGAAAAATTGATGCAATTTGTAGGAAGTGCGGCACACTGCCCAATATTTTTGTATAGCGTTCATTGATCAGCATCACCCGGCCATAAATAATGTTAAACATGCCATAATTGGCATAGAGCAGTCGAATGTCACCTTGCTCAGGCCGTCCGAGGCTATCAGGAATTTTATATTTCTGATCCAGTTGTGCATAAAAACTGATTTCACACAATTCTACTTTATGCAAATACTGGTATTCAACGCGCTTTGTCATTTCCTCACGCATTCTGTGCAAGAGTTCAAACATATGCTGATAATCCTGTTTCATCAGATCAATGCGCATTTGCAAATAGATTCCCGAGAGCTCAATACTCCACTGATCCGATGACTGTGCCATATGCATTGCCTTATTCAGTGATATCTCCGCGTTTACAAAATCGCCGCGATGGTAATAGCATTCCGCTTCCATGATAATCTCGGCACCATTGCCGTGCGCTCTTGTAAGCCGTCGATAATGCGGCAGTTTTTCAATCATCGTTTTGAGATGTGTCTGAAGTTTGCCGCTCTCCCGATAATAAAGATAGAGAATAGAAGGTGAACCGTGCGACCAGTCTGAATTCGTATCAAAAACCGATGTCGCCGTCCCCAGCAATGCCCATGCACGATCAAAATGTTCAGCCATTTGATCGAGGTCATTAAATGCTGCAATGCCCTGCATCAATTCGAGTTCACCGTAAAATGCCTGACGCTGTGCTTCTGAGAAACCACCTGCATTTTCGGCCGCTTCTCTGCAAAGTTGACCGAAAATTTGAAATTCATTGTGCAGCGTCATATGCATTGCCAAAATCAGCAGCGCATAGGGATAACGCCCTTTAATAGCCGGCGGGCATTCTTTGACATATTTATACAATGCTTTTACACTTTGTGCTGTTGAATTTTTTACTTTTTCAGTTTTGATCGACTGTAAAATGGCTTCAAAATCACCACAGCGATACCAGAACTGTCGGGCAGTAAAAAAATCTTGCTGTTTAGAATACCATGCCGCTGCCTGTCGATATAAGCGCATTTTAAAATCTGAGGGCTTTGTTTCAAACACCTCTCGAAGATACTCTCGAAACAAACTGTGAATCTGATAATTTTTTGTGCGCACGTCATAATTGATAAAAGTATTCTTTTGTACTGTGTTTTCAAGAATCTGTACCGCACTTTGACCGTCCCAAATGAACACCGCCTGTTTTAAGGTGAAATTGTCGAAGATGGACAGCATCGTCATCAATGCTTTCGCATCGTCATCAAGCGGTGTGTAGACAATTTTTTCAATGAGTTTATAGATGCTTTCCGGCGGTTCTAAAACGCCGTCTTTCAGATAACTCAACAGCATCAAATAAAGTGCACTAATCCATCCCTCTGTCGCATCAAACAGCCATTTCGCTTGTTTCTCATTGATGATAACGCCACAAGCATGATAGTAATCTATTATTTCATTCTCAGTCATTTCGAGACTTTCTTTTGTTACGTGATGCAGGATGCCCTTAAGCGACAATTCTTCGAGATGATGCAACTTCGTATAACGCCCCGTTAAAACAATATGAAGCCCTTCAACTTCATTGGCTGCAAGGGTTGTAATGAGGCGGTTGAGTTCTGGGCTGTCAATTAAATGATAATCATCAATCACCAGTACACAGGGGTTAACGAGATTAAGTGTCCCCATCAACTTCAACGTCTCTCGCAATGAAACGGCATCATTCGGAAAGCCCACTTGGATGAACCGCTGATAAAGACTTTCATTATAGTTGCCAAATAGTGTCGAAAACTCATCCCAGAAATGATCGATGAGTTCGTCATACACCTTGAGCCAAAGCACATCGGCTTTTGTATGCTCAAGGAAGTGCTTAACGGCAGTTGTTTTGCCATACCCCATGGGCGCTTCCACAATGGTCAGCGGATATTCCCAAATACTTTTAAGTGTTTCCAATAACCTTGGTGTGAAATATAATTGCTTTGTTTGATCGCTTTTTCCGTTCAAAAATCCGCCTGCTTTCATCTCTTTTTATACGATTGTCAGGTGATGATCTTCGAAACCGGACTGCTTGTGTCCATGTTTGTTCGATCGCCAGTTTGAATCTACTATAACATATTTTATGACGGTTTTTTAATGGATTACCTGAGGAAATTGCATTATTACCTGTCATTTGTCAACTTTTTTCATCTGACGTATTCACTTGTTTCACAATCGCATTATAGGCCGCGGTTTCGCCTTCTTGCAGCTTTAAAAGCCGAATGTTCATCTCCTTGTCGGCTTTGAGCCACGACGACTGGTCATTGGGAATCGGCGATGTAAACATATGCCTTGGAATGTCTACCTCAATGAACGAATGATCTAGTTTTATGGTTATTGAATCGCCGGTACTGGCGAAAAGCTCCCCAATATCACTCCCTACGATCTGACTCGTATTGCTAGCCTTCATCACAGCGGCAAGTGCGGCGGCCGAACTGCTCGTGTTTTCTGAAATACAGACAAAGACCTTCCCATAATAAATGGGTTCTTGATGATAATTCTCTATCCACAGATTTTCCTGCTGCATCGCCGCATAGCTTTGTGTTTGATAGGTATCAACGGGAAAGTACATCATCAGCTGTCTGATAAAACCACTGTCGCCCCCACTGCACTCAGAAATATCGATCAACAGTACTTCATCCTTTTGGATCACATTGAAGCAGTCTTGAAGAATCATGCTGAGATGATCGGTTGTCATCGATTTAATTTTGAGAACATGGTAGCCATCACCTTCAATCAGTGATACCGGAGCGTCACCATGATATTTCCTTATATAAGCATCCAGTCCTGCATTTGTACAACTTACTGTCTGTTCAACCAATTGCCCGTCCTGCTTTTGGAAAACGAGCTTAAAAGAATCGTACACGCCAAAGTAAAGGTTGAGAAACACATCACTTAAAGCGTAGCGTTCAATAAAGGCTGCTCTGCCCCGCGAACTCGGAAAAATACCGCTTTCAAAATAGGTTTTGATGGGTGTATCGTTAATCGTCATTAATTTATCACCTATGGCGAGCGCCAGTTCATCATTTGGCTGATCAATATAGGCAATACCATCTATGTAGGCAACCGTAAATGGCAGCGCTTTATTGTAAAATTGGTAATAACTCTTAAAATGCGAATCACCTCCACCATGAACCAATTCACAGATCATTTGGTAGAATGTAAGCGCCTCTATTGTCGTTTCACTTTGTCCAGTTTCAGCACTCCTTTCACTGATTCTCGCTTCACTTGCTGCATGATTCTCTGTCTCAAATACGGCCTTGTTAAGTTCGGCAATTGATGCGGCAATATGGTAATGCACCGATTCGACATCGCCGACATAATAGTCGGTGATCGCCTGATCCAACTGCTTTAGATCCTCGATTGCGTCCATCTTATTTATACGGTAATCAATCACATTTAGGATATCGTCTTGCCATCTTCCCGCTAACTGCCTGCCATTCGGCAATGTCATCTCTCGCACGGCTGTCGGTACGCCATTATCCCACACAGCATCAATGGAGACTCCATTTTCCGCTGTAAAAACACCTTGGCCATTGGGGGTGAAAAAGGCCAAATCACCTTGATAACTGCCTGAGAGCGCTTCGTCCTGATAGTCAATGGTGTATGACATATCCGTCGTACTGCTTTTATGTATTTTCGTCCATGTATATGCACTCAGTAGCAAGATCAGTATCAGTAAGCTCGCCAGTACTCTTCGCTTCAATTGTTTCTCCATTCTATCTTTATATGGTATTCACAAATTTAGTGCTATTCTTTTATATCATACACTTTCTGTCATAAGCTTCCAAATATTATCTTAAATACCTGATTACTGATGCAGCTTATGATTTCGGCTCAAAATTCTTAAAATCAGGTTAAAACATCAAATTTTATGATGATGACCTCTGCAAAAAATTAAAGAGTGGGAATTGACAGAATTCCCACTCCAAAGAATTGCATTCATTTTTATAAATAAAGCTCTACATGCCGTATCCTGTACTATACCTATAGATTACGTGCTACTTCGTAAGCATCCCAAATGGCGTACATGATATTTTTCACTTTATTCGCATCACCAATCACATTTACATCCATTGATTCAAATGCCAGCGCTTGTGCCAACGTATTTTCAGAATTATAGCCAATGGCGATAATAACAGAATCTGCTTTGATGCTTTCTTCCTGATGGCTTGCGGTTTGAACAACAATACTGTCAGCTTCACCACGAATGACACTTGCGCTGCATTTGACATTGATCGCATTGAAAGCAATAAGATCATGCAACATATCGTGGTTGGCATGGCAAAGTGGCCCTCCTACACTGAGTATATCAGGCTGCATCTCAACAATGGTAACTTCTTTTCCCTGTTCTTTCAACCAAAGTGCCGTTTCACAGCCCACGAGACCGCCACCAATGATAACCACTGAATCTCCGGCATCTTTCTTTTGCAGCAATACATCTTCAGCACTGTATACTCTTTTGAAGCCATCCACAGTCAGTTGCTTAGGTGTTGATCCCGTCGCTACAATTACGGTTTCTGCCTCAAAATCGCGGATCGTCTCAATTGTAGCTTCCGTTTGACAGCGCACATCGACATTAAGTGCTTCAAGTTCCCTCACATACCATTTTACCAGTGCGTGATCATCTTCCTTAAATTCTGGTACACCCCCGGGCAACAAATTCCCGCCCAATTGTGCGTCTTTTTCAAGAAGTGTTACTTTGTGTCCACGAATCGCGGCAACCCTAGCTGCTTCGCACCCTGCAACACCACCGCCGACTATAAGAATGTGCTTTGCCGCCTCTGCTTTGCCAATACCGTAGTCATTTTCACGAGCACAGGCTGGATTTACGGCGCAAGAAACCGTTGCAAAGGTCTGAAGCCGGCCCATACAGCCTTCTTGACATGAGAGACACGGCCTTACGGAATCGAATGCGCCTGCTTTAATTTTATTTGGGATCGCCGCATCTGCCAACAATGGCCTCGCAAGACCAATCATGTCTGTTTTGCCTTCTATGATAGCGTCGGAAGCTAAATCAGGATTTTCCATTCTCCCCGCACTAATAATCGGAACATCTACGACACCTTTTAAAATCTCATTGTACGGCAGATACAAGCCTTTTTCCTGATACATAGGCGGATGACTCCAATACCACGAATCATAGGAACCTACATCGGCATTGAGTGCGTCATAACCAGCTGCTACCAACATTTTCGCCGCTTCGATTCCCTCTGGGATATCTCGTCCCACTTCTTCAAATACTTCGTTCGGAAGACCACCTTTGCACCAATCCTTAATAAAGCTCTTGATACTGTAGCGGAGGGAAACAGGGAAATCTTCACCGCAAGCTGCTTTAATTCCCTGAACAATTTCACAGGCAAAGCGCAGACGATTTTCTAGTGAACCGCCGTATTCGTCTGTACGCTGATTAAAAAATGAAATGGCAAATTGATCCAAAAGGTAACCTTCGTGAACAGCGTGTATCTCCACACCGTCAAAACCACCTTTTTTTGCAATCACTGCAGACTCAACAAATTTCTGTACATAAGTTTTTACTTCTTCCGTCGTCAGTGCGCGACAGGTAACACCTTTTAAAAAGCGATGAGGAATTTCAGAGGGTGCGACAGCTGTCTTCCCTACAATAGATGGAATACTAACACGACCAAAGCCTGAAGAAAGCTGCAGAAAAATTTTAGCCCCATAAGCGTGAATCCGCTCGTTCATCTCATTGGCTGTTGTGATGAAGTTAAGCGGATTCAGTGTTGGGCATGGCATTGATGGTAAGGCGCATTTTTCGATATCGTTTTCTACCATGGTAACACCTGTCATCAAGAGCCCGGTACCGCCCTTTGCGCGTTCTACGTAAAAATCCATACCGCGCTTGTTAAAACTGCCATCTGCATTACACATACCACCGGGGCCCATTGGTGCCAACACAAAACGATTTTTAATTTCAAGCGACCCAATTTTGATTGGATCAAACAGTATCTTGTGCCGATTGTTCATTTGTTCTCTCCTTTATCCTTATCATTTTGATGATACCTTTGATTCCATGATAAATCATAAAGTAACTTTACAAGCAAGCACAATGTTAAATTTTTATCGATATCCAAAGTTCAATAAATATTTTCAGCTCATCCTCTTCGCCTACTTCTACAAGCAAGATCTTGCCCCAAGCCATATCGCCAACGGTCAATCGCTTTTCTTTTGCGTAGGCGATCGCCTCTTCAAAAATCGTCTGAGACTCCCGTAATGTCGCCTTATCAACGGCGACAATTGTATGAAGACAAGATTTTGACGGCAGCAATCTCGTCATAAGCCCAACGGGAAGTTCCAATACTTTACGGCTGCTGTCGTCAATGAGATAGCCAAAATCACTCATACCTAGACTCCGGTGAAGCACTGCCAACTGTACTTTTGGCATGGCCTTAATCCAACTTTGCAACAGCTGTTGAGAAGTCCTATTCTTTGAGAGCCAACCTGAATCTTCATCGCAAATAACAAACATTTCCGGTGACATCGCAAGCTCACAGCTTCCAAATAAGTCATCTATTCTGCGAATACTGCTTAAATGTGACTCAATGGCATCTGCAAGCGATTGATAATAAGCCGCCATTTCCAACGCTTTATTTTTATAATGCGCCTCGCGCTCTTCAATCATAGCACGGCTGTTCTCCTTGCCAGCAAATTGCTTGACGACTGTCTTCATCGGGAAACCCATTGATCGGTATTTTTCATAAGAAATGAGCCGAAAGACGTCGACAATATCGTAAACTCGGTGCCCTTTGCTGTCTTTTTCCACTGAAATAAGATTCTCTTTTTCAAAATATCGAATGGCACTGGTCGTACAACCAATAAGCGCTGCCAAATCTGTAATACTATACAGGTACATGACGCCTCCTCTTGAACCTAAAGTAGCTTTAGCAATTCACACTATTGCGGCGTGAAATATTTCCATGTCAACAGCACGGATGTTCTTCTCAATAGATAATGTCCTCGACTTGCATATCACGTTAGCTTATACTGCTTTAATTCAAAGTGTTATTCAGAGAGAACTTTGCTGTCTGTTCAAAGCCTCTATATTCGTAATAAAAATGGCTCTCTACAATAAACAACTTAGAATGTCACCATAATAACCAAAAAATCAAATGGTTACAAGCGTATCTATTCTTCATGGCAGACTAAAGTTTGCTTATATTTCTTAACATTTATAAAACTATTTTATATCCTTTCTCTTTTACACCATGAAAGCGTATAATAACATTGCACTGTTTGAGTCTGTGATTTTGGCAGACGTAGGGGCGTCTAGGGATCATTTCACATACCACTTAAGCAGAAATTTCAAAGACAAAGAATCATGGAGGAAACATGAAAAGAAAATTATTGCTGGTCGTTTTAGCGATTTCAGCCTTTTTAATGATTGCGTGCGGTTCAAGCAACACACCTGCTGAGCAAAATGCCGACAATACGCCGGCAAATGCAACTGAGACGCCAGCAAATACAAACGAAACTGCTCAAAACGGCAGTAACATTACTGAACCTACCGATACATCACAGAATACCATTGATAACACATCTACAGATACAGCTCCGGAAGCGGCTGTAGAAACAACGCAGGAAACAGTTGTCGAAACAGACGCTGGCTGGCATTCTGATTACTACGATGCAGAAGCAATGAAAGACGTTACGCTGAACATGTATGGCGTTACGGACACAATTATCCCCGTTCTGGAACAATTTACAGCTGATACGGGTATCAAAGTTGAAAATCTCACCATGCAAAACGGCGAAATCCTTCAGCGATTAATCAACGAAAACACTGCCGGAACACCGATTGCTGACATTTGGTTTACCGGCGGCGCCGATACCTTTATCAGTGCGGCACAGCAAGGCCTCCTGCACGCCTATGATGCACCGGAAGGCGCTGTTCTTGACGACATCATGAAAGACCCCGACGGCTACTGGTACGGGACTTCTTTAACACTCGTCAACTGGGTCGTCAATACGGCACTTATTGACGAATACGGCATAAGAATGCCCGAAACATGGGACGACCTCATTCAAAGCGGATTAGAAGGCGAAATCTCCATGTCCGATCCCGCTTCATCGGGAACCGCTTATAATACGGTCAGTGCCATTTTACAAGTACGCGGCGAAAAAGAAGGCTGGATGTATCTCGACCAGTTAATCGGTCAGGTACCATACTTTACAGCACGCGGCAGCGACCCTGCCAATAACGTCCTCTCCGGTGAGGCCATCGTTGGGATCAATGCCAGCAACGGCGACCGAGAACTCGAAGAAAATAACGCCAATATCAAAATCGTCTATCCAAAAGACGGTACCGGCTGGTGGCCACAGCCCGTTGCCATCGTCGAAGGCACCAAAAAACTTGATGCTGCAAAAGTCTTTATTGACTGGATGATTTCAAAAAAAGGCATGCAAACACTAGCAGATGTACGCTATGCAGCCGTTGCCAGAGATGACATTTCCATTCCAGACGGCATCGTCGATATTAAAGATATTCAACTATTCCCTGTAGACTTTCAGGCAAATGCTGCCAACCGAGAATCTATTCTACTCGAATGGCAAAATCATCTGCCGCAATAATCTTTAGAATTTGAGGCGCCTATGCATTTTAGAACCCCTTCACCGCACAAGCTGATTTACGGGATCATCTTCCTCTTTCTGGTGTATTTTATATTACTGCCGGTCATCAGCATTGTGTTTTATGGGATTTCTTCCTCGGACAGCCTTTTCTTTACCACGAAAGGGTTCCAAAACAGCTTCATATATTTACGGCACAGCCTCAGCGTAGCCATAATCGTCACGATTATGGCTACTGTTTTAGGCCTGACCCTGTCGTTTACACTGCACCGCATGGCCTTCCCTGGCAAGGGTTTCCTCAGAGCGCTCGTTATGCTGCCGTTTATCAATCCGCCTTTTGTTGGCAGCATTGCCTACATCATGCTATTTGGCAAGCGCGGCCTCATTACACATAGGCTGCTGGGGCTTACGATTTCGCCTTTTGGCATGCGCGGCATTGCCACTGTTCAGGTTCTTGGTCTCACGGCGCTTGCCTATCTCCTGATTAGCAGTGCCATTCAGAAGACCAATGTTTCTCTGGAAGAAGCAGCGCGCACCATGGGTGCATCGGAAGGCAAAGTCCTGCTGACTGTGACACTGCCGCTGATGGCGCCTGAAATCGCCGGAACAGCCCTGCTCGTCTTTCTGGCCTCCATGTCTGACTTTAGTACACCGCTTATTATCGGCGGCAGCTATCAGACACTGGCATCAAACCTTTATATTCAGATCACGGGGCTCTACGACATGCAGTCTGCCGCATTGTCGGGCATCATTTTACTGCTGCCGTGTTTTATGGCCTTTTGGCTTCACAAATACCATCTGTCAAAACGATCGTACTTTTCAGATGATACGGCTTCTGATGCCATTGTCAGTAAAGCACTGCCAAAGAGCATGAAAGCCATTATGATTGGGCTCAGTGCACTTTATCTCATATTATTACTGGGACAGTACCTCTTTATCGTCCTCGGCGCTTTAACCAAACAATGGGGCTATGATTACACCTTTACGTTAGCACATTTTCAAAGCTTAAAGGGCACGCAGGTTAAACCTTTTATCAACTCGTTCAAGCTCGCGTCCGTCACCGCGCTTTTTGCTTCGGGCACAGGTGTTTTTCTCGCTTATCTGTTAAAGCTGCATCGTCCGAAATTTGCAACCGCAGCCGATCTATTCGCAACACTGCCTGCCGCTGTCCCCGGCATTCTCTTTGGCATCGGTTATCTCGTCACATTCCGATATCCGATTCTCGGCGTCGGCAAGTTTTGGCTGACACCTCTGCCAAGCATTGTTCTGCTTGGGACAAAAGCCATCGTCTATCTCATATGTATTGCACGTTTTATGAATATCGGTTTAAGAGCTGGCTATGCACTCTTGGAGCACGTTCATCCAGACATTGAGAACGCTTCGTATAATCTTGGCGCAGGACAGGCGCGTACTTTTTTCAGTATTATGATGCCGCAAATGAAAAGCGCTTTCTTTGCATCCTTTTTACGCAGTTTTTCTGACGGCATGGTCACACTGGGCGCGATTATATTACTTATTATCCCATCCAACAAAGTGGCTGTTCAACAGATTTTCACTGTTGTCAAGAGCAATGCCTCCGGCGATGCTGCGGCGATTGCACTGCTCTTATCCTTTATGACACTTATTTTTCTGGGATTTTACTATCTGCTTTTCAATTTTCGGGATGTCATTAAGCGATTAAAGGCGCCCTATAAAAAGGAAGTGAACCTATGAGCATCGACATCAAAGCCGTCACAAAAGACTATAACGGATTTAGCGCCTTAAAGGCCGTCGACATACACATTCAGAACGGTGAACTGCTTGCACTTTTGGGCCCTTCCGGCTGCGGTAAGACGACGCTGCTCAGAATCATTTCCGGCTTGCTGGAACCCTCCAGCGGTGAAATCTGGTTTGACGGTGTTGACGTGACAAAATGGGAAACGCAAAAGCGCCAAACGGCCATGGTCTTTCAAAACTATGCCCTCTTCCCGCATATGAGCGTCGAAGAAAATGTCGGCTACGGCCTTAAAATCAAACGTATGCCCAAAGCCGATATTCAAAAACGCATTGATGAAGTTTTAGAAATGGTCGAACTCAGCGGTATGAACGATCGAAGTATTCAGTCCCTCAGCGGCGGGCAGAAACAGCGTGCCGCTTTGGCAAGAGCGCTGATTACAGAACCAAAAATTCTGCTGTTTGATGAACCGCTCAGCAATCTGGATGAAAAGCTGCGGGTTGCCATGCGACAGGAAATACGCCGCATTCAGCAGCGTATCGGCATTACTTCTATCTACGTCACGCATGACCAAAGAGAAGCCATGGCTATCGCCGATAAAATCGCCGTCATGAACCACGGTGAAATTTTGCAGTATGATCGGCCTGAAACGGTTTACCACACGCCATCTAATGCCTTTACCGCTGATTTTATGGGACACGTGAATATTTTACAGCTATCACATTTATCACCGGCAACTGCTTTCTATCGTAAACTGATGCAGGCGCACGCATTCAGCGGAAAATCACATCTGCTGCTGCCGCCAAATGAGATTCTATTAACAGATGCCAGCACCGCCGCCGATATTACCAACACCATCTTTGCCACCGTGTCCAGTCGGGAACTGCTCGGGAATGTCGTTCGCTACCGCCTATCACTTGGTGAAACCGTCCTATACGCTGACTGTCTTTACCGAGTATCACTTTCACTTTATGAACTTGGGCAAACCGTTGCCATAGACTTTAGCCCAAATGGCATACATCTTTTTTAATGGAGATTTTTATGATTATCGATTTACACTTTCACACCAAACAGCATTCTCCTTGCAGTCAGATCGACTATGAGGAAGGGATTAAATACGCAAAGGCCATCGGTCTCGACGGAATCTGCATCACCGATCACGATACTTTTGCCAACCGAGATTTTGCAAAGGCGATGCAGGCGAAGTATGGTATTCTCGTTTTCGTCGGCACTGAAATTTTAACGCTGGAAGGCGATATTCTCTGTTTCGGCCTTGACGAAATACCTGCGGGCATGGTGTCAGCACAAGCCTTGATCGATCACGTCAATGCCGTTGGCGGCGCTTGCATTGCCGCACATCCATACCGCGAAAACATGCGCGGACTCGGCGATCACCTTTTCGAAGTTCACGGTCTTCACGCCGTCGAAACCCTTAATGGCAATACCAAAGATGCCAATAACCTCAAGGCATCCGCAACAGCGGATCAGATTAATTGTCCGCACTGCGGTGGCAGCGATGCCCATCGCATAAATCGTATTGGCATTTATGCCACGCAATTTCCCGATACAGTTGTAAGTGAGCAAGATCTCATCCGATGTATTAAAGAAGGTCAAATATCACCCGTCACCTATATCTCAGGAACATACCGTTAGGAACCTGAACCTATCCAAATAAATATCTATTCCCCCAAAAAAATAAAGCCGGCTGTCCGATGACACGCTTCCTGACTGTGTTGACCAGTATAGACCATTTCTTCTATCAACTGGCTAACATTTGGAATGCCTGTCATTCAGAACAGGTCGGCTCTTTATTTTATGTGTAAGCATCTAATCATTCTCATGCCTTTAAGTCTGTCGCCGCATAGAAATTTTGATTTATTCCACACAGAGATATCGCGCGCAGGCGACATCTTCAACCGCCAGCCCCAAAGCATCAAACAGCGTTACCTCTTCATCACTGGTTCTGCCCTCAATGCGTCCCAGCAAAAGCGCGCCAATCGAACCTCTAATATGTGTTTCATCAATAAGCCCTTCCGCTTTGGGAATAAGGTATTCACCGCATTCACGTTTCATCGCCTCAACTTGGTCTGCATAAAACTTCGATCTGGCGACGAGCTCACTGGTCACTTCCCGTGTCGTCGGACTGAACGTTCCCACGGCGTTAATATGTGTTCCCGGTTTCACCCATTGCGATTCTAAAAAAGGTGCCTGACTCGGCGTCAGTGTACAAATGATATCTGCATCTGCAACAGCTTCCTTTGCCGTCTTAGCAACATGAAATTCCAGCTGCGGATATTCTGAAGTCATTTCATCTATAAATGTCTTGGATCGCGCTTCTGAAAGATCATAGACATAAACCGTTTTGATCGACCTCACCTCACAAACTGCTCTAAGGTGTGACCGCGCCTGAGCACCGGCACCGATCAAAGCCAAAGTGTTGGCATCTTTCCTTGCAAGCAAGTCAGTTGCAACACCGGAAACAGCGCCCGTTCGAACTTCAGTAATTACTGTAGCATCAGCCATACCGACAAAAGCGCCGTGAACGGATTCAAATAGCATGACATAACCCATATGACTTGGGTAATTCGTTCCCATATTGGCATGAAATGCCGTCAGTATTTTCGCACCAAAATAATCCGTATTCCCCAGATAAGCGGGCATAAAACCAAAAGCCTCGCCATTTGGAAGTATTTCAACCGTTCTCAGCGGCTGCTGTGCCTCGCCAGTTTCTAATTGGCACAGTGCGTCGCGCATAATCGCCATGCACTTAGGGATGGTTAATTTTTCACGTACTGCTTCTGCGGTTACAATTTTCATCTCGCTTCTCCAATTCTTTTTCAAAGCCGTTATTGGACAATTAGATGCCCAAATCCTCATCAATTAAAAGCACTTCTGCTGCCGAGCCCATCATTGGCCCCCAAAGCGTCACCATGCCGTGGCACACTTTGTCAGGGCTGTTGCATTCGTAACACTTATCTGCTTTAATGGCGCATGGCGTCTTCATATTCATCTGCTGTGCCCGAATTGGCGCTGCGATATTTTTAGCACGCCAAACAGCTTCTTCATAGGTTGGCACAAGTTTATTGCGCCCGATGATAAAATAAACTTTTTTGTGCCCGAACAGCATTGATGCCACGCGGTTGCCCTTGCCGTCAATATTGACGATTTCTCCTGTTTCAGCCAGCGCATTTGCAGACGCCAAGTAAACATCCGTTGTCATTGCATTTTGGCGCGCTTCATCAGCGTCCTGCTCCCAGTGCCAATAAACCGTATTGTGTGCCTTTAACGCCGTATATGCATTAAGCGTTTTCACCGTTGCCGACCCGCCAATACCAACAGTTACACCATCAACCACACGGTTTAAATAGTCGACGGCCTCTGCACCGCTTGAAAATGTCTGCACGGCATAGCCCCTAACTTTAAGCTGTTTCTCCACTTCTGTAAAAATACCCATACTGCACTTCCTCACTTTCCTGCCCAATATGTCTAATAATCGAATATCATATACGCCTTTATTATATCAGTAAAACGAGACAATCTTGACAAAAAATCGCATCTAACCGCTGTCTTTACGGATGCAGTTCGAGTCCTTTGACAATTCTGTCAATCTGATTTTTCTTACCGTACAAACCGACACCCACAAGATTGAGCGCTTCTGTTTTGAACTCGGCCACCTTTGCACGGTTCGCCATGTCATTTTTTGTTTCAAAAAGTTCTTCCGTATAAATCACAGACTGAATTTCCTTTGTGAATGATTTTATCAAGATTTCTTTCATTTTTCCCGCAGTTGCTGTGTACAGAATAATTGGCTGCCTGCACATCGGCAAATAGGTGATGCCGTCACCGTCTTGATAAGGCTCGCCAATGATAGGCTGTGTGCCGCCAATCCCCGTTGCTAAAAACGCCGTAACATTTAACTTTTGCCACATTGCCAAATTTTCTTCAATAATCATAACCACTTTTGTATCGTATTTCATTGCCGCCTCCTCAAGTCCTATTAATGCTGTTCAAGTCATTAAAAGCGCTGTGTTTTTATGGCTAATTATAACCGCCTGACAGCGGCTGTCTAGTAAAATATTGCGCCACTGCGGCATTTACACGTTTTTGAATTGTTAACTTACTGGTTTATTAACTTACTAGTTTATTGACTTATTGACTTATTGGTTTATTGGCTTATTGGCTTATTGTTTTTAGGCATTTGGTTTTTTAGACAAACATTAAGTTTACATTAAGCACCTTACACATCACCATCGCATCCGCAATAATGTACTAGCATTTTAACTAACAAATAGTATACAATAGTGCCAAATACACTTTTGCTTTTATTATCTTTTATTGTGATGCCTCTCCGCTCGTATGCTGCATATGGTTGTTATATCCACGGACGCATTGCAAGACACCTTTTGGGAGGTGATGAGTATGAATCAGTTTGTCTACAAACAAGCTTCCGGCATTACGGCACTTTCGGCCAGCTTTCATGAATTTTCCTATAAAAAACATGCTCATGATGAATATGCACTGGGCGTTACACTAGACGGCATTCAGAAGTTTTCTTCCAGAGGCAGCATTCATGCATCATGTCCGCACGGTGTAATGCTCTTTCATCCCGGTTTTGTCCATGACGGCTGGGCACATGAGCATCAAAGGCTGGACTACGTTATGATTTATGTCGATGAATCCAAAATGAAAGCAATCCTAGATACAAATGAACCCCATTATTTTAAGGATTCAGTTGTATACGACAAAACACTTGAGCGGCTGGTTTATAATACTGCCTTTACCATTTTAAATGATTGTGATCCTGCATTCTGTGATGATGCATTTACCCTGCTTGGCGCCCACTTGGGCGGTTTGATGACGGATGCAAAAATCAACCGCGAGCATCAGCGTATCCAAAAGATCAAATGGATACTTCGAAATACCGAAGGTGAACCACTGCGGCTTGATGACGTTGCCACAGCCGTTGGCATGTCCAAGTATCAAATGATTCGCATTTTTAAAGCAGCCGTCGGTCTATCACCTTATCAGTACTATTTAAGCTGTAAACTATCACGCGCTAAAAAACTGATCGAAGAAACAAAAGAAGTCTACACGGCAGTCACTGCAGAACACTTTGTCGATCTCTCACATCTGAATAAGCACTTTAAAAACACTTATGGCGTCACCGCCAACACTTATGCAAAATCGCTGATCTGATCGTTATCGGAAAAGCGATTTTCTTACATTTATGATCACATGATACATGATAAAATTGGTACTGCGTATTTGCCAAAAATAAGCGGTTAGCCCCATGCTCATCTCGTTAATTGACTGTCAAAACGGGTAATGGATTAGCATGGAGGTGAATACATGCGAAAATCAGTGTTAACAGGATTTGTATGCTTATTGATGTTCACATTATCAGCATGCGGCAATACCGATTCAAATACAGACCGGCCAGAAAACAGTCCATCAAACAGCACAGGGAGCGCCACTGAAAACAGTACGGCTGAATCAACCGCGGAAAGCGCTCAGAGCATTGAAGTCAATGGCATTATCTTTGAAGACCTCAATGAAAATCAGATTTTTGATGCGGATGAAATCGGCTTATCGGGCATTGACATCATATATAGCGGCAGCATCGTTACATCCTCAGATGACGGCACTTTTCTCATTGAAGCAGCGGCACCCATTGCGATCCAAATAGACATTGGCACACTGCCGGCAGGCTATCATTTAACCACACAAAATGACACGCAAACGGTTTCCGATGCAGATGGTTTTGAGCCTATCGGTTATGCCCCTGCATCCGGCAGTGAAGCACTGTCCATTGATACACTTTTGAATGCAAATCACGACGCTATTCAAAGCTATGCCTTTGATCTTTACATGAACACGAACGGCATGGAAGCAGGCAGCCTCCATTATGCCGCCAATGCGACAAATTTTGTAGCAGAGGATGATAACATGATTACCTATTATCTAGGCGACAGCGGCAAAATAGGCGTCTATACCAAGGCTTCCAATCAGCTTATGGTCACACCTGCCACGGAGACCATGGAAATGGTAACACCATTTACCGCAGTAGAACAGCTTGAACCCGATGCAATTGACGCCATGCACTATAAAGGAACCGAAACCTTTGACGGTAAAACCGTGCATATTTTCAAAAGTGAAATTCCCGGCTTTACCACTGAGCTTTACATCTGGGATACCTATGGGCTGGTGGTGCAAATGTCAACAGAGGCAAACGGCAATTCAGCCGTAATGGCATTTAGAAATCTCATCATCAATGACGTTGACGATAGTGTCTTTGCGTTTCCTGCTGGTGCAGAGATCATTGACTTGACAAACCTAGGTGGCTAATCACAGTGTTTTTTTACCGGCGTTAATGACTGCATAAAACTTCATGCAATATAAAAAAGAGCAGAGATTCCATGAATCTCTGCCCTTTTCATATTACATTCTTTCCATTGCTATTCTTTTCATTGTTATTTATTTCATTGTTATTATTTCACGTTCATTAGCTTCGTATACCAATGCGTTTTATACTTCACTTGTTTGCACGTAAGATCATTACGCAAATCACAGTTAACACTCATGCATAACCACTTTCCACTACAGCTCCCTGTTCTCCAGTTCTGCATTGATCTCTTCTTGAACGGCAATGGCAACGGCTTCGTTGAGAAAATGTTCTTCTTCCACTTCACGGAGCCTTCGCCGGACGGCCTCTTCAACCTCATACTCCTGCTGAAGCCCCAGCTTCAGCGAATAGACCAATATTATGAGAATAATGGCAAATGGCAATCCCGTCATCACCGATGCCGTTTGAAGTGCCGTCAGTCCGCCGCCCATGAGCAGTGCCGCCGCAACAACCCCTTCCATGACAGCCCAGAAGACTCTTTGTGGAATAGGTGAATCCAGTTTACCGCCTGAGGTAAGGTGATCAACGACTAACGAGCCCGAATCCGAAGAAGTTACAAAGAACACCGTTACGAGAATAATCCCGATAATGGAGAGAAAACGGGTTGCAGGCAGATGTTCGAGCATTGCAAACAAAGCAATTGCCACATCCTGTGAGACGGCACCTGCAATATCGCCAATCTGATTCATCTGTAAATAAATCGCTGTTCCGCCAAAAACGCTCATCCAGAAAAAAGACAAAAGTGTTGGAATCAGCATAACCCCAAGGATAAATTCTCTCACAGTACGTCCCTTGGAAATCCTTGCGATAAACATGCCGACAAATGGTGACCAAGAGATCCACCAAGCCCAGTAAAAAATAGTCCATGCACCCTGCCAATTCGTATTTCGGAATGTCTCAGTCCAGAGACTCATTTCAATAATATTGGATAAATAAGCACCAATATTTTGTGTAAACCCACTTAAGATAAAAACGGTAGGTCCAACAATTAAAATGATCAACATAAAAATTGCGGCTAGTCCCATATTGAGCTCACTTAACCGCTTAACGCCGCCATCGAGTCCCATAACGACAGAAGTCGTTGCCATACCTGTAATAACAGCAATGAGAACCACTTGTATGCCAAGGCTCATTTTAATGCCAAACAGGAAATTAAGACCTGCATTTACCTGTGATACGCCTAATCCCAATGAAGTCGCCAAACCTGTAAGCGTTGCTAAAACAGATAATACATCAATGACGTTACCCCAAAACCCATAAATCTTATTGCCGATCAAAGGGTAAAAAACTGATCTAATCGTAAGCGGCAAGCCATTATTGTAGGCAAAAAAGGCGAGGCCTAAGCCCACGATTGAATAAATTGCCCACGGGTGAATACCCCAGTGGAAAAAGGTCGTCACCATAGCCGCCTGTGCTGCTGCCGGTGATCCTGCGGCGATATTGCCAAACATTGGTGATGGTGATAAGAAATGGCTAACCGGTTCCCCGACGCTCCAAAAGAGCAGTCCAATCCCCATGCCGGCACTGAGCAGCATAGCATACCAGCCAAATTTACTAAATTCAGGCTGAGCGTCGTTGCCGCCGATTTTAATATTGCCGTAACTGCCAAAGGCAAAATAGAGTGCCGCGATGATAAAGATATTTGCCGCCATGACAAAAAACCAGCCGGCATTTTTAGTAATGTTTTGCATTAAATTCGTAAATAATGTCTGTGCTGACTCTGGATAAAGCAATGTCAGCACAATAAAAACAACCATTATAATGGCAGAGGCAAAGGTCACTTGGGGATGTACATCAAACCCATAACCTGACCAGTTGTTTTCACCGGGTTCCTGTTTCCCCGCATCATCAAACAATGATGCCGTTGGTCTAATTTGAAGTCCCTTAAACTGCTTTCTATTTTTGATTGCTTTTTTTCTTGCTTCGGTCTCAGCTTTTTTTAGTTTTTTAGCCAATTCCCGCTTTGATTCAAGTCTTCTTTTTCTTTCATCTTCCAATATGTCTTCACTTCCTTTTCTACTGCAACACTAATAGTTTAAATGTTTAACAATCATTTTGTCAAATCTGCAAGTAAAAAACGCATTTATGCCACAGCTCTTTTCATACTCATCATAAAAAAATAAAACCCCTTTGCACCATAAAACACGTAAAATCACATGCTTTATCTAACATACGCGATCGTCGTAATGCAAAAGGGTTTTCTTTATATGCAATTTCCTCAACAAAGGTAATTGTATCATTGCCTTCAGTTGAGCCTTTGCTACAATATGTGTGTTCCCATCTTATGAAAATAATACCTATTGTCGTAAAGGATTAAAATTTGAATGATGCAATTTCTTTGGCGAAGTACTCGGGTTAAAATGCTTAACTTCGCTTCAATGCCAATCACTGCGCACTTCGTTTAACGTTTAAAATATTGGTTCAGAAGATTCGTGAGCATCTCTTGATGATGCGGTTCCAACGTCGTAAGTGGTGCTCTACACGGTCCTGAACTCAAATCCCCGCCTAAAATGTTAAGCGCTGACTTCACCGGTATTGGGTTAACATCGCAGAAGAGCGCATTAATCAGCGGCAGGCAGTCAAGTTGAAGCGCTAAGCTCCCTTGATGATTGCCTTCTAAGTACAAAGCGACCATATCGTGCATCTCCTTTGGTATAACATTTGCAGCAACAGAGATGACGCCCACTCCTCCCAGTGACAGCAATGGTAATACTTGATCGTCATTGCCGGAGTAAATATCCAGTTTGCCGGCACATTTCTGTGCGAGCTCAGCAACCTGTGCAATATT
Organism: Fusibacter paucivorans; assembly: GCF_018390735.1. GTDB lineage: Bacteria > Bacillota > Clostridia > Peptostreptococcales > Acidaminobacteraceae > Fusibacter > Fusibacter paucivorans. The sequence goes on from NZ_JAHBCL010000001.1 coordinate 248,056, forward strand.
GCCGCTCGCCTCTTTAATCGCGACGATATTATCAATTTCTGAAAGTTTTAATGCCGTATCAGGCAAAATGTTCATCCCCGTTCTGCTCGGTACATTATAAAGAATAATTGGAATGCTCACAGATTCAGCAATCACCTTATAGTGCTCATAAAGCCCTTTCTGGCTGGTTTTATTGTAGTATGGTGTTACATGTAAGAGCCCATCCGCACCGACGGCCTCAGCTCTTTGTGAAAGGCTGATCCCATGTCTCGTATCATTGCTGCCGGTTCCTGCGATAACAGGGACGCGCTTATTCGTATATTTTACAGCTGCCGCAATACAGTCAATTTGCTCATCATCGGTCAGTGTCGATGCTTCACCGGTTGTACCGCAGATGATTATCGCATCTGTACCGTTTTCAATTTGGAATTGAATAAGTGATTCCAATCGGTCGTAATCAACAGTTAAATCTTCTTTAAACGGTGTAACGATGGCCACACCAGAGCCTTTAAAAAGTGCCATTTTATTCTCCTCTTCATTTGTGATCGGTTGTTGTTTCTTTGTTTCATGCACAAAAAAACAGCCAGAGAGAGTACTAGCTGTGGACGAATCATCATTATTTAAATAAATCATCAGTAGCACTCCATATGCTTTTTCAGCCTATGACAGTTGGCTTGCTGTTAACAGACCAACCAGATTGTAATGACGTGGGCATTACGCACTTCGGCACCTTTGCCTTTCTGCGCTTCTCAAATGTACCCACATACATCAAAACGCTTACTTATCATTGGTGCACCTCTACCTTTATTGAGTTATCTACTATACTAACGGTTCATTGTATGAATGTCAATACCTATCACCAAATGTTTACACGAGGCGGTTGTATCTCTTAGCAATACATTATTGAAGCATTCTAAGGGTTTAATAAACGCAAAAAAACAAGTGTCTTCCCAATCACTTTAAGGTGAAACACTTGTCGTTTATGAATAAGAAAATGACACCATTCAAATTTTATTGTCGTTTCCTTAAGTCAATGACATCAATAAGTCAATGACATCAATTATTTTTCTAATTCTATCCCATACTTATGAATTTTTTTATACAGCAGACTCCTGTGAATCCCCAACTTTTCTGAAGCTTCCATGCAGTTCCAGTTGCAATTCCTCAAATATTCTTTAATAATAGAGCTTTCATACTCTTCTACCATGTTCTTCAAAAGATGGTTATCGAGGCCATTTGATTTTTGCACGTTGTGTTTAGTGACCATTTTCGAGGGCAGATCAGTCAATTGAATGACAAAATCATCACAGGTTGCGTAAGCACTCTTAATGACATTGTTCAATTCCCGTATATTGCCGGGCCAAGCATAGTGTTGTAAACAGACTCTGGCTTCTTCTGTGATCGTTACAATGGACTTGTATTCGTTATTGAGCATCGAGAGAAAATAACTGGAAAATAAGTCGATATCTTCGGGTCTGTTTCTCAGCGGAATCATCTCGATATTTATCACGTTGAGCCGATAATACAAATCCTCTCTGAACTTGCCCTGCTTCACCATTTCGATTAAATTGCGCCGCGTCGCAGCAATAACCCTGACGTCAATGGGAATCGGCGATTTACCGCCAATTTTATCGACCTCATTTTCCTGCAAAACCCGTAGCAGTTTTACCTGCATGTTTATGGGCATATCGCCGATTTCATCTAGAAAAATCGTTCCACCGTCCGCCTGAATAAACTTGCCGTCTTTTCCGCCCTTAATAGCACCTGAAAATGAGCCCTCTTCATAGCCAAATAATTCAGATTCTAAAAGTTCATAGGGAATGGCACCACAGTTGATACTTACCATTGGCTTGTCACGGCGAGCACTGTTGTAGTGAATGGAACAGGCAAAGACTTCTTTCCCCGTTCCGGACTCTCCGGTAATCAATACGGGGAAAGCATTTTTCGATGCTTTGTAGGCCGTTTTTTTCATTTCAAGAAATTTGCTGTTTCTGCCGACAATTTCATCAAAGCTAAATTTCTTATTGTTGATCTTATTGTACTCTTCTTTAAAGAATTCAAGTTCCATGTATTCCTTCATTAGTTTTTTTGCAGAGTCGAGCGTATTAAATCGAAATTTCACCTGCGCAACACCGGCAACCACTTCTTCATCTTCATCCAGAACACAGGAGCGGCTGACGAGCAGAAAATCATTGTCTTTGTCCTTGGTCTCACCTTCTACAAACTTATGAATTACACCTTCTTCATTATAAACGTTTTTAACGATATCAATCATCTTGGAATTGGAAATAATGTTCGTAATGCAGCCGCCAATTGCCTGACTTTTATTAATACCCAGAAAGTCACAGTACTGGTCATTGATATCTGTTACAACACCGTCTTTATCGACGACGATAAACCCGTCATCCGTCATATTGAGTATTTGATTAAATATGTATTTATATCTCGCATCCCAATCCATTTTCCCAGCCCCAAATAAAATTTTAAAGCAGGCAAATACATTAAGTATCTGCCTACTTTATCAGTATATCAATTGGCTGAGAAAACTTCAAGACCAGTCATTTCAAGGCTGTACAGCCTTTTTTAGATCATAAGTAACTTTTAGGATACGTCATTTTACAGTTCAAATGCTTTCAATTTATCCACTTCTTCCATCATTGCAGGAATCACTTCCTTAAGGTCACCGACAATACCATAATCGCAAACTTTAAAAATAGGTGCTTCTGGATCTGTATTTATCGCAATGATGTAATCGGAATCACTCATGCCGGCAAGATGCTGTATCGCGCCAGAAATACCGCATGCGATATAGACAACCGGTCTTACTGTCGTACCTGTTTGTCCGACCTGATGCATATGATCGATCCAGCCGCAGTCCACGCATGCTCTGGATGACCCCACTTCGCCGCCCAATTTGTCGGCGAGTGCTTTGATGAGATCAAATCCTTCCGGTCCTTTGATCCCTCGACCGCCAGAGACAATAATTTTCGCATCCGTCAAATTGATACGCTTTTTACCGCTTGGTATCATTTCAACGACTTTAGCCACAATATCTTCATCTTTTAAAGTTGGAGAAATCTTTTCAACCACACCGACAGCGTTGGCCTCGTGAACAGCTTTTTTCATGACACCCGGTCTTACCGTTGCCATTTGCGGTCGGTTTATTGGACAGATAATCGTCGCCATGAGATTACCGCCAAATGCGGGTCTGGTTTGCAGCAGTTTCCCGTCACTTGGATCTATCTCCAGTTTTGTACAGTCGGCAACGAGGCCGGTTCCTATTTTGGCAGCAAGCCTTGGCCCGATATCTCTGCCGATAGAAGTCGCACCGACCAGCACAATTTCAGGTTTTTTCTCAAGAATCAATTCGGCAATCGCCTTTGAATACCCATCTGTTGAGAATGTCTCAAGGAGGGGTGAATTGATGTAATAAACTTTATCAACACCATAATATAAAAGTTTCTCAACTTCTGCTTCAATGTTATGCCCTGCTATGACAACCATTACTTGATTAGCCGTTCCCTCGACGAGCTTTTTGGCCTCACCGATTAATTCCGTTGTCACCGGATGAATCTTGCCTTCTCTTTGTTCACCAATCACCCATATATCTTTGTAATCACTGAGATTGATTGCCTGATTTACTTTTCGCCTCATCAATGTTCCGCCTCCTAAATTAACTTCAGATCTGATAGTTTGCCAATGAGTTTTGCCGCTTTTTCTTTGCCGTTCAGGCCATCAATCATCTCATTTGTTTTGGATTTCGTCGGGACAAAGGATTTATACACATTTGTTGTCGATCCTTTTAAACCGATTTGGGTCGCATCAATGGTTAGGTCGTCAATGCCCCACACCTTAATATTGTCACTGCCGGGTGAATAAGCGTTGAGAATGCCTTTGACCGTTGGGTATCTCGGAACATTTAATTCCTTGATTGCGGTTAGTAATACTGGCATTTTACTCTCGATAACGTAGTCTCCGGTCTCCGTGTACCGCGTCACAATGGCTTTGCCATCTTTGAAATCAATTTTTTTAGCATAGGTCACTTGCGGTATATTCAAGAATTCTGCAATTTCTGGTCCTACTTGCGCCGTGTCGCCGTCAATAGCTTGTCTGCCGCACAGAATTACATCGTAAGATCCAACTTTTTCAATAGCTGCTGCCAGCACAGTTGCTGTCGCCCATGTGTCTGAACCGCCGAAAGCTCGGTCGCTTAAGAGAATGGCTTCATCAGCACCCATTGCAAGCGCTTCCTTTAATGCATTCTTTGCCTGAGGCGGTCCCATGCTGAGCACGGTAACCGTGCAGTCATGTGCCGCTTTAATGCGAAGTGCTTCCTCAAGTGCATTTTTGTCATCGGGATTAATAATGCTCGGAACACCATCTCTGATCAGGGTTCCCGTCTCCTGGTTGATTCGAACTTCATTGGTGTCTGGTACCTGTTTTAAACATACGATAATTTTCATGTCTCCTCCTAGCTCAATACAGATCTCGATATGACAAGTTTATGAATTTCAGAAGTACCTTCATAAATTTCTGTGATTTTCGCATCCCTGTACATTCTTTCCAGTGGATAGTCTTGCATATAGCCATAGCCACCGTGGATCTGCAGCGCCAGATTGGTCACAAATCTCGCTGTCTCTGATGCATTCAGCTTCGCCATTGCCGCTTCTTTTGTATGCGGCTGCCCAGTTTCTTTTAAGTAAGCTGCATAGTAAACAAGCCATTTTGCCGCTTCTACTTTTGTCGCCATATCCGAGATATACCATGTGAGCCCTTGCAGTGCCGTTAGGGGCTTGCCAAATTGAACGCGCGTTTTCATGTACTTGACGCTCTCTTCCAGCGCACCTTCGGCAATACCCAGTGCCTGTGCCGCAACGCCGATTCTCGCACCATCCAGTGCCACCATGGCCATCCCAAACCCCTTGCCTTCCTTGCCAACCAAGTTTTCTTTTGGCACTCTGCAATTGTCAAAGATGAGTTCGACTGTTTCTGAACCGTGAATGCCCATTTTTTCTTCAATTTTACCAATGGTAAAACCAGGCGTTCCCTTTTCGACGACGATACACGAGAGACCTTTAAGCCCCTTTGAAGGATCGGTGAGTGCAAAGACTGCCACAAACTGTGCCTGTCCACCACCTGATATAAAACACTTTGTCCCATTTAAAACGTATTCATCGCCATCTAATACAGCGGTTGTCTTTGCCGCGCCGGCATCAGAACCCGCGTTTGGCTCTGTCAGGGCAAAAGCGCCTAAGCAGCCGCCACTTGCAACCTGAGGCAAGTATTTTTCCTTTTGTGCTTCTGTTCCGTATTTTTGAATGACTTGTGCAAAGATTGTGTGAATTGAGAGAATGGCTGCTGTTGCCGCACACTTCTTCGCCAATTCCGATACGATGATGACCTTTTCTGTATCGCCGCCGCCTGCACCGCCATACGCTTCAGGCGTTCCAATCCCAGTAAACATCACTTCTGTCATCTTCTCAAATGTCTCTCTAGGAAATCGTCCCGTCTTATCAATTTCGGCTGCAATTGGTGCCACTTCGTTTTCTGCGAACGATCTTGCCACCTTCTTTAGCATTTCCTGTGCTTCTGATAATTTAAAATCCATTGCCGCTCTCCTTCTGATAATCTAACTGCTCAAGATATCGTTAACCGATTAGCCTATTTTTTAGGCATCATGACTGCTTCGCCGGCCAATACCACTTCACCTCGCTGGTTTGTACAAGTTGCTTTTAAAACCACACGATTTTTTTCTTCCAATTTGGCAATGACTTCAACTTCTGCGTGGATCGTATCACCAATCATAACAGGTCTAACGAATTTAGAATTTTGGCTGATATAGAGGCAGCCTTCACCGGGCAGCTTCATCCCAACAACAGTTGAAATTAAACCGGCTGTTAAAGCACCATGTGCGATTCGTACACCAAATCGATTTTCTTTTGCACGCTCTGCATTGATGTGTGCGACGTTGAAATCCCCTGTTGCACCTGCAAAGCTATAGATATCAAACTCAGAAATTGTCTTTTCTATAAATGCTTTGTCGCCAATTGACATTTCTGCCAGTGTAAAACCGTCCATTGATGGGTCTCTAAATAAAGTCATATGATTTGCTCCTTTCACAATGCAAATACACGTGTATTTGCGCCATTATCTGTTTGTTCGGCAGTTGTCACAACAGTGTGTATACTTCTGTGATTTGCCTTAGCCACTTTGTTTCGCGACATTTTTAGCATGTGTTTGATGGTCATCTATTCCACCCATTTTTGTCTCAATATTGAGAAACGTGTCTCTGTTTTGAGAATTTTCCCGAAACCCGTTGGAATTGTTAATTTTCTGCTTAACAAAATCGGATTTTATGATCCCTGCCATCAATATTTGTTTCAAATTTGATAATGTTAGTGCTTTCTATAAAACACATTACATTTTTCAGGAAACTGTCGTTATGCGGTCAGAGCGTTTATTTTGCAAGAAGTCAAATGCCGCGATCAGTTCAACCTCTAAGCTATCATTTATCTTGCACCTTTCCAGCAGAACTACTTTATTGATAAGGTCAATTGAAAACACATCCTCCATTTAGGCGTTATGCTTGTTACCACAAGCTCTCTGGCAATTCTCAACCCTATATGCCCAGTCATTATTGCGTTTCCCAAAATTAAGCTTTTACACTTGGCGTCTTTTGTACAGTCTTATCACCACATAATACTTTGCGCGTTGATATGCTGCTATCTTTCTTGATATTTGCAGGCAGCCCATAAGATTATCCAAGTGTTGCTTCCCCAAACCTCCTTTTCATTATTTTTGGCACATTTAAACATTATGCAAAATCCTTGCCAATTATTTAACACAATGGTGCAGCTGATATGGCGTCCCCTCTCTTTTGCTGTAATCCGCTGTCATTCACAATGGCACTGATAGGCTCAGAATAAATTACGCCAAAATAAAAAATCCTCAAAGAGGATTTAAGAATCGTGCGAATAATCACAATGATAATCTTTTAGCAATGTACAGAACAGTTTGACAGCAGGTTCGATTTCATGCTTTCTGAGTGCTGAAAAACTCATCCGGCATTGATTGTAAAGCGGTTCGTTTGGATAACACAAGCGGCCTGTTAAAAAAGTGAGATTATGTGGATGGCAATATGATTTTAAGAATATATCTGTGTTTAAATAAGTCGGCAGTGACAACCAGAGATTGACGCCGCCATCCGGTAATTGCCATTTTAAGTAGTCAGGCGCATCATTTTGAAGCGTTTTATACACCAATGCCCACTTCTCCTTAATGAGGGTTCTCAGTTTTTCTGTTGTCTGCTCCAGCAAACCGGTTGATACAATTTCAGCCAATAACCTTTGAGTCAAAAGCGGGCTCCCCAAATCCGCATTGGCTTTTGCCGCAACCAGCCGATTGTATATGGTCCCCTGTGCGATTACTGCACCAACTCTAAAGCCCGGACCGACTAATTTACTAAAGCCCTTTACAAGAATCACATGACCATCGTGATCATAAGACTTTAATAATCCAACCGAATGTCTACGGTCCATCAATTCACACCAAGGATCATCCTCTACAATAATCATATGCGCGTTTCGTGCCGTTTCGAGAATAATTTCACGCTTCGCAGCCGATGTGACAATACCGGTAGGATTATTGAGATTTGGCGTTAAATAAAGCATTTTGGGATGATGCTTTTCAACAATTTGCTCAAAGAGATTGATGTCAATGCCATCTGTTTCCATTGGAATGGCACAAATAGTGCACCCTTGATTCTGAAAGGCATCAATTGCACCCGGAAAAGTCGGCGTCTCCATTAGAACTGTATCTCCCGGTTTGATAAACGTTCTTGCAATCATATTGAGCGCCTGTTGGCTGCCGCTCGTCATCATCACGTCCGATGCTTTAATCTGCAAATTGCCCATACGCTGCAAATAGTTGGCAACAGCTCTTCTAGTCAAATTGTCACCACTTACCGGACTGTATTGAAACAAGATGTCCGGGTTCTCCCTTACAATCTTTTCGAGTACTCGCCTAATCTGTTGATGCGGATAATCTTCCCAATGCATCAGCGACGTAAACATATTGTAACCCTTTGTAAGATGTTCCACTGAAAACTCTGCCGCAAATTGTGTCCGTCTCAAATTGTCATCAATAGTCAGCATCCAATCATAGCAGTTTACTCGTCGATTCTCACTCGAGTTTTCAGATATCGACATCATCGAAACGTAAGTGCCACTTCCCTGTACAATATCAACCAACTGCTCGTCAGCCAGTTTTTTATAGGCTCTCGTCACCGTCAGCGGGCTCACCGAAAGCGCCAGTGCCAGCGCTCTGACTGTCGGCAGTTTTTCACCTTTTTGAAACTGCTCAGAGAGTATTTGTTCCCGATAATAGGCGACAATTTCATTTTGAACACCCTTTCCTTTACTCACTGTAATTTTCATGCGCTCGCTCCTCGTGTAAACCTTCTAATTGCCATTCCAAATGACAACTGCTTCAATGCAGCTACAATGCTGTGAACACCTTTTTCAAAATAACGATCTACTGCACTAAGCATAATCATTATTATTGTTCCCGTCAATTGATATACTATTCATTTGATTGATATACTATCAATCTGTTACACTTCACACAATTGTATTACATAGCATACGGCTATCAAACGGCGAATCTGGCAAGATTTGCATCTGAAAACACCATGAAAAAGGAGGCATTACATGATTCCATTGAATTTTAAAAAAATTGACGCCTTTACAGACGGTTCGTCCTCTGGCAATCCAGCAGGTTATGTCTTTCTAGAAGAATCCCAGATTCTTTCTGACAGCGAAATGCAAAAAATGGGGACAGAATTAAAGGGCTTTGTCAACGAAGTGGGGTTTGTCACTCCATATGCAGACGGCTTCAAACTGAAATACTATTCTTCCGAATGCGAAGTAGCCTTTTGCGGTCATGCGACAATTGCCATTATGTACGATTTATTGGCAAGCAATCCGTCACTTCACGGTCAGCGGGTGATCAATCTCTACATCAACGCCGGCAAGCTCAGTGCCTTCAATCATCTCGACACACTTAACGCCGTATACATTATGGCACCGGAGCCTCAGTACTTAGAGACTTCTGTAACTGCCGCATCTATCAGCGATGCACTGGGCATTAATATCAGCGCACTTGACAACCGATACCCTATCCAAGCCATAAACGGCGGTTTGAAAACCCTGATCGTCCCAGTCAAGACACTGGCGAACTGCCTTAGCATTTGGCCGGACGAATCCTCTTTAAAGCAGTATTGTCTCGTAAATGACATCGATATTATCCTCATTTTTACTGAAGAAACTTATGACGAACACGCTCATTTTCGCACACGTGTCTTTGCACCAAAATTCGGCTATTTAGAAGATCCCGCAACCGGTTCAGGTAATTCAGCATTTGGCTATTATTTATATGCACTCGGACAGCACCGAGATGATTTGATCATTGAGCAAAGCGCCAATAAAACAAATGCTAATATTGTCAAACTTAAAACCTATGAGGATGAAAAAATGACGCGAATGCTGTTTGGCGGCTGCGCAACAACACGTATCGACGGTAAGTATCATCTTCATCGCTAGGGCAAAACGATCTATTCGTAACCGGTCAGCCATTTTATGCTATCGTTAATCGCTTAGCAAATCGGATATGTCTTGCTTAATGGCGCTCATTAAGCCCCCTCTGTACGAAGTGCTGTTCTAGGCTACAGCTGTATCAGCGGCGATCATGATGGGGGATGATTAAACGCGTTTAAATCCGAATTTCAAAATGCGTGTATTCGCCGAGCTCTGATTCGATACGAACTTCTCCACCAAGTGCATCGACAATACTTTTAACGATAGAGAGTCCCAATCCCATACCAGAATTTTGGCGCGCTGTATCAACCCGATAAAAGGGTTCCCATATTTTTTGCAGCGATTCCGGCGCCATGCCAATACCGTTGTCTTTAACGGAAAGACAAACAGTCCGTTTTTCTTTCTGGAGCACAATTTCAATTTCACCGTATTCATCAGTGTATTTAAAAGCATTGTCCACCAAATTATAAACAAGACGATTAAGCCATATTTCTTCAATTGGCAAATAACACTCCTCCTGACAAAGCGATGTGTGAATGACAATGTGCTTTGCATTATATTGAAAGTGCTTAATTGTCTGATGGATGGCATCTTGCATACTCGACTGAAATTTATCATTCACAAAGTGATCACTAGAGGTATAAATCGAGAGACTGTTAATCATATAAGTCAAATCTTCCAGCGATGACTTAATGATTTGAAGTGATTGTTCTTTTTTGAGTTCACTGTCAAAATCACTGCTCAAGAGCAGATCAGTATTTAGGCTAATAGTGGCTATAGGCAGTTTTAAATCATGTGTGACACCGCGCAGTCGATCAACTTTGACCATCTGCTCACGAGACAACAATTGTCGAAATTGAAAAAAACGCTCCACAATAAGATAACCCGCTATTGCCAAAAGAAACAGTTCTTGATAAAAGAGCTTAAAAACACTGAATTCAATATTAAGTGATGCTGCGCATAGGAGAATCGCTAACAGGGTCTGACCTTTCAAAGCCTTTTCTCCGCCGCCCTTATAATAGTTATAAAGTGACAAAAGCCAGTAGAAACCCGCAACATATTTCAATAAAGACAACTTTATCAATATGCCGATTGTTGAAAGAATCAAAAGGCAATAAACTTGTCTGCGCTTTTTAATCAAGCTGTCAGATGCCATGTATATAACGGGCAGAAGCAGCATAATACCTATATTAAAATGCACGAGCATTACAATGGCAACCATTGACAATAGCCGTGTAAAACGCTGCCGTCGAAAACCGATGAAATGAAAAGCCGCACCGACAATCAACATCATAGATGCAAAGATCCGAACGCTCTGCTTAAGCACGATCAGTTGGTTGACCTTCGAAAAGTCCCCTGCAAAAACAGTTGTCAAATCAAGGCTATTGGCGATATATGCCGTTATGTCCGTATAGAAGTCAACGCGATGATTCTAATAAAAGTCAGGCGTAATGGCGTAAAAGAGATAATCCGTCCCTTGATAGGCCGGATAATCACGCGATTCATTCTGAGCAATCAGCGACCGATTAGCATAGAGCCACGTGCGCTTAGGATAACCAAACTGTACAAAAGTAATCGGTGTATCATTTTCCGCATAGAGTTGAACTTCTCCCGAAAACCAGTGGAGCATGGTAACCCTTCGCAAGTCAATATCTTCATCGTTGATAAAGTTCCCCGCCTCTACGTGATTGACGATAGCGCGTGATATTTTATACTGTGCAAAATCTAAGAAATTTGCTAGCAGGACCACGATGATTATCAGCCCAAATACTTTCTTTTTCATTTAATCACCACGAGTGCATAACCCTTCCCATAGACATTTTCAATGAAGACGTTATTGGTTTCCAATGATTCAATGCTCTTGCGCAGCCTCGAAATCGACGTATGAATTCTAAAGTTTTCGATGTTGACAGTTGATTCCAGCGATGCGATATCTTTTTTATATAAAATGCTGTCAGATTTGTATTTATCATAGAGCAGTTTTAGAAGTACTGCTTGAGAGTGCGGCAGTTGTATTTCGCCAAAGTCAGAGGAAAGTGTTAATTTTTCGAGATCAAGCACCAAATCGCCAATTTGATAGATGAGCTTTTCCTTATCCTGCCGCGATGCAATCGCCTTTAACTTATAAGAAAGTTCAAACAAGGTCACAGGCTTCGTCATATAATCGTCCGCACCGCATTCATAAGCCATGCGTTTGGTTTCTTCCTGACCAAGTGCTGATACCATAATAACAATGGCATTTGAATGACGTTTGATATAGGGAATCAAGTCATAACCATTGCCATCCGGCAGCATAATGTCTAAAATTGCAACGGCTATGCGTTGCGTCTTCACCACTTTTTTCGCACTTTCAATATCATATGCAGTCACAATATCAAATGAAGTCTCTAAGGCATTTTCATAGGTGTCCATCAATTTTTGGTTATCTTCAACAATCAGCACTTTCATGCACTGCCTCCTCAATATAATAATCTGCAACAGAACAGTACGACGATTTGGCAATGAGCGCTTTCCCATGTGCCTGAGCAAAAGCACTTATAAATTGCCGCAATGTTTCATCCTCTCCAATATCATCTTCAAGTTCCGTATCGAGCAACAGCAATGAAACGGGGAAATATTTCAACTGAACTTCCTTTTTCAAATCGCGTCCAAAATCTTTAATGACAAAATGGATAAATTCCGGAATCTCCAAATTGGCATCCACATAGAGAAATGCCTCCATTGATACAGCAAAATACAGTGCATGACGACCTTTATTCAAATGTGAAACCCATTCTAAAAATCCCTTGCTTTCAACTGTCTCATCAAATATTTCCATAAGGTACGCTCTGGCTTCACGTTTGTCTTCATTTAAAAGTTTTTTCAGCATTGCCGTGTTCAGCGAAGTACCCAAGTCCATTTTTTCAATATATCTCAACAGCGTTTGATACTGCATTCCTTCAACATTCGGCACCACATAACGCCATTGTAGAATACCGTCGCTGTCGACAACATGCACACATTTAGCCGCAATATCTCCGCTCTTAATCAAGCGCTTAATCTGTTCTTCACGCGCCAGTCGATTCTTATAAATGTCTTGCTGTTTTGCACTGTAATAGTAGACGTTCTTTTTTGTCCTAGCAGCTTCTATTCCTGAAAGCAGTTGTGACAGCAATATTTCTACAGTATCCTTAGCAGTATAATCGACATAGCTCATGGCAACGTTATATGGGAGCATCAAATCGGCCAAATAGATTTTATTGCGTGCCATTTCATGTATGTCCTCAAATGATTTTGGATCTGCTGCTTTGACCAGGTACATACTGGATGTCACATAAAAAACTTCATCCGGCGATTTTAATGCTTTTCTGAGTCCCTCTGCAAAGTTTCGCATATATTTTTCATAGCGCTTCTTACCGTAATGGCTTCTAAGCCGATTGGCATCCGCCACTTCAACCAAGCCTAAATAGCCTTCTGTTTTTCTGAGCTTTCGTTCCAGCCACTTGAGATTCCCCATCCGATACGGATTGTCAAAAAATAATTTTTTTATAATGCGCTTACTTATGCGATCTATTCCGAACAGCAAAATTGCAACCCCGGATAATGCAAATACGATTTTTAAATTCGTCGAAACACGTCCGACGTCATTGTTCTGCTCCTGGATGATCTTATCAACATCTATAATGGCGAGACATTTGTTTAAGATATCCATACAGGTGGCCTGACCACTGACGAAGTAGTTAGATTTTGTAAAAAAATCACCGCGTTCAATAAAGGAACGTCTAAGCGAACTCATATCATAGTAATCTTTTGGTAGTACCAGATAGTCAATACGATCATTTTTTAAAGCACTTTCCGCACTTGATACGCTTTCAAATACAACCACGTCAATAGGAGGCATTTCATCTTTCAACTGGCTGAACAAATTGGGGACCCCCAAAACACCAATGCGTTTTGACGCCAGCTCATAGATTTCTCGAAATGCCCTTTTGTCTGCACTGCCAATGGCAATTAATTCATTTTCAAAAGCGGTCGTCGATTGATATGTCTGCGATGGTATATTGTCAATATAAAAGTCGATATCTTCTCTCAGCCGCAAATTCTTTAGGCTGTCAACGGTATAATAGACATTTGTATTCGAGATAAAAGCGATCTTATCAATAATGGTCGGCAGTATCCCTCGAAGGTTGTAAGTCTCACCTGTATAATATAAAAAATATTCTTCTGGAATACCAACATGAAGTGATGGATGTTCTGTCAAAAATACCTGCTCTTCATCTGAAAATACAATTTGCGTTCGCTCAACTTCAAAGCCGATCAGGTCTGCAACCGCCATATCCCATTTTTTTGACTTTAGATAATCAACTTCTTTGGATAATATACTGTAAAGAATGGGATACTGATCGCTGACACCAACGTGATTTGTACCTTTCGAAATACTCTCTATTTCAAAATAATGGAGACTGCCAATGTTCTCTTCAAAGCTCTTTGAAGTGAGGAAACCATCAATAATACCTTCTTCAAAAGCTTCTCTTGTTTTCTGCACATTATCAAAAGCTACAAGCGTATAGGGAATATTCGGAAAATCAGACGCAAAAGCCTCAGCGAGTGCATTGCCTTTCTCAATACCGATGACCTTGCCGTTTAGGTCACTAAAAGTTGTAATTGGCGACGTTTCAGACGAGTAAATACCGCAGGGAATTGGTGCAAAGGAATCTGTGAAGTGCGTATATGTTAAGCGTTCCGGCGTTATATTCATGTTCATAACAATGGGGAGTGTTCCTTCTTTAAGCATTCCTAGCGTTTGCTGCCAAGGCGCCTCGTACAGTTGAAGCTTTAAACCCGTGTCTGCCTCAATTTGTGCACAGAGCTTTTCACTAAAACGCTGTTCTTTATCAGTTGGAAAATACCCTACTTCAAAAATGGTATTTTGGTGTGCCGCCATATAATTTTTTTCTTCATCGGATAAATAAAGCGGCCAGTTAATAACATTAATATAAACGATATAGCCCAAAACGACTATAAAACCTAACAGCATTGAAAGTATTGTGCGCCTTTTCATGTCATTATTCCCCCAGAGCTCATTATAACATGAATACACCGATAAACCGCTTTTCAGCTTCGTTATTTTGCCGTTTAAGCATCTGCAAAAGCGGATACAATTTAAATCTTACGATTTGAAGAAGTGACATCCTTCAAATTTTAATCAATAAAAACGCCTGCTTGTCACAGGCGTCTCTCAATAACTGATATGATCTTGAATGCTTTAGGATGCTTTAGAATGCTTTAAAATGCTTTATTCAGATTCACAAATCTGTCTTAATGACTTTTGCCGGAACACCCGCTACGATCGTCCTTGCCGGAACATCCTTCGTCACCACGGAACCCGCAGCGATAATCGCACCATCTCCAACGGTAATACCGGGGACAATGGTGACTTGTGCACCAATCCAGACATCTTTGCCAATCACAATAGGTCCGGGAAGCATATCTTTTCGATTTTCAGGAGCCTGTACATGATTGAGTGTTGCCATGACTACTTTTGGTCCGATGAGCGTGCCGTCGCCAATAGTAATGCCGGCGTGATCTTGAAAATGGCAATCCGAGTTAATGAAGACATTTTTACCAACGCTGATCTGAACACCGCATTCTGTATGGAACGGCGGATGCAAGCCAAATGTATCGTCCACAGGTTTTTGAATAAGCTTAAAAAATAATTGTCTCAGCTCCTGTGGCGGATGGTATTTACCATTGATTTCAGCTGTAATCTTAAAAGCCTCCTGCGCAAGATAATGCATCATTTCATGATAACCTGATCCGCTTTTGATCGTATTACCGCTTTTGATATGATCGAATAATAAACTGGTATCCATTGAGAACCACCTTTCATGTTCAGCATGCTCTCAATCCGTTACTTTATATCCCTTTGAGAACATGCGTCATTTACTGTTTCCCGCCAATACTTTTTGCCAATACCGCAAGATGGTTCTATTTTATCGCATCAACCCGACTTTAGATCAATACCCTTTTTATTTTTTTATTGCCGTTTAGAATTTCTTTGTTTTTAATCTCTTTGAAACAAATCTCTTGTGTATACTTTTTCAGCTGCATCAAGCAGCTCTGCCGTCATACGATTGGCGACGATGCAATCAGCCATCTCCTTAAACACCTCTAAATCCTGTATCACCTTTGAATTAAAGAATGCATCTGCTTCTAAAACCGGTTCGTAGACAATGATCTCAATGCCCTTTGCCTTAAGGCGTTTCATAACACCTTGTATCGCCGACTGTCTAAAATTATCGGAATCCGTCTTCATTGTCAGCCGATAAATCCCAACCACTTTTGGATTTCGCCTTAAAATCATCTCAGCAATATGATCTTTCCGCGTGCGATTGGCATCGACGATGGCAGACATTAAATTTTGCGGCACATCTGCATAATTGGCGAGCAGCTGCTTTGTATCTTTGGGCAGGCAATAACCGCCATAACCAAAGGACGGGTTGTTGTAATGGTTGCCAATGCGGTCATCCATTCCAACGCCTTTGATGATCTGCATGGTATCAAGACCTCTCATTTCTGCATAGGAATCGAGTTCGTTAAAATAAGCGACGCGCAGTGCCAAATACGTATTGGCAAAGAGTTTAATGGATTCCGCCTCCATGGCATTGGTATAGAGTACGGAAACATCTGCTTTTTCAGCCCCCTGAACAAAGAGTGCCGCAATCGACGCCGCACGTTCTGACTGCTCGCCGATAATAATGCGAGACGGGTGCAAGTTATCATATAGCGCCTTGCCCTCTCTTAAAAATTCAGGCGAAAAAATGATATTATCCGTTTCGAACATCGTCTTTACCTTCTTGGTATAGCCCACGGGTACTGTGGACTTTATCACCATTACCGCATTTGGGTTAAAGGACAAAACACTTGCAATAACCGCTTCCACAGAGCGGGTGTTAAAGTAGTTTCTCTCCGAATCATAATTGGTTGGCGTTGCAATAATCACGACGTCGGCATCACGATATGCTGCATAATGATCTTTCGTCGCTTTAAGATTCAGCGGCTTTTCTTTTAAATAAAAGGTGATTTCCTCATCAATAATCGGCGATTCCCTTCGATTGACCATCTCAACGCGTTCATCTAAAATATCGACTGCCGTCACCACATTATGCTGTGCCAGCAATATTGCATTTGAAAGGCCAACATAGCCAAGTCCTGCCACTGCAATTTTCATCGTCTTCTCCTTTTATTCGTAAAATGATTACAGCCCAATTTGCGATTGCATCACTTTTCTTCATTCCTTTGGCGTCCCATTAGCAATTGCTTCGACCGTTTAATATACACATACAAACTGCCTGATCTTTTCTCTTTTACCGCAATATCATTATTTCAGCAGAATCAAATGCTGCGTGAATGACGATTCGTAAAAGGCCATCCTGCCATTCAAATGCTATTCGCATACCATTGAGGGCCACCTCGCGCGGACATTCCCGAAGATAGACGACAATGTGCGAATCTCTCGGGTGCTTGGCGCGGAAACATTTGAATATCACACGCGATTCATTGATGATTACATCGGAAATCAGTTGACGGCTTCCTGCAACGTGCATTGACACATCACCAATAACGGCGGCATCTGCAACAACAGGCGCTATAATCTGATAAAAAAACTTGCGTCGCGCCATGATATACGTCATCGATGTCTCAGCATCGGTTAAATAGCCGCATCTTTTAAAATAATCATAGACGTAATAGGTCATCGTTTCTGTGGTTGTAGATGCTTCTGTTGCAACTGTGGCGATTGTAGCTGCGGCGGTCATCATCTCATTTACGGCAACCTCCAGTGTTGCTTTTCGGCCAAATGGATGCACATTAAAGAGAAGCAAATAATAAATGGAATAGCCGTTTCTTTCTAAATCACGCAAATCTTTCTTAGATGCATCAGGATGCACACCTGCATAGGGCACACCTGCATAGGACAATTCTGAATAACTGTAGACGGCAACGCCGCGATCATTTTGAAGCAGTCTTGGATTGTACAGAAAGCATTTGTCCAGCGGTTGACACGGCACATCGGGTTTGACGATTTCGCCGTCGCTTAGCGCAACGCGTCGTATCAGCTCGATATTTTCACTGCCGATTTTATCGCCAAGTCCAATAGGGCCGCAAGACAGCCCAAGCCAAATGAATTCAAATTTTGCATAGCTTGAAAAGGGATGCATATGACTGCTGCCCGACAGCCGATTATCGTAAAAAGGATATTTCCCCAGCGCATGAATAAATGGACTCGCATAGAGATGCCACCACCAGCGATTGGTCCCCTCAATAAAAAAACTAGCCGAATCCGAGGTGCTTCGAATCGTGGTAACACTCTGCATGGCCACGCTGTTTAACGTCATGTGCGGCTGCGTCATACAGAGTTGAAGTGTCAAATGTCCGGTTGCATTATCCGATGATTCTATGGTGCGACAGGCTTCATCAAGACCGCTAAAGTAACCTTCCGATATCGCCAGATCGCGAAATGCCCGATGATGATCATTCATGTATTGAAGCCAATCGTGAATCACAAAACTCAGCCGCCATTTCGGATGGGCAAAAATCTCTAAAAACAGTTTTTTGGAGGCAGCTCTCGTCTTCGGAACGGCAAAAGTGTCGAGCACAAAATCACCGGGACGCGCCTCAACATAGATGGAATCGTTTGCGAGTTGCTTAAAATGACAGCCCAACGGCGTTCTCAAAATTGACTGGACGTGACTGATTCGCGCTTCATCAAAGAGCTTCAGCCGCTTATATTTTTGGAAAAACGGCAGCATCGCGTTAAAATTCTTACTGAGCGTTGATTCCTTTGGTGCCCAGTCTACAATGCCCGCCGTGTAATGATCTCCCTCTTTTTGATACCACCACGAATCCAGTTGATAGCTGCCAAAGGCGATACCAATTCGATCATGATGTGCTCTCAGTGCTGTAAGCGTTGCTTCATAGGAGGTCTTCCGATGCGTGTGATACCAGTAAGAGGCACCTGCATTAGTCCAATAGCTCAAATGCGTCAGCAGGACATCGGCATCTTTTGGTATAACAGATGTCCGATGCCGCACGCGGAGTATATCTCCCCATCGCGCAAGCGTACGATTGACACCACGTCCCAGTACCAGCACCGTTTGGTATTCCGTATCTTTTTCAATCATTTTAACAGCTCTTGGCAGGCCGCACTTGATCTCAGGCGGAAAGCTGTTGATACTCACCGTTCCATGCAATAGATGATTGAGTGGGGACAGTACAATTGTTTCAAACTGGCCATTTGTCACCATCAGCGGCGAGTGCTTGCCATCGCGCATCGGCTGCACAACCCGTCCCTGCCACATGAGCGGGTAGTTAAACGGCACCTGTCTTTTATAACTCAGCATCGCGCAGTCATCTGCCCAGATATCGCCTTCAAAATTCGGAAAGGCAATGTAGGGATGTTCAAAGATGGACTTTTTATTCTTTCCTTTGATTTTATAGTGATTGAGGATTTCGAAGATGATAAAATCCGAATACATTCTCACAATACCGGTAAATTGGCGCTTTTCATTTGCAGGACTCTGGTATAAAATTCGGTATTCGGTATATGATCCATATTCATTCGTCCCTTCAAGCTGTTTCACTTTTTGAGGTGTGGCCTCATACTTGCCAATGCGTGCCTTGATCCTGTTCCCAAGCATGTATTTGTTAAAAAAGTGTATTTCAAAATACCCCTTTGATTGATGGTATAAAAGATGGTAGTCCGCCATTTAATCGTCCTCCGCACTATTTAGCCTAGAACCACTGATTTCAAAATGACCGACTGGGAAGTCGACAATTCCATAGAAGGATTGTTCGTCTAGGAAACGAAGATCAATCTCAATGTGTACGATATCGATGTGCCACTGGAATACGATTTGCGATGCCTGCGTCATAACGGTTTCCAACTGCCACGATCGTTTCAGCCACTTCAATACTGCTGTATATCGTTTTTTATCTTTTACCTTTACGATCTCAAGCTGTGGCTTGAATCCCACTAAAAAAGGAAGCTTCACCTTATAAATACCTGCAAAGGACAATTATGCAATCTCCTTTCCAAGTATTGTCGAAGGTTCCGCTTCCCGATGTGATATGATAATCGAATCAAATAGTGCTATAAGCTGTTCAAAGACGCTTTGCCAGCTCCTCGCTTTCACAAGCTGCATGCCCCTTAACGCAAACGTCTTTCGAATCGCCGGCTGCATCATGTTCGAAAGATAATGATTAAAACTTTGTGAATCTCGAGGTTTTGCCAAATAACCGCTTTCATTGTGAACAATCAAATTTTTCACACCGCCTTCATTCACCCCCAGAACCGGCAAACCTGACGCATAAGCTTCCAGTACCACATTGCCAAACGTCTCAAACGATGACGGAAAGACAAAAGCATCTGCCGACGCATAGATTTCAGCGAGTGCTTCATCTTTTTTGTATCCTGTAAAAATTACATTCTCCGGCATCTCTTGTTTCAGATGATTCATCATTGGGCCTTCTCCTGTGATGACGAGCAATACCTCATCTCGATACTGTGCATTAAGATAACGCATTCCCTCAATCAATAAAAACAGATCTTTTTCATAGGAAAGCCGTCCAACATAGAGCAGCACCGTTTTGCCGTCAGCCTGCCATGCAGCACGTAGCGCATCACTTCGTTTTTTAGGTGAAAACAGCGCTTCATCAATGCCGCGGCTGAACAGTGCAACACGCTTAATCCCTTTACCAAGCAGTTGTGTCTTCGTCTCAAGTGAAGGCGTCACGGTCAATTGCGCTTCATTGTGAAACCACAAGAGGTACTTTTCCAGTGATTTTTCCAAAAACCACAGATTATAGGCTTTTAAGATGGTGCCGAAGTTGGTTGAATAGTTGGAGACAACGGGAATATTATGTTTTTTGCCGTACATTAAACCCGTCAGTCCCATATTGAATTCTGTCATTAGAAAGATAATATCGGGCTGAAAATCAGCGAGTTTTTTGGTAAGCTTGCCCATATTGGGGAGTGTAAAACGACATTCAGGGTAGAGAAAAAATGGGGCGGAGAAAAAGCTTTCAATATGATAAGGCGTTGATTCCATACCATTTTGTTCCGGCGTTATGAAGAGGTGTTCGTGTCCGTTCGCTCTTAAAAAATCGCCAAATCGGCTCAGTGTATTGGTAACACCATTAACTTGCGGAAGGAATGTATCCGTAAAAATCGCGATGCGCATCATAGACCTCCTCTGTTTTTTCAATCATCAATTCACCCATCAACTGCTTAATAGTGCTAAACGCAAAGGCTATATCCGTTTGATATGTTTCTGGATGCTGTTTGTAAAAGGCAATCCTATCCATCAAATGGCACTTGACGGTTTCAGGCGAATACCCTAGAAACAGCGTGTCCCCGTTTTCGAGCCATGCCTCAACAATTGATAAACTCCGATCATTCTTAATTTGTGCCTGTATTGCAAAGTGCAGCTTGAATTCATAAAAGAGATGCGCCATAATATTTGCTTTAATATAAGGCTGCTTTGCATGGTATTTACAAAAGTAGTCACATAGAAAATGACATGAAATACCAAGCGCCAATGACCGTTCTCGCCTTGTCAGAGCAGTATTCTGTGCTGTCAGCATGTTTTCATAAAAAACAGTAAATGTCTCCTCAAAATGGTGCTTAAGATTCGCCATTTTTGAAATATCCGGTTTAATATTGCCATAGATAAAGGCAAATCGATCAATTTTAAATGACGGTCGTCGCTTCTTCATTTGTTTTATATAGTATTGGCCGATCTTTATATGTGTAAAAACCACCATCTTTAGCACCCCCTTTTTCATAAAAATAACATTTCTATGTTAAAGAATGTGCAGAGAATTGTAAGCGTCTGATTAAATCAAAGCAAAATATAAACGTTGATCTCTTTTTGTCGTTAACCCTTCATTCTGCTTGATCATTAAAAAAAGCCAAGCATCTAGATGCTTAGCTTTTAATCGAGATTGAAATTTAACGATTAATGTGCAGGAGACCCGTCTCAAAATGTGATTCTTGCTCAATATTATAATCGTTAACGCCGCTTGAGGCATTACGACAATACCTCAACACTTTTTTAATGACTATTTGATGCAATGCTATTGTGTCACATTCTCCAAAAGCACTTTGTTCGCTTCAAAGCCTTCCTGACAAAGTGTTTTGTATTCATCTCCCGAGATATAGGATGCCGGCAATTGCAGTTTGACCATTAGATCTTGGAACTCCTGATCTTCAAATGCCTTTGCAAAAGCTTCTCTCAAAATTTTTAAGTTTTCTTCTGAAATACCTGCTGGCGCACCCAGTCCAACATAGGATTGTATCGATGCATCTTCATAACCCAGTTCCTCTAAAGTCTCAACATCCGGTGCCTCATCCCATCGTTTTGAACTCGCAGATGCCAACAGTTTCAGCTCTCCGGTTTCAAGAAACGGCACAACACTTGAAATAATGCCCACGGTTGCTTCAACGTGACCGCCCAATACCGCCGTCACCGCATCACTACCCGAGCTAAACGGTACGTAATTAAAGATGACATCTTCTTTTTCCGCTATTTTTTGCATCGCAAACGGCTGCGGATAACCGGATGCACTGAAAGCCATACCACCATTTTCCCGTGCCGCATTTACCAAATCTTCTATGGTATTATAAGGTGAGTCACTCTTGACGGCAATACCATAACGGTATTCACCATAACCCATGATAAAATCAAAATCATCAATGGTATACGGCACCGTCATTTGGTACGGCAAGATCGCCAGTGGCGAGTAAGTCAGCGTGCCAATGGTATAGCCGTCATTTTTACTGTTTTGAACTTCAATAACCCCGGTACTGCCGCTGCCGCCGGATTTGTTTTCAATGGTCACCGGTACCCCAAGCGACGCTTCTGCTGCTTTTGCCAATGCCCTTGCACTGAGGTCTGTAGACCCGCCGCCACCGTAATTGACAACGAGCGTGATGGCTTCAGCGGGAAATTTTTCCTCTGTCTTTGTCTGTGTACAGCCGCTGAAAAGTACCAATGTCATACAACAAACCAATAACAATGCCATAAACTTCTTCATCATAACCTTTTCTCCTTCATCATTTTTATAGTTACTACCGTGCGTCGGCAATATGATAAATCTGTGCTTGCTGCTGATTTTACAAAATCGCTTGCTGTTTTTCTCTTTGACGCTCTTTGCGCTTCCTGTTTAAAATATTGTAAACGGAATACAGCGTAATCAGCCAGAAGACCCAAGTAATTGGTGTTGAAAAAAAGATACTCAATTGATTATTTGAAATGAGCAACGCCTGCCTGAGGTTGAGCTCAAATATTGGCGAGAGAATAAATCCGATCATCATCGTCGCCGGTGAAAAATCAAATTTCACCATGATATAGCCAATGATAGCAAACATCATCATAATCCATATGTCAAAAATACTTTGATTGAGTGCGTAAACGCCAACGATACAAAACATGAGTACCACCGGATAAATGATCGTCGTCTCCAGTCGTGCGATCCTTGAAAATCCCTTATGGGTCAGCATAACAATGATAAACAGCACGATATTTGACAGAATAAGCCCCGCATAGATGCTGTAAACCAATTCGGGAGCTTCTCTAAAGATAAGCGGTCCCGGCGTTAACCCTTGGATCATAAAAGCGCCTATGAGAATTGCAGCAACCGTATCCCCAGGGACACCAAGGGCGAGCAGCGGTATTAAATTCGCACCGCAAACCGCATTATTCGCCGTTTCTGCAGCGGCAATCCCCTCTAGTGATCCCTCCCCAAAAAGATCTGGATTTTTCGAATTTCGCTTGGCCATATCATAGCCGATATATGCCGCCAACGTTGGGCCAAGGCCCGGAAGAGAACCAATACCGCATCCAATTAAAGCAGACCGCATCATGCTCTTAAAACTCTGCTTCATCTCTGAAAATGACAGGCGATCATCTTCTCGGCAGGTTGGCGGCGGCAAATGTGCACTGACTCGCCCCATTGATACGGATTCAATTTGTCTAAATATTTCAGATACGGCTAACGATCCAATGAGCATGACGACAAGGCTAAGGCCGCTTCCCAAGTAGGGAATCCCAAACGTAAACCTCGGAACTGAATAAATGGGGTCGAGCCCCACCATACCAAAGAGAAGTCCTAAAATACCGCCAATCAATCCTTTGATCACAGATTTCCCTGCCGCAGAGGCAATAATCGTCAGTGAAAAGATCATGAGCACTGTATATTCCCCCGGACCAAATTTTAGTGCATACCTTGCAATAGGCTCAGCAATGATAATGAGGACAATTGAGCTGAATAGGCAGCCAAATATAGAACTCGTAATCGCCATTTTAATGGCTTTGCCGGCCTTGCCCTGTAGCGCGAGTTTAAAACCGTCTGCCGCTGTTGCCGCGGATGCAGGTGTTCCCGGCGTCGCAAGCAGGATGGCCGACAGACTCCCGCCAAAGATACCGCCGTTGTATGCACCGAGAAGCATTACCAGCGATTGAACGGGTGTAATATAAAATGTCAATGGAATAATAAGCGCAATTGCCATTGTCGATGTCAATCCGGGAATCGCACCCATGATAAGCCCTAATGCAACACCGCCTATTAAGAATATTAAATTGTGAATATTGAGAACAATATCACCAAACCCCTGTAACAATAATAAAAACAAACGATCCCTCCCTTACATACCATCGTCATATTCTTTATGGCAAATGTATTTGCATGAGCTTTGTAAAGAAAATCATAATCCCCAGCGGTACGAGAACAGATACCCCAATCAATTTTATACGATTTCTTTGACCAAAAGCATACATAAGTGCCGCCAATGATGCCACAGTCGTTATCATATAACCGATATGGGAAACGACAACCGTGTAAACAATCAATACTCCTAAAGAGAAAAAGACCAGTTTCATTTCAGAAAGTGCTACCTTATAAACTTTCTGATTGGCTTTATGCCGATTTAAGTGCCCAGTAACGCTCAGTGCAATCGACAGCACAAACATGATAATCGCCAAAATTTTAGGCAGTGTCTGCGGCTCTACAGGCACTTTTTTAACATGCCCGATCTGAGATGGGATTACCCAGAAATATAACAAAAGCGTCAAGAGACCAATAACGATACCACCGTACTTTTCAACGCTGCTCTCTTTAATTTCCAATTTTAATCCCCCCTTAATATATATTCTCAAATGCGACGGACATGCCCATGCCGCCTGCAATACAAATGGTTGCCAATCCAAAGGCACTGTCTCTGCGCTTCATTTCATGAATCAACGTCGTCACAATACGGCCACCTGAACAGCCCAGCGGATGCCCCAGCGCAATGGCGCCGCCATTGACATTGACAATTTTCTCATCAAACCCAAGTCTGTCAATGCAGGCAATGGTCTGTGCAGCAAACGCTTCGTTGATTTCGACTAATGACATATGTTTGAGACCAATGCCTCTGGGTTTCAGCATTGCCATTAATTTTTCTGTCGATGCCACAGGACCGATCCCCATCATTCTCGGGTCAACACCTGCCGCAGCACCTGCCAAGATCTTCACTAACGGCTTTAAGCCCAGTGTTTTCGCTCGTTCCGCTGACATCATCACCAATGCCACGGCACCATCATTCCTGCCAGATGCGTTTCCGGCAGTCACCGTTCCCTCTGGCATAATGGTGCGAAGTTTTGAAAGTTTTTCCAAACTGGTATCCCGCCGTGGAAATTCATCGGTGTCAAAGAGCAGCGGCTCTCCTTTTTTCTGCCGAATGACAATTGGTAAAATCTCATCCAAAAATCGGCCTGAATCAATGGCCGCAGTAGCTTTCTGCTGACTTTGAAGTGCAAATAAGTCTTGTGCCGCTCTGGAGATATCATATTGTTTTGCCACATTTTCAGCCGTCTCAATCATATTGAAGACGCCGAACTTATCTGCCGGTTGAGATCGTGGCTGACTCTCAACATTAGGATCCAACAGCATGGTATTGCCACTTCCAAGGCCATAACGTGCATTTCGGATATAAAATGGCGCCGTACTCATGCTTTCAACCCCTGCTGCGATTACAATATCAGATAATCCCGTCTGTATCTGCATCATAGCATTTAAAATAGCCTGCATGCCGGAGGCACACTGTCTATGAACCGTATAAGCCGGCATATCAATAGGGAGATCTGACATCAACGATGCCACTCTGGCAATATTGGGTGCATCGGTTGACTGCTTAGCCTGTCCACAGATCACTTCATCAATTTCTGATTTATGGATCCCCGTCGCTTTAACCACACCGTCAATAACAATACTCGTCAGGGCTTCAGCCGACATACCGCCAAGCGTTCCACCCAGTTTGCCAATTGGCGTTCTCAACGCTTCTACGACGACAACCTCTCTCATACGCTTTCACCTCCTTATAATGATCTAAATCTGCTCATCCATCAGCGATTTCGTTGCTTTTAATACTTTTAGCAGCATTTTATCGCGTTTCTTTTGAACGTCCTCAGCAGATCGTCCTTGATAATCATAAAATCCTTTGCCTGTTTTGACGCCAAGTTCGCCGCGTTCAACTTTGTCAAAGAGACAAGGTGGTCTCTCAGGCATTTCAGGCATTACGTAACTGCCGTTGATAATATTGTTGGCACTGATGTCCAATCCTGTAAAATCGTAACGCTGTACCAGCCCCAAAACCATGCCTCTCAGCATAAAACTCGACTTAACCGCCAGATCAATTTGTTCCGGCGTACAGTAACCATTATCGAGCAGATAAAAAATCTCTGTATTCAAAATAATTTGGAAGCGATTAATCATATAACCCGGCAAAAATTTTTCGAGCTTCACAGGAACTTTCTCGCATTTGGTTAAAAGCGACATGACCGTGTTCAGCGTCTCCTCCGATGTCTGTTCATTCACTGCCACTTCTACCAGCGGTACAATATGCGGCGGTGCAAAGAAATGCGCGGCAGCCATTGATCGAAGCCTTCTCTCAGGCATTAGTGAAAAGGGATTGAGTGCCGATGCGTTGGATACGATAATAACATCTGGCGAAAGCAGTGCATCCATTTCCCGATAAACCAATTGTTTAATCTCCGGTTTCTCGGAAACGGATTCGATGACGAATTGTGCGTCCGCGACTGCTGCCGCCATTGTATCGACAATGGCAATACGGTCAAGCACAGCTGTGACTGCTTCGGCTGCTAAATACCCTTCTTCAACAAATGTTTCCAGATTGACGCGGATCATCTTTTTAGCATTTTGGCGCTTTTCAGTATCAATATCAAAGAGTACAACTTCATATGCGTGCATTGCAAACACTTGTGCAATCCCCGGCCCCATTGTGCCGGCGCCAATAATAGCAATTTTCTTAATCATTTCAAGTTTCATATATGCAGTCCTTTGTTTTATTGGGGCGCCTTCGCAAGCCTAAAATCTGTCTCGCTTCCTCAGCGGTCGCAATCTCACGCCCTGCCAGTTTAGCGATTTTAACAGCTCTTGTCACAAGCTGTGCATTGGTTGCCAAAACACCTTTTTCTAAAAAAATATTATCTTCTAACCCCACTCTGAGCCCGTTGCATCCCTCCGCAAGTCCTGCGAGCAGCATTGGCAGATGACTTTTGCCAATCCCGGTTATCGACCACGTCGAATTAGGCTGAAGTTTAGGCAGCAAATAGGCGAGACTTTCAACATTCCCGGGCATACCGCCCGAAACCCCCAAGACGAACTGGTAATGCAGCGGTGGTTTTAAATCGCCTTTACGTACATAATAATTGACATTTTGAATCATGCCGCCGTCAAAGATTTCTATTTCGGGTTTGACGGCCAGTGTCTGTGTGAGCGTTCCCAGCGTCTCTAAAAATTTCGGCGAATTTAGAAAGACATAACTGTTCGCCCAGTTCATAGAGCCGGGATCAAATGAACACATTTCCGGCTTGAGAACAGGTAAATGCGCCAATCGCATTTCATCTGAAAAGGCGCTGCCGGATGTAGTAAGATTCAGAACGACATCGAGTTGTTCCTTTTCAAGTGCTGCTTCTACTTTCTCTACAACTGTTACAAAGCGCTCTGTCGACATTGTATTCTTGCCTGCATCATCCCGCACGTGAATATGTGCAATCGCCGCACCAGCCTTCGCTACCCTGACGACATCTTCGGCAATTTCATCCGGTGTAATGGGCACATAAGGCGTTTGTGCTTTTGTCGTTCCCGCACCGCACAGCGCCGCAGTGATTATAAGCTTTTCCATGCAAACCTCTCTTTCCATCATTTTTCTTGCACTTTACTATAAAGCAATTATCGCGCCAAAATAAAGACTGCCGTATCCGAAATGCCTAAGCGCTGTATTTTAGGCGTTTCTACTAAAAAACAGCAAGCATCTCCACCGATATTTAAGTTTTTTTTTAGGTTGTTTATTAGGTTTTCAGGTGATATGATAATATTGAAATGCGCTCCAACGATCGGTCTCAGTCGCATTTGAACAGAACATGAGTCGACTATAAATGAGATTTAAAACAAGATTTGAATAAATTTTGAAAGCCTTTGAAAGCAGTCTAAACAGAGTATAAATGCGGCATCAAGAGGTTTAAAAGGGTATTTAGAGACTTTTAGACATTTTTAATGAAGGGAGTCTGAACAATGAGCAAAAATATTCTCGTCGTATCAACACGAAAAAAGGCAGCACTTTTTATTAAGGAAACGTTGCATTATGTCATCGGCGACGATATCAACATCATCGTCTATTACTTCACCATGGACAATGAGCCCTACCTGCTAAAGCAGCTTAAAAGACCGCTCGATGTCATCGTCGCTTCCGGCGAAGTCTCTTATGAACGGATTAGTCATTACAACCACCACGTGAAGACCTTTATCGCCATGCGGGATGTTTCTGAACCGGAATACTTTGACAAAGTGTTTCTCATTCCGAAAGGTAAGCGCGTACTTGTCGCCAATGAGACTGAAAAGGGCACTTATGAGACAATCCAAGCACTCGAATCCCTTGGAATCACCCATTTAACCTACGTCCCCTACTGGCTGAACTGCGATGTAGACTATTCGGACATTGATATTGCCATCAGCCCCGGTATGCTCGACATCTGCCCGCCTGAAATTAAGGAAAAAATAGATATCGGCATGCGTCAGCTCGCCATCTCGTTCTTCATCGAACTCCTAACCCATTTGGCATTCGACTTAAACCTGCTCGAAAAGTACCTCTATAAACAGAAACAGCTCCTGATTTCTACGTATCAAAAACTGAGTGTTGAATACCTAAGAGCCGAACGGCTTAAAGATTCACTGCAAACCATCATTAACGAATTAGATGAAGCTATTATCGGCGTCAACCAGCAGCATCGCATCACCGAATTTAACAAGACCGCTGAAAGACTGCTTCATTTGAGAAAAGAACAAGTTTTGCACCGAACACTCCAAGATGTTTTCAAGACCAAAGAGCCTATTGGCACATTCCTGTCAAAGCACAACAACATCGTCCTCCTACAAGATAAACAGATCTTCATTAATTTTGTCTCGACGACCAGCGACAATATTTCAGGCGGCATCTATATTCTGAGAGAGGTTAAGAAACTGCAAGAAAGCGAGGAACACGTTCGCCGCATTCTCTACAAAAAAAATTACGCTTACAGCGCAAGGTATCATTTCGAAGAGATTGTCGCCAGGAATTCGGAAATGATGAGCATTATTCAAAATGCTCAATTTCTGTCAAAAGCCGATTCGACCATTTTAATTACCGGCGAAAGCGGTACGGGTAAAGAAGTACTGGCACAGTCTATTCACAACGCTTCTCCACGTCGAAATCAACCTTTTATCGCCGTTAACTTTGCGGCGATGAACGACAACCTCATTGAAAGCGAGCTGTTCGGATATGAAGAGGGGGCTTTTACCGGCGCCAAAAAAACCGGTAAAAAAGGGCTTTTTGAATTGGCACACAACGGCACGATCTTTTTAGATGAAATCGGCGATTCTTCGTTATGGGTTCAGTCTAGACTGCTTCGCGTATTGGAAGAAAAAGAAATCATGCGACTGGGTGACACGAAAATCATTCCCGTTGATGTCAGGGTTATTGTTGCAACCAATAAAAATTTATTATCACTGATTAAAGACGGTAAATTCCGTGAAGATTTATACTATCGGCTTAATGTTTTTAAGGTACACATCCCACCGCTCAGAGAGCGAAAGGAAGACATACAGCCCCTCATCCGCGCCATTATGAGAAACTACCAGTTCGAAAAAACCTTTTCAGAACAAGCTGAACAGCTGGTCATGGCCTATCACTGGCCGGGCAACATTCGTGAGCTGCGCAATATGGTGGAATATGTCGCCGTCAAAACGCAAGGCGATACCATTGATCTAACCGATCTCCCCTATGACTTGCTGCATTCAAAAAACATTTCGTCAGAAATTGCTTTTCGCACCGATGAAATCACGAAACTCCTGCTTCAATCGTTTGACCCATTTGTTATTCGATTCGTCTTGAGGATCGCCTCGGAAAATCTGCATGCACCGACAAAAATCGGTCGTTCTCGTATTAAACTGTTGCTGGCAGGTCACGACATCACCATCAGTGATTCTAATTTAAAGACACTTTTGAAATATCTAAGTGAATACGGCCTCGTCTCTATTGGCAAGACTAAACAAGGCATGGTGATCACACCTGCCGGCGAAACTTTTCTCGCAAAATTCTAAAATTTAATAGGCAAACAAAAAAATCAGCACAGTCACATGCTGATTTTTTTGAAAAAGTTGGGGGAAACAATTTGGTATATGGTATACCAAAATGGTTATAAACATAATAGAATTATTTAAAATTTTAAATCATTCTATTACGTTTGTAAAATTACATTAAGTTTAGAGACACGCGTTTGCCTTATTTCCGATTGGTAAAGTTTGAAATCGCTTCACCTGTTTTGATCATATGCGTTTCCATTGCCTTTTTAGCATCTTCTAGGTTTCTGCTCTCGATCGCCTTTACAATCGCCTTATGTTCAATCAGCGTCGCTTTTTTTCGCGCGCCCTTCGCTAAAACTTTTAATCCCAAAAATCGAATAATGTCATTAATGTTCTTCAAGAGATTTAAAAGAACTTCATTTTTGCTCAACAGCGATATTTTGTTATGCAAACTTCGATCGAGATTCATAAATTCTATGGTATCATCGTTTTTCAGTGCCGTCTCTTGTAGCTGTACAATATCATTGAGCTCTTTAATGTCAGTATCTGTTGCATTTAAAATGGCATCTTCAATCGCCAGTACCTCTAAGGCACGCCTTACTTTTTGCACATTCGTGAAATATTCTATTTCAAATGTTCTGACTACGGCACCTTTGTAAACTTCGTAAACCACCCAACCATCACGATGAAGGAGTTGAAGCGCTTCGCGAATCGGTGTTCGGCTAATTCCCAAGACATCCGACAGACGCCTCTCATTCAATATTTCTCCTTGCGAATATACACCTGTAATGATATCTTCTTTAATCTGTTCATACACCTTGTACTTGTAAGTCGTCTGTTTTTCAATCATTGCCTCACTCCATTCCGATACAATTGCAAAAGACTGCATATTGATATACTTATTATGACACAAAAATATATTTAAGTTCAATATTGGGTTTGCAGTATTAAAATACCACAAACCCATTTGTTTAAAATAATCCCGGTAAAAACAGGACTATTTGCGGTATATAGGTGATGAGCATCAACACCAGCAGCAACACAAACAACATTGGCAGCAAGTCTGAAAATTGATCCTTCAGTGAAATTTTTGCAATTGACCCCGATACGAATAGGCAAACACCTAGAGGCGGCGTACACATACCAATGGTCAAATTTACAGCCATAATGATCCCAAAATGTACTAGGTCGATCCCAAAACTACTTGCCAACGGCAGAAAAAGCGGTGTAAAAATAACGATGGCACTGGTCGTATCAATAAACGTCCCCGCAATTAATAAGATGATGTTGATAACCAACAGCAACAGAATTTTATTGCCGATATTATCACTCAAAAATGCGCCTACTTGCTGAGGAATATTGTTAA
Organism: Fusibacter paucivorans; assembly: GCF_018390735.1. GTDB lineage: Bacteria > Bacillota > Clostridia > Peptostreptococcales > Acidaminobacteraceae > Fusibacter > Fusibacter paucivorans. Next base: position 279,652 of record NZ_JAHBCL010000001.1, read on the forward strand.
CTGTAATGACCCACGTAAACAATGATGCAAATGCTACAACCACCAGAACCTGTCCCGTAGATTTTGCTGCATCTACCAAAGCTTGCCACACATCCGCAACAGAAAGCTCTCTATAAATGAACATGCCTATCACGAGTGCGTAAAAGACCGCAATTGTCCCCGATTCAGTCGGTGTAAAGACGCCGCTTAAAATTCCGCCAATAATGATAATCGGCATTAACAGTGCTAAAAATGCATCTTTCCCTGCATGTGCCAGTTCTTTAAAAGATGCCTTTTGCGAACGGCCTATATAATTGCGCTTCTTCCCAACAATGTAGCCATGTATCATAAGGCCTAAACCCATGAGCAATCCCGGTATAAAACCGCCTATAAATAATTTTGCAACGCTGACATTTGCCATAACACCATAGATCAGCAATGGAATGCTTGGCGGAATAATAGGTCCAATAGATCCTCCACATGCTAACAAAGGTGCTGCATACGTTTTATCATAGCCCTTTTCGGCCATAACAGGAATCATAATGCCTCCAATCGCAGCCGTTGCCGCAATGGCAGACCCAGTTATCGCCGCAAAAAACATGCAAGCTGAAATACTTACCATCGCCAGTCCACTCGGCAAATGCCCCATAAGCAAATCAGCAAAATTAACGATTCGTTTTGACATTCCACCTTTCAACATCAAGCCGCCGGATAATATAAACAGTGGGATTGCTGTTAAAGCAATACTGTCTGCGCCTGTAAACATCCTTTGGACGACTACCAGCATAGGGAAACCCGCCGTATAGATTTGAGCAATTGAGACGATCCCAAGCGAAAAGGCTATTGGAAAGCCAAGTAAAAAGATAATAAATAGTGAGAGTATAATTAACATGACGCTTTTCCTCCCATCACTTCCTTATTTGGCCGAAGCGTTAAATATATATTTTGTATTTGAAAATAAAGCATCAATACAGCACTCGATGGTAATGCTAAATAATAATAAGACATCGGAATTGACAAATATGGCGCGCTTTGACTACTGCCTGAAATCATAAACACAGTGCCATAGTAGATCAAAAATGCAAAGAAAAAGCATAAAATCACATTAATGACGAGTTCCATCCACTTTCGAATTTTTGGTGAAACCATCGTAAGCATAATATCAATATTTAAATGCTCGCGTTCGCGAACACAATAGGCACCACCCCAAAAAACCAAATAGACGAAGCACAGCCTTATGATATCCTGTCCCCAAGCAATCGGTGTTTTTAAGATAAATCTCGAAATGACTTGATAAAAGGTAACAACCGATAAAAGCAAAGTGCTGCTCCCCATGATTGCTTTTATTAGCAATACAATCATCTGATCAATTTTTCTAATCATACATCCTCCAATAAGAGAGGGTTGCCCCTCTCTTTACAACCTCAAAACTTTTGGCGTATCTATTTGTTGTTCAAGATGAGTTCTACGATCTCGGGATCGACCAGTTCCTTTACTTCATCTTGTAAATACAACCCTTCGGTCGCAGTTTTAAAGCTTTCCTTTTCCGGTTCTGTTACAATCATGCCGCTTTCTTTGAGCTGTGCCAAATAATCACTTTCTTTACTGTCTACTGCCGCTCTCTGCTCTGGAATTGCTTTTTGAGCAGCATTCTCAATCGCAGTTTTTTGGGCTTCAGTCAAACCGTCAAAGAATGATTTATTCATAATCATACTGACAGCGGCATAGGTATGACCATCCAGTGTCAAATACTTTTGAACTTCATTAAACTTTGATGTGGCAATTGTTGCTATTGGGTTTTCTTGGCCATCAACCATCCCTTGCTGCAATGCCGTATAGAGTTCATTGAACGATACCGGTACTGCGAATGCCTCTAATCTATCCATCAGTGCAAACCAAATCGGCGCTTCCTGTACACGAACAGAAAGATCCTTCATATCTTCAGCCGTCTTGATTTCCCTTACATTATTCGTAAAGTGTCTAAAGCCCAATTCACCAAATCCTAAGTGAACAAACCCCGCCTCAGACATTTCATCTGCGATGGCTTCTTGAAGGACATTATCTAAAATTTGGTATGCTTGTTCCTTATCGTCAAATAAGTAGGGAATTGATAGCACTTGAAGATCCGGTACCCATGCCGGCAATGCACCATCTGACGTGACAATCGTCATTTGAATGGTACCGAGCTTGACTCCCTCAGCTGCTTCACGTTCACCGCCGAGCGCACCATTTGGGTAAATTTCGACATTGAAGCTGTCATCGCTTTCTTCCAGTGCTTCTTTGAAATATTGTGCGAGTAATGTCGATTGATGATCTTCATTGCCAACGACTGCAATTTTAACGGTCACCGGTTCTGTCGCGCTCGTCTCATCGCTAGCTGCATTCTCTGCCTGTCCTGCTTGAGATCCCTCAGCTGCTTTTTCTGCCCCACATCCTGTAAAGACACTTAAAACCATTGTTACGATTACCAATAATGCCATTATTTTTTTCAACATTAGCGTTCTACCTCCGGAATAATATCGATATCATACACCAACTCAATTTTTCGTTTTAAGACGTCATCAATCATTTCGCATTTGAAGACGTCGCCATAGACAAAACCATTAATCAGCGGTACTGTTCCCGAATAAATAATACTGTTCTGAATATTGCCAACCCTCTCATTAATTTCATTTAATATTTTGTCAGCCGGCAGGATATCTGCGAGGGTTCCGTCTTGATACATCACTTCTTTACCGTCAACAGACTGGTAAGACACGAGTCTAATCTGATCCCAGTGATCTTTTAACTCTTCAAAAGGCCAAATAGTTTTACTGATTGGCTTCGGACAAACTTGTTTTGATTTCGGAACGCTAACAGATTCAAGCCCCCTGTCCGTATGATCGCTACCCAGTCCTATATAGAGGACCCCTTCTATTAAAACCATGACATATTCAACTTCACCTGAAGTTTGAGCACCCGAAAACTTAATCGTTTCTGCCTGTGTCAAACATTCGTGAGAACATTCAAAAATAGTAGGAATTCGTTTTGGAGCAGGTACATTCAACTGTTCCTCTAACTCTTTGATATGTTCCATCGTCTTCTCGATATTTCTGCCTGCATAACCAATAACCAATAATTCGTTAAAATCAACTTGCTGAATTTTTTTTTCGGCATTTACTGCCTCAATTTCAAAATGAATCGTTCCCATACATACTCCCTATCCTAGTTGATATAATTCTGTTCTTCTGTCCTTAAAGACGTGGATGGTATTTCTAATTTCTTGAATGGTCTCAATATTTAAGATACCTTCAATCGTACATGCTTCATCGCCGCCTTCACAGATAAGATTTCCCCACGGATCAATCATTAAAGAATGTCCGCCGTACTGTGTCTCGCCTGCAACACCGCATGAATTCACCGCTACAACATAAATTTGATTTTCAATCGCTCTAGCCTTGCAAAGCGTCATCCAGTGTTCCAAGCGAACCCGAGGCCACTGCGCTACAATAAAAAGCACCTCTATGCCATCTAAAGCCAGCGTTCTAACCAATTCTAAAAATCTCAGATCATAACAGATCACAATCCCGCATTTGACATTATCCAAGTTGAATGTACAGATGTGACCGCCTTTTTCATAATACTTATCTTCGTCCATATAAGAAAATAGATGTGTTTTGTCATAATTGGCGATGACATTCCCCTCTCTATCAAATATATAGCTCGAATTAAAGCATTTCCCATCCCTAAAATCCGATACTGAACCTGCAATAATATGTTTATGGTACTTTTTAGCAAGTCTCGAGAATAGTGCTTTTGTTTTCTGTCCGTTTTGATCACAGTATTTTTCAAGATTATCTTTTGGGAAAAAACCTGTATTCCAAGTTTCAGGCAAAACAATCACATCACAATCACCTTTTGAAGCTTCTTCAACTAATTGCTCTGCTTGAAGATAATTTTGTTCCGGTTCTTCAAATATCATATTCATTTGTATCGCGGAAACTTTCATTTGGCCTCCTTTTACCTATATGATTTTTTTGACCAAGCGCTTTTGGGCATTTCGGTATTTGGTATACCACATACCAATAATAATCAATTCCCTTATCGTTGTCAATAAACATCGGCAAAATTTTATTTATATCACGACTGACTTATTCAGCTATACGCAGAAATGGCATTATTCAAATTTTATTTTCGTCACTATAATCTATATTATTTTCATGAGATGAAAATTTATATATGGTGGTGAATACTCTACGAAAGGTAATGATGCAATTTCCGTATAAAAAAATGCCGGTACCAATGTACCGACATTTCTAAAATATCTATTGAAATTACTTGTTCAATTTCTATTTCTTGATCTCTTTAAAAGCTTCCGTTTGGCTTTTAATACCTTTCTCTGCAGCAAAGCGCTCAATGCTTGATGCACCGAAAAAGCCATCAATGCCCTTTGTCTTTGCAATAACGTATGCAGCATCTTCCGGTTCCGCAATTGGCCCACCATGGCAAATAACCAGAATATCCGGATTAACTTTACGTCCTGCTTCAATAATGGCTTCAATTTTTACGATACATTCATCCAGTGTCAGCGCTGTTTGTGCACCGATCGAGCCCTTAGTCGTCAGTCCCATGTGTGCAACCAATATGTCTGCACCTGCTTCCGCCATGGCTTTTGCTTGTTCAGGGTCGAAAACATACGGCGTTGTCAAGAGGTCGAGTTCATGTGCCTTTCGAATCATGTCAACTTCGAGATCGTAGCCCATCCCCGTTTCCTCTAAGTTTTGTCTAAAGACGCCATCGATGAGGCCGACTGTCGGAAAGTTTTGAACACCGCTGAATCCCATATCTTTCAGCTGTTTCAAAAAGACATCCATCACCCTAAATGGATCAGTCCCGCAAACACCTGCCAAAACCGGCGTATCCTGAACCACCGGCAGCACTTCCGATGCCATGTCCACAACAATGGCATTGGCGTCGCCATAAGCCATCAACCCTGCCAAAGAACCGCGACCAGCCATTCTATAGCGGCCTGAATTATAGATAATCAGCATATCTGCGCCGCCTTTTTCACTGCTCTTTGCAGTGATCCCCGTACCTGCGCCGACGCCAACCAGGATATTCCCCTCTGCGATGTGTCTACGGTACATTGCCATTATTTCAAGTCTCGTCATCTTATTCATGTGAATTGCCTCCTGTTCTTCACTTTTATAAAACGAATTTTCGTTTTTAGCTTTTCTCACTTTTATAAAGCCTAGCGTTTACGCTGACTAATTTTGGCTGTGAATAGTTGTGCACTGCGCAAGCTTTAAACTTAATTTGCCTTTAAACTTAATTTGCATATCTGGTAAGATGGTATTAAATGCTCGGACGCCTATTCGTGCTATGAATCACCTTGTCGATTGGCCGCTTAATGGGCTTGCTTCGCCATTAGATCAATGAGTCTTTGTGCGGCTGTCTCTGCAAATACTTGATCATTAATGTGATTTTGCATTTCTTCAAGTGTCACAATATCGCGGTTGACATTCTTTCGAATGGTATCAAAGAGCGCTTTATCTTCTTCCGGTCCATAGAAAGCCTGTTCAGGGGCATCAATCATGGAAACCCCTTTCAGCGGCAGCATCAGCACCGTGTCGCCGCTCGCCATATTGAGTTTTTCTGCAATGATCTTGCCAAGCTGTTCGTTCTCAGTCACTGTGGTTCTCATTAGCGTTACGGTTGGATTATGTTTATAGAGATTGCGGTCTGCAAATTGCTTTGGCACGGTATCGTAAGGACCGAAGTTTACCATATCCAGCGCGCCTACGGATACAACCTGCGGAATGCCTTTCTTGCCGGCTGCTTCAAGTCGATTCGGGCCTGCGTTTAAAACGCCGCCGACCAATTCATCACACCATTCCGTCGTTGTGAGGTCGAGAACCCCTTCAATAAAGCCGCCTTCGATGAGTGACTCCATTGATTTACCACCCGTTCCCGTCGCATGAAAAGTCAGCACTTCATAACCGCGGTCTTCAAGGTATTTCCGCGCAAATTCCACACATGGCGTCGTAACACCAAACATGGTTGCCGCAACGAGCGGTTTCTTTTCGACTGTCTCCTTATTTTCGAATTTCACCATCCCGGCTATGGCAAACGCTGCATTCGCAAAGATCTTTGTGGAAATTGAATTGAGCCCCGATACATCTACCACCGACGGCATCATCACAATATCGCTAGTGCCAACATAATGTGCCGTATTGCCTGAGGCAACCGTTGAAACCATCAGTTTTGGCACACCGATGGGCAGCTCGCGCATCGCAGGCGTAACCAGCGCCGTCCCGCCGGAGCCGCCAAGCGAGAGAATTGCATCAAACTTACCTTCTTTATAGAGTTCAGGCACTAGTTTCGCCATGCCCTTTGACAGTATTTCCGTTGCATAAGCGCGATCTTTTTTCGCTGCAATTGCTTCGATTGATTCACCTACTGCACTTGCCACCGCTGCGTTTGATACATCCGGTTCAAACGTCGGTTCAAATACCCCAGTATGGATCGTATATGTTTTTAAACCCAGTCCTTCGATTAATGCCTTTACATAAGCATACTCCTGACCTTTCGAATCAAATGTTCCCGCTATTGCTACAGTCTTCATCTCAGCACCTCCAATACCAACGCAACGCAAGAATAAACCTCTGCGATTAACGTTGTTCATATATGTACAAAAAACAGTACAATCAACTACATGTTAATTGTACTGTTCTCTGCACAAGAAGTAAATGTTTCTATGTCCTTAGGTCATGTGTTTATGTCTACTTCTAAATTGTGTCGGCGACTGACCTGAATATTTTTTAAACATTTTGCTGAACTGCGCATAATCCTGATAACCGACGAGATTTGCCACGGTGACCATTGCAATTTCATCATTGGCTTTAATAATCTCCATTGCCTTGTTCATTCGGTACTGCACCAAATAAGTGGGAAAACTGCACCCAACTTCTTTTTTAAACAAATTACTCAAATGACTTCTGGAGATATAGGCCACTTTTGCCAGATCCACAAAGGAGATTTTCTGCATATAATGTTCTGCGACGTATTTTTTCACAAACTGCACATAGTCATAGTGCTTTGTAATCCCTTCGAGCATTTTTGCCATTAAATCATCTTCACTGAAATTGCCGGTGTTTTTGAATGCACGCGTGATGTTGGTTATCGATTTTTCCGAGGGAATGCGTTCAAATGAAGAACCGCCAATATAGCCGACTAGTTCTGTGTTGCTATACATGTACTGGACATCCACAGGGGTTTTCACAGGACCGCCGTAAATCATTTTGATAACATCCGGCCTTATGGCATTGCAAACGTTAAAGATACGCTGCGCTTTGACTTTAGCCGCTTCCAGCGAGAGCACTTTTTTTGCACCAAGCATGCCGCCGGCTGTAAAGCCAAGATGCGCACAGATAATATCCGCCCCGGCATTCAGCATATCGCGCGCCTGCTGCTCATTAAAAACAAAGGCAACGGTAAAGAGATCCTTTTCATGAGCAATTCGAATGGCTTCAACTTCCAGTGCATAAGAATATCCCGTTTCTTCAAGCGCTTCCCGGTATTGTCCGTCAATAAGGCCCACTGTGGGAAAATTGTTGATGCCTTCAAACCCGATCTGTTTAATGCTTTCAATATAAGGTGTCAATTCAATGGTTGGATCGGTGGCATTTAATCCGAAAAAAACGGGAATATTTTTAATAACGGGCTTAATTTCTCTGGCGCCAAACGACATGACCATTTCGTTGCTGTTGCAAAACGGCAGAAATCCAGCTGTAGAGCTTCTGCCCATCTGACGAAACTTACCCGCATTTAAGACGAGCAAGAAGTCTGCACCACCCTGTTCTGCATACTTCGCCGTGATTCCCGCGCCTGAGGCGACGCCGATGATATGATTGCCAAGCTTTAACTGTCTATGAAAGTTTTCAAGCACGTCTTTACGCGTCAGCATGCTGTTCTCCCGTCTTTAAGTATTTTGTGCATCAAACACCCCATCAATATGGATGGGTCGATGAATACAGTATCCTTGTATGTACTTACTACATCGTTATTCTATCAGGGAATGGACCGTACTGTAAATGTATGTCCGCAAATTATGGTCTAAAACTAGCGGTTACCTTCTCTTTACTTTCATTGTACATACCGCTATACTGAAAATGTTAATGTATTGATTAAATCATAAATATTGATTGTATAAGGAGAATTAAGTGTTCCGACTCTGGGGAAAAATAATGAAGCGCAATCATATTGTCAGTAGCAAGGTTTTTGAAATAGACCATGCCGACCTGAGCTTTGATGCAAAGATGGAACAAGCACTTGATGCACTATGCTACCATTTCGATATCCAAAGACCCATGTGGTTTGAAGAAAACCGCCACCATTTGACGCTTACGGGAAAAACAGAATTTAAAAACCGACATTTTATCGAAAGTATTGATTTTGACAGCTTTGTCATTGAACTCATCGAAAACGAATAGCCTATACGCCAATAAACCTCAATAGAACCTATTCGTATACCAATAGATGTGCTAATCGCGAAATAAACCTCACTTCGCGTTTCACAATTGAATACGGGGGAATCACCATGCATGATATCTACGACCAATTTCGAGATATTCTACGCAATGAATATGTCGATATCGAACTGACAAAGAAAAGACTTATCGCGCTAGAGGAGACAACACTTGCCGCAGGCGCCCAATTTGAACATTTCAGACTGGCGTGTCTGAACAATCTACAGCATCAGCACGCCGTCGCCATTGACTATGCCAATCGTTCACTGAAAATTGCCGAAACTGAAAACGACATTTTTTTGCTGGAACATACCCACACACTGCTTGGATTTATTGCTTATAATCGTGGAAACTATGAAAAGTGTATTGAGCATTATCTATCCGCGCTTCAATACGTTCAGTCTCCGAGAATCATCAATAATATCGGGGCTATTTTTGATGATTTCAATGACATGTACGAGGCTTACCGCTATTATCGACATGCAGAAGAAATCTTTGATGATCCGTTGAACTTTCGCCTTTTAGCAATTATTTACAGCAATATTGCAGAATGTCAAACCGCATTTGGCCATTATGATGAAGCCAAACGCTACCTCGAAATGTCGCAGGCGCAGATCCGAAAGTTCACGCATAGAGACGGGACCGCTTATATATACAATGCCCTCGGCGATTTGGCATTTATCCAAGGCGATTATGATACTGCTATTGAACACTACACCAAAGGTGAGGATTTTGCAAAAGATGAAGCCATTCTCGTCTACTACCGCAACTTTATTCTCAATCATGCGAAGGCACTTTACGCCAAAGGCAGTCTTACTGAAGCCAAGGCTAGAATTGCACTGTTATTCGAAAACAGTACGTATTATGCCTTTGATACCAACATCCCCGAAGTGCATGAACTCTTAGCCAAAATTGCCGACGCTGAGGGGGATCTTGAAATGGCAAATAAGCACTATAAAAAATATGTCAGGTTGATTCAAAAACGTGAAACAGAAAGTTTGCAGCATCGCAGTGAAAGCATTAAAACCGCCATTAAGTACGCTCAGCTTCACACACAATTAAGCACTTTAGATAAAATGTCAAAATCAGATGGACTAACGGGGCTGGCCAACCGTTTTGCACTTCGAGAATTTATGGATACATGGCCAGCAGTCAACTTGGAAAACCAAGCGGTCATTGCACTTTTCGATATCGATCATTTCAAATTACATAACGATTACTTTGGGCATGCACACGGCGATCGATGCCTGATGGAAGTTGCGAATATCTTAAAAACACATCTTACTTCTGAAGCCGGCGGCATCTATCGCTATGGCGGCGATGAGTTTCTCGTTGCCCTCATTGGCTCAGAATCGTTTGACGCCCCTCGATTACTGGAAAACGCTCGGCATGCAATTGCGTCGCTTGATACGGCACAGATAAAACCCATAGGTGAAAAGCGTACGGCCATTACCTGTAGCATCGGCGCTGTAACAGTGCCCATCCACAGTCAACAATCTTTTGAAGACCTCTTTGATATCGCTGACCGCGCACTTTACATTTCAAAGGATCAAGGACGCAACTGCGTCACCGTGTTATCATCAAAATAAAGGCATACGTGATTAAAATAAAATACCCGCTGGCATTTGTTTGCAGCGGGTATTATTTGTCATCATGTAACGATTTCAAGGAAGCTCGGGATAATTTCGCCTTCATAATAGAAGAGCCCCCTGCCGAGGTGATCTACATCCCAGACGCGCTGTGGATTATCGGGATATGCCGTATAGCCGCCGGCATAAACTTCAATTCTGTTACCGGATGGTTCCCAGAAGTAAATCGTCTGACCTCTTGTAATGGCATGTCGTGTCGGTCCTATGTCTTTCTTTAGACGATTGATTGCAATGAGATCTGCAACCTGACCCACATGGTTCCAGTCTTGCAGCAGGAATCCAACATGATGAATTTTGCCCGGTTTATCATATTCGACAAAGGCCAGATCATGCGGCTTGTTAGACCCTGTTATCCAAGTGGCCATGCGTTTGCCATCCGGCTTATTGCAGAGCTCCGGCACATACATATGCATGACCTCTGTGCAATAGCGTTCAGCTTCTTCAATATTCGGGCCGTAAAGGAGGAAGTGGTCAAGTCTGATGACACCCATCCCCCTAGGCGGCTCATTCCAGATATCAGGATTGATTGTGCCGGGCGTCTTTTCAGCCAAAGCGACTTCTGAATACAACTCAAAGGTATGGCCTGTACAAATTTTAAATCGATAGCGCTTACCATAACCGGGCTGATCACTATCAGCGGGGACTTCTGTAACAGTATAGCCAAATTGTTCCGTCGCCTTCACCATTTCCTGTAGTGTCTCATTCGAAGCCACTTTAAACGCAACATAATCTAGCCCCGCTTCATCTGCAAGGCGCAGCGTTACCGAATGATGATCAAATTCATCATATGTTTTAAGACATACGCGACCATCCGATGTTCGACACACTTCATCCATCCCAAGAATATCCTTATAAAACTTTAGTGTTTCGTCCAAGTCCAGCACGCGAAGTTGAATTAACCCAGGGCGCAAGCTTTGATTTAATGCCATATCATTTCCTCCTAACTGTATTTTTTAACACGCGCTAAATGCGAGTGTCAAATCACTGAGTGGTGTTATGCAACACATTAAAACAATTCCTTCTCTTTCACAATCGACTGTAACATGGGCACGGCTCATGCGCTTAAGTTGATGATATGTTCCTGACACGACACGCATTCTGCAAACCCCGCATCCCCCGCCAAAACACCCATAACGTATTGGCGCATTTTCATACCGCTGCATTGCAGCTAAAACACTTTCACCCGGCCGACACGTAAAGGCGCCGCCGTCAGGAAGCCGTATGTGAAAATGGTCATTCGTCATCTTTATTGCCTCCTTTCACAAATACTTGATCACTGAGGACCTTGCATCATTTAAAATTTAAATCCCTTCGAGAACCATTAAAGCCACCGTGCTTTGTTCAAACCCTCTAAAAAATGGTACAACAAAAACATCTCCCTAATTGTTAATTGGTAGTTTATATGATGATGTCATACTTTCAGACATCTCATCACTATTCACACTGTAAGCATTACGCTTTTGCATTACGCTTTTACATTACGTTTTTACATCTCTTTATATGTATCACGCTAGAATCTCTAGCGTTTAAACACCGGCTGCTCCATCATTAAAAAATTGTGTACCAGCGCGGCGAATTCTTCTGTTCGTTCGATCTGAGTCCAGTGGCCGCATTTTCCAAAGACGTGAAGCTGTGCATTTTCGATCATTTCAATGAGTTTCATGGAGGTTTCCAGCGGAATAACGCGATCTTCACGGCCATGGACAATCAGTGTTTGATGGCGCACTTCCCGCAAATAGATTTCATACTGCGCCATGGCTTCAACGCCTGCTTGCCTAGGTGCCGGAAACATGGATGAAAAGCTCTCTTGAAAACCTGGCTGAATACTGCCTTCATAGCGTCCCTGCGCCAGTTCCACAGGCATCAAGTCCCTGCTGTAAGCAAAAATGCCAATAAGCTCCTGCATATTTTCGATAGATGGCGTATATCCCCAGACGCGATCGAGACCGTAACTGAGTGGGAATGTCACACCCATGCTGCCCATGAGCACCAGTTTTCGAACTCTGTTTGGATATTTGATTGCCAATGCCAGTGCAATGGCTCCGCCAAAAGAATTCCCTACGATGTCAACCTGCGCCACATCCAGTGTATCAAGAAAATCGACGGATTGCTTTATCCACGCATCAAGGTTAAAAACCATGCCTTCCGGCCTGTCCGTATAGCCAAAGCCCACGAGATCAGGCGCCAGTATCCGATGTGCCGATGAGAGTATTGGAAAGAGTTTCTGCCAATTTGCCCATGCAGAAACACCTGGTCCCGAACCATGCAGCATCAGGATTGGGAAGCCTTCTCCCACATCATGATAGTTGGTCATAAAAGTGCCTGTCTGTACTGATTTTGCGATTTCTGGTCTGTCTTTCATTTCTAACACCTCTTTTTATGTAATTTATCTATCACTTATACCATCATGCATCTTATGTCTCAGCATCATGCATCTTATGTTTCAGCAACATGCATCCTGTGTTTTAGCATTATGGTATCTTTTGCCCTTACACGCTGATTTGCTGCATCGCTTTTGAGATTTCGTCTGCGGTTCTCACCACACTGGCCTTCACTTGCCCTAGCTTCGTTCCCTTCATGTCTGCCAACAATCCCGACACGCTAACCGCATATCGCACGTGATTTCTGCCGTCAAATATTGGCGCAGCGATACAGCGGATACCTTCCATGATCTCACCGTCATCCATTGCATACCCTTGGTCCCTAATAGCGCTGAGATCTTTCTCGAGCAATGGAAGCGTCGTAATGGTTCGATCTGTAAACCGTTTAAGGCCATGCTTCCGGATAATAAAATGCATCTGATCGGATGGCATATACGCAAGAAGCACTTTGCCGAGCCCCGTACAGTGCAGCGGCAGCCGACCGCCTATTTCAGATACAAGGCGTATGAGATGCAATGAATCAATCTTGTCGAGATAGAGAACCTCACCCTTATCTTCCGTCCCAAGCTGTACCATCTCGCCAAGTGTTTGATTGAGTTTTTGTATGTATGGTGATGCGACTCCTCGTATATCCCACATGCGGCCGACATGCATGCCCAGCTCAAAAAACCGAATACCCAGACGGTATCGTCCTGTCTCTGGCGACTGATCCACATAACGGTACTGAACCAGTGTTGACAGCAGGCCGTGCACGGTACTCTTCGGCCAATTCAAAGTCCTTGAAATCTCTGTGAGCGAATATTCTCTCGGCTCCTTGGCCAATTCTTCCACCAAAATAAAAGCGCGCTCAACTGATTTGACATGAGCAGATTTTTTAGCGTCACTTGTAATGCTTTGCATTAATCCTCACCCCCCATGGTTAGGAAATCATTGTACGCTTATATGAACATTATATCATTCCAAAAAATACGCTTCAACGAATCTGTTCCCACATATCGAACGATGGTTCACGATAAGCGAATTTATGTAATTATTTCATATTTGTTATCGCTATAACTATGATTTTATATAAATTTACCCTTGTTTGCTAAATAAAAACGATTTTCATCGCACCTTTTAAGGCATTTACCGTTGTAGAATTTATTGAGATAGACCTCTTGAGATAGATTTTTTCAGGGGATTTTGGGGGATTTTAGCGAATGATTTGGTAAAAAAAATATTGTGGTACTTTTACGTTTAGGGCTTCTTGACTATTTGAGAAACTGAAAAAGCCCCCATTATTTTATATTTATATACATTATTGCCATATTAAGGTATGCTATTTGTGAATCGGTGGTTAAAAAAGTCATCATAAAAAGCCATGGCGTTCGCTTCTTCTACTACTATAAAAATAGTAATCAAAACCTTATTTAGACTAAAACAGAAAGGAGGAACTATGCTGCTGTTATTATCTCGTTACGATAATGAAACGAGATCAAAACTTGAATCACTTTACCATACATATCAAAAAATACTTTTTATTGTCGCCTACGACATTTTAAAAGACACCTATGAAGCACAGGACATTGTTCAGGAAACCATTATTAAAGTTTCAAAACACCTTGATAAAATCGATGGCATTGACAGCAAAAGAACCAAAGCATATCTCTGCATGATCGCACGAAATCTTTCTATCAATGCCTATCATAAGAAAAAGAAACTGTATTTACACAGTTCCAATACGATAAATGCACAATTAGAAATTGACACATTGCTTTGCGAAGATTCTTATGACCTTGCCTTAACTAAGGAGATGCTTCATGAACAACTCAGAAATATTAATCCGCGTTATGCAGAAATCATTACGTTAAGATTCTATTACGAACTTGAAATTTCAGAAATCAGCGATCTGTTAAACATTTCGAATAATAATGTCAGCGTTCGCATTTCGAGAGCCTTAACTGCGCTTAAAGAATTGGCAAAGAAGGAGGACTTGATTATTTAATACATGAATTCTCAAACGAAACCGAGATGAATACGCCAAAAACGCTTATAGCAAATTTTGCGATGTAGTAGAGACGCTTTGTATAATATGCCTGCATTATATGCTGCAAAGGAAGCAAGCGTAAAATAGTCTTTACCGCGCATCTATTCAACCTCAATCACAGTCATCCCCTCTTCTTCAAAGGTATCAGCGCTACAGCCGCAAACCGCCTTGCGTTCTTCATAGATGCGTTTTAAGGTATCATTTCATCGCCTTTCTCCTTTATCATTTTTAGCATGCTTCTCATTTAAAGCTGCATTGATTAATTCTGCAAAGATCTGATGAGATGGGAATGTGGATGACATTTACAATCCGTTTTGTCGCCTAATGATTGCCGCCAGTGCTGCTGATGTTTCCGGCAATTCTTCTAATTCAAAATAGCGACCTGAAAAGTCACCCTCACGGTGAAAGTCTGAACCCCATAAAGCAATCACCCCTGCCCTTTCAGCTGCTTCCCGTGCCAATTCATTTCTCGAATCATGTCGTGGATTGCCGTTAAATACTTCGATGCCGTGCAGCAATGCCGTATCAGCCAGTGTGCAGCCGTCTCGAAAAGGATGCGCCTGAACGATGAGCAGTTGATAGTCCTTCGCCAATTCATAAAATGCTGCCAGTGTCAGCATATAAACCCATGGGTGATGATATAAAAAAGCCTCATCAATCCCATAGACGAGAAAATCATTGTCATTGCCGGGAAAGCGGATCTCCATGCCGAGAATCACCTTAAACTTACTTTCGCCCACAGATTCTACTGCCGCCCGATAACCTTTCAAAAAGGCATTGCAAATGTCCGGCCACCGATCCGGTTCCGGCACGCCCCATTCATAGGCACTAAAATGATCGGTTACGACAACACCATCATAGCCCGATGCCATATAGGTCTTTACACTATCCTTTGCCGGTACTTTTCCGCACTTGCTCGATTCATCTGTATGAAAGTGCATTTCAAATTTATATTTTTTCAAATTAATCTCCTCTGATAATTACATCCTATTCTTTTGTTGATCCTTTGCCATCATATGTTGCATTTCGATCCTCTAAAAAGATATACCGACTGTCGCAAAAGGATGCTATTTGGATGACTCAATTGCCGCATCTCTTTAAATTTATGTTATGAAATAATCGAAACAGCCTTTAAAACGCCTAAATATGATAAAATGAACGTGATATCTTTCAATTTCGGAGGCAGGCACATGGCTCAATTTCAATTCCCTGATAAAAATTATACCAAAAATGAAGTTAGAATTTTAAACTATATTACTGCCAATCCCGCTGACTTTGTTCAGCTCTCCATAGGTGAAATCGCCAAAAAGCTTGGCAATTCTGAATCAACCATCTCACGTTTCGCGAGACACACCGGTTATTCTGACTTTAAGGAACTTCGCAACGCCGTATTAAGACATTTGGAAGAGCAGCGATCACCTGCCGACAAGCTTAGCCAAAGCCGCATGCTTCAACAAACATCCTCCCTGACAGATATTATGAGATATCAGCAGTACTGCATCGAAAAAACGTTGGCCTTTCTGGATCAGGAGCAGGTCAGCGCTACGATCTCAGCGATTTTTGATGCCAAGACGATTTATATTTATGCGAAGGGCGCTTCACTCGCCATTGCACAACTTTTAAAATTCAGGCTGTCCCGCTTTGCTTTTCAAGTAATATTGCTGCCATCAGGCGGTTCAGAGCTCTTTGAAGTTATGAACTTTATTAGCAAAGACGATCTTGTTTTTATCATAGGCTTTCAAAAAACGCCTCAGGAGGCCAAGGTTCTGCTAAAACATCAGAATATCGTCCCTTACAAAACGGTTCTCATTAGCAGCCGACTTTATTCAAAGTCAAAATCGACGGCAACCTACCATTTATACACTTACCGCGGTGAACCAAACGAATATCATTCCCTCGCCGTACCCACCGCGTTAATTGACGCCATTATCTTAATGGTTGCCCAACGGCTGGGCGATCAGGCAACGCAGCACTTAGAAGACTTACACGCCTTGAAAGAGCAGTATAAAGAGGATATTCCAAGATAATGTTATCCAAATGATAAAAAAGTCAATCCTTTGGCGGTACGCTGTGTATTAGCACCGTTTTCAGGACTGACTTTTAATATTTTTTGTCCTATTTATTTGGGCTTAGATTATGCCAGTATGCCCAGAAATCCGATACATCCAAATAGTGTTCATAAATACCCGCCAGATCTGAAGGAACGGTATTGCTGTCTGCTAGCGTAAATGGGTTTTTATCATTCACGAAATCATTACGCGTCGACCAGCTGCCCTCTTTCATCAGTTTGGCATAGCCGTCATTATCGCCGTTTTCACCACCGCACATATACCAGATAAACAATCGTGCACCCGCTGGGTGATCAGAGCCTGTCGTCGTATAAGCATAACTGGTGTTTTGCAAGCTCACAAATGGCGCTAGGTCAGTAACCCATGCAATGGCATACCCATTTTCATCGCGATTGCCGATTTTTCCTGCGGAAGATAAACCAATTGCCGGTTTTTCAGCCGTTGAGTTATCGACTGCCTGTACGATTTCATCCCCATCGGAAATAAACGTGATCTTAAGTTGTGACAGGCGATATAAGAGTTCATAACCAGCATTATTGGGTTCAACGCCCAATGCATCTGCATCGTAAGTGTAATCAATCGCTTTGCCATATTTTGCTTTGTATGCTTCTTCGAGTCCTTCAGGGTTTGCAACAAAATGGCTGTAAAGCGCTAGATAAGTTGCTTCCGATCCAATTTCCTTACCGTATAAGTCATACTTTTGTGTACCGTCAGCATTGCACTCTACAATGTCCCACCAATTATTAATAGGCGCGCCGTCAGGATAAGTATCTGTATTGTAAAACCAGTAAGAAATGGAGCTATAAAGCGGCATACCATATGTCATTAGATTTTCATCAATGTTTGCACAAATATCATCAGGATAATATGCCTCTAAATATTTGCCATAGTAATTAAATGCAATGTCGCCGCGTGCATCTGAATCTTGAATGACATCACACATCAAATTGCCTGAATCAACTTCGGTAACGACTTTTGTAATACTCTCACCACCATCGAGATCTGTTACCTCTACTTCAAGGTCAGGATACACTTCCATAAAGGCTTTTGCTACTTTTGCCACCTTGCTTGATGTGCTGTAAACAATAATTTTACCGTCTTCTTTTTTTGCCTGTGCATAGAGCTCATCTGCACTCATCGCATTGTAGTGTGCATCTGTCGGTACAGACACCGTCGGTACTTCAACTGGTTTCGCCTCTACGTCTAAGTTCGTTTCTGCTTCAGGGGCACTTGATTCAGATACTGTCGCCGCAGGCGCCATTGCTTTGGCTACCGCTGTTGATCCCTCTCCCGAACTGTTGCCACAGCCGGTAAATGACAGCATCATACTCATCGCCATAATGATTGCTGCAAATCCCTTCAACTTTGCTTTAAACATGCTCTTTTCTCCTTTTTTATTGTACGTTATACATTGACTTGTAGGTCTTACAAGTAAATTGACAGTTCAAGAATACCGTCCAAGAAAACGACTATTGTCCTGCACATTTGATCAATTGACCACTTGCTTTCGCATACACATTGCACCGCTCAGGTTTAATCTCCAAATACACGGTCTGACCTACGCGGTATCGTTCCATGCCGATTTCTTTGATCATAAGTGATTCTTCTCCAATTTTTACGGTAATCAATGTTTCTGAACCCGCAAACTGATTGGTATCGACAATTGCCGGAATTAAGGTTTCACCCTGCGCTTCTGCAATCGTGATCTGCTCCGGTCTAATGCCAATGATACAGGCAAAGTCTTTCTCTACTGGTATTTCATCCGTAAATGCTTCACGATCGAATTCATAGTCGCCTAATGAACATGCAATTCGAATACCATCCTTTATTTTCTTTCCCATTGCTTCGATAAAATTAATCCTCGGATTTCCTATAAAATCTGCATTGACTAAATTTACAGGATTCATATACAATTCTTTCGGTGTGGCCAGCTGTGTGATACACCCTTTGGAAAACACAGCAATCTTCGTCGACATGGTCAATGCTTCAACCTGATCATGGGTGACATAGACAATCGTCGTTCCCAATTCCTGATGCAGGCGTTTCAATTCCACTCTCATATCCATTCTCAACTTGGCATCCAAATTGGACAATGGTTCGTCGAGAAGCAGCAGCTGAGGTGAATAGGCGATTGCTCTGGCAATGGCAACGCGTTGCTGCTGACCGCCTGACAGCTCATTGGGATAACGCTTTGCGAGTTCACCAATATGCATGCGTTCTAAAGCATGCGTTACGTGTTTCGTTATTGCCATACTGTTTAACTTTTTTATTTTCAAGCCAAAGGCAACATTTTCAAAAACCGTCAAATGCGGCCAAAGTGCATAGCTTTGGAATACCAGATTCAGATTTCGCTCAGAGGGTTCCGAGTAAAATGCCGTTTCACTGTTGATTTTCTCTTCACCATCAATGAGCAATCGACCGCTTTCAGGTCTTTCAAGCCCGGCAATAACCCTTAGCGTCGTCGTCTTCCCACAGCCTGAGGGCCCGAGCAGCGTCATAAAGTCTCCGTCTTCAATGGTTAAATTAATGTCTTTTAACACGTGATTACTGCCGTAATGCTTGTTGATATGCGCTAATTCAATTCGGCTCATTTTAATATCCTCTCCCATTATCCCCAGCTCTTGCTAAGGTCTGTTCCCGTTATTTTCGATGCCGTCAAATAAGTGACGAGTACAAATGCCAATACGATTACTGAAATAGCATCTGCCATTTGCGGCAGGACTTCTTTGCTGTATTCAAAAGCCAGATAGGACAGCGTATTATTCGATGGCGTCATAAAAAGAATAATTAAGTCGAGTTCCTTGGCAATACTGATGAAAACCAATAAGAAACCGGATAAAAAACCATTTTTGGCCAGTGGTATGACAATTTTCGTCATCCGACGAACAAAACCGCTTCCTGCCACATCTGCAGCCTCTTCCAAACTCTTGCCGATCTGAAGCATATTTGCGGTTCCCGATCGGCTGGCAAATGGGATGTGCTTCACGACTGTCGCCAAAAGAATAATGGTAAAAGTCCCATACAACGATGGTATTGGGCCATATGATCGGCTAAACATGGATAGATAAATTGCTGAGAACGCCACTGCCGGCATTAAATACGGCAGAAAAATCAATTGTTCGACAAGGTTGCCATACCATTTGCCGCGGCCTCTCGAACAAATATAGCCGAGCAACTGGCCACAAAATGCCGTGATCACGGAACCGATAATGGTCAGTTTTACCGTATTGTAAAGCGCTTTGAAAAAAGCTTCATTTCTAAAGATCCCCGCGTAGTTAATCATGCCCGATGCATCTTCCAATCGACCGATCCAATTATAGAGGGTAAGATTGTCGAGGCCGTACCCCCTGCCGGTATTCACTTGGAATGTCTCCATGAGTAAGATGAAAAGCGGCACGATCATCGCCACAAACAGAAAGATGCCTAAAACGGTCATAATGCTGTATTTGCTTTTCCCAAGTCGTATGGATGTAGAACGATAGCCCTTCCCGCCAATGGTTTCATAGGATTTCCGCGTCCCAATAAAGATCTGATTGGCAATAATGGTACCGGATGCAAGTGTAATCAGTAAAATCGCCATGCAATAACCAACTTGTGCTGAACCCGTGCCAATAAAATCGTGCATTTTCGTTGCCAGTGTATAATAACTGATTCTCAATCCGAGATTTGCCGCGACACCATATGAGCCAATCGCTTTGCTAAAAGTCATAATGGCAGAAGACAAGACGGCGGGCATCACCATGGGCATTGTAATTTGTTTGAGAATATCCATTTTTTTTGCACCCTGAATTTCAGCCATTTCTTCAAGTTCACTGTTCACCGACCGAAGCGCACCGCTCACCATAATATATGTAAATGCATAATAGTGAAGCACCATACATAAAATAATGGCGGTTGGTCCATAGGCCAACCAATCCGGTACATTAATCCCCAAGCCAGCTAAAAACCCCGGCGCTCCGCCTCTGCCATTTCTAAAAACAGCCAGCCACGCCATGGATTTACACCATGAAGGAATCATGTAGGGGATCATGATGCCAATGGTCAGCCATTTCTTCCCCGGTAAATCACTCCTTACCATAAGCCATGCCAGACCGAATCCCAAAGGCACTGCCAAGACGGTGACAAAAAACGCGATGGTTAGCGAATGTTTAAACGGCGTTATCAAGTGTGCGGCAGATAATTTACTGGCTAATAGATACTGCCAGTAGTATAAGGTGAAGTCACCCACCTCTTTACCGCTAACCCTGCGAAGTTCGTTTGCCGAAAGCACAAATGTGTTTTTTACCATAAAGATCATAGGCAATACAATGAGTAAAAATAGTGAGATCAACGAAAGTAAAATAATCATATGATAAGGATTTTTGACGATATCTTTAATTCTATTTTTGATACGCGTCTTCGCCACTGCGGCCTTGCTGGACATAATCGCCTCCGGTCTATCGCTTTAACAAAATGTCTACATAATTGCCGCCAAGTGCATGTACCGCTTTTAATGATTTTTTGATGCAGGTTGCAGCACTTACTTTTAACGGCAAGTCGTTTGAGATGACGATGTTATAATCGCCTTTTGCGATGGCACTTCTCAGTGCATCAAAAGTTGTTATTTCACTTTGAAAAACATTGTAAATACAGCCATACTGAAAGCTCTGGTGTGTATCGCTGCCTGCGACGATTGGCTTATGATACTTTTCCCCCAAATCTTTTATTTGCTGAAAGTTTGTCTCACCAATGCCATGCATATCTTTGCCGTTTAGGTCAAAGAAATCGAAGGCATCTGGGAAGATCGGTATAAGTTCGGGCAAATTGCCGCCCTTTCGGAATGGGTGCGCTGCACCAAATATGAAATTTCTTGCTTTCACCTCACTGACAACCTGTTCCAGAGAGAGAAAATGTCCCTTTTCCTTATACGGCGCTAACGATTCGTTAAATTTGATAATCGCTGACATATCACCTAAAACCAATGTATGACCGCCTTCATCAATATCCATCTCCATGCCGGGTATAATAAGCACGCCGGAAGGTGCCCTATAGAAGTCGCCAACCTTTTGATAATGATCCCTGATATAAGCATAAACCTCTCCAAATCCAATGGTGTTAAAGTGCTCTGTCAGGCATATTGCGTCAAGCCCCGCCGTCTTTGCCTCTCCAAAGAGATAAGCCATATAGTCCTCTGAAAAAGGAACGTGTTTCGTTAATTTACCATGTGTGTGAAAGTCAATTTTCATTATTCGTTTATGCACCCTTTCTTTTTTGTCAATTCTATACACTCAATGTTTAATCGAATGCAAATTTATGTAAAATGAAAGTTAAATTCCATAAATGCATATAATGAAAATTAATTTTCATAGCATGCCAAATTTTCTATCTTTGCTAAAGAAATGGCATCATAACCTTTAGCCAATCCCTCATCACAATAGGTCGAATTCCCACCCTGCAACAGCAAAACATATTGCTAGAAAAAATCTAAATTTGAAGTATGCCTTTTCCTCAACAAAATCTTTTTAACATAAAAATAAGTGCAAATGCTTTTGCACAAATAATGTGCTTAGCACTTACACTTTTTTGTATTAAATCAAATTTTAGTGCTGATGGTAGCTGTTTACCTGTGATCACCACTACACTGCAATTAAGAAAAGACCAGTACCACTTTTTAAGATACTGATCTTTATGTTGAATCTTTAGTATTAGATTATTTAGGCATTATTTTATCTTCCTATACGCTCTTTCTATTTGGGGAAATTGCATCATCTAAATTTTGTTTTTCCATTATACTGTTTATTTATTTACGACATTTTCAATAAAACGTCTCAAATAGGATGCACACTCTGCACGCGTGATTACTGTTTTAGGATGAAGCATATGCAATGCATCCCCTGTTACAACCCCCGCAGCGGATAAGTGATCAATAGAATCTTTTGCCCAAAAGCTAATGATGCCACTGTCTTCATATATGCCGTTATCATCTGTTTCATTAAGCTCAAAGCCTTTGTAATCCGCAAACTGCGAAAGAATGACAGCCATTTCTTCACGTGTAATGAGATCCTTTGGTGCAAAGATACCATTGCCGCGCCCACTGATAATGCCTGCCTGTAGCGCCCATGTTAAGTAGGGCTCATACCATGAGCCAGCTGCGACATCGATAAAACCAGCGCGTCCATATTTTGTCGCATCGATTCCACTTAATTTACCGATAACCGTGACAAACATTGCTCGTGTTAACGCTTCATCCGGTGCAAAGATATCGACATCGGTTCCGCTAAATAATTTTCTTGCTGAAACAAACAAGATGTCCTCTTTAGCCACATGTGTTTCGATATCCTTGAAGCTAACGCGGTTCAATTTAAACCAGTAAGATTTACCTTCTTCAGAGCGCCATTTAAGTTCGTCGTCAGTGATCGCAGAAAATTTTACGACCTTTTCTGTTTCATCTTCTGTATAATACGGCAGCAGCATTGTTTGTATCTCGGGATCTTCAAGATCGGAATCTAAATTGACCACTTGCGCAGTACTCTTATCGGCATTCGCCACGATCCTCTCAGCCACCGCATCGTTTTCAATGTGTATGATCGTTGCATTTAAATCGCTGCCGCTGATTTTGTCTTTTTTCTTCTTGTCATGATCATTCTCAGGTCTTTGTGTTGAGACAATGGCATACGTTGAAAAACGATCGGTTTCAAACCTTATTTTCGTGCCGTTATCAATGACTTGAGACGGTAAAACCTCCAGTTCACCATTGTGCTCACGTACAATTTTATACGTAAAATTTCCTTGTATCTCAGATGGAATGCTAAGTGTTATAAACACGGGCTGCTGTACATTATTGATACTCTCTGTTGCTTCGGTTGATGCTCCAAGAACTGTCGTGGTAACGATTTTCTCAAGTGCAATATCCAAGAATGCCAGTGTAGCCGTTGGTGCTATTTGCTGCACTTCATCGGCACATTTCACCTCCGTCGCATCTTTTTCTTCGACGATCATTTTAACCATGACATCAACCGTTGTGTTTGGGTTTTGAGACGTTGCAACTTCAAGGCTTAAATCGACGGCATTCAGTAGATTGCTCTCTTCGACATCTGTTTGAATTTCGCCTTTGCTTTCGACGACGCCTACAAAACTTGAATTTACAATCTTGATGGCAAATTCATTGTTGCCTTCATCTCCTAGTGAGACAGTTACGGTCGCTTCACTTTTGTCCTGCGGCAACATGACGTCAAATGAGGTTTTGTCTTCTGATAGTGAAACCGTTCCAACTGTGGTAGACACTTTTATGATTTCAGGCGTTGCATTCATTAACGGCGTCACTTTTAGTTTGACAAAGTAATCTTTGCCATTCTCTGTATAGTTTGCTTTGACAATCACATTTTGCTGATTCGAAATGGTTTTGTCTGCAACGGTTGATATGGTTTCACTGCTTTCGGCTGTATCAGCTGCACCTTTTGAAATCACTTCTACTTTATAATCGAAAATGCTGATTTCGCTGTCCGGGATAATGGTTTTCATTGCTGTTTTGAATTGCCAGTTGTCTTTTCCGCCAAAAGATTCAGATTTATTGCCGGCACGGTCTGTGACAAACCCTTCATCTACTGTTAAATAGTACGCTGTTGTATCTGTCAGCATTTCCGGCAGCGTAATGATCACGTGCTTGTTCTCATCCGCCAGTTTTACCCGATTATTGCTGCTGTGTATTTGCCATACCTTTGCGTCTGTCAGAAGATTGTAAATCGTTAAATAGCCGTCACCCTTCAGAAGTGGTTCATCTGACGAAAAACGGATGATTGGGTTCGCACTTTGATCTTCTGAAAGGTTTACAGGTGATAAATCCATCATATTTGGCAAAGTCTGATCAATTTTAACTTTGTAGGTAATGATATTGCTCTCAATGTCGCTACCACTGATGCATTTAAATTGGTATATTGCATTGGTTTCGCCATCAATTGCGTACGTATTGTCCACCAGCGTCTTATAAGCACCTCCGTCGATACTCACCATGAAAGTCGTGTCTGAAATCTGAGTGGTTGTGTTTCCAAGTGTGAAGATAACATTTCCATTCGTCCATGTGTCCGAGGTATAAGCTTCACCATCGGAAGTTCCCTTGTTCGCTGATACCGCTAGAGCAGGCGTTGCTTTGTCAACTTTTACGGTATAGGCGGCACTTGTCGTTGAGCGATTACCCGCATT
>NZ_JAHBCL010000020.1 GCF_018390735.1 Fusibacter paucivorans
TCTTTTCTGACAAATACAAAACTGTTAATGCATAAACTTGGGAAGCGCCGTATACGAGACCCGTACGTACGGTGCTGTGGGAGGTCGGGAAAGTTATTTAACTTTCTCTCCTACCCGATTAAAACATGTAGATCAACGATTAATGAATGTTTGCCATTGCTTTTGCATCTGGAAATATTTTCAGCATCTTGTCATTTGCAACTTCAATCTTCTTTAAATATTCGGCGTAAGCAGGGCTCAAAATTTTCATGTTTGTTATAAAGGTTTCCTGATAACCGCTTTCTCTTTGGAACGCTAACATACTCTTTTGAATACTTGCAATAGGTGACTGTTTATAGGCATCAGAAGTTTTATATGTGATGTGTTTCTCGAACATTTCATGATTTTGCTCTAAATAGGTTTCTGGATCCGCGATCATTTTACTCAGATGCTGATGAACTGTCGTTTCAAATATGGTGATGTCCTTCTCCTTATCCGAAGCAAAGAGCGTTTCAAAAAATTCAGAAAGTGATTCAGACATATGTAAATCGACATTGTCCAAATAGTATACGATTGCATCATAGGCGTTTTGCTGTTCAGTAGTTTCAATGGTTCCGTTCAAAAACCTTCCAAAATGCATGGCGACATAAAGACCGTAATTGCCGGGAAAAGCGAGAACGAGTTTTTCCTTGATGGTATATAGTGCTTTCTTGTGTCGCTGAAGACGATCAAACATTTGATTGATGTTGTAATCGTCAATTAGTTGATTCATCAGTTCTTGTTTGTCATTCAGCTGTTGTATACGCAGTTTTATAATATATTGATATTTGGTTAGTGCCGCCGACTTGTTTGAGCTGTTGACAATATCTCTAATGCTGGCGATACTGATGCCGCATTGTCGCAAGATCGATATCTCTTTTAGGATCACTAAATCGTCATTGCTGAAATCCCGATAGCCATTTTCAAGGATGATGGGATGAATCAATTCCTGTGTTTCATAATAATGGATTGCTTTTTTTGTCAGATTACATCGATTGCAGACTTCTTTGATTAGCATGAATTACCTCCGAAATAGTACTTATTGTTCTAAGTCTATCATAAACCAATCCCTAAGGTCATGGTCAAGGGATTTATGTAATGATAATTTCAAATTGATTTTTAGGCATAACTCAAGAAGGGAATTCGCGAAGCTCAGTGAGCCGATTGATCCAACCCGCAGCGGCTATACTTTTGGGGGATGGTACCAAGATGATAAAACATTTGAAAATCTATGGGACTTTTTAACAAATACGATGCCGGGAAGTAGAATGACGCTTTATGCAAAATGGATCGAAAATGAATGAAGCCGTGCGTTGATTGATTATAAAAAGCCGAAAAAGTCATTTTAGCACTTAAATTATAGTTGGTTAAATATTTGAAATAAATGATTAGAAAACGATTGTGTAAATGGTTAACAATGTTATGCGCTAATGTGATAAGAGTAGCTTTATAGTAGCTGATTCAGGAAGTCCGAATTGATTCTGCCAGCTGTATCGACTTGGCGGAAATACGAAAAGTCCCCAATACAAACTGGGGACTTTTCTATCTTTATCATTTTATAATCATGAATTGGTTTTAAAAGATCATTAGAGAATGACATATTTTCTTTTATCACGGCTTATAAAACCGTCCAGTTCAAGTTTTTTTAGAATTTGAGACGTCATAACCCTTGATAAGCCAACCATTGAAGATAATTCTGACTGGGTGATGACCACATTGATTAATGTACCGGCTTCAGTCTGCACGCCATTTTGCTCTGCTAGCTGTCTAAGCACAAACAAAACACGATCGGTTGATGACTGTGTTGCACTTTCTGCAATCTGCATTCTGAGATTGTTAAGCGATGCACCTAAGCTTTTGATGACTTCGCTGGCGAGTGTTGGATTACCTAAAAGCACGCGTTCGTAGTTCGAGCGATTTAGACTGCAAAGCTGCGTTTCTTCAAGTGCAACAGCTGATACTTCGTGTACGGGATCCTCAGAGAAAAGATTGTTTTCACCTATGGCATGACGTGCATAGACCAGTTTGATAATAATTTCTTCCCCTGATTCCATTAGACGTGTTAATTTTAATGTACCGCTCTTTACGACATATAAAACGTCGGCATCATCACCTTGATGAAATAAATAATCACCTTTGGAAAGTGTGATCTTCTGAGAGGCATCACAAAAGGCAACAAATGATTCTCTTGGAATTCCTTTAAATATCGGAATATCGTGTATGCAAAGGCAATTCATTGGCATGCTAAATCCTTTCTGAAGATTGACTTGGCTTATTCGCCGTTAAAATAAATGTCTTTGGAATGCCTCGGTCAAATTGCTCTGAGGACAAATTAGGCTCTTCTATTAATTGTTGAATCCATAAGCCGGATTTTGCAGCAGCTGTCACAATTTCGCCGAGTGTCCAGTGTCTGAGCCATACTGTTTGATCGTCATCTGGATTTGTATCAGCTTGTCGTGAATCACTGGTTTTATATTTTGAAAGTGCACTTGGCTGTGCTGTGAGTTCGGAACTGAAATAATCGCCTTCGACCTTGTGTTTGCGAATTTTAGCAGTGCTGCCTCTAGAGACAATGAGTTTGGTGCTTACAGGATGGAAATCGCGTATAATAAAATGCCCGCCGGGTTTTAAATAGCGCATGGGAATTTGCAAAAAGTCTGATAAATCTGTAAAATAATGTAGGATGCCCATTTCGGCAAAAACAATATCATAGGACTGACTGGCACTTACATCATCATATGCGCAGACATCGGAAACGATGTAGTGAATGGCTACATTTTGAGACTTGCACATGGCCTCGGCGTATTGACGATTTGCCTCAGAAAAATCGACGACTGTGACATCGGCGCCTAAGAGCGCAAGACAAAGTGCTTTCGCACCATTTGAGCCCATTAAATTTAAAATTTTTTTGCCGTGTATGTCACCAAAATGGGGTATAAGTGTTCCGAGTGCCTTTAATGGTTTTTGAGCGAGTTTGGATGCGTAGACTTCCGGTTCGCCGTATTTATTGAGCCAAGCATCATAAGCAGCTTGATTCCATACGCGGTGATGTTGAAGTGTCGACATGATTTCTCCTTGAAAAAGTATAGACATATTATAACATAAACTCAATTGGAAACCTATGATAACAATAAGGGATTCGAGATGCTGGAAGCAGATGATGAGGTGTTTAATGAGAATGAGAATTGCACATCATACGATGAATTTAGATGGCATGGTTACTTTCTATGTCGATTTGCTCGGACTGAGATTAAAATCCGTTTTTAAATCGGAAACTGGCTATGAAGGCGTTATTTTTTGCGATGATTCCGACACGTGGGAAATCGAATTTACAACATCAGAGGATTTGCCAAAATGCTGTTCGGATGAAGATGATTTAATCATACTATACTTTGACAGTATGGCAGTTTATAATAGTACTATCGAAAGAGTAAGTCAATTAAGACATTTGGAGTTTGCACCGAGAAATCCTTACTGGGAAGAACGCGGCAGACTTTTTAAGGACCCTGACGGCAATCGAGTCGTCATTGTCAAACCCGTTTTAAACGAAGAGGACGGACAATAAAAATCAAGGATGATTGCGATGGATGCATTGGTTGTCGTGGATATGCAAAAGGGAATTTTTAATAAAAAACATATAAGGGTATATGATGATGAGGTGTTGATTAGCCGCATTAACCATATGATTGATAAATGCCATCTTCTAGGCATTCCCGTTATTTTTCTGCGTTATACCGGCAGTTATGTGTTGACACCGGGAACAGAAAACTGGGATATTATCAATGAACTGCATTTTGAAGAAAACGATGTTTTGATTGACAAGTATTGCAGTGATGCCTTTGAAGCGGAAGCTTTTGTACAAGCATTAAATGAACTTGGCATTAGACATGTATACATCTCTGGTGTTTTTTCACATGGATGTGTACAGGCAACTGTAATGGGGGCTGTCCACAAGCGATATGATGTCAGTTTAATTGAAGATGCGCACAGCAATCTTGCGCCTCAGGCAAATAGAATCATTGATTCTGTCAACAGTAGAATGAAAAAGCTTGGTGTATCACTCCTCACCACAAGCGATTTTATTGAATACGTAAAGAATACCTAACCTTTTATATTGATAAATGGATGATCAGTTCATTCGCCTCATATTCAAGAGCGGCTACTTTGTGTTATAATTAGCCTTGAGAAAGATTTAGGAGGCATTTAATTTTGAAAGTTACAGTTATTGCAGCTGGAAGCTGGGGAACCGCACTCGCACTGGTGCTTGAACAAAATGGGCACGATGTGACAGTCTGGGCGAGACGCGAATCTCAAGTGCAGGACATTCTACAATCACGTCGAAATGATAAATACTTACGCAATATTGCGATCCCAGAAAATATACAGTTTACCTCATCGCTGCAAGAGGCAGTAAAGCATACAGAGGTAATTGTTCTGTCGGTTCCGACACAACAACTCAATAATGTTTTAGAACAAATGGCTGAGCAAATAACCTTGTCACATCGTGTGATTATGGTGAATGTATCGAAAGGCATTGATATGGGAAGTTTGGAATTGCCTTCTCAAATGGTGATGCGATACTATCCGACGCAGCCTTTTGTCGTTCTATCAGGACCATCGCATGCAGAAGAAGTTGCGCTTAAATTGCCAACAGCACTGGTGGCAGCTTCAAAAAATCGTTTGGCGGCAGAAATCGTACAGGATTTGTTTTCGAATGATTATATGCGCGTCTACACAAATCCCGATGTCGTTGGCGTCGAAATTAGCGGAGCGCTGAAAAACATTATTGCCCTTGGTGCCGGAATCAGCGATGGCCTCGGTTATGGTGATAATGCCAAAGCGGCTTTAATCACAAGGGGCATTAACGAAATGGTTGTTTTGGGACAAATGATTGGTGCAGAGACGTCTACATTTAGAGGATTAGCCGGTGTTGGCGATCTTATCGTCACTTGTACAAGCCAGCACAGCCGCAATCGTCGCTGTGGTATTCTCATTGGTGAAGGCTTGTCGTTTGACAATGCGATAGAATCAGTTGGCATGGTCGTTGAAGGCGCGTATACAGTTAAGGCCGCTTATCGTTTGATGACAAAGCTAAAGATCGATATGCCAATCACAAAGGTGCTTTACAGAGTGCTCTATGAAGGAAAAAATGCAAGGGAAGCTGTCAATTACTTGATGACGCGTCAAAAGAAGCATGAAATTGATGAGAACGCGGAAAAATTGGAGCTTTGGCAGTAAAGGTGATATGAAATGACTGCGAGGACAACGAGACGCAAGCGACGGCCAAAATACGGACGTATTTTTTTCAGCATTGTTTTTTTTCTGGGACTCTTGTTTTTACTAGGCAAGTTAGGCTTTGACCTTTTTTTCAGAGAACATGAGACTTATTTAGTAGATTACGGCAATTTGGACATAAAAGCGGATTACAATGCGCTGGTTATCCAAAATGAAATTGTCGTCAATACGAATTACAGCGGCAAAATAACTTATTATGCTGATGAGGGCGTGGCGGTAGTCAAAGGAGAACCGATTGCTGAAGTGTTTAACGATGGCGTAGAATCGGAGTCGTCAGAGGAAACTGCTTTAGAAGTCAGCCAAAAACAAATTGAGTTTGATTATACCGTCCTTGAATATGATATTATGACTTTAAAGAACAATATTCTCTTTGCCATATCGCAAAAGGAATATGATAAAGTGCCCGCACTGAAAAGCGAATTGATACTCAAGCTTGACACACGGGAAAAATTGGAAGGCGAAAATAAGTTTTTATCTAATCGTACGACGTCTTATACTGAAAAAACAATTGGTGAAGGGCGGCTGGCAGTAGGGGAAAAAGCTAATTTATTTGCACCTGCAGAAGGCATCTTGACCTTCAATATTGATGGTTATGAAGATTATTTGACGATTGATAATATTTATAATATTAATTATGATGATTTGGCTTTGACATCAATTGTGCCGCAATCGGTTAAAACGAATCGCGTTGATGCCGATGCGCCGATTTTCAAACTTATTGACCAATCTACTTATTACTTTGTCATTGAGCTGAAAGCAGATGTTGCAGCGACTTATCAGGTTGGCAAGCATGTTGTCGTCAATACTGGCGACGTCAATATGGATGGTGAAATTTATGATGTTTTTTCAAATGGGTCCGGAACGGTTGCTGTGATTAGATTACATGAAGCCAATGAGTCTTTCTATAGCAAGCGGCATGTGGCCTGCACCGTTATCAATGAGAACTATAAAGGACTGAAGATCAACGTTGATACGATTGTTAACCTCGATGGCACCATTGGCGTCTATCGCGTTATGTCAAATCGCAGACTTCAGTTTGTGCCAATTGAAGTGATTGGTTATGATGCAGATTATGCCATTGTGCAGAGCGGCCAATTCTACCAAAGCGATGAAGGGGTTGTTCGAACGCTTTCTGCCAATCAGGAAATTGTACGAAATGCAGCAGCGTATAAAGAAGGCGACTTAATTGAATGATAAGGGAGGATGTGTTTTGACATACGCGTATTTAAAAACGAATATACAGCAGATAAGAAAAGCGATTGACAGCGTGAAACGTCCGTGGACGCACCCTGTGACGCTCATTGGTGTAACGAAGACCTATGAAGCGGATATTATCAATGAATCGATTGCTTATGGTATTCAAGCCATTGGTGAAAATAAAGTTCAGGAAATCATGCGCAAATACGACGCGGTTGCGGAAGGTGTGGCATGGCATTTAATTGGACATTTGCAAACGAATAAAGTAAAATATATCATTGATAAGGTTGATTTAATTCAATCGGTGGACAGTGAAAAGCTGGCAATGGAAATCGAAAAAAGAGCGGCGGCTATTCATAAAATACAAGATATTCTCATACAGATTAATGTAGCGGGAGAAGACCAGAAAGCGGGGATTGCACCGGAAGATTTGCCGGCGCTGTTGGAATTGATTTCGAAATTACCGCATATTCGGGTACAGGGCCTTATGAATATCGGTCTTTTTACAGATGACGAAGCACTTTTGCGATCGCATTTCAAAAAAATGCGAATGCTATTTGAGACATTGCCTGATTATGGCTATTCGAATGTGACGGCAACACATCTTTCCATGGGGATGTCTGGTGATTTTGAACTGGCAATCGAAGAAGGGGCAACAATGGTGCGCGTTGGCACCTCAATTTATGGCAAGCGCAATTATTCTTAAGCGCTAAGGCTTTAAATATGGTAGAATAATAGGTATAATTAAGATAGGTGACATCGTTCTTGAAGACAGCATTCGGTCGTGACGACTGTTGCGACAGCGAAGTTATTGATAAAGTAAAAATAGGCAGGAGGCGTTCTCATGGGGGAAAAGTTTATTGATAAGCTCAAGTTTTTTTGGGGTGTTGATTCTCGAGAAGACGAGCAATTGTTAAATGATGATTTTTATAATGAAATGAAGCGAACGGATTTGGAAGCGGAAGAAACGGTCAATGCTATTGCCGAAACGACGCAAAAATCGATTAATACCATCAAAACTTCAAATAAAGTTTTGAATATTCACACCAATGCACAGATGAATGTTGTACTCTATCAGCCTAAGTCATTTGAAGAGACAACTGCAATCGTGGATACCCTTAAAAGCAAGCGTCCTGTCATTATGAATATTTTGGATCTCGATAATGATTTAGCAAGAAAGATTTTTGACTTTTGCTCCGGTGCGCTATATGCACTGGATGGTCACATTAACCTCGTGTCAAAGGGCATTTATGTATTGGCACCGCCAAATGTAGACGTTACTGGTGATACAGCAATAACCCGCCTTGAAAGCCAGATGAATGACTGGCTGAAATCAGATGATTAAAGACTGCGACTGTTTAGTCTGTTTTCATCATTAAAAAAACAATTAGTGAAAGGATTGCCTACATGATTTACGTAAAAGTTGCACTATTTTATTTTTTCCAATTAATTATGTACCTTATTTTTGGTAGAGCGGTGCTCTCTTGGTTTATCAGAGATTATAATAATCCAATTATGCGCATTTTGGTAAGTTTGACGGAACCTATCTTAAAGCCTATTCGAGAATTGCTGTCGCGCTTTAATATCGGCGGGAATATGATTGATTTCAGTCCGCTGGTAGCACTGCTCATTGTACAGCTCTTAATGGCGCTGGTGATCAACGTATTATAATCATGGATAAACAACAAATATTAATGGTTCACAAAAACATCGTCGATAAAGAGGGTGTTTTTTTAAAGAGTATTGAACAGCTCGAAAAGTGCATAAAGTACTATGAACGCGCGGCAACGCCTTTTATTACCCCAGAAATGCGCGTGGTACTTGAAGAGATTGTCAAGTATGAACGGGATGTTGAAACAGTTGTACACAGCGGCTTTAAACACTTTGAGCGTTGCCGTTTAGAATGGTTTCCGGACTATCTTTCAGCTTCTGATTCTTCGGAATATATTCAGGCGCTCAGGTTGACGTACCAGCAAAAGTTTAATAAGCTGGGGCATCGCGATGTTCTTGGCGCCTTAATGGGGCTGGGGATATCACGCCAGAAAATCGGCGATATTGTCGTGCTTGAAGAGCATATTGATATTGTCGTTGATGCCTCAATGGCTGTTTATATTTCTGCTAACCTTGATAAAGTTGGCAGAGCGGGTATTCGCATTGCACCAATTGAACTGGATGCGCTGAGAGAGCATACACCTGTCATGCGATGCGTTGACGACACAGTAAAATCACTACGATTGGATGCAGTTATTGCCTCTGCGTATCACCTCTCAAGACAGGAAGCGCAGCAATTGATCAAGGGTGGCAGCGTTAGAGTAAACTACCGGGAAATGCTTCAAACGAGTCATTTGCTTTTAGAAGGCGATCTCGTATCCGTTCGCGGTAAAGGCCGGTTTATGCTTGAATCGGTTGAAGGCGAGACAAAAAAAGCGCGTATACGTATTACCTTATCACATTTTGACACATAGGAGGTTTGTGATGATTAAACCGATTGAAATTCAACATAAAGAGTTTACGAAAACCGTACGCGGCTACAACCCGACAGAAGTTGATGAATACCTAGCGATGATTGTAAAGAGCATGGAAGAATTGATTCAAACGAATATTGAAATTACTGCTCAAGTCAAAATGCTTGAGCGTGATATGACGCGCTATGTCCAAATGGAAAAAACAATTAATGATGCCATGATTCTTGCTCAGAAAACCTCTGACGAAATGATCAAGGCAACTGAAGAAAAGGCGAAATACATTTTGGAACGCGCTGAGACTGAAGCCGAAAAGATTATGAATACTGCAAATATAGAAGTGCTTGAAGCGATAAAACGTAAAGAAGAAGCCGTTCGCGACTATATGACGTTCGTAACAAAGTTCAAAGTGCTGTTGGAAGGTGAACTCAAAGGGATTGATGCGTACGATATAAAGGGTGAAAAGGCTTGACGTATACTGCATTCATCAGTTATAATGGATGCACATGTTGTTAAATATGATATCAATTTTATAAATTGCAATGACTGGGACGAGTAAAGCATGCGGAGATACAGAGAGTCGGTGGCTGGTGAAAACCGATGAGACAATTGTTTGAATATCACCCATAGCAGTTCAAATGAAATAATGAGTAATTTGAACCGGTTTGATACCGTTATCATTTTTAAGTGGCATGATTCTCATGTAATTTGGGTGGTACCGCGGATTATTCGTCCCATGGCTTTTAGCCGTGGGATTTTCTATTTTGTGGATCAGTAGGGATCGTCACTTTTGCAAAGACAATGCAACATTAAATGCAATGATATCGGTAAGACAGAGAATAACTCGTGCAAACGAGTAGAAAGATAGGAAGGGATGAAGTTTATGAGTTATAACGAGCTCAAGAAAGGTGCTGTTTCGGAAAACGAAGCTGAAGTCAGGGCCTATTGGGAGGAAATTGATTTACTGAAGCGCAGTGTGGAAGCGCGTGAGGGCAAAACGCCTTACATCTTTTTTGAGGGCCCTCCGACGGCAAATGGTCGTCCGGGTATTCATCATGTTTTAGCGAGAGCGCTTAAAGACGCCGTGTGTCGCTATAAGACGATGCAAGGTTTCCAAGTCAAACGGAAAGCTGGATGGGATACACATGGTTTACCCGTTGAAATTGAAGTCGAAAAGCGACTAAACCTCAATGACAAAACGGCAATCGAAGCTTACGGTATTGAGAAATTCAACACACAGTGCCGAAATTCCGTATTTGAATACGAAGATACATGGCGTGAAATGACAAAGAAGATGGCATATCTCATTGACCTAGATCATCCTTATATTACACTGGAGAACGATTATATTGAATCAGTCTGGTGGATTTTAAACAAATTTTTTGAAGAAGGCTATATTTACGAAGGCCATAAAATTTTGCCTTACTGCCCACGCTGCGGAACAGGACTTGCATCACATGAAGTGGCACAAGGCTATCAAGAAATCAAAACCGTTACTGTTTATGTTAAATTTAAACTCAAGGATGAAGAGGCTTATTTTCTCGTTTGGACGACGACGCCTTGGACGCTGGCTTCCAATGTTGCATTGACTGTTAATGCGAATGAAACGTATGTCAAAGTACGCAATAATGGCGAAGTGTTATATGTTGAAAAAGGCCTTGCGGCAAAAGTGCTGGAAGGCGAATATGAAATACTGGCAGAGATGAAGGGTAAAGACCTTGAATACGTCGAATACGAACAGTTAATGCCTTTCGTAAAAGCGGATCGCAAAGCGTTTTTCGTTACTTGCGCCGACTATGTTACGGTAGAAGATGGAACGGGGATCGTCCATACGGCGCCTGCGTTTGGTGAAGATGACTACCAAACCGGCGTGCGTTATAATCTGCCGGTACTTCAGCCCGTAGATGAAGAAGGCAAGTATACGACGACACCTTGGGAAGGCACATTTGTCATTGATGCCGACCCTGAAATTGTCAAATGGCTGGCAGAAAACAAGAGCCTGTATAAACGTCAAAAAATGGAGCATAACTATCCGCACTGCTGGCGTTGCAAGACACCGCTTCTCTATTATGCAAAACCGAGCTGGTACATTGAAATGACAAAACTGAAAGACCAGCTCATCGCCAATAACAACAGCGTTAACTGGTTCCCAGATTTTGTCGGTGAAAAACGTTTTGGCAACTGGCTTGAAAATTTAAATGACTGGGCAATTTCTAGAAGTAGATACTGGGGAACCCCATTAAATATCTGGCGATGTGAATGTGGGGAACTGACATCTGTTGGATCACGCAAAGCACTTGCTGACCGCGCCATCGAAGAAATTGACGAGAACATTGAACTGCATCGTCCGTATGTTGATGATATTCATCTCAAATGTGATAAGTGCGGTGGGACGATGACACGTGTACCGGATGTTATTGACTGCTGGTTTGACAGTGGTTCAATGCCATTTGCGCAGCACCATTATCCATTTGAAAATAAAGATATTTTCGATTCGCTTTACCCTGCGGACTTTATCTGTGAAGGGATAGATCAGACGCGTGGATGGTTCTATTCACTCATTGCGATTTCGACGTTCGTCATGGGGATGTCGCCTTATAAAAATGTATTGGTCAATGATTTGATTCTCGATAAGTACGGCAAGAAAATGTCAAAATCCAAAGGCAATACAGTCGATGCCTTTCAGCTTCTCAATCAATATGGCGCCGATGTTGTGCGTTGGTATCTCTATTATGTATCGCCTGCGTGGACGCCAACAAAATTTGATGAAGAAGGGCTTATTGAAGTGAATTCAAAGTTCTTTGGTACCCTTAAAAATGTCTATAACTTCTTTGCACTCTATGCGAACACTGATGGTGTGGACGTTTCGACTTTTGATGTACCAGTGGGTGATCGTCCGGAACTCGACCAGTGGATCATTTCTAAACTCAATCAATTAATTGCTGGTGTGACAGCGGATATGGATGTCTATGATTCGACAAAAGCCGTTCGAAAAATTCAGGAATTTGTCAGTGAAGATCTTTCGAATTGGTACATTAGACGTTCTAGAAGACGTTTCTGGGAATCAGAATTGACACAGGATAAAAAATCTGTCTATCAGACGACTTATGAAGTGCTGACCGCAGTTTGTCAATTGGCAGCACCATTTGCACCATTTGTTACAGAAGAAATCTACCGAGCCCTCACGGGTGGCGAATCCGTCCACATCAGCTATATGCCAAAAGTCAATACGGCGTATATCAGTGAACATATCGAAGCGCGTATGGATCTCATCAGAGACCTCGTAACCCTTGGCCGCGCCGCTCGTGAATCCGTTAAAATTAAAGTGCGTCAGCCTATCCAACGCGTTATTGTCGATGGTAAGAGCAAATCGCTAATTGAAGATCTCATTCCTTTGATCATGGAAGAACTCAATGTCAAAGAAGTCGTATTTGCAGATGATTTGCCAACGTATATGGCATTTCAGCTCAAGCCAAACTTTAAAGTGTTGGGGCCGGTGCTCGGCAAGAAAATGGGTGCGTTCTCCAAAGCGCTTAGTGCTTTGGATCCTCAGGTATATGCAATTGCATTAGAGAACGGTGAAACGGTTAGCCTTGAGCTAGGGGATGAAACTTTTGAAGCAGATAAATCACATGTCCTCATCAACATCTCGGCAAAGGAAGGTTTTACTGTCAAGATGGAGAACAACCGCTTTATTATTTTGGACACGCATTTAACAGATGAACTCATCAGTGAAGGCTATGCCCGTGAAATGATCTCGAGAATACAGCAGATGCGCAAAGCCAATGATTTTGAAATGATGGCTAATATTCGCATTTATTATGCAAGTGATGATGTGTTCAGTGAGGCAGTGGAAGCGCATAAAGCCTATATTATGAGTGAGACACTTGCCGTCAGCGTTGAAGGTTCTGATGCTAAAGAGGCTGAAGTCTTCAATTTAAATGGCCATGACGTTAAACTCTTTGTTGAACAGGTATAAGTTTAAGAGGAAACGCGATTAAAAGGTGAAGATTAAGTGTTTACAATAATCAAAGCCGCTATGCCATGTAGGATAGCGGCTTTTTATCGTGCTGATTTATAAAAGGTTTTAACCTAAGTTAAACCGTACTGTTTTGCTTTTCGGGCAATGGTCGATTGGTTGCTGCCAAGTGCAACGGCAGCATTATAAGTTGTCTTATGCTTTTTTAAGGCAGCTTCTATTAAATGTTTTTCATATGAAGCAACGGCTTCTTTGAGCGGCAGCTTACTGTCATCAGCCGTATTGTCGGCATAGATGAGATCGCCTTCAATTTCTGCTTGGGGTTGTGTGACATATTTCACTTGTGTATGGTTAATACAGTTTTTCTCACCGATGATGACAAGCCTTTCAATTGCGTTTTTAAGCTCCCTGATATTGCCGGGCCAATCATGCTGTTCGAGTAAGAAGAGTGCACGGTCATTTAAGAATTTTTCTTTATTATATTTTGCATTAAACTCTTCCAAAAACTTTTGACAAAGCAATTTTATATCGTCTTGCCGTTCACGGAGTGGTGGGATTTTAATTGGAATAACATTGAGCCGGTAATACAAATCTTGTCTAAAGCCGCCTGTCTTAATAAGGCTGAATAGATTTTCATTTGTTGCAGAAATAATGCGAACATCAATGGGAATCTTTTTTAAACCGCCAACGCGCATCAGTTCGTTTTCTTGGATAACCCGCAGTAGTTTTGGCTGAAGATTTAATGGCATTGATCCAATTTCATCAAGCAGGATCGTGCCGCCGTTAGCAAGTTCCATTAAACCCACTTTTGACTTAATCGCACCGGTAAAAGCGCCTTTTTCATAACCAAATAGCTCGGATTCAATGAGATGATCAGGAATGGCGGCGCAGTTGACCGTAATGAAAGGTTTGTCTTTACGTTCACTTTGTTCGCAGATCTCTTTTGCGAGGACTTCCTTTCCGACGCCGCTTTCACCGAGAATCAAAACGGCAGCATCAGTCTTTGCAACCATTGGAAGCATTTCTTTGATATCTGTTATTTTCTTGGATTGACCAATAAATGAAGAGGTTGTGAACTTATCCACATAATAGGCCAGCTTCTTGGCGAGCAATCGATTTTTTTCTATTTCAACATCGAGGCGTTCTTTCCAATCAGACATTTTGGCCAGATCCTGTACCACAGTCATAACGTACTGAATGTCACCATTTGTATCAAAAATTGGTGAACTTGTAACGATGAGTTTGCTGTGATCGGGTGCATCCGTTACCATTGAAACTTTTTTACGTTCCTTAATCGCACTGATGGCAGTTGATTCCGACAAGGACTTGTCAAGATGATTGTACTTGCATTTAGGTGTATTGTTATCATCGAACATATTAGCGGGATCGGCTATTGCCATGAAGTAATTAAGCTGATCTTTCATAAGTTCTTCAATCGGCTTAAGATGGGCATTCTCGCGGGTTACTTTGTAAGTGTTGCTCCAAGCCTTATTGACGAATAGTACTTGTCCATCCTTGTTTATAATATGAATGGGCATGGCAACGAGGTCCAAAACATCAAATGCATCTATGGCAGGGATTGTCTGCAACCCAAAAATGGGTTGTGCTATTTTTGTGGTCATATTTGTACACATCCTTTCATCATAATCATACCACATATTCCACGAGATAACGATAGTTTAATTTAAAAATGGGTTCGCAACTCAATAATGGGTTAAAAAAGGCATCTTTTTCTTATGGATGATATTCTAACGGTCGAAATCGCATGTGTCGCTGAGATTTTTCGAAAAAAAAATATGCCTTGAAACTATTGAAATTACAAGATTTCAAAAAACATTGTCAAAAAATTATCTTTTTTTTGCGAAATGTTTAACATTTGGCACACTCTTTGCAATATTAATAGACGTCATGACAATAAGAGCAAGGAAGTGAAAAATGAAGCGCATTTTACTGTTTAACGGAAGTCCTCATAAAGAAGGCAACACGGCAATCGCACTCGGTAAAGTTGCGGGTGTTCTGAATAAACGCGGCATTGAAACGCAGATCATTCAAATTGGTGGGACGCCTATCAAACCGTGCTTGGGATGTCGCAAGTGTGCCGAACTTAAAAATGGTCGATGCATTATACAATCTGATGATGTCAATCAATATATTGAAGCATTAGTTGCAGCAGATGGCATGATTATCGGTTCTCCCGTTTATACCTCAAATGTTACATCAGAGGTAAAAGCCTTTATAGACCGCGTAAACTTTGTTTGCAAGGTTAACGACTTCATGTTAAAAGGCAAAATTGGAGCGCCGGTTGTTGTGGCCACAAAAACCGGTGCAAATGTCGCTTATGCAGCCATACAGTATATGTTTGGCATCTCCCAGATGATCATGGTGGGCTCATCGTATTGGAATGTAGCATACGGTAAACTTCCGGGTGATATCTTAAACGATGACGAAGGTATTCAGTCATTTATTGATTTGGGAGAAAACATCGCAGATCTATTAATAGGTAAGGAGGGCTAATGGGAAGAGAAATACTCAAGGGATTAATTGACATTCACGTACATGCCGGCCCATCGGTGGCAAATCGCGCCGTTGACGCGGCAGAAATGTTAAAAAAAGCTGAAGCAGCTGGCTATGCAGGTTTTTTAGTAAAGGATCATTATTTTCCAAGTATGTTGGGTACAAAAATGATCGAAAAGCATTTAGGGAATGGCACATGTAAAGTCTACGGGTCGATTGCGCTGAATAATTCAGTGGGACTTTTTAACATGAAAGCACTTGATACAGCACGTCAAATGGATGCAAAGATTATCTATTTCCCAACTGTATCAACTAAAAAGCATATTGACGATCACAAAAAGGCGGCATTTGTAGGTTCAGGCAAGCCGACAGTACCGGAAACGCCGATTGAATACGTTGATGAAAATGGCAATATTGACCCAATGGCTGTAGAAATTTTGAAATACATGGCAGAGTATGACATGGTACTTGGTACGGGACATGGCAACTTAAAAGAAGTTAAATGTCTAGTGGACACGGCCTTGGCATTGGGTGTTAAACGTATTCTCGTCAATCACCCGCATTATAATGTCAATGCTTCACTAGAAGATATGAAATCGTGGGCAGATCGCGGGGCATATATTGAAGTCAATGCCTGCGTCTTTAAAGGCTCTTCGAAATTTGGCGAAATTGACATGGATTATGCTGAAAAGATGATTCGCACATGCGGCGTTGATCAAATTATCATTGACTCAGATTTGGGTCAAGCGGGCAATATTGATCCTGTTGAAGGGCTTTATGAGTTTATTGAAACGCTCATGAACGATTTTAATATCACAGAAGAAGAAATCAACATTATGACAAAAGTCAATCCGGCAAAACTGCTTAACTTATAAAAGTGAAAATTGAAAATAAGCCGGACGAAAATAAGCACTGCAAATGAATAAAATAAGACTGCGCTTAGAGCGCCAATAAAATGTGATTTATGTTTCGTTTTTAAATATCGACATCATCAGGCTAATGTCACTTGACTACGTTGACGCGGTGACATGATAAAAGACAACCGGGGTAAAGCGGAGCATTTAATCTATACGATTGATATGAGGAGGATTATTATGGCAAAGATTGCATCAGGCAACTGGAATGAATCACCATGGCAAGAAGTAAGAAAAGGTATTACACGTGTTGTATTTGGTATGGAAGCAGATGGCGTTTGCTGTACCATTGGCCGTGTTGAAAACGGCAATGAAGTAAAACCGCACACACATCCAAATGAACAAGTTGCATTAGTGCTTGAAGGTGAATGCGACTACTATGTTGACGGCGTTCCTTACAGACTGACACCAGGTTCTTGGGTAACAGTACCATCAAACGTAGAACATTACATTCACGTATATGACAGCCCTGTACCGTGCATGCAAATGGATATCTTTACACCAGACAGACCTGAGTACACAGAATCGTATTCTAAATTTTTAGAAGAAGTTAAGAAAGAAAAATAAGGTTTTGATGTTATAATTTAATAAGCGTTAAGGCAAAAATATGATTTATGGGATTAGGGGAGGATATTATGAACAAACGCATCATGCAAGTATTAGTGAGTTTATTGATATTATCATTAGCGTTAACAGGCTGCGGCGGTTCGTCAGATTCAAGCAGTTCATCAAGCAGTTCATCAAGCAGTTCATCAAGCTCAAGTTCAAGCAGCGAGACACCGGCAGATACGCAAGAACAAATTGATATTACGTTTGCAGATTATGGTTCAAGCGCAATGCCGACTGCTGACGGTTATCGTACTGCGATTGACTACATCACAAACAAATCTGGCGGCAGAATTAACATTACTTATACACCAGATGCCGTGCTCGGTAATGAAACTGAAATGATTCAACAGCTCATGGATGGCACGATGAAAATGGCAACACTTGGCACAAGTACGTTTAGTAAATTTACGTCAAAAATGGAAGTGTTCCAATTACCATTCCTCATTACAGATTATGAAAAAGAACAAACTGCGTTCACAAGTCCTGAAGGACAAGTGCTTCTTGGTTCGGCAGAAGAATTAGGATTAAAAATTGTTGGTTACATGGAAAACGGGATCCGTCACTTTGCAAACAACAAACGTCCTATTAAAACACCTGCAGACCTTGAAGACTTAAAAATAAGAATTGTACCAAGCACAATGCTCCAAAAATCTATGGAACTTTTAGGTGCGAATCCTACGCCGCTTAACTATGGTGAAATCTACACAGCGCTTCAAAACAAAGTTATTGACGGCGAAGAAATCAACATCACATCACTTTATGCGATGAAACACTATGAAACGATTCAATATGTTTCTGAAATTGGTATGTATCCTTTTGCAGCCGTTGTAGTCTTCAACTTAGATTACTGGAATTCACTTTCTGAAGAAGATCAACAAATTATTTTAGACGGTTTTGCAAGCGGTACAGAGGCACTCTTCGATACGTATTTGCCGAACTATGAAATCGTAGCAAAACAAGCATGTATTGACGCTGGTCTTGAATTTAATACCATTGAAGATAAAGAAGCATTCAGGGATCTCGTTCAACCGGTTTATGACGAGTATGAAGACATGGACCCTGATATGAAAGCTTTCATCGAAATGATGAAATCGTTGGAATAGTAACGCGCGGAGGTGTGTTTTGGAAGTCATTAAATCTATTTTAGATGGTATTGCTGCTGTCGTAAAACGAGTAATCGCCGTCATGTTGGGCGTTATGCTGGTTGTTGCACTTGTTGAGGTATTTAGGAGATATCTATTTGGATTATCCTTTCCATGGTCTGAGGAGCTCATACGCTATCTCATCATATGGGTATCGTTCTTGGGCGGCGCGGTAGCATACAAGGAGCAGAATCTCGTATTCTTTGATATGATTGTCGACAAACTGCACAGCAAGTTTAAGTATGTGTTGTTGATGTTGACAAACACCGTTTCTCTCATCTTTGTCAGTTACATTTTTTCCTATGCCTTAAAGGTAATCAACAAACCTTCTATCGTCAAACAGAAGAGTATAGGTCTTCAGATATCGATGCTTTATCCATACTTGGCAATACCGGTAGGTTTGGGTTTGATGATTTTGTTTGGTCTTTATCACTACAGGGTAATTTATGCAACTTATAAAAATGGGGGGTACAACAAATGACATTTGCAGTCATCGTATTTGTAATTGCTTTATTTGCAGGCGTCCCCATTGCTTTCGTGCTCGGTTTGGCAGGTGTTACACACCTCGTGCAAATTGGGGATCCTTCGTTCTTTAACGTCATTGTCCCGAGAATGTTCGCGGGCATGGACATCATGGGTTTAACCTGTATTCCGTTCTTTATTGTTGCAGGTGAAGTGATGAATGCCAGTGGCGTAACAGGTAAGCTGCTCGAATTTACGAGGAGCCTTATTGGACACTTTAGAGGTGGTCTAGCATACGCCGTCGTCTTTATTGCCATGATCCTATCGGCAATTTTGGGATCGGCAAATGCGGTTGCATCCATTTTATGTGCGGTTATGATACCGGAAATGAGTAAGGATAAATACCCGGAAGAATTTAGCGGTGCCTTGATTGCATCGTCCGGGATACTAGGGCCGGTTATTCCGCCGAGTGTTACTTTTGTCTACTTTAGCGTTCTCTCAAACGTTTCGGTTAATGGCTTATTCATGGGTGGTATTGTCCCTGGTATTTTGTTGGGACTTGGTTTTGCAACGGTTATATTCTTTAAAGTTAGAAAGTTTGATTTGCCAAAGGGTGAGCCGTTCAGATTTAAGCGTTTGCTGAAAGCGACATTTCAAGCGCTGCCAGCATTGCTCGTGCCGATTATCATTGTCGGCGGGATCATGTCGGGTGCCTTCACACCGACAGAATCTGGTGCTGTTGCCGTTTTCGCAGCATTCTTAGCGGGTTTATTCTATCGTAAATTTAAGCTGTCCATGTTGCCGGGCATCTTTACGAGAGCTGCCATTGCAACTTCCGGTATATTCCTCATCATTGGTTTCGGGAACATTATCGGATGGTCAATGGCGATTGACAAAATACCACAAGCTATTTCGGCGGCTATATTAGGGTTCACGACGAGCAAGACGCTTATTATCTTTATCATGCTCGGTTTGTTGGTTCTCGTTGGCTGTGTTATGGAAGCGACCGCAGCAATGCTTATTTTTACACCGGTATTGCTCCCAATTGCAACAGCAATTGGTATGAACCCAATTCACTTTGGGATTGTCTTCTGTATCATGCTGACAATTGCCCTTGTAACACCACCAGTAGGGATGGTTTTGTTTGTCACATCAAATATCTCCAAAATCTCACTTAATAAATTGAGTGGTCAGGTATTGCCGTTCGTTGCGGTAGCGTTTGTCATTACAATTATTATTGCATTCGCTGAACCGCTCGTCATGTGGATACCAACGCTCTTAGGCATATAGCAATGGTCTGGGGCGCCTGTAAAGGCGCCCTGTACCAAAGAGAGGTCAATTATTATGAACAAAGCTT
Source organism: Fusibacter paucivorans (assembly GCF_018390735.1). Taxonomy (GTDB): domain Bacteria; phylum Bacillota; class Clostridia; order Peptostreptococcales; family Acidaminobacteraceae; genus Fusibacter; species Fusibacter paucivorans. The sequence continues at coordinate 19,950 of NZ_JAHBCL010000020.1, forward strand.
ATTCATTAAAGAAGAGAATTGCCAACAAGGAAGTTCTCGTCGGTTTATTTTATAAATTTAACAGTCAGGCGATTGTTGAAATGGTAGGCCATGCAGGGTTTGATTTCATCATTGTGGACTGCGAACACTCAAACTACGCACCTGGTGAAGTAGAAGGTCTTATCCGTGCAGCTGAGTGCGTACAAATGAGCAGCATCATTCGATTGAGAGATGCAACAGCTGAAGATGTATTGCATGCGCTCGACTCAGGAGCAGATGGTGTTCAAATTCCAAGTATCAAATCTGTTGACACGGCTTTTGATGTTTGTAAATCTACAAAGTATTTTCCGGAAGGCAATCGCGGTTTATCTTTGACGCAAAGAGCTGCAAACTACAGTGTATGGCAAGGTAAAGAGAGCTATTATCAACATAGCAATGAAAATTCTTTGGTTGTTGTACATGTTGAAAATATCGATATGGCACATCAAATTGATAAATTGCTTGAAGTCCCACAAATTGACGTCGTCTTCGTTGGACCGGCTGACCTTAGTCAGTCAATGGGCAAGCCAGGTCAAATGAATGACCCTGAAGTTGTTGCTGTCATTGAAGAAGTCTTCAAAAAAGTATTGGCAAAAGGTAAAGCTGTTGGTATTTACTGCGGCAACCAAGCCGCTGTCAAGAAATATGTTGATTTAGGTGCAACTTATATCGCATATGGTTCAGATATTACCGTTATGGCTTCTGGACTTAAGACATTAAAAGAATCAATCAGCTTTTTAAATGATGGTGGTGACAAATGAAAAAAATAATCACCGCAGCCATAACAGGTGCCGTTCATACGCCTGGCATGTCGCCATATTTGCCGATTACGCCTGATGAAATCGTGAACGATGCCGTCGGTGCGGCGAAAGCCGGCGCAGCCGTGGTTCACATTCATGCAAGAAATCCAGAAAACGGCGAACCGACTTCTGATCTCAGTATTATGCGAGAAATTGTAACTGCGATCAAAAAACAAAGCGATGTGATTGTTTGTATCACTACAGGCGGTCAGATCGGCATGTCGATTGAAGAACGCATTGCAGCAGTTCCGGATATGAAGCCAGAACTTGCATCGTGTAATGCAGGATCACTTAATTTCGTGTTGACACCTGCACTGAAGAGATTGAAACCTAAATACGAATGGGAAGAAAAATTCTTATCCGGTACGCAAGATTTAATTTTTTCAAATACATTCAAGGGCTTATCACAGTATGTGGAAACCATGTATGCAAACGGGACCATGCCGGAATTTGAAGTCTACGATGTCGGCATGATTAATAACATTGCGTATATGATGCGCGAAGGTGTTATCAAAGCGCCTGTGTACATTCAGTTTGTTATGGGCATCTTAGGCGGTCTACCGGCAACAGTCAGAAATTTGAATTTCTTGGTTGAAACCGCTGATATGCTCTTAGGTGATACATTTAAATGGTCGGTAGCAGCTGCTGGCAAAGATCAGTTCGCGCTGACAACTGCTGCACTGGCAATGGGTGGTCATGTTCGTGTGGGACTTGAAGACAACTTATACCTTGAAAAAGGTGTTTTAGCTAAGCACAGCAGTGAACAAGTTGAGCGCATTCGTAAGGCATTAGAAGTGCTCGGACATGAAGTGGCGACACCAGAAGAAGCAAGACAAATTCTTTCTCTTAAAGGCAACCACGCTGTTAACTTTTAAACAGTTTATATTTCCCCAAAATGGAGCGGTCAATCATCTTTACAATGAGGTGATTGACCGTTCTTTTTTTGTCATTTCAATAAGTGTCGGTGAAATTCATGATTGAAACAGCTATTATTGCACATAAATAGAATAAAGGCATAACAATTTTCGGGCATTACTGAGGATTAAAATGTAGGCTCATGAAGCGAAAATCACATTTGCGATAGGAGGCGCGCTATGATATCACAAAAGAATAAGCAGGCTATGATTGATGATTTAATTTCAATGCTTCAGATCAAGAGTGTCATTGATGAAGAAAATGGTGAGAGACCATTTGGAGACGGCATTGATTTGGCACTGAAACAAATACTCTCAATTTCCAAACGCTTAGGCTATCGAACTTATTATGATCCAAATGGCTATTATGGTTATGCGGAAATTGGCGAGGGTGAAGAACTCATTGGCATACTCGGTCACATCGATGTCGTACCGGAAGGGGATGAAGCGCTTTGGCGTTATCCGCCATACAGCGGAACCTTTACAGACGATAAAATTTACGGCAGGGGTGCTCAAGATGATAAAGGACCAATTGTAGCCGTTCTTTATGCCATGAAATGGCTTTTGGAGGAGGGACTGACGCTTCATAAGCGTTTTCGCTTTATCTTTGGAACGGATGAAGAGAATCATTGGCGAGGGATTTGTCGCTACATGCATGAACAGGAAGTGCCATGCTGCGGTTTTACACCGGATTCGGCTTTCCCAGTAGTATATGCTGAGAAGGGATTGCTGCAGCTGAAAATCGAAAGCAAAAAAGGCGTTCCTTTTCATATCAGTGGCGGTACTTCATTAAATGCAGTGCCGGAATCGGCGATCTATGCTGGTGATGATGTGGTTCGAATTTCTCAGGCGTTAAAGAGGCAGGGGTTTGATTTCGAAAACGAAGGTGACGAACTTATTGTTATTGGAAGATCGGCGCATGCTGCGAAACCTGAAAGCGGTATCAACGCAATATCAAGACTGGCATTAGCCATTTCAGAAGAGAGCGAGTTGATACACTTTCTCAATGAGCGCATTGGTTTGACGACAAATGGCGCTTATATATTTGGCAATTGCAGAGATGATGTTTCGGGTCGTCTCACACTAAATATTGGGAAAATTGACATGAGCAAATACGGGCAGTCTATTGGCGTTGATATTCGCTTTCCAGTGACATTCTCAAAAAAATTTATCATGGATGCCATGATGCGAAATGCCGAGAAATATCATTTGGAGATTACGGAACTTGACTATCTAGCACCCAATTTTGTATCGGTATCATCAGCACTTATTCAAAACCTCGTTGGGGCCTATGAAGCTGTGACGGGACTTGATGGAACACCATTGTCAACAGGAGGTGCAACCTATGCGCGATCTATGAAAAATTGCGTCGCTTTTGGCGCTAGACTGCCGGGAATGAATGCTTTAGCGCATCAAACGGACGAGCACATTGCCGTGGAACAAATGATTGCTTGTATGCGAATTTATAAAGAGGCAATCAAACGACTCAATGATGCACCTGCTGTTTGTCCAATATAATCAATCTGCCAATTCACTGCATTAAAAAAGCCTCTAAGCACAAATAAATGTGATGCGAGGCTTTTAACATTTTAGTGAAAGGCAATGATTTGATCGACAAAGATAGAAAGTTCTTCAAAGAGAAGGTTATACTTGACGTTGTTGGGATTATCTGTGTAGCTGAGATTAACTTGATAAACATTTTTACATTTGAGTACGGTAGGTGCGTCATCGGGTACCAGAATTTCTGAAGCAATGTATTTTGATGATGCGAACCAATTGTCAGAAACGATTTCAATGTTTTCTCTCAATAGTACGAGCCAGCCCATTCCGGCAACAAATAGTTCAATAGATGGCAGATCAGAATTGATAAAATGCTGTCGTAAGATTTGGGCTTTACTTGTTTGGAATTCCATGGACATGGTATGACCTCCTTTTTCTCTCTGTTGCTATTGTTGCATTTTTACCCCGTTATCAAAGGGGTTAAGCAAATAAAAAATGATTTGTAGTTGCATTATTTTATTTCAAAATTACATTTTGGCATAAGACTTGCAATATATAATGGTGAATAACCGATTTTGGGTATTCATATGGTTCAAGATGATCGAAGACACATCTGAAGTTACGGTAAGGGATTTCGTAACAACCATCATGGGAAATGCTGAAGTCATTGATTTTAAAGGGCTTTAGAGATTGTTTTAGAGGGAGCGATCGCTAAAGACATAAATCACAGAGATAAAAATTCAATGACTGAATAGTATAATACCATCTTCAATCGTCCAGAGTTTGTACAGATGGATTGTCTAGCTGTAAACCATAGTGGACACTGTGACATATATCGTTCGTAAAGATGCAAACACACGAGCCTTTACACGCTATAGAGCATGCCGTGTGATAAAGCAGTATGTCACTGCCAGGGAACGACGCCATCGAATAAGGATTGTGAGGGCGAAATGACCTGGTGCTGTAGCTAAGTAATATTGCAGTAATTGCAATGCCTTAGACAGAGAAACCTACCTTTTGGAGAGCGTTGGTTACAGGCAGCGTGGACTTGCAAAAGTACCTGATATTTTAAGGTGCTCAGCGTCGCCATGCATGCCGAATTGTGATAAAAACGCCTTGTAACATCCAGTGGATGGTAAAAAAACAGCACCGGTTTGGTCTTCAATCATCGCTAATTAAAAAGCACCCGTAAACAATTGTTTACAGATATGAGGTGCTGTAAACTTCAATTTACACTAGGAGGCCAACATGATTGGGAAAAGCATTGATGAATTAAAAGTAGGCGATAAGGCATCTTTTACAAAGACAATTACTGAGACCGATGTCTACCTTTATGCAGGTATCAGCGGTGACTTAAATCCGGCGCATATTAACCAAGTAGAATCAGAAAAGACAATGTTCAAAGGCAGAATTGCACATGGTATGTTGACAGCTAGCTTTATTTCGACGGTACTTGGATGTTACTTACCAGGCCCTGGCACAATTTATCTTGGTCAAACATTAAAATTTAAAAAACCAGTTCGTTTTGGCGATACGATTACAGCAGTTGCTGAAGTGATATCTGCTGATCAAGAGAAAAACAGAGTTATCTTAAAAACAACTTGCTATAATCAAAATGATGAAGTTGTCATTGAAGGCGAAGCAACCGCGATGCCTCCAAAAAAAGCTTAATAGGGATTAAGTTCGATTTGATTTAGTCGGCAGATGAGAGGGCACATAGGGATCTGCCAATCAGTACACCAAAACTTTAATTTCAATATACAAAGTGGATTGCTTTAAGCATATAGAAAGGACAGCATAGAGCTGTCCACTTTGTTTTTTTGACCTAATAATTTAAATGGCTGATAGAATGATTTGATATCAATCATCTCCTAAAACGGCTGTATCTGGTGCCAGCATTCTGATCGTCAGCGGCACTTCAGTATAGACAGCCTGATCATTATAAAAAATGACTTTGCCGACATTGGTGTTTTCTGCGATAAGGCTCGTGGTTTGCCAGATTGGATCAATCATGAGCTGGAAGGAAATTTCAGCGTCTTTAGGTAAAAACAAGCTAATGTTTTCAGTAGGGACGATGCTGAAGTTTCGGCTGGTATCCGTGTAGAGCGGTATCTGAGAATCGGTTATAGGGTAGACGCGCATATCTGATTTTGCATGATTGATGATTGCTTTCAGCGTATTGTTGCGATTCGTTTTGTTGATGGCTCCTAAAACGGATGCGAAAATATGGCGTGAGTCATCAACAGTGGATAATGGCGCTGCACCATAAATGCTTTGAAAAGGACCGTTGTCAACTTGCAGTTCACAAAGCGTCGCAGATACAATCTGACAATAGCCTGCATAGACGGTATAACCGGTTTTTAAGCCATCAACTTCGTCGTAGAGCCACAGCAGTTGATTGGTATTTTTTTTATCCAATCCCTTTGCTTCATATTGCCAATGTTCAATGGAAGTGATTTTTGTCAGTTCGGGGTAATTTGTCAGCAGTTGATCAGCAAGACGGTTGATATCCATTAAGGACATATTGTTTTGATCGGGTTTTGTGTCGTGGTTTTCATCATATTCGGTAAGACCGCACGGATTGACAAAATGCGCAGATGCGAGGCCAAGCGATTTCGCTTCGCTGTTCATACGATTGACAAAGGTACTTTCTGAGCCGCCGGCATACTCTGAAAGTGCCACGGCAGCATCGTTGGATGAACAAATCAACATGCCATGAAAAAGATCATCCAATGTAACGGATTCACCGGCGCGCAGGCGCATACCATCGCCATCCTGACTTTGTGCATTTGATGAAATAGGTACTTGATCGGTTAGTGCAATTGTGCCATTTTTTAAGTCGTCCATAACCAACTTTGCTGTCATGAGTTTTGAGATGCTGGCGATCCCCATAGGCGTTGATGCGTTCATTGTATCAATGAAGAGATCAGCATCTCTATCATAGAGAGCATAGGCATGGATATTTTGAACGGGAATATCGTCAACAGAGAATGCAATTGGTTGTGCGGTTAATGTAAGGGCAATTGCACCAATCAGTAATTTTTTAATCTTAAAAGTCATTTGTACACTCCATATAGTATTATTACTCTTTATGCTACCACAAAATGCTGGAACATGAAATGGCATTTTAACAGCTTTCTATTGAAAAGTCGCTGAAATTGGAAAAAAATATTAATCGTGTGATCTGTTAAACGAATACAAAAAAAGCCCAGATTCTAAATGAACTGGACTAATGTTTTTCAATTAAGTTATGGCAGCAATAATGGGTTTATTGCTGAAGCAGAAGCTTCTAACGGCATGTGAATTTCAATATAGTGCTCTGAAAAATCATTTTCCTTAAAAAAATAGACAAGTGCATTATCTGTAAAATAGAACGACATCCAAGGTTCCGGTTTTTCAAATTCAAATCCAGCTTCTAGAGCCATTTGTGAAAAGAGCTGATTGAAGTCTGATACTGCTGTTGGCGTATTATTGTCATATAGCGTTTCAGTCGATACTCTGGCTGCTGAAATGATACTGATGCTGACAGGATTCCAGAACTCAATAGTCCCTTCCTCAATTTGCATTTCAGCCTTGAAAAGGATGCTGAGAAGCGTTGGCGACTGCATGCCGAGTTCATACGTAATGGTGACGGGATTGGTGCCGTCAAGTGTATCTGTGATCTCATTGGCGGCCTCTGCAATAATTGCATTGACGTTTTCCTGAAGACTGCTGTTGGTAAGACCTTGAACTTCCGGCAATGTCAGAGCGGTGTTAAGTGATTCTAAAATAAAAGTTTGATCAACGATCTCATATGATTCTGTAATAAGAGCAGTTTCACCACTTGGCGTTTCTGGTTCATCGACAGTTGTTTCGCTGTCGGATGAATGGTTATCCGATGTCGTTTCTGTATTGGCTGGCTGCGAAATATTGGTATCATTGCTAGGGGCTTCGGTCACGGGATCGTTGCCGCAGGCAGCTAAAATTAAAACAATTCCAATTGCTAGGATAAATTGTCGCTTCATTGTTGTCATTTCCTTTCAGTGGTTGTTCAGCATGATGCACAGCATCGTCACTACAACATGATTTTACCCTAAGAGAATCGCTTTTTAAAGTATTTTTTGCCAATACTCGTAAGAATGATTTGAACTAGCATTAAAACGAGGCCAAAGTGAATGATAATGGTGGCATAACTGGAAATGATACTCGCAATCATGCTCCAAGACATAAAGAGAACACCTGCAATTGCATAAACATAGCTTAAGAATTTTAAAAAGCCATTGGCATCGTAGATAATAAAATCTTTACGATAATTGACGAGGTAGGCGTCTTTTGATGGAAGATATAGATGTAATCTTATCTCAACAGCCTTGACGATCATGAGGATACATAACAGATAAATGATTGACATAGAACCCCCTCCAATCTTCGAGTTTAACTACTTTTTATATACCCGTATCAGAGTTGTTTTAACCGACAAAGCAAAGGGGTTTTTTAAAACTTACAATAAATGCAGCAAGTATGGCTTTAGTTTTCGCATAAAGGTTGTTGCCAAAATAATGCCGCAGGCGATGGCAACGGCAATAAACAGCGACTGTGCACCTGTCATCAGCGCTTGATCGACATCGCCTTCAACAATATGAAGCATTGTATAATAAATGCCGTACCCGGGAACAAACGGAATGATGCCGGGGATGGTAAACATTGTCGCAGGATGTTTCTTGACGTAGGCAAAGCTTTCGCCAATAATGCCGACTACGATTGACCCAATTAATGAGGGCATGATAAAGCTGGTGGTCAATGGCTGGATGAGAACATAAACGAGCCAGCCGACCATACCGGATATCCCGGCGGGCATCAGCAGTTTCCTAGGTAGATTAAAAATAACTGAGAAGCCGATAACGCAGCATAATGAATAAAAACACTGTTGAATATAATACATGCTTACCTCCTAAGCGGCGATGCCGAGACCAAGTTGCAGGACGATGCCAACGCCGAATGCAATGGCAATGGCAACAAATAGAGCTTCCATTATTTTTGCACTTCCAGACAAGAGCTCGCCAGAAATAAGATCGCGGATGCCGTTTGTCAATGGTACGCCGGGAACGAGCGTCATCAGCGGTCCGATAATAATCATATTGAGATCCGCCTGAACGCCGATTGCGTGTGCTCCCAAAATAGAAAGGACGCCAAGTGCTGATGCCGCCGCACCAGCCAGCAGATGCTTGACGAAAAAGTTGATTTTATATTTAGTCAAATAGTCAAAAAAAAGAACGGTCAAAGACGATGCTAAGTAAGCAATCAAAAACTCGACAATTGTCCCACCGAACAAGAAAATAAAAAAACCACCAGCCATACCGCAAAAGATGAAACGGATAACCCGCCCGTAACTCGGTGTTGCTAGCAATGCTTCAAGTTGCTGTTCAGCATCAGAAAGAGACATTTTCGAACTGGTAAAACGACGTGAAAAGTCATTCGTACGATCAATGACTTCTAGATCAATCCCGGCGGGATTAACACGTTCTAAAAAGCTGTAATTTCGGCCTTCGTCTAAAGTAGACATAATAATGCCTGTCGGAATGACAAAGACATTAACTTCTTCCATGCCTCGTGATTCGAGCATGCGTTTAACGGTGTCTTCAACACGGTAAGTCTCTGCGCCATTTGTGAGCAGGACGCGGCCAGTAGTGAGTGCTAATTTAATGAGTCTATTTTCTTTTGTCATAAATGCCTTCCCATATTAATAAGATTCTAATCTTTGCTTAATCAACTCTAAAGGTTATCGTCATATACTGTTTATAACAGAACGACCATTCATGGCAATGTATGAACAGCCGTTGACTGGCTATCCTTATTATATCGAATCATCGATTAAGATGATAATGATAATTTTGTAAAAGAAGTGAAAGGGGTGTTAAAATGCTGGAATTATTCTTAGTAATTATTATTGGCTTATTTTTAATAAAATTTTTGTTTTCATTAGGATTTGGCATTATGAAGATTATATTTTCGGTAATTGGTTTGGCGATTGCCTTTGTACTATTGCCAATTGGATTGGTTTTCCTGTTGCCAATTGCCATTATTCTCGGTCTAGTGACAATTTTAAAATTGATTTTTTAAGCTTGTTGATCAATAAATTGACAACTTGTGGATCAATAAATTGACAACTTGTGGATCAATAAATTGACAACTTGTTGATCAAAGGTAGGTTGATAAATTGTTGGCGGCGTCTGGCTGCTGCTTGATTGCTGCCTGAAGAAGACAGAAATGAACATAGAGGTAAAGCGGCGAATCCAAAATGGATTGCCGCTTTTTTTTCATGCCTTTTTCTGATAAAATAAAAACACATTACGAAAAACATATAGCGCATAGATTGGAGTATGAAGCCTTGTCGAAAGAAATCATTGAAATTGTTGCTGATGAAGATGCATCGAGATTGGATGCTTACTTAAGTCAGCAATTGAATCATTTGTCGCGAAATTACATTCAAAAGCTCATACAAACAGGTGCTGTTTGTGTCAATGGGGCGATTCTTCAATCAAAAAAGGAAAAAGTCATCACTGGTGACGAAATCATCATTGAATTGCCGGAACCTGAAGTGTTGAATATTGTTCCGGAAGATATCCCCATTGAAATCATTTATGAAGATAATGATGTCATCGTCGTCAACAAGCCTCAGGGAATGGTGGTTCATCCAGCGCCCGGGCATTACACGGGAACACTTGTCAATGCATTGATGTACCATGCAAAACAATTATCCTCTATTAATGGTAAAATTAGACCCGGCATCGTGCATCGCATTGATAAAGATACTTCTGGTCTTTTGATGGTGGCGAAGAATGATCATGCTCATGAATCACTGGCTGCCCAGCTCAAAGCAAAAACATCTCTTCGGGAATATGCTGCCATTGTGAACGGTGTGATTAAGGATGATTGCGGCACTGTTGATGCACCAATTGGCAGACACCCCAATGATCGATTGAAGATGGCGATTATCTCAAGCGGACGTGATGCAGTGACGCATTACACGGTGATTGAACAGATGAAACACCATTCATATTTGACATTGCGGTTGGAAACGGGTAGGACACATCAAATACGCGTCCATATGGCATCACTTGGACATCCGCTGGTTGGTGATCCGCTCTATGGTATTAAGCAGGAAAAAGTAAAACATGACGGTCAGTTGCTGCATGCTAGAATGTTGGGGTTTATACACCCTTCAACTGGGAAACTGATGACTTTTGAAGCGCCGCTTCCGGCGTATTTTGAAAATATCCTATCAAAATGCAGGGGGTTGTAATGTGATGGAATTTAAAGCAAAAATAATGGATAATAAGGCAATCGATCGATCGCTTATGCGGCTGGCACATGAAATAATTGAGCGGAATCGAGGCATTGAGAAAGTTGTACTGGTTGGAATCAAATCCAGAGGCATCCCATTGGCCAATCGTATTTGTGATAAAATAGCATTAATTGAGAATCAGCGTGTTCCCGTAGATCAATTGGATATTACAATGTACCGAGATGACTTAACGCTTAAGTCGGATCGGCCGGAAGTCAAAGAATCAGCACTTAATATACCTATTGACGGCAAGACGATTATTCTCGTTGATGACGTGATCTATACGGGACGAACAGTGAGGGCGGCAATGGATGCATTAATGCAGCAGGGAAGACCGAGTCAGATTCAACTTGCTGTACTGGTCGACCGAGGTCATCGTGAACTGCCAATAAGGCCTGATTTTGTCGGCAAGAATGTTCCGACATCAAGTAAGGAAAACGTCAAAGTAAAAATTGTCGAGATCGATGGCATGGATGAAGTGTGCATTTACCAAAAATAATCGCAGGCTTTTTAAGTGATCATTATACAAATATAAAATGGGCTGCCCAAAAGGATTTTGCAATCGTTTGAGGCAGCCCATTATAATAATGTGATGTAACTTATTTAACTTCCCGGAAATCAACTTCTTCGGCATCGTCAGATTGAATGTCAATGACAATGCGCCTGCCGTTTGACGGCTTCGTATGATAAGCAGTAAAACCGCTTGATTCAAAAGATCGAAAGGCTTTAAAAGACTTACCTGAGATAAAGAGGACAACACCAAAGACCGTCATGAGTATACCGAAGATCAAAACGATTGTAGAAAGTGCCGCCTGAGCATTCAGAAAAGCGAAAACCCCTAGCAGAATAAAGAGCAAAGACGTAATGACAGTACTATCGCCGACCTGCTTACTCTTTATAAAAAAGAGAAATAAGCCGTTGATTCCGTTAATGACAAAGCCAAGACCGATAATCAACAGCAGATAATCCGGGTTGGCAAATGTATAGAGGCTCATTAGAAGTACCGCGATGCTTAAAATGATAGATGCTTTGCTTCGAATGGCCAATGAAATTGAAAGACCAATGACGGCCATAACAAAAAAGAGAAATGTTATCATTCGAATTGAAATCGTCCCAACGGTTCCGGGGAATGCAACGAAGAGTAATCCGATGACGCTCATCACCAAACCAAAATACTGTAATGGATTCCATTTATGTTGTCGTGCCATTTTCATTCACCTACGTTTTAATGATACTGGATTCGCGCTGGATGTATTCACTAACAGCCAGTGCATCGTTTAACTTTATTATAGCGAAGAGTTGTGAACATTGTATTAACAATCCTGTAAGAAGTTTATTTAAACCCCTCGATGACAATCTCATTTAACGCGTATTTGGTATCAATACGGTTGGTAGCATAAAAATAAGTAATCATTTGATTGATAACTTCGGGATCCGGTCTTTCAAATGATTCAAACGGCATATAATCGGTAGAAAGATAATCTCTTAACGTTGGGAAATAGGCATCCAGCCATTTTTCGGTTTTGTCGTCTTGAGAAACAGCTACCGCTTCATTTAGGTAGCTGGTGACCTGCTCTAACTGGTGATCATCTAATGATTTTGGCACCAAGACGGCATCAAACATATGATCAAATGTGTAGAGCTTGCGTGCGCCTCTTGAAAGGACATACTGATCATACGGCGCTTCCAACACCGCATAATTAATCATGCTGTCTGTCAGCAAATTTATCTGATCATAGAGATTTGTGCAGGCTATTTCATCTAGTGATAAGCCGATGATGCCCTCCATATCAATAACGGTACGGAAGACGTATTCATCTGATGCCTTACCGTTTATGCCCAAAACAGCACCTTTGATGTCGTTTACATGTTCAATCGACGTATGCTTAGGATCGACCATTAAATAAGATGCTTTTGGGCGCAGCGCATAGATTGCATAATCGGTGAAAATGTCGTGATATTCGAGAAAAGTCAATGCATCAATAATAATAAGTGCAGTATCAGTTTGATCGGCGGCTCCGAGAAGCGTGTTTAAATCATCATAGGCCACAGCCTTTACAGGCAGTGTTGTATTGTCCACCTTAACGTCGGTGACTTCACGAAGGGGTACATTAGCCCAATAATTGAGAAAGTGTACGTCTATTGACTGCGACGGCTCGGAACCGGCAAAGAGAGCCTGAAAAACAATTGAGCCGATGGCTGTAAGACAGATCAGTCCGATTATGACTTTTGTTTTCATATAACCTCCGTTAAATGGTCTTCTAAATGCTCTTCAAAGATTCGATCATTTTGACATCCGGCGTAACATAGAGTGTTCGGTTATGTGTGTAAATGACCATCCCTGGCTTTGCGCCGTTTGGTTTTGTAACGTGTTTGACGAGGGTATAGTCAACTGGTACGTTTGAAGACTGTTTGGCTTTGCTGTAATAAGCGGCAATGGTAGCGGCTTCAATCAGCGTTTGTTCGGGCACTTCGACACCTTTTGTGCGGATGATAACATGAGAGCCCGGTATAATTTTAGTATGAAACCAAAGATCTTTATTGGAGGCGACTTTTAAAGTTAAATAATCATTTTGATAGTTGTTTTTGCCGACGAGAATTTCAAAGCCATCGCTTGAGCGGTATGTTTTAATCTCTGGCTTTTGAGATTTAGAAGGACGTTTCGAATACTTTTTCCGAATGAATCCCTGTTCAGCTAGTTCCGCGAGCAATTCGGCGATGTCAGCCTGTGATTCGACTGTTTCCATATGGGTCAAGACGTTCTCGAGATAGTGCATCATTTCTTCTGTCTCTGAGATTTGAGTGTCCAATAACTTCTGAGCCGTTTTTAATTTTGTATATCTTTTGAAATAATGCTGTGCATTTTCATTGGGATCAAGCCTGACATCTAAGGGGATCTCAAGATCAGTGTCGGCATCATCATAATAGTTTTGTAAAGTTGCTTTATTCATGCCTTTCGAGAGTTGATAAAGGTTAGCATAGAGCAGTTCACCCATGATTTTGTATTTTTCTGCATGGTCGGCTTCGTTGCGTTCTTCATGCAATTTGATAAGTTTTGAAGCACTTCGATCATATTTGATTTGAATGGTTTTGCGGATATCTGTCAGTCGCTGATGCATTTTTAGTGTACGGTTTGTCTTGCCGTAGAATTGTTCCAGCGCTTCACCAAGGGTCTCGTAAACGGTCAGGACCTGATAATCTAAATGCGTGTCGACAAAATAAACACTTGCAGGTCCTTTAGAGGGATCAGAGACAAGATAGCCGCTCGGCGCTGACAGTTGAAGCAATGGTTGAAGTATCTGCCAAATTGTTTTTAACTGTTCATCGGGGACAGTATGCAGCGGTATGTCGGCAGTGCAAGCGGTCTGGCTGATGAGGATATTGGCAAAGAAGGGACTAAAGCCTTCAACGGCGCTGTAAAGCCCCTTTACCAATTTTTGATTTGGCAACTGACTGCGGAGCGACTCGATAAACACATCGCTAGTTGATTCCGGTGAGATTTTATGATTCGGAATGATCCAGTAACGCCCTCCCGGTAGAATTGTTCGAATCCGGCTCATATCAAGTGAGATGCGTTTGATACTGTCAATAATGGTATCGTCCTCTCGCGTTAAAATGAGATTTGAGTGCTTACCCATAATTTCAAGAAAGAGTTTTTTTGTTTCGATTTCGCCAAAATCGTTGCGGCCTTCAATGTCGATTTCAATGATGCGTTCGTAACCGATTTGTTTAAATGCCAATATCCGGCTGCCGAGAAGATGTTTACGCAACAGCATGCAGAACATCGGCGGCTGTTGTGGATTTTCTTTTTTCTGGGTTGTAAGTGTAAAATAGGGTATACTGCTGTCAACGGAAATAAAGAGCGTATGTGTTCCGCCTCTTCCTTTAATAGATAATGTAAGCTCATCTTTTTCCGGTTGATGTATTTTATCAATGCGACCGTCAACGAGTTTCGGCGCAATTTCTTGACATAGATAATGTATAAACATGCCGTCAAATGACATGAGAACCTCCAATGCGATTGTGGGGATAATAAACTGCTTTCGTCGACAAATAAGGTATGTGCAGCGTGTTGTCTGCATTCAGTTATTTGCAATCTAAAGTATAGCATTTATTGTCTTAAAGATAAAGCGATGAGGGCTGGATGCCGATGCAGACCGCATAAAAAATTAAGTGGCACGATGGTATCATATTAAATAAAATTATTATATAATAGATTTAACATCGTCTGGATCGGCTGGTTTATTGGTAATCGCCTGTCAAGCGGCTGTTAAGAGCTATTAACAAATGTTGAAACGCAAGGTGCGTGTATGCTATAATTGATAGATGCGAAAATATTGGAGGATTGTATGATCTATAGTATGACGGGATTTGGTCGTGGAGAGTTTTCAAACGACGCTTTCGCTGTGACGCTTGAAATCAAATCGGTGAATAATCGGTATTGTGATATCATCGTCAAGATGCCGAAAAAATTGAATGTTTTCGAAGAGCGTATTAAAAATACGGTTAAGCAATATCTCGCCAGAGGTAGGATTGATGTTTATATCAATATTGAGGAGAAAGCTTACGACAATTATGAAGTCGTTGCCAATTATGAAATTCTCGATAAATATGTCAACGTTTACCGGGATCTCATTAATCGGTATCAGCTGGATGAAAGTATTAGTTTGAGTATGGTGACAAGAATTCAAGACGGCATCGATGTTTCTTATCTGGAACGCGGTGAAGATGAATACTGGGAAGCCATTGAACCTGCACTGACGGAAGCGCTGTCGCGGATCAAAGCAATGCGTGAAACGGAAGGCGAAAAGCTTAAACGCGATATTTTGGAAAAAGTGGCGCATATTGAACAGCTGCTGACGCAGCTCGAAGTGATGTCGCCGGAGATTTTAGAGCATTACAAGCAGCGGACGAGAGACCGGTTAAGCGAACTGCTTGAAAGCTATAATGCAGAAATCGATGATAACCGCGTTGCCAATGAATTGGCGGTTTATGCGGATAAAACAAATATTAATGAAGAAATTGTAAGAATACACTCTCACCTAGAGCAGATAAAAGTCATTTTGACTGCTTCGGAACCGATTGGCCGAAAACTGGACTTTTTAATTCAAGAACTGAATAGAGAAGTAAATACCATTGGGTCGAAATCGCCGGACATTGACATTTCGAATCTGGTGATTGCTTTAAAGAGCGATATTGAACAAATACGCGAACAAATTCAAAATCTTGAATAGGGGCTAGGTATATGAATTTTAGAGGTTTACTGATTGTTGTTTCAGGTCCGTCTGGAGCGGGGAAGGGAACGATTTGCAAAGCACTGGTAAAAAGAGATCCGTCTATTGTCGTGTCAGTTTCAGCGACAACGCGTGAACCGCGCAATGGCGAGGAGCATGGCATTGCCTATCATTTTTATGACAAGGCAGCATTCCTGTCAATGATTGATAATGATGGTTTTCTAGAATATGCAACCGTATACGATAACTATTACGGAACGCCGAAGCAATTTGTTATTGATAAAATTGCATCAGGCGAAAACGTATTGCTTGAAATCGATATACAGGGCGCTTTGCAAGTTAAGAAAAAATACCCTGAGGGTATCTTTGTCTTTGTCTTGCCGCCTTCAATGAAAGAGCTAAAGAGCAGAATTGTCGGCAGAGGGTCTGAAACGCAGGAATCTCTCACAAAAAGACTTTCAAGTGCGTACAGTGAAATTGAGTACATTAAGAATTATGATTATTTTATCGTGAATGATACTGTCGAGCATGCAACCGATGTCCTTCAGGCGATTATTTCAGCCGAAAAGTGCCGTGTTGATGCAGACATTGAAGAAATTGTCAGTAAATTTAAGGAGGAAACCGAAAATGCTTAAGCCATCTATTGACGAATTGATTGAGAAGACGGGTAACCGTTATGCACTTTGTATTGTCGCTTCGAGAAGGGCTAGGAACCTGATTGCAGAAGATGAAGAACAGATGATGGACGATTTGGAAAAGCCGATCAGCCGCGCGATTACTGAGATCATGCATGATCAAGTTGATGTCGTCGTGCCAAATCCGCCAAAAGATCAAATTTAGTGAGGTCGCCAATGTTAACTGGAAAAAATATTGTCATTGGTGTTTCAGGAGGCATTGCTGCATACAAAGCGGCTGATATTGTCAGCCGTTTAAAAAAATTAAACGCCTCAGTTTATGTCATTATGACGAAGGGCAGTACTGAATTTATTAAACCGTTGACATTTCAATCACTTTCGCAGAATTATGTTGTGACGGATATGTTTGAAGATCCCAAAACTTGGGATGTTGAACACATCGCACTGGCAAAGCGTGCGGATTTGTTTCTCATCGCGCCTGCCACGGCAAACATCATTGGCAAGATCGCGAATGGCATTGCCGATGATATGTTGACGACGACGGTCATGGCTACTGAAGCGCCTGTCTTTATAGCGCCTGCCATGAATACAAAGATGTATGAAAATGTCATCGTTCAGGAAAATATCGCAAAATTGGCAAAACGCGGCTATCATTTTATTGACCCGGCTGCCGGGCGATTGGCTTGCGGAGATGTTGGAGCGGGAAAACTTGCAGCACCGGAAGATATTGTCGATGTCATCAAAGCGCATTTTACAGAAAATAGACCCCTTGAAGGGGTTCGTATTATGGTCACAGCAGGGCCAACACGGGAACCCGTTGATCCAGTGCGCTATATTACCAATCATTCGAGCGGGAAAATGGGCTATGCCATTGCCAAACAAGCACAGCTTTTAGGTGCTGAAGTCATACTGATTTCAGGACCGACGCATCTAGAAACGCCAAATGGCGTTAAACGCATTGACATTGTTACGACGTCGGATATGTTGGAAGCCGTTCAGGCTAATATGGCGGTAGATGTTATTATCAAAGCAGCGGCGCCATCTGACTATAAACCGATGCAATACCAGAATCAGAAAATTAAGAAGGGATCTGAATCGATTGATATGAAGTTGGTGAAAAACCCTGATATTCTCAAGTCGATTGTACCGTTGGTGAAAGATCAGATCGTCGTTGGATTTGCTGCTGAGACACAAAACGTTGAAGGTTATGCGATGCAGAAGCTTCAGGAGAAAAAACTTGACTTTATTGTTGCCAATGATGTGACAGCAGAAGGTGCAGGGTTTGATAAAGATACGAATATTGTGACGATCTTTGAGGCAAACGGAACGAAAAGTTCTTATGAATGTCTTCGGAAAGATGTCGTTGCAGGGATTATACTTGATAAAGTGATTGAATATTTAAAGAAGCAACAAACGATAAAAGAGTAGGCGCGCCTACTCTTTCATTTATCACTTGGCTTTTATTTTACTCATCTCGTTTCTGATGATAGACTGGTTTGACAGTCTGTTTATATTTTCCAATAAATAAAGAGGACGACCATGTACGCAGAAATTATTGTATTGAGGAATCATGCAAACCTCGATCAACTATTTACATATACGGTACCATTAAATCTGGAAGCGGTTATTACCGTTGGCAGCAGGGTTATGGTGCCCTTTGGCGGCGAATCGCTGGAAGGTGTCGTATGGCATCTGGCGCATGAAACCAGTGTTGAGGCGGCGAAGCTGAAGGCGATACTGTTTTGCTTCGAACCAACGCTGAGTTTGCCGGAAACGTTATTGAATGTAACCGCTTTTATGAAGGAGACATACCTCTCTACACATGCAGAAGTGTTGCAGCTGCTGTTGCCAACGGGAACCTTGGTCGAAGCAGTCCAACAGTATACGTTTATAACGGATGAACCACTGGCGCATACAAAAGCAACGCCTAGCATAAAACAGCTTGCGTCTTGGATCCAAGACGCAGGTGTCTGTGAAGAAAACATGATCGACATACCGTTCTCACAAGCACTGGTGAAGCGTAATCTCAAGCAGCTTGTTGCACTGAATGTGCTATCCGAAAAAACGGTTTACGTGCAAAAGGTGAAAGACCGTTATGTTTCACGATACCATGCGGAAGACATAACGGATCAGACGAGGGCGTCTATTCCGGCGCATTATCATGCGAAGCATCGTGCGCTGGATTATCTAATAAAACACCCTGATGGCAAATTATCTGTATTGAGAGAAGGTGCAAGAATATCAAAGTCTGTGATCGACTGGCTAAAGCATGACGGCTTAATCAAGGTTACAGAAGTTGAAGATCGAAGGATGCCAAGTTTTATGGAATCCGTTTCAGCTAAGAAATCTGTCCAATTGTCTCCCGATCAGACAACGGTCGTTGGCGCTGTCAGAAAACACTTTCTAGAGGCGCCAACTATGCCGGTACTTCTGAGAGGTGTGACAGGAAGCGGTAAGACAGAAGTGTATATGGCGCTTATTGATTCTATGCTGAAAGTGGGAAGACGCGCCATCTATCTCGTTCCTGAAATTGCATTGACGCCACAGATGGTTTCGAGGCTCGCCAAGCGTTTTGGCGCGTCGCGAATTGCGCTCATGCATTCAAAACTCTCCGCAGGTGAACGGTTTGATCAATGGAAAGCGATGCGTGAAGGGTCTGTTGACATCGTTATCGGCGCACGTTCTGCTATCTTTGCACCAATTGATAACATCGGTATTATTATCATTGATGAATCACATGAGCATTCATACCGATCTGAACGCAGACCTAAATTTGATACGTATGAAATCGCAAAATACAGGGCGCTTCAAGAGAAAGCACTCTTGATTGAAGGATCGGCGACCCCATCAATTGACAGCGTTCATGAGGTTTTAAACGGCAGACGGCAAATGTTTGCGCTGGAGAAGCGCTATAATGTTCACGAACCGCCGAAGCCAGAGATTATTGATATGCGTCAGGAACTCACTGCAGGCAATCGTACGATTTTGAGCCGTCGACTTTATGAAGCCATCGAAGAACGGTTGGAAAGAGGCGAACAGAGTATTATTTTTTTAAATCGCACGGGACACTCAACTTTTGTAACATGCCGTTCTTGCGGCTATACACTGACATGCCCCAACTGCGATATCACCTTAACTTATCATAAACACGAAAACAAGATGTCTTGTCACTATTGCCAGTATGAAAGTTTTGTACCGCGAAATTGTCCATCATGCGGCAGCTCCTATTTTAAGCACTTTGGCGTCGGGACTGAAAAGCTTGAAGAAACGCTTAAAAAGTTTTTCCCTCATGCGACAATTGGTAGAATGGATCGGACGACCACGAGCAGAAAAGGTTCTTTTGAAGCTATTTTAGAACGTGTTGAAACGGAAGAGATAGATATTCTCGTTGGAACGCAAATGATTGCAAAGGGATTAGATTTTGAAAATGTAACCCTCGTAGGCATCATTTCAGTCGATTTACTGATGAATATGCCGCATTTCCAAGCGGGTGAAATGACTTATCAGATGGTACAGCAAGTTTCTGGCAGAGCTGGACGCGGTGCATTACCGGGGGAAGTGATCCTTCAAACCTACCAGCCTGAACACTATGCAATCAACTGTGAGACCTATCATGCATTTTATGAACATGAGATAGCACTCAGGCAGCGGCTGAATTATCCGCCATTTTGCAGGATGGTCAATTTACTCTTTTTAAGTCGCTCAGAGGCGACTGCAGAAGATTATGCAGAAAAAACCTTTCAATACCTAAAAGCGAATTTATTTAAGAAAGATTTACATTCTATGGTAGAAATCTTTCCGGCACATCCGGCATTATTAAAGAAGATAGATGGTAATTATCGGTTTCAAGTGCTGATGAAAGTTCAAAGTGAAGGCTATGAGGCTGTAAAAGGCTGGGTTGATAAGTTGCAGACCAGATTTGTGAGCATCTCGGATTGTAAAATTAATATAGATTTAAACGCCAAAAATATATTATAATAAAGATTAGGAAAAAGGAGGGGAAAAGATGGCAATTAGAACGATTAGAACGGATTCTGATCCGATCTTGCGAAAAACTTCAAAACCCGTTAAAGTTTTTGACAATAAACTAAAGCAGCTGATTGATGACATGGTTGAAACGATGCACGAAGCCGAAGGCGTTGGACTTGCGGCGCCTCAGATCGGCATTTTAAAGCGCGTGATTGTCTTTGATCTCTATGATGAAGAAGGACCGATGGCGCTAATCAACCCAGAGGTGATTGAATCGTCCGGCAATCAATGTGAAGAAGAAGGCTGTTTGAGCCTACCTGGACAGCGTGGTTTCGTCAACAGGCCCTACGAAATCAAAGTACGGTTTCAAGATCTGCAGGGAGATCACTATGAAATTGAAGGTGAAGAACTGCTGGCACGTGTGCTGAGTCATGAAATTGATCACCTAAATGGTATTCTCTATATTGATAAAGTTGTAAATGTTGAGAAAGAGGCACTGTCATAATGAAAATTGTATTTATGGGAACGCCGGAAATTGCAATACCGACACTTGAAGCCTGCATCGAACACCATGAGGTCATCGCTGTTTTTACACAGCCCGATCGCCCCAGTGGGCGAGGCAAAAAAATGACGCCGCCGGCAGTTAAGGTGACTGCTGAAAAACATGGTATTCCCGTTTATCAGCCGGAAAAAATAAAAACGGATGACTGGGTTCGAAAAATTGAAGCCATGGCGCCGGATGTTATCGTCGTATTGGCATTTGGACAGATCTTATCAAAAGCTATTCTTGAGATTGCGAAATACGGTGCAATCAATGTACATGCGTCACTGCTGCCAAAGTATCGAGGCGCCGCTCCGATTAATTGGGCTATTGTCAATGGTGAAAGGGAAAGCGGTGTTACGACGATGCAAATGGATCCCGGTATTGATACCGGCGATATGCTGCTGAGAGATATCGTGCCGATTGATCAGCAAATGACAGCTGGAGAGCTGCATGATCACTTGATGGTACGTGGCGCCGCACTGCTGCTCAAGACACTGGAAGCGGCGGAAGCGGGAATGCTTAATCCTGAAAAGCAAGAAGAACAACAAAGTTCTTATGCGCCGATGATCAGCCGTAAGATGGGTGATATTAAATGGTCAGAAGCAGCAGGGGATATTATGAATCGCATTAGAGGTTTTAACCCGTGGCCGATTTGCTATACACAGCATGCGGAGACGCGGATGAAAATCTTTAAAGCAGAGGCTGTTGCGTCAGAGGGCAATCCTCAGCGCTCCGGTGAAATCATCGAAGTCGCCCCCACTTATATTAAAGTGGCCTGCGGCGAGGGTGCACTGAAAATATACGAAATACAATACGGCAATGGGAAGCGTATGTCTGTTAAAAGTTTTTTGCTTGGTCATACACTGACATGCGGTGAAATCTTAAAGGAGGCTTAACATGTATATGGGATTTGATTCATCAGGCAGTTTTTTGATACTTATATTGCTCATGATCTTTGCTTCCATGGCGAGTATGGGCGTTAAATCCACATTTAATAAATATCACAGAGTACGTAGTGCCCGTAATATTACCGGTGCTGAAGCCGCACAAATGATGCTCAATAAAAATGGACTGTACGATGTGCGCATTGAGAGAATCGCTGGTAACTTGACAGATCATTACGATCCGAGAACGAAGACCGTGCGCCTGTCAGATCCGGTATACAGCAACGCTTCTGTTGCTTCTGTCAGTGTAGCGTGTCATGAGGTCGGCCATGCGATTCAACATGAGCAGGGGTATGCACCATTGGCTATTCGGACGGCTATCTTGCCAGCGGCACAACTCGGTTCTCAAGCATTATGGCCACTGTTTTTTATTGGTATTATTTTTTCACTACCGGGACTTATTCAAATTGGTATTCTTTTTTTTACTTTTTCAGTTCTCTTTCAGCTGGTAACATTGCCTGTTGAATTCAATGCAAGTGCTAGAGCGTTGGAAAATATGGAGGCTTACGGCATTTTGGTTGATGAAGAAAATGAACACGCCAAAAAAGTATTGAAGGCAGCGGCGATGACCTATGTAGCAGCAGCGGCAATGGCTGTTGGGCAACTCGTTAGAATGCTGCTCTTGTCGAATAGGCGAAGATAGGATCGACGATAGCGGTTGAGAAATAGCACAACTAAAGACTCAATTAAAATGCTGCAGCAGTCAATGTGATTATTGAATGCTGCGGCATTTTTAAATTAGAAAGCATGTCTAATGTTGAATATGTTAACGTTTGTAAAATTTGCTTTTAAAATCTTCATTTTTTGGTATGAATAATTTGATGGTACCTTATCATTAAGGAGGTATCTTGAAATATTGTATGTTCTTGTAGACATACCTTGCATTCAATAACCTGATCGATAGAAGTTTGATATCATGATATTGGTCGATTAAGCTGTGTTGCAGCACATTTTTAAAATGGTTTAACGAATAAAGATAGGGAAAGGTCACTGGAGTGTGTAAAGCATGGTGAAATGGGGACGATATGGGGCGGAAAATTGAACGGAAATCTGTTAGAATAGGAATTGCGCTAATCGTAGGGATTCTGTTTTTTATGATTTCGGAAATGACCTTAATGGGCTATTTCGAAAATCAAAGTATCAATGAGCACATTGTCGTTGCAGAAAAATATCTGACGATCCAGCAGAGCGTCGAATACATGATGATGGATAATGTGAATCTAATTAAGGGATTGGGCGCCTATATTCAGATGAATGATACCTATACGGATGATGAGATTCAAGAAATTCTGCGCATTCTCTATGATGATCGCCTTGATGAAGTTCGAAACGTTGGCGTGATTGAAGACACTACGGTAAGGTGGGTCTTTCCATTAAAGGGCAACGAAGCGATTATCGGTGTAGACTTAGCTGCCATTCCGGAGCAGGTAAAAGGGATATTAAAAGTAAAGAACAACCTTGAAACAGGCATTTATGGGCCGATTGATCTCGTCCAAGGCGGCAAGGGATTTATCGTGCGCATTCCGATTAAAAAAAATGATGTTTATTGGGGAATGGGCAGTGTTGTTCTCAACGCAGACCATGCATTTCAATTTTTAAGTGATTTTGAGACGGCGCACCATGTAAAAATACTACTGACGCATACGGGAAATCCGTCAGAAGTTATTTATGGTGATCCTGCCATCTTAGAGCAACAACCAATGCGTTTTGGTGCCGATACCAATGCGATGCTTTGGGATACTTATATGCTGCCAAAGGATGGCTGGGTTGATACACACGCCATATGGCTGTTTTTATCATTTGTTTTTTTAATAGCCACCGGCTTAATCGTTCACAGCATTTATGCATGGTTGACAAAATATACTACCGTTATGGATGACAATATACAGATGCGCATGTTGTCCAATACGGATACGTTTACAGGTATTTTTAACAAAAATTATTTTAATCTATGTGCCAAAGATGAGATTATGCGCTCGGATCGTAGTGAAAATCCAATATCGCTGCTTTATTTTGATTTGGATCATTTTAAGGAAATCAATGATACCTATGGACATGCGCGAGGGGATGAAGTGCTGTTGGGCGTTGTCGATCTTGTCAAGCAAAAACTAAGAGCGAACGATATCTTTGCCAGATGGGGCGGGGATGAATTTATTATATTATTGCCATATACGGATCTGGCAGGTGCAAGTGTCGTTGCCGAGAAAATTCAAAGAGCCATTGAAGGTATGGCCATGGATGGCGGTGAACGCGTTACAGCCAGTATCGGCATCGCAGAACGCGCACATTTTGAATTCTGGGAATCTTGGTTTAGGCGAACCGATGAAGCGCTGTATCAGGCAAAAGTCAATGGCAGAAATCAGTACGCCGTTTCAAATCATCAGCATAATCCGCGTATCTTGAAACGCATCGTATGGCTTCAGATTTGGGATTGCGGTGTCCCGGAAATTGATAAGGCGCATCGTGATTTAACCGTATACTGCAATGAACTGGTCATGAGTTCATTCGATTCATCTAACATTGATGAGACGATTCGACTTGCAGGACAGTTGCTGGATGAAACCAAGCATCATTTTGAAATGGAAATACAGTATTTAAGAGAAAAAGCGTATCCTCAAGTGGAAGCGCATGCGGCCTTGCATGAAACGCTTTATCAGTCGACCAAAAAATTGTATGATGGTCTGATAAAACATGAATACGATTCTGTTGAGTTGTTGAATTATTTAAAAGATTACGTGATTATCGGTCACTTGGTCAACGCAGATCAGCATTATCGTCAATACCTTCATTAAGAAGTGTTTACAATTCTATGATATTTATCGATTGCGCTTAAATTGTGCGGGCTAATTTGGTATAATGAGGGGAATGCTAAGATTGGAGCTCGCGTGACCATATGAAGATAAATGCAAGAAAAATGGCGCTTAAGATACTGAATCACATTGAATTGGAGCATGTTTTTTCACATCATGCACTGAATCATTTTTTTGAAACGTATGAGGTATCCAACATTGATCGCCGTTTTATCAGTAATCTGATATTAGGTGTTCTTGAGCATAAAATGCTCATTGATTTTTATATTCGAAAATTTTCAAAAGTCAGGTTTGGCAAGATTAATCACGAAGTGGTTAATATTTTGAGACTTGGCATTTATCAAATCATGTTCATGGATAAGGTACCAGAATCCGCTGCCGTAAATGAAAGCGTTAAATTGGCAAAACGCATCAGCCCAGCTCAGGGCAATTACGTCAATGGGGTTTTGCGTGCCTTTATTCGTGCTTATGAAGAAGTGCCGCTTCCAGATGAACGAAGGCATCCGGACGAATACCTCAGTATTAAGTATTCTCATCCCAAATGGCTGGTAAACCTTTGGCTGGATGCCTATGGTTACGATGATACCAAGGCTTTACTGGCGGCAAACAATATGACGCCGCCACTGAGTATCCGTGTTAATCGGCTGAAGACGACACGGGATGATTTTTTAAAGGTGCTGGATGCCGCGGGCATTGTTGCTACACCTTCAAAATTGAATCCAGATGGTATTTTGATTCAGTCTGTTAATCAAATGAATATCACATCGCTCCCTCGATTCAAGGAAGGGGATTTTCAAATTCAAGACATTAGCTCGATGATGATTGGCCATATTGCCGATGTGAAGCCGGGAGATTTCGTCATGGATGTCTGTGCAGCGCCGGGCGGTAAGAGCTGCCATATGGCAGAACGAATGCATAACAGTGGTCGTTTACTGGCGCGGGATGTCTCTGAACAAAAATGTCAGCTCATTGCAGATAATGCCAGTCGACTGGGCATTTCAATTATTGAAACGGCTATTTTCGATGCAAGGCATTTTGATAAATCCCTTAGGCAGTCTGCTGATGTCGTCTTAGTAGATGCACCGTGTTCAGGGCTCGGCATTATTCGCAGAAAGCCGGATATAAAATACAATAAACAGCCAGAAGACCTCGCGTCACTCACCCGGATTCAACGAGAAATTTTAAATGCTGCGGCTGAATACGTTAAAGTGGATGGCATTTTGATCTATAGTACTTGTACATTAAACGAGGCCGAAAATGATGGGCAAGTGAATGATTTTCTTGCGCATCATGATTCATTTGAACGCGTTTCACTTGCAGGTATTATACCGGGACAATCGGAAACGCTGACGCTTTTGCCACATCAACATCAGACAGATGGTTTTTATATAGCAAAGATGAAAAGGATTAAATAGAGGTGAACGCATGAAGATTACAGCCTTAACAGATGTTGGGAAAATGCGGGCCAATAACGAAGATGTTTATAGCGTTTTAGAGGACGCGCGGGTTTACATTGTATGCGACGGCATGGGAGGGCATCAAGCCGGTGAAATTGCCGCACAGGCGGCAACAGAGGATATTACTGCCGCCATTGCAGAGATAGAGACGCTGACGGCAGACAATTTTTCCGATGCCATTCGAAGTGTTTTAGTCAATGTAAATGCGAAGATTATGGCCATGGCTGCCGAGAATGAAGCATACCGGAATATGGGGACAACTTTGGTACTTGCAGCGCTTTCTGAACCGTATTTACTGGTGGCAAATGTTGGTGACAGCCGTTGTTACATTGTAAAGGACGGTAAACTCGTTCAGGTATCAAAAGATCATTCGCTGGTTGCAGAACTTGTGAAGATTGGCAGTATCAGTGAAGCGGAAGCTGAAAAGCACCCAGACAGAAATATTATAACAAGTGCCATTGGCGTTGATGAAAGCTTTGAAGTTTTTACAGATGTAGTGCCGCTTGATGGTGTATCACATATCTTACTGTGTACTGATGGCTTGACCAATATGCTCAACCCCAAACGCATTTTGGCGCTTTTAACAGAGCCGCCTTTTGAAGAAGCGGCAAATGCATTGGTAAATGAGGCCAATGATTCTGGCGGTCAGGATAACATTACCGTCGTATGTATTGAATTATAAGGAGGATTTTCATGTCGGAAATCAATGGTTTGTTATTGGACAATCGATATGAGATATTATCGGTGGTCGGTAGCGGCGGCATGGCAACCGTCTACAAGGGCAGAGATCACGTTTTAAATAGAATGGTCGCAATTAAAGTATTAAAGCAGGAATTTAATTCGGATTCCGATTTTGTCGCTAAATTTGAAAAAGAATCACAGTCAGCCGCTAGTCTTTCGCATCCCAATATCGTTAATGTCTTTGATGTTGGGATGGATCACGACATGCATTATATTGTCATGGAGCTTATCACGGGTCATACACTTCGGGAGTACCTGAATAAAATGCACGGGTTCATGAAAGAAGAAGCAGTTGTCAATATTATCATGCAGATTGGCTCGGCGCTTCAGCATGCGCATCAAAATAACATTATTCATCGCGATATTAAATCGCAAAATATTCTCGTCAGTGAAACCGGCAGTGTTAAAGTTGCAGATTTTGGCATTGCACGGGCGGCGACAAAGAGTACACTGGTGAACACAAAAGAAATCGTCGGCTCCGTTCATTATGCATCACCCGAACAGGCGAGGGGCGGCTATGTTGATGCCCGAAGCGACATTTATTCTCTAGGCATTCTGATGTATGAATTGATCACCAAAGAACTGCCATTTGATGGTGAAACACCTGTTTCCGTTGCACTGAAGCAGCTTCGGGATCATTTGCCTGATCCGAGAACCATTAATGCCAATGTCTCGGACGGATTTGCGTCAATACTCTCGAAGGCGACGGCAAAGGATTTAAACCAACGGTATCAGAGTATTTATGAATTGATGGAAGATTTAAAGCGGCTCAGCGTTGACAAACGATTTGTCGTCAAGACAGAAGGCTATCTCAATGATGAAACGACAATATTGCCAAAGATTACAGAGGAAGATATCATGAAACACGATCAAAACAGAACGCGAAAATCAACGAAGCAAAAAGCATCGAAGCCGGTGAGCAAATTAAATATTACCTTAGTGGTCGTGGCGGCGCTCATTGTTTCAATGCTCGTGTTTTCACTGGTTGCCATTAATAAATTTAAAGAAATATTCAATGTCGATATTGTAACGGTACCAAATGTCGTCGGTATGGATGTGGACGAAGCCGTCAGAGCGATTCAGGATAAAGGGCTGGTCGCAGATACCACAGAACGCAAATACAACAACGATATTGATGAAGATATTGTCATATCGCAAAACTATGCTGAAGGTGAAGAACTAAAAGAAGGTTTTACCGTGAAACTCGTGGTCAGCAATGGCGCGGTGAGGGTGCTCGTGCCAAATGTCGTACAGCAGGATTTGGTTAAAGCTCGTGTGATGATTGAAAATGAAAACTTTGAAGTGGGTGAAATTAAATATGAGTTTAATGATCTGCCGACGGGAACCGTTATCAGTCAGTCGCCAAAAAGCGGTGTCAAAGAAGCTGAGGGAACTTTAATTGATCTGGTTGTGAGTCAAGGACAGGAAATCAAAACGGTATTGGTACCAAATGTATCCGGCAAGACGATCCGCGAAGCAGAAAGTGAACTCAATGCATTAGGATTAAAATTGGGTTCTATTGAATATGAACTCAGTGATGAATTTGAAGAAGGCATGATTATCAGCAATCAAGGCGTTGGACAAACATACGAGCAAGGCTCAGAGGTTTCCGTCGTCGTCAGCAATGGACCGGAGAACGTCGATGGTGATGGCACCGGTGAAGGAAATGGCGACGGTACGGAGAATGGCGATGGAACAGGTGATAACTATTCAGAAATATCAGTTGCCATTTTTGCTTCGACATTTATGCACGATCCAGAAAACATTCGCATCGAAATGATTCAAGGTGAAACGCGTACCGTGGTTTACGAAAACACGCATACAAAAGCAGAAGGCGATTTTAGGATAAAAATTCGCGGAACCGGATTTGCAACACTTGAAGTATTTTACAGCGATCAACTCGTCTCACAAGAAACGATTCAATTTTAAGGTTAGGGATCAATGATAAATGGAACAATCTATAAAGGCATCGGCGGATTCTACTATGTCATGGTCGATGGTATGCTTTATGAATGCAAAGCACGAGGAAAATTTAAAAATATCAATATGACGCCGACAGTCGGAGATTTTGTTCAGATTAACATTGTTGACGAAGCGGAAAAGACAGGTGTCATCGAGACAATATTGCCTCGAAAATCAATTTTGCTCAGACCGAATGTCAGCAATGTCGATCAGGCGATCATCGTCTTTGCGCTCAAAAATCCCGAACCCAATATGATGCTGTTGGACAAAATGATTCTTTTAGCGGAAAACGCTAATTTGGACGTTGTCCTCTGCTTCAATAAATGTGATATAGATGATGAAGGGCGTTTTGATACGCTTCGCAGCATCTATAATAATGCCGGATACGATATCCTTCGTACATCACCAAAGACAGGTGAAGGGATCGTATCGCTTAAAGCGATTTTAAACAATAAGATATCTGTTTTTTCAGGGCCGTCTGGCGTTGGCAAATCCTCACTGCTCAATGCGATTGAAAATGGTTTCAAATTACAGACAGGCGATTTGAGTCACAAAATTAAACGCGGAAAGCATACCACGCGGCACTCAGAGCTGCTGCCGCTAAAAAGCGGTGGTACAGTGGTTGATACGCCGGGTTTTACGTCGCTGTCGCTCCATGAAATTCCGCTGGATCGGCTGTCCAGTCTATTTCCAGAATTTGAATCCATATCAGCAGCCTGTCAATTTGATAACTGCAAGCATCTAAGTGAACCGAACTGCGCGGTTAAAGCAGCGGTTGAAGCTGGAGAAATACATGCATCACGCTATGAAGCTTATCAATATATCTATCATGAAATCGAAACACTGGGGAGGAAGTATAAAAAATGGTAAAATTGGCACCGTCGATACTATCGGCTGATTTTTCTAATTTGCTTGTTGACGTCAAGGCAGTTGAAGAGGCTGGCGTCGAATATTTGCATGTTGATGTTATGGATGGACACTTTGTGCCAAATATTTCTTTTGGCGCACCTGTACTGAAATCGCTGAAAGGCAAAACGAGTTTATTTGTAGATGTTCATCTTATGATTGAAAATCCTGATCAGTATATTGCAGATTTTGTCGATGCAGGTGCTGACAGCATAGGCGTTCATGTCGAAGCGACGCGCCATCTGCACCGAACGATTCAGCTTATCAAATCTTATGGCGTACAAGCGGCAGTAACGCTTAATCCTGCAACGCCGCTTTCAAGCATTGAAGAAATATTGGAAGATGTGGACATGGTATTGCTCATGTCGGTGAACCCTGGTTTTGGCGGTCAAAGCTATATCCCGCAAACGACTGCAAAAATAAAGCGACTGCGAAAAATGATTGATGAACGCGGACTTGATGTCGCTATACAAGTCGATGGGGGCATTAAGCTCTCAAACGCCAAAGAAGTGGTTAGGGCTGGGGCCGATATACTCGTAGCGGGCTCAGCAATTTTTAACAGTGAATCAATTATTGAAACCGTTCAGGCCTTTAGAGAGGTTGTAAAATGAGGGCGCTCCTAGCACTAAATGGGAAAATTGAAGATATGGAAGCCCTTCGTGCTATTTTGGAAACATTGGAAATTCATTTTGTCGTTGGTGTAGATGGTGGTATAAAACATTTGCAGGCATTGGGGTATGTTCCCAACGTCATGATCGGTGATTTTGATTCGGTTGAACTCGAAGGTTATGCAGAAGTATGGCCGGATGTTGAAATCATGCGTTTTAACAAAGAAAAGGATATGACGGATGCCGAGCTGGCATTTAGTTATATTCAAGACAAACGGTTTAATGATATTATTGCTATTGGTGCCTTCGGTGGGCGGTTGGATCATCTATTGGGTAATGTCTTCCTGTTGGAACACTATCCGAACATCATGCTTTTGGATGCCTATAATCGCGTTAAACTTTTAGAAGGGCCTGCCGAAAAAACATTGTTTCAGCGAAAGGGTTTTCTATCGCTTATTCCAATAACAGAACGCGTTGAAGGCGTTACGTTGAAGGGATTCAAATATCCGCTTGACGACGTTGTTATCAAACGCGGCTCAACCTGGGGGATTAGCAATGAATTTTCAGCAGAAGAGGCGACAATACGTTTCGATAAGGGAAAGATGCTCGTCATTATCGCTGAAGATTACTAAAGGACAATAGTTTAGAGAAATATATCCAAAATGATAATTTACAAAAAATTATCATTTTTTTATGCTTTAAGGGTTGCGAATAAAAATAAACAAGTGTATATTATTAATAAATCTTGATGAAAGAGGATTGTATGCAATATTTGAAAGACGATGTAAGGGCGCGCATTATTGATGCCGCATTAGATGAATTTGCTGAAAAGGGTTTTAATAATGCGAGTATGCGCGAAATTGCACAGCGTGCACAGATTACAGTGGGCAATATCTATCGTTATTTTAAAAACAAAGAAGACTTGCTCAAGCACTGCTTGAGTCCGCTGATTGAAGTGATTGATGCTTTTGTCAATCGTGACTATATCGCTGAAATGGGGATCTCTAGGCATGTAGAAGTGAGAGAAATTATCGCTGTAAACATCACGAAGTTGTATACAGATTTCCCAAGAGAGTTTTATGTATTGCGAAATGGCCTTAAGGGAACACTCTATAATGCTTACTATGACAATGTGGTACAATCGGTGATCGCAAAGATGAAACGCCTGTCTTTTAGTGAGATGATTGCGATTGATCCCATGATCTATGAAATCATGGCGCGCAATCAGATTGAAGCCATTATTTATATCTTGGAGCATGCAGAGCCTGAAGATGTTGAAAGACTTGTCAAACAATTTTTTGCGGTGTCTTTTAAAGTTTTCAAGTGATCGTGATCTGTAATAATCATGGTGAAACGGTTTAAGACATCTTTTTTTTGGCATAATAATGAACGAGCGTTAATTATAATCGAGTTGGAGGCTAATGAATGAAACGACATAAAATATGGCTTAGCTGTATAGGCTTGAGCCTGTTGCTATTGGCAGGCTGTGGGAGAGAATCGGCGTCTGAAGACGTATCACGTGTTAAAACAGTGGAGACGCAGGCAGTGGCCACTTCGATAACAGAGGAACAGATGGTTTATTACGGCTATGTTGAATCTGGCTCAATGACAAAACTCAGTTTTAAAAGTGCAGGTGTTTTAGAGGCGCTGTACGTTGAGAAGGGGGATTACGTCGAAAAAGGCGAGGCCCTAGCGGCATTGGATGATTCAGATTACAATATTCAGCTGTTGGCAGCACAGGCTGGTGTTCAATCAATCTATGCGACTTTGAATAAAGCAACACAAGCTTATAACGATGCGAAAAGCGATTACGAGGATTATGAAAAACTCTTTGCCGCCGGCAGTATTTCACAAGCGGCGCTGGAAAAGGCAAAACTTAACTTCAATGTCTCTGAACAGGATCTCAATGCGGCGAGAGAAGGTTATCAGCAGGCACAGCATAATTTAGAGGCACTATCAAAATCCGTCAATGAACTTAAAATGACAGCAAGCATTGAAGGGGTTGTCGTCGAGACACTGTATGAAGCCAATGAAGCCGTTGCAGCCGGGTATCCTGTTATTGTTATTCGCAGTGAAGATTCTGTTTTTAAGGCCAGTGTTGCGCAACGGGATTTAAAACATCTCAGTATTGGTCAGCCGGTAACGATGAGGTTTACTTCGGAAACCTATGAAGGCGAAATTACGGCCATTGGCAATACACCGGATACAGCGACTCATACGTATGAAATTGAAGTATCTATCAACGGAGACGTACCATTGGGCAGCGTTGGTGAAGGGACGTTTGTCATCGATTCATATAAAGGCATCAAAATTCCGATGGAGGCCGTTATAAAAGGCGACACAGACTATGTTTATACCATACGCGACGGAATTGCTGTTAAGCAGTCGATTTCCATTGAAAAGCGTATTAAAAATGAACTGATTGTTTCAGGTCTTCAAGATGGAGACCAACTTGTAGTCAAAGGCTTTAACCGCCTTAATGACGGTGATCATGTCAATATACTGAATGAGGAGGCAAAATGAACAAGCTCTTATGTGGTGTGATTAACAACCGACGTATTCTCATTTTTATTATCGCACTGTTGTTCATCTATGGCATTTATAATTTTGGCCTTATTCCAAGACAGGAATCTCCTGATGTCAGTGCACCGGTTGTCATTGTCACCTGTCAATACCCTGGTGCTTCACCAGATGAAGTAATGAGTCGTGTTACCAGTGTCATTGAAGATGAAATTAAAGAGATCCCAAGTATTGAAGAGTACAATTCAACGGCGATGGAAAACGCTTCGGTAACGGTTGTCTATTTCGAGTTCAATGCCAATATGGATGAAGGGATTGCCACGCTGCGTACAAAAATGGAAGATATTCAAGTGGATCTCCCAGATGCCTGTGACAAGATTACCATAGACAGCGACCTCATGGAAACGGCGGGTATGCTCATTAGTATTTCTTCCGATGAATTCGATTATGATACCTTGGGTCAATTTGGTGAAGAACTTCGAAATATACTTTCAAAAGTAGACGGTATTTCACGTGTTGACTTGGTTGGCAAACGTGACTACAATCTTAAAATTACTTTGAAACCTGAAGATATCAACCAATACAACATTTCATACAGTGACGTAATCAATTTGCTGAAAGCACAGAACATTGATATTCCGTCCGGCAAATTAGACGGAATGCTCAATAAGATCAGTGTGACCACAAAAGGCAGCTTTGAAGATGTTGATGAAGTGGGGAATGTCATCGTTGCCGTTAGTGAAGAAACAGGTGCTGTCGTAAGGCTGAAAGATATTGCGACAGTGGCACTTGCATTGGATGACGATGCTGTTATGTACAAGCAGAATGGCGATAATGCCATTATTCTGGCTGGTTATTTCAAGCAGGATTTAAATGTTGTAACCATTGGAGAAGAAGTGAAAGCGCTTATTGACGACTACCAGGCATCACTGCCGTCAGCTGTCAGTTTTGATGAGATCATGTTTCAGCCACAGGATGTTCACAACCGCGTCAGCAGCTTTATGATGAGTTTACTCCAAGGTATTTTATTTGTAATCGTCGTCGTCTTTATCGGGATGGGGCTTCGAAATGCGCTGGTGGTTTCCTTTGCCATTCCATTATCTGTGATTATAACATTTACATCGATGACACTATTCGATATTGATATTCATCAGATTTCAATTGCCGCGCTTATTATTTCATTGGGCATGCTGGTGGATAACGCCATCGTTGTTTCCGACGCTATCCAGGCACATATTGATAATGATGAACCCAAACTGGATGCATGTATCAATGGGGTAAAAGAAGTTGCCATCCCCGTGTTAACGTCGACTTTGACGACAGTTGCCGTATTCACACCGCTCATGATGCTCGATTCCATTGCAGGCGAATTTGTAAAGAGTTTACCGATTATTGTCATGGTGGCATTATCGGCTTCCTATTTGGTTGCGATATTTGTCACACCGACACTTGGCTTTATCTTTTTTAGGAAGTCAAAAGAGAAGCAGTCAAAATTCCGTGTACGACATATCTTTGAAAACATTTTGAAGTATGCGCTTGGACACAAACTCGTGATTCTAGCTGTTGTCATTTTGGCCGTGACAGGCGGTGTCAGGCTGGCATCGACATTGGGACTACAGTTTTTCCCAGCGGCAGAATCAGATTTGGTTTATATCAACGTCACCAATGATGTCAATACGTCAATTGAAGATACAGAAAAGCTCGTTGAGCACGTGGAGGCTGTTATTGCAGAGCAGCCGCTGGTGTTGTCATACAGTGCTGCCATCGGTGAAGCGTTTCCAAAATTTTATTATACACTGCCGGTTAATGCGGCATCGACTGATTTTTCTCAGATCATTGTAAAACTGGATGCGACCAATAAAGCCTTTGTAAGTAATAAGGCCTTTGTTTCGATGCTTCAAAAGGAGATGGATAGCCGCATTTCAGGTGGCAAAGTCCTCGTTAAGGAATTGGAACAGGCAGAACCAATTGGATCTCCTGTTAAGCTCAGAGTAACGGGGGACAGTATTGACGAACTGAGAAGCGTGAGCAATGAACTCGTTGAAATATTTAGCAGTATTCCCGGGACAACTAATGTTGAAAGTAATCTCAAAGACAAGTCTTATGGTTATTATGTTGAAGTAGATGATGTGAAAGCCGGTTATTACGGCTTGACAAAATACGATATTCAAAATGAAGTGAGTATTGCACTGAGAGGACGCGAAGCGACAGAACTCAGAATGGCAGATGACACATACAATATTATGGTAGACGGCGGCATCGAAAGTTTGGCCGAACTTGAAAATATATCAATCAAGTCGTCATTCACAGATAAAAAGATTCCGTTGAAAGAAGTGGCGACGGTTCGGCTAAAAGAGAAGAACAGTGTCATTAGAACCTATATGGGTGATGTTGAAATCCAAGTGACCTCTGATGTGCTCGATGGATACAGTTCCATCGATATTCAACATGCTATAGGAGATCGCATTGCACAGTTGCACACTGAAAATGTTCATTATGTCTTTGATGGCGAAGAGCAGAGTATCAGCAAGAACTTCGGCAGTATTGGCGTGTCGGCAGTCTTTGCACTTTTCCTGATCTATTTAATATTGCTTTTGCAGTTTAGGTCGTTTCTCTATCCATTTATTATCTTTGCATCAATTCCACTGTCATCTATTGGTTCGAT
Source organism: Fusibacter paucivorans (assembly GCF_018390735.1). Taxonomy (GTDB): domain Bacteria; phylum Bacillota; class Clostridia; order Peptostreptococcales; family Acidaminobacteraceae; genus Fusibacter; species Fusibacter paucivorans. Next base: position 55,501 of record NZ_JAHBCL010000020.1, read on the forward strand.
TATAGGGCTTTACCTGTTTAATCAGCCGCTTTCTTTTACGGCACTATTTGGGATTGTGAGCCTTTTTGGCATCGTGGTTAATAATGCAATTGTCCTGCTGGACTTTATCAGTGCCGAAGTAAGAAGCGGCAGTGCGGTAGATGTCGCCGTCAAAGATGCAATGGCGAAGCGTTTTAGACCGATTATGCTTAGTTCTATTACGACGATTATGGGACTTGTGCCACTGGTTGCGAGTAAATCGCCGCTGTTTATGCCGATGTCCATTGCTCTGATGAGTGGTCTGATTATTTCGACGTTATTAACATTGATTCTGATTCCAGTCATTTATGATACACTGTTTAATCGCAAAAGGAAAACAAAGGAAACTTTCAATTAAACGCTGACTATTCAGATGTGTGTTATAGAGTAAAAAACCGCCCGCATAGAGATTTCCCGCAAATGACGCCAATGAAAACTGATGCATATGAGGGATCGATCAAAATGTCGGCGGTTTTTCAATCGTTTGACAATAACGCTGATAGCCGTGATACGATGGTCAACGAAAAAGCATGATGCTCAACTGCCGAGAATACCGGCGGCGCTTTGTTTTTCAATCATAAGCAAGGCCTCCTCGTAAAAAACATTGGCGGCTGGATTGTGACAGTCTGCATTTTGATAAAGACGTATTTCAATTTGCGCATTTGGTAGTGTAAGCGGTACGAACCGAACAGTATTGGGAGCATAGTAATGCAGGTACCTCGGCATAATGGTAATGCCCATTCCTGAAGCGATAAAGATCATCAAAGGTTCGAGTCTTTTTACTTGGTGAGTGATTTGAGGATGAAACCCTTCTTCGACGCAGAGTTTAATAACGTGGTCATACCATTGTGGAAATTCTGAGCGTTCACGCATTATAAAAGCTGAGGTTTCAAGCTCGTGGATGCGAAGTGAAGTCTTGCTTGCCAGCGGATTTTCAGAACTCATGTAGACACCGATATCGGATCCGTAAATAAGTGCAGAATTGATTCCATCGACTGCATTGAACCCAAAGGGAACTGCAAATACAATATCGAGTTTTTCTTCCTTGATACCTTCGATTAATTCGGGCAATGTTAAATGTTTTAAGTTAATGACGATCTGCGGGTAGCGCCGTTTAAAATGATTGAGGAGATCGGGCAGAAAGTTGATGACAGGACCTGCTAAGAAACCAATGTTAACGGTGCCGAGCGAGCCGGCATCTGCGGCTTTCATAACACTAATGGCCTCTTCGGTCTCTGCGAGCATTTTCGTAGCGATTTCATAGAAATGTTTGCCGGCACTTGTCAATTTTACCATGCGATTGGTGCGAATAAAGAGTTTCATTTGCAATCTTTCTTCCAACTGCATGATTTTTTGACTGACGGCAGATTGCGGAACGAAAAGCTGTTTTGCAGCCTTGCTGAAGCTTAACGTTTCAGCAACGGTAATAAAGTAACTGAGTTGGTTGATATTTAAATTGATGTTGGATAAATGAAAATACCGATTGTTTCCCATGATGACCTCCAGGATTGCTGAAACTTAATGCACTCACATTATTTTATCGTAATATTCAGAGAAATGCCACGCTGTGAAAGGTGGTTGATCTAATCGGTTTTTGATGTGGCATTTTTGGAAACAATGATCGCAATATAAAGCGAAGAACCCTTCAGCGATTCAAGACGAATGATGCTGTCGAGTTCTTTTGTTTAAGGTTATGTGATAAAGCATCACCATAGCGTCAGTAAGCGTGGGGCTGCTAACGCTGTGATTGAAATATAGCGCCATCGTTTAAAGAGGTGTGTCTGCTTAGAGCATGAGGCTTATGCCGAGCAGTGGATAGAGCAGATAACACACCACTGAGACGACGATGGGGCCGAGAAGCATCATCGCGGCACCTGGGCGTATGGTCTCTGTAATATCCCAGTAACCGTACTGATAGGTGGTCTGATATGAAGCGCTGGATCCCAAGATCGTCGCAGGATGCGACAGGATCAATGCCGGCATAAAGATGGCAACTGGATTATAGCCCAAAGACATGACTACTGGTGCAAAACTGGAGATCAGAATGATAGATACTGGTGCAGGCCCTGAAATGATGATATTGTTTAAAATACTCTTTAAAAAGGTGAAAAATAGAATTAGCCCTAAAATACTAAACTGATTGAGATAAGGACTTGTTGCAGAGATGAGTACATTTGTCAGTTTGCTCTGCGTCAATATCGATGACAATACTGGCGAAAATCCTAGGATAAAGAGAAGGAACCAAGGAACATTTTTTAGCATTTCTTTTCCTGAGACAATACCAATGCCCGGCAAGAGGCAGATGGTTCCAAAAATGACACCAACATACCCCATTGGAAAGCCGAAAACCAAAAAGACAATCATCGTCAACATGATCAGTAACCAGCGAATTTCTTTTCCCGTGATTGGGCCGAGCTCATTAAGCGATTGTTTAAAGACGGTGACATCAATGCCGTCAATGGTTTTAGGTACCTTAAAATAACGGGTGTAAAGGACGACGATTATAGGAATAATCAGCAAAAGAGAGACCCACCCAACGGTTGCCCATTGCAAGTAGGAGACTGTTGCGGTGCCTTCTGTGGCCAATTCCAAATTTTGCAGTGCGACGAGATTTGGTCCTGAACCGTTGATAAGAGCAGCGCCGCCATACATGGCTGAGACCGGCAGTAAAATCATAATCGCCTTGCCAAGCTGCTTATTTCCCAAGTGTTCAATAACAGGTGCAAAGGTCGCTGCCAATAGGATGGCAGTGGCAATATTGGATACGACAGATGAGAGGACAGCACAAACGATAACGGCAACAAGTGCAATGGTACGAGGTTTACGCCCAAACTTCCATAGTAGGAAATAGGCAAAACGAGAGGTTAACTTCGTAGTGCTGGCCCCTAAAGCGACGATGCAGATACCGAGCATTGGCAAAAACTGTGATGAGCCAAAGAGCGTCGCCACTTCTTTATAACTCAACAGGCCGAGCAGAATTGCACCGCCTGCCAAGACGAGACTGCTCGTCATCAGATCAACGTAGAGTGTAATCCACATATAGAGGACGAGTGCGGTCAGTGCCAGAGTTCTTGCAGCTGTATCGGAGATCGAATCCAGCGGCAATAGCATAATGCCTGCAAACAGAAAGAATGAAATGATGAAATGGATGCGATTTTTACGTTTTCTAAAATCAAAACCAACCGCAGAACCGTCAATATCAAATAACTGAAATTTTTGAACATCTTTACCCATTTTTATTCCCCCTATAAAAATTTGTCGTTAAGATTGTTGTTCGTCTTTGATAAATGGCAATAGGATTGAAGATGGATAGGCTTTTCCGGTGTAAATGGTAACGTCGCCATTATAGATCGCTTGAGAACGCTCGCCATGCTGAAATGGACCACAGCCTTTCGATGGATAACGATGAAAGGCACGTGTTGATTCGTCAATTGCGCCGCTGAACTCATAATCTTTGCCGCTGACGGTTAAGGCTAGCTGATAATTTGGCGGGATCACAATAGAAGTGGGCCAAATTTCAATGGATAGCTCATAAATTTTACCGATTTCAAGCGGCTCGATAACATCATGCGTATGATAAGGACGATACGGCAACGTTTTTTTCGGATCCAGTTTTCGATGTGACGCACGCAGCCAGCCTTGTGCAACGGGTGCATTCGCATCCATTGCCCCTCTGAAGGGCACTTCTTTTCCCTCGGGGTCAAATAGGCGAAGCGTTAAAAAGAGATCGGCATCTTCGGTTAGCGAACTAATGTAAATTGTTGCTGCAACAGGCCCTGTTATTTCAATGGTTTCTGAAACTTTAGGCATGTAAAATGTGACTTCATCCTCCAGTGGCTTATAGGCAATATGTTGATTAGCGAATGGTACAGTCGTTGTCAGGGTTCTTTCGACGGCATTGAGAAACATTGTCTGAAATGTTGTGTTCGGGAGCGGCCAAGCATCCGCAGTACGTTCTTTGAAAGCATTGCCGATAAGACGCGTTTGGAGTCTTACTCTTGGCTCGGTGTCCCAACCGTTTGAAAATCCTTTTAGGAAATGATCCAGAAAGCGCTTTTGAATATCGACGCCATAGTCAGTATAAAAATGAGTCCAATGCTCATAACCATGAACTTCCAGCCAGCGATTATGATTGCCGCCTTCTGAAAACCCTTCAATATTGCCTCTCAAATGAAGGCCGGCGCCTCCCCAATTTGCCGTTGTCAGGACTGGGACCTTGATATTCTCCCAGTTTACGGTAATGCCGTCGTAGTACGCATCTTTAAGTGGGTGCGCTTTAATGTGCTCGACGAGGCCAATACGGTTTTTAGCAAGTGCTGTTTCGCTCATGGTGACCGCACCTGCAACGTTTTCGCCGGTATTTGGATTTTTACGGCCGCGGTCTCCATAGCCATATTGAATACCTTCTTGCTTTTTAAGCCAGCTATCCACAAAGGTGCAGCGAATGCCGCCGTGATAAAAGAGCTCACGATACCAGTCTGATGTGCCTTCCCAAGGGACAATAGCCTTGAGATGCGGTGGGTTTAAGCCAGCGACAAGCCATTGATTCGCAGCGTAATAGGAAATGCCTAGCAGTCCAACGCCGCCATCACACCAGGATTGCGTACCGGCCCATTCAATGCATTCGTAATAATCCTTAATTTCCTCTTCGGACCAAGGGTACTGAATGCCTTCAGAACACCCGGAACCTCTTGAATCGATTCGCACGAGTGCATAACCATGCGGCACCCATTTTTCCGGATCGGCAGTTTCCCAATTCTGATAACGATTGGAACTGCCAGCCATAATTTCAGGGAAATCGGTTACCATACGCGTCCAAGGGCCTTCGTAGACTGTTTGAAAGCATTGGCCTTTGCCGTAGATTCCATATGTCATTAATGCGGGGTATTGACCTTCATCGATTGGCAAAAAAACGTCCGCTTTTAAGACAATGCCGTCACGCATTTCAATGGGGACATCGTAGTAAATTCTCATTGTGTCAGTGGTGGTGCGTTTTGTATCAAATGCCATCTTTTGCAGCTCCTTCATTATGGATTTGACATTACGTAATGTTCTAACAAAATCTTATAATGTCGCACGCTATAAGTAAAATATGTAAATAGATATAATGATTATCATAAAAATTGATAATGAATAACTTAAGAAAACACAAACCCGACATCAAACGATGCTGTGATTTGTGTTTTTATGACTATTAGGATTGAATCAACACGAATTGCTTCTTCAATCAGTGCGGACCTAATTTATGCTTTATTGGAGACATACATTAAAATGATTAGCGTTGCTGACGAGATCTGTTGCATTAACAATACGTCTGGATTCATCTGCAATATCACTTATTTGCTGAACGGCGCTTTGAACTTCTTTTGCCGATTCGTTATTGGCAATGGCGATTTCACCAATGGCTTTTGTGAGGATTTGAATGGCCTCTGAGGCTTGCTGTGCAGCTTCATCGATATTGGCGGTCGTCTTAGAAATTTCCATGGCGCTGCTGTTGAAGCGATCGCCGAAATCGACCATACTGTCATAATCAGTCATAACTTCTTGATCCACAAAAGCATAGATATTTTCTGAGGCTGAACGAAGGTGATCCACTGAGCCCGTGATTGTTCCGGTAAGCTGTTGAATGGCATTGACGGCGACACCTCCGGCACTCTTTGAAACATCAATGGCTGTTATGGTAAGTTTAGGAAATGGTCAATGCAATATGTTACAAAAACGCAAAAAATATGGCGTGGTCATGAGGGCGGTCGATGGATGAGAAGTAATGTGAGCACTCTAATAGATGATGTGAATAATAGATAGAGAGATAGGCGGCAGTTGCTGATCAAAACAGTTTGCAAAAAAATAAAAAATCATATAACAATGTTATATGATTTATATGCGTTCGCTTAATGAAGTTGACATTAAATTGCTCTTTCAACTTTGCCAGATCTTAAGCATCTGCTGCAAACCTTAATACGTTTCGTCGAACCGTTGACGGAAGCTTTGACACTTCTAAGGTTTGGTGACCATGATCTTCTATTGTGGTTATTTGCATGGCTGACTGTGTTACCAGACATTTTTCCTTTACCGCATACATCACATACTTTTGCCATTTATGACACCTCCTTCGAGTGATTAACTCTTAACATAACAAACTAATTTTATCAGAGAAGATACGGTTTTTCAAGTGGAAAATAGCCAAATGAATGGCTTTTTTATTACAAACGCTTAATAAAATGGGTTTAACTTGCTAAAAACAGGGGTTTACTATAAAATTAGAGTAAAATGATTTTTATGAATCGTTATCAGCTCTGATTATTTGAGGAGGCGTTTATGTCAATAAAGATAATGAATGAAATTGGCGAAATCAACATTGAACACGATGTGCTCGCAACGATTGCGGCAATGGCGGCGATGGAGTGCTATGGACTCGTTGGATTAACTTATAAATCTGCGCGCAACGGCATTGCAAAGATGCTGAAAGGCGAGCATATGTCGAAAGGCGTGGAAATTCGTCCTGTGGAAGAAGGCGTGGAAATTGATCTCTTTGTCATCATTCAGTATGGTACGAAGATATCAGTGGTGGCTGAGAACATCATTGAAAAAGTGAAGTATCAAGTTGAAACCCAGACTGGAATCGATGTCAAAGAGGTGAACCTCAATATTGAAGGCGTTCGCGTTCAGGAATAACAGGAGGAAATTGAAACGTGAAGATTATGACAATTAATGCAGATATGCTTGCAAGCATGTTTCTGCAAGGGACTTATGAACTTTATCATCATAAGGAAATCGTTGATGCACTGAATGTTTTCCCAGTACCGGACGGCGATACGGGTACCAATATGTCACTGACGATGAACTCGGCAGTAGAAGGTTTGAAGAAAGGCTCGTTCCAATCAGTAGATGAAGTGGCAAAACTGGTTTCAAGGGGATCGTTAATGGGTGCCCGCGGGAATTCAGGGGTCATATTGTCTCAGATATTCAGAGGCTTTTCGAAAGGATGCAAGGATCTTGAAACACTTGATTCTATTCAATTTTGCAATGCGCTCAAGTATGCGGCAGACACGGCATACAGCGCTGTGCTCAAACCCGTGGAAGGCACCATCTTAACCATTATTCGAAAAATTGCTGAAAAGGCGATGGAATATGCCGTCGAAGCAGTACCGATTGACGAATTGATACAAGTGCTGATCAAGCGCGGCGAAGAGACGCTGGAAGAGACGCCTGAATACCTTGAAGTATTGAAGCAGGCAGGTGTAGTCGACGCAGGCGGCAAGGGACTCATTTATATTTTTAAAGGATTTGATAATGCCCTGCAAGGCAAAGTATATAAAGAGGTTTCAGAGAAAGAGACGGGTCAAGCAGTGAGCAAGCCTGCGCAAGCTGTTATGCAGACAGAGGATATCCGGTTTGCCTACTGCACTGAATTCATTATTGAAGGTGATGCCATCGATGGAGCAGCCTTGAAAGCATATATTGAGACGCTTGGCGACAGCATGGTATTTGTTCAGGATGAAGAGCTCGTCAAAGTACACGTTCATACCAACAATCCGGGTTTGGCGCTTGAAGCAGCGGTTAAACAGGGAGAACTCAAAAAAGTTAAAATTGAGAATATGAAGGATCAGCACCATAGCATTATTGATGAACCTGCATCATCATCTTCTTCAAAAGCAATGAGCCAAGCGGAAGACACTGATGAGACATCGGTTCGATTACACGATGAGAAATATGGCTTTATTGCCGTTTCAATGGGCGAAGGCTTTGCTAATATCTTTGAAGATCTAGGGATTCATGGCATTATCACAGGTGGGCAGACGATGAATCCGAGTACGGAGGATTTTTTGAATGAAATCGAAAAGTGTCCGTCAGAAGCGATTTTTCTCTTCCCGAATAACAGTAACATTATTATGGCGGCAAATCAGGCAAAAGCGATTTCAAAGAAGAATGTCTTTGTAATCCCGACGAAGACAATGCCGCAGTGTATTACGGCAATGCTTGCATTTGATCACGATGTCGAACCTGACAATAATGTAACACAAATGACAGAGAGTCTCGAATTGGTCAAAACCATTCAAGTAACCTATGCTGTTCGCGATACATCCATTGGCGGTATGGCTATCGAAAAGGATGATTACCTCGCTGTTGCAGACGGCGCCATAAAGAGCGTTGGCAAGAGCCGAGATAACGTCTTATTAGAGGCAATTGAAAAGACGATGGATACGACGACGGAGATCTTATCAATTTATTACGGCAGTGATATTTCGGAAGCGACGGCGAAAGAAGTTGGGGAGATGATTGAGGCGAAATTCCCGCAGTTGGAAATAGAAGTTTACGAAGGTGCTCAGCCGATCTACTATTTTGTGTTGGCGCTTGAGTAATACGGACGAATGCCATTAAAACCAGCTTGAAGAGCTGGTTTTTTTATAAACTAAATTTGGAGTTGAAAAATGTCAGTGACACAGTACAATAAAGACGGTGTTGAAAATTTGGATAACTTGAAAGCCTGGCTTGAGTTGAGGCAATTTGGTTATCTATTCTTGGCTGAGTGCTTTTTAATAGAGCCAACAGCATCATGGAGCGCTTTTTACAAGGGGCACGCTGCTCTTGCAGGTCTATGTGATTATAGCGGCATGTCAACGGCATATGATTTTGTCAGAGCGAAGCTGGATGCACTTGCGATTTCGGCAGATGAAGTTGAGCAGTCCGCAAAAATTTTTGAAAGGCTTTATGATGCCCCCTGTGAAGATGCAGCGCCACCTTGGGAATCTGTTTACGTTGGTGAGGGTGATACGCTGATGAATGCCGTTACTTTATCAGTACTGCAAGATTATCACACTTCAGGCTATCATTACCGTTTCGATCAGCATCAGCCATGTGACCACATTGGACTGGAACTGCTTTTCTTATCGCAGTTAGCACAGGATGCTATAGCAGCCGTGACTGAATTGGATTACAGCGCTTTATACCATTTGCTTGAAAGACAGCAGCATTTTATTACGAAGCATCTATGTGCTTTCGCTGAGGCATTTGCAAAGCAAACCGCTAGCGTAGAAGGTGCGGCGTGGTATGCAGCTGTAGCAGAACTGATGACGTGTTTTGTGATGCATGACAAAGATCGGTTAGATATATTTATCGATAAAAATACGGATAACCGCAGTCATATGCATCCTGATAAGCACGATGTTTTACGAGCGGAAAAGCAGTTCGTAATCCCCTTCGACGGCATCAAAAGATTTGTTGTCTACTGTAAGTCCGAGTCCATAGACTCAGTCAAAAAAACGGTAGTGGTCGCCGGCATTAATAATTGCGGCGGTGCATGTAGCCTCAATGTTGACGTTCAAATGGGCAAGGTGTTGAATATCTCGCCCAATACATCACTTTCAGCTGCTCATACGAAAGCTTGCGTACGAGGCAATGCCTATCGGAACAGCTTTCTGAATCATAAGCGCATAAAATATCCGATGCTGCGCGTTGGCGATCGCGGCGACGGCAACTATAAGCGCATTACATGGGATGAGGCGATTACACTGATTGCAGAAAAAATGACATCAATCAAAGCTGCATATGGGGCGGAATCGCGCTATGTTAACTATGCGACAGGTGTTTCGGCGCTCATGCGCGGCAATGCATTGGCAAAACGGCTGCTGATTCTGGACGGCGGTTGTCTGAATTATCATAATTCATATAGTACTGCCTGTATAGCGGGAGCGACGCCTTATACATTTGGAAACAAATTGTCAGGACATTCGCCGGATGATTACATTCATTCAGAACTCATTATTTTATGGGGGCATAATCCTGCGGCAACGATATTTGGTCATGAATCGATGGTCATGCTGCAAGCGGCTAAGGCAAAGGGTACGAAGATCATTGTCATTGACCCGCGCATGACCGAAACAGCTGTTGCCCTGGCAGACGAATGGGTACCGATAAAACCAACGACGGATGGTGCTTTGATTGATGCAATGGCTTATACCATTGTCGAAGCGGGGCTGCATGATCAGGCATTTTTAGACCGTTATTGTATTGGCTTTGACGGGTTGCATATGCCAGAAGGCTCTAAAAATGCTGAAAACTATCGTGATTATCTGTTTGGCGTTTATGATGGGCAGCGCAAAACGCCGGCTTGGGCGGCTGCAATAACGGGTCTGGACGAAAGTGTAATCCATCGTCTGGCGATGGATTATGCCAAGACAAAACCCGCGGCGCTGATTCAGGGCTATGGGCCTCAGCGCAATGCAAATGGCGAACAGATCGTCAGAGGCTGCAACATGCTCGCGTGCTTGACGGGAAATGTCGGAAAAATCGGCGGCTCTTCTGGTGGCGGACTCTACTTGCGTTATAATTTGCCGATCATGATGCCTGAAATTGAAAATCCTGTGAAGGAATCCATTCCATGTTTTTTATGGACAGATGCAATTGAACGCGCTGCGGATATGACGTCGGCTTCCGATGGCATCATGGGAGCGCATCAATTAAAAGCGCCCATTAAAATGATTTTCAACCTTGCAGGTAATATTTTAATTAATCAGCATTCCGACATTAATCGAACGATTAAACTTTTAAAAGATCCTTCTAAAGTTGAATTTATCGTCTGTTCTGACTTATTTATGACGCCGAGTACGCGATTTGCAGATTTAATTTTACCGGGTACGTCCATGTTTGAAGGTGAAAATATTAGAGCGCCTTGGGGCGGCGGCAATTATTTGCTGTATGTTAACCAGTGTATTGAGCCTCTATTTGAATGCCGCTTTGAATACGACTGGCTTACTGAAGTGGCGGAACGGCTGAATCTAAAGGAGGCTTTTACGCTGGGTGCGCCCAATATGACGGAACAGCTTCAACGTGCCTATGAAGTGCTTCGCACAAAGGAAAGCGAGCTGCCGACATTTGATGTGTTTAAACGTGAAGGCGGCTATGTCTATCAAACGGTTAAACATGTCATCGCTTATCGCGAACAGATTGAATCATTTGAAACCCATCCGTTTGAAACACCTTCTGGAAAGATCGAGTTGTATTCACCTAGATTGGATAGCGGCGGTGATATTCCGGCTATTCCCAAATATACGCCAGCTTTTGAAGGGCCTCAGGATCCTCAAACTGAAAAATATCCGTATCAGCTGGTGGGCTGGCACTCAAAGCGTCGAACACATTCGACACACGATCACAACCTATGGCTGGATGGTGTTGAAGACCAGCAATTATGGATTCATCCAGAGGATGCCAGACAGTTGATGATTGTCGGAGGTGAAACGGTTGAAATCTACAATGATCGCGGCTGTGTAAGGGTACCGGCCTACGTGACTGAGCGAATTGCTAGAGGTGTTGTGGGGATGGCGCAGGGCGGTTGGTATAGACCGGATTCAAAGGGAACGGACTTGCGCGGCGCCATGAATGTGTTGACAACATCAAGGCCGACGCCGCTCGTCAAAGGTAATCCGCAGCACTCAAATCTCGTCGCGGTTAGACGGTGCGGGATACAGATTTAATGGTGCACAATAATGAGCAAAATGGTACTTGGCATAATCTGTAAAGTAGCATAAAATAACAGGGTAAAAAGATATCATTAGATCATAAATAACAGATCATTAATAGCGATTGGGAAGAGGCATGGCATTGAGAATTAAACATATAAGTGATGGTTGTATTGGCTGTATGGCCTGTGTTGTCGCCTGCAAGGAACAGCACTTGCTGCCGGTCGGCGTCAACCGTTGTGTAATTGAATACCATGAGGAAAAGCGACGCTTTATATGGCGAGGGTGTCGTCAGTGCAAGAATGCGCCTTGTGAAAAAGCATGCGATAGCCATGCTGTTTACACAGCGCCCGATGGAACAGTTGTCATTGACCGTGAACGCTGTACAGGGTGCGGCAAATGCATTGCTGCATGTCCGTTTCATGTAATGGCCTATGACGAAAGGGCGCAGCAGGCAGTCAAATGTGATACTTGCTATATAAAGCGAACAACTGAACACTTTTCGACCAATGTGTTTGACAATCATGAAACGACGGCATGTGTCGCAGCGTGCCCTTTTGACAGACTTGAACTCGTGAGGTGATGAGGTGAAGCGTTTTGGAACGGCTCTGATTCTCGCAGGCGGACAGAGCCGCAGAATGGGCTATGATAAACAGAAAATTGTATTAAACGGTCAGCCGCTGATGTATAGAAATTTGGAAGCGATCAGCGAAACATTTGATCAAGTACTGCTGTCGTGCAATCGGCCCGTATTGGATTATGACAAATTTGACCATTTAGAAATTGTGGCGGATGATATTGCGGGCATTGGGCCAATGGCGGGTATTATGACAGGCTTGAGACGTGCCACGAGTGAATACGTCTATATATTGGCTTGTGATGCCGTTTATGATCGGCGGGCTGTGGACGTCTATATTTTGACAATAGAACAAATGATCCAAACGGGTGTCACGCCTCTAATGGCTGTCGCTGAAAAATCAGAGGAATACTATGAACCTTTTAATGGTTTCTACCATGTCGACCTGCTAAGCGATATGATTCGATTAATTGGACAGTGTGAGTATGCGATGCAGCCGTTGATCCGAGCGTGCGATCCCAAATGTGTATTAAAACGCGAAACGATAGAAGCACTTGGCCTCAACAAGCTCTATTTGAATTTTAATACGAGATGTGAATTAAAGGCTTATAAAGGATGAGTTGAAAATGGACTTTACACAATTTCAAGGCATTGGTGCAAAAAAAGACAAATTATTGCATAAGATGGGCCTGCATTCGCTTGAAGATGTGTGGCTTGACTTTCCCGTGCGCTATGTAGATCGACGAAAAGTAATGACTATAGCAGAATGCAATGATGAAATGCCTGTCGTCATTGAAGCAACGGTGCTGAATGTGAAGAAAAAGGCAATGAAATTTAAGCGCAGTCAAATGGTAATCTGCGAAGTGCAAAGTCATATGTACCACGGTGAAATTATCTTTTTTACGAGTTATGTTTTCAATAAACTCATCGTAGGCAATGCGTATTATTTCTTTGGCAAATTAACGCGGCAGGGGATTTTTTTTAAAATGCAGCATCCAGAATTTTCAGAGGCTTCTGATCGACGATTTTTGAGAATTCAGCCTATCTATCGACTGACAGCGGGATTGACGCAGATCGATATGCTGAAACTGCACGAGGGCGCCCTGATGAGGCTTGATTCGTCTCATACGGGGCCACTGCCGCCATTTGTTGAGCACATGGCACGTGTTGTTGATCGCGTCGCGGCTATTCGACAAATGCATTTTCCTACGGATGAAAAAGGACTAAAAGTTGCGCGATATCGCTTTATTTATGAAGAACTCTTCATGCTTCAGCTGAAGCTCGTGCTCCTAAAGCGGCATTATCACAGTTCGGAAACGCATCTTTTGCCCTCCACTCGCGATATAGATGATTTTATTGCGCAGCTTCCCTTTGAGCTCACAGAAGGTCAGCGCAAAGCTGTTGAGGCCATTCGAACGGATTTGGTCAGCGGTTATGCGATGAATCGCTTGATTCAAGGTGATGTGGGTTCCGGTAAAACCATTGTTGCACTTATTGCTATGCGCATTGCCGCCAATAATGGCAGCCAAAGCGTCTTAATGGCGCCGACGACAGTGTTGGCGGAACAGCATTTTCAGTCGTTGAAAGAGTATTTTGGCGAGACGTATAAAGCCGTATTATTGACATCCAATATGACGGCAAAAACCAAAAGAGAAATCAAGGAATCTATTGCAGAAGGGCATATTCAAATGATTGTTGGAACACAGGCGATTATTCAAGAAGATGTCGATTTTAAGAACTTGGCACTCGTCATTACAGATGAACAGCATCGCTTTGGCGTCAGGCAGCGTTTTTTTGCGACACAGAAGGGCATGCATCCCCATACGCTGGTCATGTCGGCAACGCCAATTCCGAGGACGCTTTCTATGATTTTATATGGTGATATGAACGTCTCGCAGATAAAAGAAATGCCGGTGGGCCGCAAACCGATAAAAACACATTTTGTAAGCGAAAAGAAGAAGGCTGCTCTTTATGGGTTTGTTGATGATTCGATTGAAGCGGGGCGTCAGGCATATTTTGTATGTCCGCTTGTTGAAACCAATGAGCAGCTTGACCTAACTTCGGTTGAAGCACTTTACGAAGCGTTGGCTGCTCGTTTTTCAAATCGACAAATAGGCGTAATACACGGGCGAATGAAAGCGGATGAAAAGGACGATGTCATGCATCGTTTTAAAGATGGGGAGTTAGACATTTTGGTTTCTACCACAGTGATTGAGGTTGGTGTCAATGTACCAAATGCCACAGTCATGGTCATTGTCGATGCTGAGCGATTTGGCCTATCACAGCTGCATCAGCTGAGGGGGCGCGTTGGCAGAGGTGCCGAGCAGGCTTATTGTTTTATGATGAGCAGTAAAATGTCTAAGGATGCTAAAAAGCGTATTGAAACCATGATTAATACCAATGACGGGTTCCAAATTGCAGAAATGGATTTGGCGATGCGTGGGCCTGGGGAGATGTTTGGTCTTAGGCAGCATGGCTTGCCTGAACTCAGAGTTGCTGATTTGGTAAAACATCAAAAGACACTCGAAGTCGTGCAAGAGCATATTCGAACGCTGATGTCGGAATACGTAATGGGCAATAAAGAAGTCGTCAAATACTTTGATGCACTGGGTGAAATGCTCAATGAAGAAGCGGTTTTATAAAAGCCGATAAAAGCTGATAAAAGAAAGATAGTTGATGAAGTTCGTTGATTAAGGAGAGAACATGCGTGTAATATCTGGCAAGGCAAGGGGAACAAAACTCATGACAATCGAGGGAACGGCAACGCGCCCAACGACGGATCGCGTCAAAGAAGCGATCTTTAGCATGGTGCAGCAGCATTTATATGAGGCCGAGGGATTGGATCTGTTTGCAGGTTCGGGTGCGTTGGGCATTGAGCTTTTGAGTCGAGGCGGTTCAGCCGTGTCGTTTATTGAATCCAGTGCCAAAGCCGTTCAGTGTATTCGAGACAATATGCAGAAGACGCATTTAGAAGCACAGGGTGAAATTCTACAAATGACTGTTGAAAGGGATTTGACGATGTTGAAGGGACGGTCGTTCGATATTGTCTTTATGGACCCGCCTTATCATAAGGGCATGATAAAAAGTACAATTGAAACAATCCTAAGGTATGAACTTTTAAGGATTAATGGTATAATAGTGCTTGAACATCATGTAGATGATAAAGATTCGGAGATTGTTTCAGATGCCTTGGAAGTGTTGACGCAAAAGCGATACGGCATAACAGGCGTTGGTGTATATAGGAGGATTGAATGAAAGTAGCGGTTTATCCGGGAAGCTTTGATCCGGTTACCAAGGGACACTTAGACATTATTGAAAGGGCGAGCAAAATATTTGATAAAGTCATTGTTGCCGTGATGTATAACCAGAGCAAAAAGCCGTTGTTTACACCGGACGAACGGGTTGAACTATTAAAGATGACGACAGCACAGTATGGCAATGTTGAAATTGATCGGCATACAGGCCTTTTAATAGATTATTTGAAAGCACATGACATTCGCATTATTGTAAAAGGGCTTCGTGCGATCTCAGACTTTGAAGCGGAGTTTCAAATGGCGAGTGTTAATCAAAAGCTTTGCAAGGAAATAGAGAGTGTGTTTATCATGACACGAACGGAATACATGTATTTGAGTTCCAGCATTGTAAAGGAAGTCGCAAGCCTCAATGGCGATATTACAGATTTTGTAACAGAGGATGTGAAAAGAGCCATTCTCAATAAAATCGGAGGGGTATAATGGCAGGCAATCAGAAAAATACATTGGATTTAAAAGTGCTGGAGCTTCTTGAAGAGTTTGAAGATAAGCTGGAAAGTTATCCGACAGTGCCTCTTACGGGCAAGATTCTTATTGATCGTCAGGAATTTGTAACCATCATGAAAGATATTCAGATGCTATTGCCGGATGAATACCAGCAAGTCAGATGGATGAAGGCACAGCAGCAGCAGATTATGGAAGAGGCACAAGCAGAAGCGCACAGTGTCGTCGATCGTGCTCATGCAGAAGAACGAGAGCTCTTAGAGGCTGCGCATCACAGTGAACAGCAGATGCTTCAGGCAGCAGAAATAAAAGCACGTGAACTGATTAACGCGCATGAGATTTCACGACTTGCATCGAAACGTGCACAGGAAATTGTCGCAGAAGCTGAAGCGCAGGCGGCAGAAATCAGAAATGGTGCCTATGAATATGCTGAAGAAGTGATGAAAAAAGTAGAATACAATATGAGCAAGGTTCTTCAAACGGTTCAAGAGAACATTGAAGAGCTTGAAGAATATAAATAGGTATGGATTAGTCATTTATCAAAGAGGGCAGCGACCAGCATACAATATGTGTATGCTGATCGCTGCTTTTTTCGATTGCGGCATGTTTGAATCAATAATCTGGCACGCGTCAAACGGATGTTTATAGAAAGTTTACATTAATCAGACGCCGATTGGGTAAAAGTGAGATGCAAATGATCATATTGAAAGGAAACGAAGCGATGAACGAAATGATTACATTGTTAAAAAATCATAAATCTATTCGAAAATTTAAAGCGGGTACGATCACGGAAGAGGCGCTTAAAGCGATTGTCGAAAGTGCGCAGGCTGCTTCTACATCGGGCTTTTTTCAGGCTTACAGTATTATTCGCGTAACGGATCCGAATTTGAGAGCGGCAATTGCACGTGCTTCAGGCGATCAGCAATATGTTGAGACGGCTTCTGAATTCTTAGTGTTCTGTGCAGACTTAAAACGCATGTATGATGCTTGCGATCGCCATGATATTCCTTATGATAAGGGGATGACTGAAACGTTTATCATTGCAACGGTGGATGCGTCACTGGCAGCGCAAAATGCAATGATTGCCGCAGAAGCAATGGGGCTGGGTGGTGTCTATATTGGCGGGCTTAGAAATAATATTGCCGAAGTGTCAGTGCTGTTGGAATTGCCGGAAGATGTCTATCCGGTATTTGGCCTGTGTATTGGCTATCCCAATCACGATCCGGCCATTAAAGAGCGTCTGCCGATGCATGTCGTCTTGAAGCAGAATCACTATACAGAAGACGATGCCAAGGCGATTGAAGCATACGATCAGCGAATTAAGGCTTATTATATTGAGCGCACAAAAGGACGGAAAACAGATACTTGGACTGCCAATGTTGCAGATAAGTTTGCTTCCGAACCTAGGTCGCATATGCGCGATTTTTTGGAAAATCAGGGTTTTAAATTAAAATAACAGGTTTTGATTAAAATGATAGATTGCTATTTGATCTGTATTGGCGGCTTGGTGAAATCCATGCCGCTTTTGGTTTGCCCTGCGGCCATGTGGTAGAGGTCGGTCGCTAAAAGGTCCAGCTTCATGTGCGGGTCATTGAGGACTTCTGCCGGCGCTTTGCTGAGCGTTGTGACAATGGTGCGGGATGCCATTGACTTCATTGCTTTTAAGCAGGCTTGTCCGGTTGGCGTGAAGCCTAGTACGCGGAGATAAGTCGCCGTTGTATCCAGCGGGTGAACGTCTAACAACACATTGATTAAGATGCGGTGAAGTCTCGTTTCGGCATAGCGTTTTGATTTTAACTGAACGATCAAGTCGCTGAGGTCTGTAAAATTCTTTGAAGCAGCTGCCAGTTTGTATTCAAGCCCTTCGCTAACGCCGCGAATATTTGCCAAAGCGCCTGCATCCATTAAAGCGAGACGGTAACGGATGTAGGGTTCAAAAGCATTGATGTCTAACTGTCTATTGATACCGGAAGCCATCATACAGTCAACTGCCGATACAGGCATAACTGTCATTAATTGTTTTCTTGAAGGTGTTGGGATTGCTTTCAAAATTGATCGGATGGCAGTTGCACTTGCATAGTTTTCCTGGAGATCGGCATTGTGATAGTCACTGCCGATTCGTTTGATTGGAAGTGGTTCCAAGTCGAGCCCATGGCGATAACATGCTTTTAAGTATTCGATGGCGAGAATGGCATTGGACTTTCGAACAGCAGTCAGTTGAGAATCATCAAATTGCGGGAAAGCGTCTTGAAGCGCTTTTTCGCGAGCCTTCGCAAAGGGAAGGCCTGACTTTAAGTGTTCTGACAGCTGATCTTTAAAATGCGACGGTTCTTCGGCATAGATACGCGCAATTTTCGTTAGCAAAGTGAGATCATCGCATTCTGTGCCAAACGCGAGATGGGTAACGATGCCTGTTGCCGCAAGTGCTCTGACAGCACCATCGGCAAATCCTTCAGCGCTTGAAGTCGCATCATAAAAGGGCAGCTCCAGCACGAGATCGACACCGCAGATGAGCGCCATTTCTGCACGCATCCATTTATCAAATATTGCGGGTTGACCGCGCTGAACAAAATGACCGCTCATGATAACGACAATACCGTCGGGATGAAAACGCTCGCGCAGCGATTGGATTTGATATAAATGTCCATTATGGAACGGATTATATTCTACGACAATGCCAATTATTTTCACCTATTATCCTCCCATAGCCCTTGAAAATTCATTTATTTACATTATAATATATATGAACGTGAAATATCAATATCACGTTCTGTTTCATGTGCAACATCACGAGATCGCGTGATCTTTTGATAAATAGAGGAGGGTAACAAATGAACGTTTTAGTCATTAACTGTGGTAGTTCGTCGCTAAAATATCAGCTTTTTGATATGAGTGATGAAAGCGTATTAGCAAAAGGCTTAGTTGAAAGAATCGGTATTGAAGGTTCAAAACTTAAGCAAGAAGTTGAAGGTAAAGAAGAGCTTGTCATCCAAGTACCGATGGCAAATCACAAAGAAGCATTAGGTCACGTTCTCGACGCTTTGCAAGATAATGCAAAAGGCGCTATTAAAGCACTTGACGAAATCAATGCGGTTGGTCACCGTGTTGTTCATGCAGGCGAAAAATACAGCGGTTCAGTTATCATTGACGACGGCGTCATGGCTGCACTGGAAGAATGTATTGAACTTGCACCGCTTCACAATCCGCCAAACATCATTGGCGTTAAAGCAATGCAGGAACTTTTACCGCATGCGCAAAATGTCGGCGTATTCGATACAGCATTCCACCAAACAATGCCACAAAGTGCTTATGTATACGCGTTGCCATATGAATATTATGAAAAAGATCACGTGAGAAGATATGGTTTCCACGGAACGAGCCATAAATACGTTTCACAAAGAGCGGCAGCAATGCTCGGCAAAAAAATCGAAGATACGAAAATTATCACTTGCCATTTGGGCAACGGCGCTTCACTCGCAGCTGTAGACGGCGGCAAATCAGTTGATACATCAATGGGCTTTACGCCACTTGAAGGCTTGGTTATGGGGACGAGATGCGGCGATATTGACCCGCAAATCATCACGTACATCATGGCAAAAGAAGGCAAAACAATTGATGAAATGAATGACATCATGAATAAAAAATCAGGTGTTCTTGGCATCTCAGGTGTCAGCAGCGATTTTAGAGATATTGAAAATGCTGCAAAAGAAGGCAATGAAAGAGCTGAACTGGCATTAGATGTGTATCATGATAACGTTCGTAAATACATCGCATCTTATGCAGCGGTTCTCGGCGGTGTCGATGGGATCGTCTTTACAGCAGGTTTAGGTGAAAACAGTATTTCAAGCCGTGCGACAATCTGTAAAAATCTTGAATTCATGGGTGTTGTCCTCGATGCTGAGAAGAATAACGTCAGAGGTAAAGAAACATTCATCAATACAGATGATTCGAAAGTAAAAATCATGGTTATTCCAACCAATGAAGAGCTAATGATTGCAAGAGATACTGTTGAATTAGTTAAGTAGTTTCACTTGACAAACCTCTTGGTTATCATTATAATGTTAATGTTGCATTGAAGAGGTGATAAAATGTACCTTGAGCTTTCTAAGGTTATTACAGGGCTGCAGAGTCAACTTGACTTTCAGTTGAGGCTATCGCTTGACGATCGCTTCTTAAGCGAAGTAAATGCGGTCAAAGCTTCTGAATTCAACATTCAAGGGACCGTTAAGAAGGTCGATAAAGGATTGACGCTGTCGTTTGCATACGATGGCAATATGACTTTTGCATGTGATAGATGCTTAACCGAAGTTAAATTGAATTTCAACCACATTGCGGAACGCGAGTTGGCAGATGATGAAGCAGGGGATGACAGCATTCCCATTGTTGATCATCAAGTAGATCTCATGCCCATATTGGAAGAAGAAATTCTTCTGAACAAACCGCTTCAAATACTTTGTAGCGATGACTGTGCTGGGCTGTGTCCGAAATGCGGCAAGAATCTTAACAATGGTATCTGTGGTTGTGAAGATGAGCGGATCGACCCCAGATTGGAAGCACTTAAGAATTTATTCGGTCATTAAGGAGGTGTTAAGATGGCAGTACCTAAGCGTAAAATTTCTAAAGCAAGAAGAGATAAGAGAAGAGCAAGCAACATCAAGATGACAGCGCCAACGATTGTTGAATGTCCTAAATGTAAAGCTGCAACCGTTCCACACAGAGAGTGTGCAGAGTGCGGTTACTATCATAGCAGAGACGCGAAATAGTGTCGTAATGCTATTGGGTTTAACGTTTGAAATGGTTTGGACACTGTCTAAACACATTTGGAAGGTTCTTCTATAATAACAAAAGGCAATGGTCATTGACTATTGCCTTTTTTTCAAAATGAGGTGAAGTGATGAAAATTGGTTTTGATGCAATGGGTGGTGATCATGCACCTGTTGAAACCGTAAAAGGTGCCATCGAATCGCTCGATGACTTTGAAGGCGATATTGTCCTCTATGGGGATGAACAAAAAATCGTATCGGAACTCGCAAAATATAAATTTAATACAGATCGTATTGAGGTTGTTCATACAACAGAGATTATTACAAATGATGATAAACCGGTCAAAGCGATTAAAACGAAAAGTGATTCCAGTATGGTCGTTGGACTGAAAGCACTGAGAAAAGGTGATATTGATGCATTTGTTTCGGCAGGCAACACGGGGGCGCTCCTCGCTGGCGGTCTTTTTAAGGTCGGTCGAATCAAAGGGATTAATCGCCCGGCGCTTTGTACCATTTACCCGACGATGGGCAAGGCATCTGTCCTCGTTGATGCCGGCGCAAATGCCGAGTGCAAACCGCGCAATCTCATTGAGTTTGCATATATGGGCAGTATTTATGCAGAACGTGTGTTGAAGCTGACAAAACCGAGAGTGGCACTTGCCAATATTGGTGCCGAAGAGACAAAGGGAACGCAACTCTACATAGAGACGCATGCATTGCTTAAGGAAGCAGATTTAAATTTTGTCGGAAATGTAGAAGGCCGTGATATTCCTGCGGGGAAAGTCGATGTGATCGTAGCAGATGGTTTTACCGGCAACATTATCCTCAAGTTGACAGAAGGTGTAGCGGGAACGCTGATTGACGGCATTAAGAACGCTATTGTCAGCAGTACAAAGGGCAAAATTGGCGGTGTACTGATTAAGAAAAATCTTAGTGTCTTTAAAAAACAAATTGATTATACAGAGTACGGCGGTGCGCCGCTGCTCGGTGTAAACGGGTTGGTGGTTAAAGCACATGGCTCCTCCAATGCCAAAGCTTTTCGCAATGCGATCAAGTATGCAAAGATTGGTGTTGAGACAGAACTCGTTGATGAAATTAAGATGAAAATAGCAAAACTCGCACCTGTTATTGAAATAGAAGACGATAACAGTGCATCGTAAGTCCGATAACGATCTAAATCACATATGAATCACCATCATTTGCGCCCTTTGAGCAATCGCTTTGGGGCGTTTTCTATTAGCAAAAAAGCTTCTGTGGGAACGTAAAATTGGCATTGTAATTTGATGATCAAAATTATAAAATAGAAGTGTGTGTCATTTCGCAAGGTGAACACATCGAGCGACCGGGTGCTTTCGCGGAAGAAAAATACTTTCGTGTTATAATATGATATAAAGGTTATTTAAATGTATTATCACAGATAGTATATTTAAATGTCCTTTCGAGAGAAAGGTGGTTACAATGTCTCAATCATTGAGAGATTTTCAGGAGAAACTTGGGTATCAGTTTAACGATATCGATTATTTAAGACGGGCATTGACGCATTCATCATATGCCAACGAAAATAAAAAGGATAAAATTAAAAACAATGAGCGCCTTGAGTTCTTGGGTGATTCCGTATTGGGGCTGGTTGTCAGTGAGTATTTGTACAGCCATTTCCCAAATCTGGCCGAAGGTCAATTGACAAAGGTAAGGGCGCGCATTGTATGTGAATCATCACTAGGTGAAGCGGCTGTGAATTTGGGAATCGGCCATTACATGTTTTTTGGTCGCGGTGAAGAAATGACTGGTGGGCGTGAACGCACGAGCATTCTCTCCGATGCATTTGAAGCATTAATTGCAGCCATGTACCTTGATGGCGATATTGATGTCGTTCGAAAATTTGTCTTAACGCATATGGACAGCATTATTATTGATGCGATTGAGGGAAAACTATTTATTGATTATAAGACGAGACTTCAAGAAGTGATTCAGATTAAAAAGGGCAATCGCATTAAATATGAAATTTTTAAAGAAGAAGGACCTGATCACTCCAAGGAGTTTTTTACGCATGTTAAATTAAATGATGATATTATCGGTGTCGGAAAAGGGCGCAGCAAGAAGGAATCGGAACAAGCTGCGGCAAAAGAAGGCCTTAAGTATCTTCAGGATGAGGCGAATAAATGAAGACGATGATGATCATTCCCGTATTTATAGCACATATGGGCTGCGGGAATGCTTGTGTTTTTTGCAATCAAAGACATATAAGCGGTCATTCTGAAGTGCCGACAGTCGAAGCGATTAAAAGACAAGTAGATGACTACATTGCCTCTGGATCCGCGGAAACCGTTGGCATTGCATTTTACGGCGGCAGCTTTACGGGGCTGGACTGTATCCTGCAAGAACAGTATTTATCATTGGCTGCATCATATAAAAAAACGGGTGTTATCCAGCATATTCGGTTGTCAACGCGCCCTGATTATATTGATGAGCGCGTCCTAAAAAGGTTGGAAAATTATGATGTCGACCTTGTCGAGTTGGGTGTCCAGTCCTTTTCAGACGATGTTCTTGAGGCATCCCGTAGAGGACATAACACGGATGCCATTTATCGCGCCATTGATTTGTTGAAGCACCATGGTATTGATTTTGGCATTCAGCTGATGTTTGGATTACCGAATGATACCCGTGAGCGGTTCTTTTTTTCTGTAAGGGAAACCATTCGCCTCTCGCCGGAAACCGTTCGCATCTATCCGACGCTGGTATTGAGAGATACCGCACTTGCAGATGATTACAAGCGCGAGCTTTATCAGCCGCCGGAACTGGAAACGGCAGTTGACACAGTTGCAACAGCATATGCGATGCTGATGCGTTCAGGTGTTAATGTCATCCGTGTTGGATTACAGGCAACGGATCTTATTGACTTTAAGGGTGCCGTTATAGCAGGGCCTTATCATCCCGCTTTTAAATCGCTCGTCATGGATCGTCTTGTACTGCGCAGCTTTTTTCGCTTTGCCGAAAAAACGCGACGGGACGCGAGTGTAGGTGATGAGGCTGAGGCGGTTGACAAGGTGTGGACGGTGACGATTCATCCGTCGCTGGTATCGCATATGCGAGGGCATAAACATCAGAACTTAAAGCGATTAACGCAGGCCTTCGGCGTCAAAACCATTATGATTAAAAGCGATCCAAACTGTGATAAAACGACACTGCATTTAGCAGATGACCATCTATTTGAAATATACCGACTCTATGACGAAGAGGTGACAACTTGTATTTAAAGCGTATAGAATTAAGAGGTTTTAAATCTTTTGCAGATAAGACAATTGTTGAGTTTAAACAGGGTGTGACGTGTATCGTTGGGCCAAACGGCAGTGGAAAGAGCAATATTACCGATGCTATTCGCTGGGTGCTGGGTGAGCAGCGCGTTAAAACACTTCGCGGCAGCAAAATGGAAGATGTCATTTTTGGCGGCACAAAGCACCGAAAACCGCTTGGCATGGCTGAAGTTAAATTGATTTTTGATAACCGCGAATCTTTCTTTCCGCTTGATTATGAAGAAGTGGAAATTGTAAGGCGCGTTTTTCGCTCCGGCGATAGTGAATACAGTGTCAATGGTATGGCGTGCCGTCTTAAGGATATTCGAGAGTTGTTAATGGATACGGGCATTGGTCGTGAAGGTTATTCCATTATCGGTCAAGGCAAGATCGATGAAATCTTAAGCGGCGGGCGTGACGAGCGCCGCCTGCTCTTTGAAGAGGCCGCCGGGATCTTAAAGTATAAAGTCAGAAAAGTTGAAGCTTCTAAAAAGCTGGCCAATACACATGATAATTTATCTCGAATTGAAGATATCATCGTCGAGATTGAAGATCGTGTTGAGCCGCTGCGCTTGGAAAGTGAACGCGCAATGCGCTATCTGGATTTATCCGAGCAGCTCCGACAGATCGAACTCTATGATTTTTCAAGGCGTTACACCACTTGTGAGAATGCACTGGTAGAAGTATTGAATGCACTTCAGACACAGCAGGATTCAAAAGAAGTTCAGGAAGCGGATTACGAGCAATTAAAGGCTGAATACGAATCAAACGACGAGCAGCTCTTTGCTATTAATCGGGATATTCGTCTTTTGGAAACACAGTACCACGAAAAAAATAATGAGCGCTCACAAACGAAGGGAGAACGCTCTTTAATAGAAGAGAAAATTCAAAACGTTGAAACAAATGTTAAGCGAATTCATGATGAAATTGCAGATATTGATGAACAGATCACACAGATTGATGAAAATGTTGCAGTGGTTGACCGGGAAGTTGATACAGAGACAGAAAAAATTAATACTGCGAAAGAAGCACTTATTGATGATGAACGCGCTTTGGAACAGTGTTTAATGCAGATCAGTCGTATGAAACAAAATAACGAAACGGATTTGCAGACAATTTATCAAAAACTCAATGAAATTGAAGTGATGAAACGTGAAGCTGAAAATTTAGAGCGTGCTAATGAAGACCTGTCACTAAAAATTGCGGAACTGAATATTCAAATTGAACAACATGAAACTGCCTTTCAAAAAAATGAACAGGATGCGGCTGAAACAGCGTCTAAATTAAAAGCCATGGATACCATGCTTGATGAAGCTCAGGGAAAGCTGTCGGAAGCTATTAAGCTGGATGGTCATTTTGTCCATGAACGCGAAAAGATGTACAAGCAAATTGATAAGCTCTCAAAGCGTCTGAATGAATCTCAAACTGAACTTAAACTCTTAGAGACATTGGAAGCGGAGTATGACGGCTATGATAAAGGCGTAAAAGAGATTTTAACGAGTTTACCCGACCAGAGTGGTATTCACGGTATTGTAGCATCGGTCATCAATGTGCCAAAAACATATGAAACTGCTGTTGAAGTCGCATTAGGCAGGTCGATACAGCATATTGTCTGTGAAACAGATGGTGATGCGAAGACTGCGATTGAGTTTTTAAGAAAGAATCAGCTTGGTCGGGTTACCTTTTTACCGCTCAATCAACTGCGCGGCAATGGTCAGCAGAAAGAAGTCATTAAAGAAGCAAAATCACATAAGGGGTTTATTGGCGTTGCTTCCGAACTCATTGATTTTCCTGAGCGCTATTCTGAACTCATCGATTATTTACTCGGTCGCATTATGATTGTGGAAGACTTTGAAACTGCACGGCGGCTGATGCGGATCAAGAATATTAAATACAAGATTATTACATTATTGGGTGATGTTTTAATACCTGGGGGCACCATTACAGGTGGATCCTTTAAATCCAAAATGACCAACATCCTAGGCAGGCGAAGACGAATCGAAACGCTTGGTCTGATGATTGAAGAGGACACAACTAAGTCAACATCGCTCTCGAATGACCTGAAGCAAATCGAATTTAGTCTTGCAGAGAATAAGGCGTTTATTCAACAGCAGCGAGAAGCGATTGACAAAATGAGACTCGAGCGCGTCAGTATTGAACATTTAAGTGATCAGCATAAGCAGATGGCAGCACTAGCAGAAGAATCGGCTAAAAAGGCTGTGCGGAATGCGGCAATGCTTGCAGAAGAAATGGAAGATCAGAAGGCGCAAATTCGTATTAAACGCGAAGCGGTCGTTGTGAATCAAGCAATGGTTGATGCGCTGGAAGTCAATGTAAAGGACTACAAGGACAACGTTGAAAGCTTCGAATCAGAAAGTCGAACGATAAACGATCAAATGACTTCGAAACGCATTGAGCTCGCATCCATGGAACAGCAGCTTGCCTTTAAAGCGCGTGAGCGCAAGCGTCTATGTGATGACCTTGAAACGGTTTCGCTTAAGCGAAAAACGCGTGTAGAAATGCTCGACAGTGAAATCGCAAGAAAAGAAGATTTTTACCATCGCGTTGAAGATATTGACGCGCTGTTAAAAACACTAAGTGATGCCATAGAGGCTATTGTTGCTAAAAGCGAATCGCTTCAAGCGTCAAAAGCATCGCTGTCAGAGAAGCTGAAAACATTGACGATGGCGCTATCTGAGGCATCGCGATCATTAGAAAGCATTAAGTCTTCCGCGCATCAACTCGATCTTAAGAAAGTGAAATTGGAAGTGGAGAAGGAGACCATTGTCTCTGATCTTTGGGAGCGCTATGAACTTTCAATTGGCGAAGTGCTTTCGACTGAGCCGGTAACCGGCAATATCAAGCAGTTGAAAAATGAACTCAAGCAGATTGGCAGCGTTAATGTCAATGCCATCAAAGAATATGAGACAGTTTCAGAGCGATACCGTTTCCTAAAGGAACAGGAAGACGACTTGCTTAAGGCGTCACAACAGCTTGAAAAAATTATTGCAGACCTTGAAAAGCAGATGATAGAGATTTTTACGGAACACTTTGTCGAAATTGGTGAAAAGTTCAAGGAAACATTTAAGATGCTCTTTCACGGCGGTGATGCTGCCATTTTATTGGCAGATGAAAGTGATATTCTCAATTCCGATATTGAAATTATTGCGCAGCCGCCAGGAAAGAAACTGCAAAGCCTCAACCTGCTGTCAGGCGGTGAAAAAGCTTTGACGGCCATTGCGCTGCTCTTTGCCATATTGAAGACAAAACCAACGCCGTTTTGTATACTGGATGAGATTGAAGCGGCGCTTGATGATGTTAACGTCTATCGCTTTGCAGAGTTCATCAAGGATTATGCTGATAAATCGCAGTTTGTGGTCATTACACACCGAAAAGGTACCATGGAAGTAGCGGACACCCTCTTTGGTGTGACCATGGAAGAATACGGTATCTCAAAAGTGTTGAGTGTTCGACTTGAAGATGTGGAAGATGCCTATTCAGCATAGGCTAGCGACAGGGATGAAAATACGATCTTGCGAAAGAGCATCCCGTGATAGGATATCCCACTATAGGCTATTCTGCTGAGAGCACAAAGATAAGTGAAGTCACAGATTGAATATCATGTCATGTATTGAATATAAAGTATGATGAAATGGAGGCAGTATGGCATTATCATTTTTTTCTAAACTAAAAGAAGGCCTTGAAAAGACGCGAAAGGGAATTACTGATAAAATTGATGATCTCTTTACGCGATATGGAGAAATTGATGACGATCTCTTTGAAGAGCTGGAAGAAATCCTCATTACAGCTGATGTCGGCATGCAGACGACGATGAAACTGATCGACATGCTCAAAGAAGAATTACGCATTCGCAAGATCAAGGAAGTCAGTGCCGTCAAAGATGTATTTAAAGATGTTGTTGAAAAACTTCTTGTGGAGAATGGACATACAACGTTTGAAGTTGGCAATGAGCCAACGATTATTATGGTTATCGGCGTCAATGGCGTCGGCAAGACGACCTCTATCGGCAAGATTGCCAATCTATTGAAAGCGCAAGGGAAAAGCGTTCTGATTGCAGCCGGTGATACATTTAGAGCGGCAGCGATTGACCAGTTAAAAGTATGGGGGGATCGCGTCGGTGTCAGTGTGATTCATCAATCGGAAGGATCTGATCCGGCTGCGGTTATCTTTGATGCCGTACAGTCTGCAAAGGCTAAAAATGCTGATGTGCTTATTTGTGATACGGCTGGAAGGCTGCACAATAAGGTCAACTTGATGAACGAACTCTCAAAAGTGTTCCGCGTTATCGACCGCGAGTATCCGGAGGCCAAAAAAGAAGTGTTGCTGGTACTCGATGCCACAACGGGACAAAATGCGGTTCAGCAAGCGAAAGTATTTAATGAAGCGGCAGAAATTTCAGGCATTGTATTGACAAAACTGGACGGTACGGCTAAAGGCGGTGTTGTTTTGGCCATTAGTTCGGAACTTCAAATTCCAGTAAAACTCATTGGCGTTGGCGAAGGGGTTGATGATTTGCAGCAGTTCAATCCGCATGATTTTGCAGAAGCGCTAATGGGAACGCGTAACGCATAGATGTAAAGTAAAAAGACTTGACACACCGGATGATATGATTTATAATTTGTGAGGTAGTCATGATAGAGAAAAAATTAAGACTTGTCGATTTATTTGATTTTTATGGTAAAATGCTGACGGATAAGCAGTTTGAGATTATGGATCTCTATTGCAACTGTGATCTGTCATTAGCCGAAATATCTGAAAATCTGTCGATTACGCGACAGGCAGTACACGATGCGATTAAGCGATCTGAGAAGATTTTGGAACGCTATGAAAGTCAGCTCGGATTATATGAGCGATCGCAGAAACGTGAAACTGATTTTATGAAAATTATCCGGTTGATCAGAAACTATCAGACATCTGAAGACATGACGCTTTTAGAACAGGCAATGCAGATTGCCGAAAAGCAAACCGGTCTTTCGGAATAGCGTGGAACGCATGGAGGGCAGCATTGGTATTTGAAAGTTTAGCCGAAAAACTACAAGGTGCGTTTAAAAATTTAAAAGGCAAAGGCAAACTGACAGAAAAAGACGTCAAGGATGCTATGCGTGAAGTGAAACTCGCATTGCTCGAAGCAGACGTGAACTTTAAAGTTGTCAAAGATTTCATTAAAAGTGTTACAGATAGAGCGGTCGGCGAAGAGGTTCTCCAGAGCTTGACGCCGGCACAACAAGTGATTAAAATTGTTAACGAAGAATTGACAGCGCTCATGGGAACGACTCAGAGCAAACTCAAATACGCCTCTCAGCCGCCGACGATTATTATGATGGCGGGTTTGCAGGGGGCTGGTAAGACCACAACCTGCGGTAAGCTAGGCCAGTTATTGAAAAAAGACGGCAAGAAGCCGCTGCTCGTCGCCTGTGATGTTTACAGACCGGCGGCAATTAAACAGCTGCAAGTCGTTGGTGAAAAACTTGATATCCCCGTCTTTGAAATGGGCGATCAGGTGAGTCCTGTTGAAATTGCAAAAAAGGCATTAGAACATGCAGCATACTACACATACGATGTCGTTATCGTGGATACTGCCGGACGTCTGCATATTGATGAGAAACTGATGCAGGAGCTCATTGACGTGAAAGCGGCCATTGATCCGACTGAGATTTTGTTGGTACTCGATGCCATGACAGGACAGGATGCCGTTAATGTGGCAGAACATTTTAATGAGCAGCTTGAAGTGAATGGCGTCATATTAACAAAACTCGACGGCGATACGCGCGGCGGTGCGGCACTGTCGGTTAAAGCGGTTACGGGAAAGCCGATTAAATATGCTTGTGTCGGTGAAAAACTGACGGATATTGAGGCTTTCTATCCTGATCGAATGGCTTCGCGTATTCTCGGCATGGGTGATATGCTCTCGCTGATCGAAAAAGCACAGGAAAATTTCAGTGATGATAAAGCGAAAAAACTTGAAAAGAAATTCAAAACGCAGACATTTGATCTTGAAGATTTCTTGGAACAGCTTGAACAGCTCCAAAAAATGGGACCAATCGGCGACCTGCTCGGCATGATCCCGGGCATGAATAAAGGCGCCATGAAAGATGTTCAGGTTGACGATAAGGATTTAAACCGAACCAAGGCCATTATTCAGTCAATGACGCTAAAAGAACGTCAGGAACCATCCATTATCAATGGCAGCAGACGCAAGCGTATTGCCAATGGTTCAGGGGTTCATGTTTCAGAGGTCAACAGACTTTTAAAACAATTTGAACAGACAAAGAAAATGATGAAACAGTTTGGTCAAATGGAAAAACGTATGAAACGAGGCGGCGGCGGGTTTAAGCTTCCCTTCTTTCAATAAATGAATAATCTAACTTAAATCATACAGTGATTTATGCAATGAGGAGGTGAAAAAATGGCAGTTAAGATCAGATTAACGAGAATGGGCTCAAAGAAAAAACCTTTCTATAGAGTAGTCGTTGCAGATTCTAGATCACCAAGAGATGGTAAATTCATCGATCAAATCGGTTACTTTAACCCAGTTGCAGAAGCAGATCAAGTGAAACTTGACACTGAAAAAGCACTTAAATGGTTAAATCAAGGTGCACAACCTACGGACACTGTAAAAGCGCTTTTCAAGAAAAACGGAGTATACGACGCTAAGTAGTAACCAATGATTTACAATTTGAGGTGATTTAATGGGCGAATTAGTAAGAGTGATTGCAACTTCTTTGGTTGATAATCCCGAGCATGTTGAGGTTCGCGAAATTGAAGGATCCCAATCCATTATTATCGAACTGAAAGTAGCTTCTGATGACATGGGTAAGGTGATCGGCAAACAGGGAAGAATTGCAAAAGCGATTAGAACCGTTGTAAAAGCAGCAGCTACAAAAGAAAATAAGCGTGTGGTTGTTGAAATTATTCAATAATGACATCCTTTGAGCTATTTCATCGAAATAGCTCTTTTGCTATCTAAAAGAGAAGCTTTTAGGATCTGAATAGATCCTTTCGATATGGGCGTTAATGCTAGGTGTTAATGCTAGGTATTCATATAGGCATTCATAATAGGAGACGATCATGACAGAAACTTTCAGCATGGGAAAAATCGTTAATACCCATGGCGTTAAAGGCGAAATGAAAATTTATCCTTATACAGATGATCCTTTGAAAATTAAAGCACTTCAATACATCTTGATTGAAGGTGAAGGGGAGACGAAGCATCAGGTTGCAGCAGTTCGTGAGCATAAGGGAATGCTGTTGCTGAAACTTCAAGGCTATGATGACATTGCCGAGATCATGCGGTTTATGCAGAAGGAGATATATGTTTTCCGAAAAGATGTTGAAGCAATTGATGATGAAGACGGTCACTACATCGTCGATCTCATCGGCTGTGAAATTAAGACGACTGATGGCGAAGTCATTGGTGTTGTCAATGATGTGCTTCAGCATACGGCTCAAGACCTTTATGAAGTCAAAGGCCATGATGGTGCACTTTTCTACATTCCGGTCGTAGATGCTTTTGTTAAAGACATTGATGTGGCAGGAAAATGTATTACCGTTCAAATGATTGAAGGATTAATGCCATGAAGTTTAGAATACTAACGCTGTTTCCCGAGCAATTTGACAGCTTTGCACAGACGAGTATTATTGGCAATGCGGTACGTGATGGTCACATTGAGATTAGCTGTACACAAATAAGAGATTATAGTGAAAGCAAGCACCGCAGTGTTGACGATGCGCCATTTGGCGGTGGACAAGGCATGGTGATGCAAGTACAGCCGTTAAAGGATGCAATGCACAGTGAACCGATTGGCGAAAATGCCAAGGTGATTTACCTGTCGCCGAGAGGCAAGACGCTGACACATGATAAGGTCGTTGAATTAAGCGAACTAGCAGAACTCATCCTTGTCTGCGGGCATTATGAAGGTGTCGATCAGCGGTTTATCGATACCTATGTCGATGAAGAAATCTCTATTGGCGACTATGTCCTAACTGGTGGTGAGTTGGCAGCCATGGTCGTTGTAGACAGTGTCAGCAGACTTATACCGGGTGTGCTGAGGGATGCAAATGCTTCGCTTGATGAATCTTTTGCCAGTGGTTTGCTCGAATACCCTCACTATACGCGGCCTGCAATCTATGATGAAATGGAAGTGCCCGCTGTTCTGCGCTCGGGCAATCATGCTGAAATTGAATATTGGCGACTGGTTCAGGCACTTGAAATCACAAAGGTACGGCGGCCTGATCTGTACAATGCTTTTATGAAGCATGAGCATGATGAAAAGACGCGGCGAATGCTTAAAAAATACTTGAAAACTCAACGGGAGAATGGTATAATATGACTTGTCTGTATTACGGATGGTCCTCTAATAGACATGCTATTAAGAACATCTATGAGGAAGGGAGGTAGTAAAATGAATCAAAATATCATTAAGGCTATCGAAAGCGAACAGCTTAAAAAAGATATCGTTAAGTTTAATGTCGGCGATACGATTAAAGTCCACTTACGCGTTATCGAAGGTAAGCGTGAGAGAATTCAGATTTTCGAAGGCGTTGTCATGAAAAGACAAAACGGCGGTATTTCTGAGACATTTACAGTTAGAAAGCTTTCTAGCGGCGTAGGTGTTGAAAAGACTTTACCATTACATTCGCCTAAAATCGATAAGATTGAAGTGGTTAGACACGGTAAAGTTAGACGTGCTCGCTTAAATTACTTAAGAGATCGTATTGGTAAAGCGGCGAAAGTCAAAGAAAAGAGAATTTAAGTACAAATGTAAGGAAGGACTGAAAAGTCCTTTTTTATTTGCCCAAAAATATGGTGAGAGATGTATGCTGACTAATAAAGATCATAGAGATAAGAAGATTGCAGATACGTGCGGATGAGCGTACACCATGAGCAGTGAACGATTATTGACGACACGAGATTGCAGAGGTGCTATATTTTTGAATCCCGATAGGGGATATGCTAAAATAAAGCCATAGACTAATAAAGTCATCTATTAAAATAAAGCGATATTTGAGAAAAGGGAGAGCAAAATTATGAGCATTAACTGGTATCCGGGACATATGAAAAAGACCCGTGAATTGATACAAGCAAATTTAAAACTTGTCGATGCAGTGGTCGAATTGCTCGATGCGCGCATACCGCTGAGTTCAAGAAATCCGCAGTTTGATGACTTGATTGGTTTGAAGAAAAGAATCATTGTTTTAAACAAAGCGGACTTAGCCGATTCTAGTAAAACGGCACAATGGATTGAATATTATCAGTCGCATAAGATTGAGGCATTACCAATTAATGCCTCAACGGGGCAGGGGATTGACAAGCTGATTGCATTAATTAAGTCGACTTGTCAGGATGAAATTATCAGGGCGGCTGAAAAGGGACGGCTGCACCGCCCGATTCGGATTATGATTATTGGGATCCCGAATGTGGGCAAGTCTAGCCTCATTAATAAACTCGCAGGCAAAAACGCAGCAAAAACGGGTAATAAACCGGGTGTCACAAAAGGAAAACAGTGGATTCGCATTAATCGCGATATTGAGCTCTTTGATACACCGGGAATTCTTTGGCCTAAAATTGAAGAAGATCTTATGGGCATCAAATTGGCCAGTACAGGCGCCATCAAAGATGAAGTGCTGAATATAGAAGATATTGCTTTTCACTTGATCAACCTGATCCTTGAGCGCTATGCGGATTCTTTTTATATGCGATATGATTTGATGCCCGGTGATGAAACGGTTGCCTATATGGAGCAAATTGGGCGAAAGCGCGGCTGTTTGATGCGCGGCAACCAGGTTGATCTCGAAAAGGCTTCAAGGCTCATTGTCGATGAATTTCGAAAAGGAATCATTGGTAAGATAACACTTGAAACCATGGAAACGATCCAGTCAGAAGCAGCGGATGATGCATCCTTATAAAAGTAAAAGAGGCGAAAGAAATGACCGTTAAAAAAAGTGAGCAGTGGCAATCAATACGACAAGGGGAGAAGCTTCCGGTAAAACAGCTGTCTGTCCTTGTTGATAGTCTTGATGCAGATGACTTTGAAGGGCTAAGAGCCGTTTTGCAAATGGATCAGCGAAAGGCAGTGCAAAATATCATTAAGAGAAAAGACAAACAGCTGGCGGCAGCGGAACGCGAAAAAGCACGCATGGCGATGATGTTTGCCTTTGAAAGGGATTATAGCAGTCGCGGTTTTCAGTGCATTGGCGGTATTGATGAAGCGGGCAGAGGGCCGCTCTTGGGACCTGTTGTCGCAGCTGTTGCAGTCTTAAATGAAGCAAGTGACTGGTCGGGAATTGATGACTCAAAGAAACTGTCCGAACAGCAGCGTGAAAAATTTTATGACAAAATTAAACAAGAGGCTATTTGTTATGGCATTGGCATTGCATCACATGAAGAAATTGATCAGATCAATATACTCAATGCAACAAAGCTTGCAATGAAACGTGCGATTGAGGCGGCAGAAGAAAATGAGAATGCAACAATTGACTTTTTACTTATTGATGCCGTAAAACTTGACGATATACCTATTGGACAACTCAGTTTAATCAAAGGTGATCAGCGAAGTGCTTCGATTGCAGCTGCCTCCATCTT
The DNA here is from genome assembly GCF_018390735.1 of Fusibacter paucivorans. Lineage (GTDB taxonomy): Bacteria > Bacillota > Clostridia > Peptostreptococcales > Acidaminobacteraceae > Fusibacter > Fusibacter paucivorans. The sequence goes on from NZ_JAHBCL010000020.1 coordinate 89,966, forward strand.
GGCAAAGGTGACGCGAGATCATATGATGCAGGCTCTTCACGATACCTATCCGGCCTATGGGATTGATCAACATAAGGGCTATGGTACAAAACAGCACTACGAAGCGTTGGATCAATATGGTCCGACACCGTATCATCGGCAGTCTTTTTTAAGTAAATGGCATGAGAAGCGTTCGAAACGGTGACGAAAGAACTTTATAAGCATTTAAAATTCTTTAAAAGCTAAGACGTCTTTTTCTATAAGCATTATGATTTGACGACAATGATCACAGTCACGATCACGATCACTATCACGATCACATTGACACCTTAGGGGCTATAATGAAAATTAATGGCGGCAATCAAAGACAAGTTCAGACAGTAAAACCATCACCGCAAAATGATGCGGCGCTTCAGCCGGGATCAAAAGTGAGCGGTAAGATTACAAAAGTTGATGGCAATACTGTAACCATTACCAATCAAGGTGGGGAGCGACAGCTCACTAATGCTTCAGAAATGCGCTTTCACGTTGGTGAGCATGCGAGATTTGAAGTGTTGGCAAATGAGAACGGAAAGGTTCTTGTACGGCCTGAAACACAATCTGAACAAGCTTCTCGTGAAGCGATGGTAAAATTAATTGGCGATAAAGGTCTTTTAACACTTGATGCCTTAAAAAATTTAAATATCCCTATGACGCAAACGAACTATGATCAACTTCAAAAAATGGGGATAGAGGTAAAAGTGCTTGATCAGATGCTTCAAAATGCCACTGATCATACGGGTGAGGTCCTTTTGAACACAGATATAGAATCCAGCATCAAATCGCTGATATTGACACTTGACCAAACGGAGAATTCGTCGCATCCAAACGGAATATCAGATGTCATACAACGCGATCGAAACGTTGGTTATGCTAAAATGCTGTTGTCTTACACCTCGACGATGCTGATTGAAAATCTTTCGAAAGAGTTGGGCAGTGGAACTGTTCAATCGCTATTGAAAAATGAAACGCTGTTTCAATATGATCTTGCCGGGTTAAAAGCTGATTACAATATTGAAGAAAACAAGTTGGCAGAAGCATTTTTTAATGTTGTGAAGTCGTCGGATTCTGACGCTCAAAAAATGGTTTTAACAATGATGAAATCCCTTTTGGGGATAGACGAACAGATGTCGTACAACAAGGCTGGAGATGGTTTATCAACCGCGTCGGAAGTGGTGTCAGAAGCTGCGAAACAAGCGCCGCCTGAAGTTTTATCAGATGAAAAGACACTCATGACAACGGCAGTCAAAGCGTTGTTGTCGCAAGTGACAGAAGCGCAAAAAGCACTTTTTATAAAAAATGATTTGGCACTTACACTTAAAAATCTCTTTGTATCCACACTACAGGATAGTGGTTTTAAATCAATCAGTGATAGTTTTGCCTTGCTTTCAAAACACATCGGGCAGCTTCCGATTGAAAACCAGCAAGCGCTGCTAACGGCAATAGGCGAAGCGGGTACAGATCAGTTATCACAGTTACTGCATTTTATTCAGACTTCAACAATGGATGAAGCTGTCAAAAATGATTTTATGCAGGAAGTCGGCTTTATCAAAGATGCGCTGGAAATTTCAACGCAATTTGGCGATCGTATTATGGTGCTCGAGATGCCGGTAACATTAGAAGAGCGGGAAACACATGTTTCGATGTATGTCAAGAAGCGCTCGGTCGATGAAGAGAATGATGATTTAACGGTGCTCGTTGCATTAAAGACACACCAGTTGGGTGAAGTCAGATGTTTAGTTGCAAAAAAAGGGACGCGATTCGACTTGCATTTTAAACTGGAAACCGATGAGATTCGCGATGCGATGGCGGCGGAAGGAGATCAGCTTCGACAATCGCTGACTCAAATAGGCATAAAGCAGTTTAATGTTGATTTTTCAACCATGACGACAAAGTATCCCGGTATTGAACTTGAGCCTGCGATGAACGCATACGGCTTTGATTTGCTGGTGTAAGACTAAATAAGGGCGTGGCATATGGATCAGAAACGAAAAATGGCGTCAGCATTAAAATTTAATCCTGAAGAAGACGCGGCACCGCAAGTCGTTGCAAAGGGGATTGGATTGATCGCCGAAAATATCATCGAAAAGGCAAAAGCTTCAGACGTTCCGATATACGTCGATGAGAAATTGACGAACCAATTGCACCAATTGGAAATTGGTGAACAAATTCCCTATGAGCTCTATGAAGTCGTAGCGGAAGTGCTGGTTTTTATCAGTAAAATGGACCAAAAGAAAAAATAAAAAACAATAGAAAACAACAATTGAAATTGTTGTGTGATAGGAGGTCTGTCTCTTGAATTACCGACAGCGTGGTGCGAAGGGTGAAACCTTGGGGATCGCCTATTTGGAAGCGTGTGGATTCGAGTTTGTGGATCGCAATATTTACATTGGCGGCGCAGAACTGGATCTTGTTATGAAAAAGGCGGATTCTTATTATTTGATTGAAGTCAAATACCGCCAGTCCTTACGATATGGCAAACCTATTGAAGCGATGACATACCAAAAGTGCCAGCATTTTAAACGAGCCTGTATTGCTTACATGCGCAGTATTGAAAATTTTAAGCATTATCATTACAGCTTTTTGGGCATTTTAAAGACTGATGACGGCTATACATATCATTGGATTGAAGATTTTTTCAATTAACTGCTTAAGGAAATTGAATAATCATTAAAGATATCTCTTCACAAAACAAGTTGAATTTCCATCTTTTGAAGGCTACAGGCTGTGGTAAAGCATTAAAAATTGTATGATGCAGTTGCCTCGTTGTATTTGGTAGGGATTATTCAGAATAATTATCGGGAGGAATCGTGGAACGAAAATTGAAAGAATCAGAGTATACTATTCGTCAACTTCAAAGTGCCATGATACAGCTGCTCAATGAAAAAGAATATGAAAAAATAACCATTTCTGAACTGGTAAACTGCGTCAAGATGAACCGAACGACATTCTATTTGTTTTACAGTTCAAAAGAGGCATTGGTGCAAGATATCTGTGACATTTTTTTTACGGAACATTTTCGAAAATTTGCAAGGGCTAATCTTACACACGATGAGGTTTACAAAGAAAAAGTATTTCTTGAAACAAGCCGTGAATTGTTGGCACAAAAAAAGGCGATCAGGCGTCTAATGGCGATTAGAACGGAACGATTCGATGGCTATTCACAAATGGAAACCGCATTGGAACAAATGATTATGAATCTTTTTTTAGAAAATAACATCAGGATTAAGAATAGCGGGCCGCTTGATCTATTTGCAAAATTGTATGCCGCTTATATTATGGCATCGGTAAAATGGTTTGTAGAAGAAGGAGAACATTACGAAATCAATACGCTTTTTGAAATGGTAAAAGCTTATAAGCGGCATGGTATGTATGTATTGTTGGAAACATAAATCAGTCGACAGAATACGTCAGTTTGTCTTTCGCTGATCTTGTACATCGTTTATACTGGCCTCATGAATAAAAAAATGAGGAGTATAAAAATGGACAAAAAAAGAGTTGCAATTGTACTTAATGTAATGGTGATCGGTTTGGAAATATTGGGTTTCAGCCATAGTATATCAGACAGGGGACTCGGTATTTTTGCCTATTATACGCAAATCTCAAATTTGATAACATTATTTTCTTGTGTGCTGTTCGTGTTGGTCAGTCATAAAAATGAATCGTCTAAAAACCGTATACTGCGCTATCTAAGCTCGTGTTTGTTGACAATGACGGCGCTGATGACAACTTTTGTATTGATTCCACTCGGTGGAAGCGTTCACGGACTGCTATTTTCAGGCAATGGCTTATACCATCATCTGCTTTGCCCGATCGTCTCAGTTGCTTCCTATTTGTTCTTTGAAACACACTATACCTCGAAATGGGCTGTTCTCGTTCCGAATGCAGTAACGGCTGTTTACGGCATTATTCTTATTGCAATGAATGTACAAAAAAAATACGATGGTCCGTACCCGTTTTTTCGCTATTATGAGCAAGGGACGATTAAAACGATTATGTGGATGGTTGTATTGGTGATTTGCATTACAGTATTCTCAACACTTATACGAGCTGTTAGCATATGGTGGGATCGACGCGATCTCAGTCAGAGCGCATAGTTTAAGTTCGTTGACGTAATTTGGATGTTATTATAAATTGCCGCAAGGTGAAATCATTTATTGGCGACAGTCTTTTGGTGAAAGATTGTCGTCTTTTTATGGTGTGCGTGCGTCCAGCAAAGCTGGACGTTGCTTGCTGGTGAAAGTCCAGCCATGGTAATCGCCAAGGAGCCATGTAGCCAGTCCCGGTGCGTCGCAGTAATGCGGGGTGCTG
>NZ_JAHBCL010000021.1 GCF_018390735.1 Fusibacter paucivorans
CCATGATTATTGGGCTGCAGTAACACTGCAGCCACTACACGCATTTTTTGAGGCAAGATAAGCGAGCTAGCTACGGCAAGAGTTATGAGCTAGGCAATGACAGAACTAGAAATCAGAAACACCAATGATGTTGTGCCAGTTATCGTTTGTGATAATGTCTATGCACCTTACTTTAGTAGTTTCTTAAGTACGACAAATGGTCTGCTTATCAATTCGCTTGATGGTGTTGGCAATGCGCTTGTTGAAGTGCTTTCTGGTATGCAGCAGGATTCTGAGAAGACGCTTTGTATTTTAAACACTGATTCACTGAGTTTTGACACATTATATTATGATTACGAAAACGATGCACTCTATTCAAAAGGTATTAAAGCAACACATGTAGACACCTTTTTTGACAATAACAATGGTTTTTATGCTAATTCAGGTGTGTATCAAACTTTATTTGCCAATACAAAGTTGACACTTCCGAATGTTGGCATCTATGAAATTGAACCTTCGGTGCGTGACAATCCCGTTGGCACTAATAATGCACTTGATTCGTATCGAAAATGGTCAACAGATGCCAAAAAGACAAAGGTAATCGTGCATCGAAAGCCAATTGCTGATTTTGATTTAAATATTATGCTTGAATACAGTAACACTTATTATAAATATAAGTATTTATTTGATTTCCAAAATCGATCTTACGACCTTGACCATATGTCTGACGCCAATCACGGTATTGTCGATTACGTCTTGCAGTACCAAAAGGCTGATCGAGTAACAGGTGAACCTTTAACCGATTGGATTGATTCCTCAATGTTTTCTGAAATGACAGATATTATCTATAGATTTGGAACGGGAATCTATCGCATCAATGCGCGACTAAAGGTCAAAGATCCCGAGGGTGCTTGGTCAGATTATTGTGAAAAGGACATGCTTTTTTTAGGCTATTATGTATATTCAAATCTTTATGCGACACTGAGGACTGATAATCCATCTAATCCTCTTACTGCATTTAGACCGGGTAACTATGTGGAATGGTATGATATTCACTTTACGGATTACTATATCTTTCAAGACATTAGCAATCTGAATTACTATTTAGAAATATCGCTTTTAGACAATGGCACGCCTGTGCCTGGTGTTCCCGTTAAGAAAATTACTGATCCAAGTCAAATATATGACCCCCAATATCGAGATCATTACTGGAATAACCAAAAGTTTTACATTTCAGATGTGGCAGGGCTTGAAAATAAGACGTATCAAGTAGAAATTGCAGCGATCATTGACGATGACATGGATGGTGATTATGATCGCCGAATTAGCAAAATTGAAGACATTACGCTTTATGCGAATAACCCGCCGACAATATCGGCAAGTTTGTCGGCGACATCCTTACGCCAAGGCAATGACAATACCGTTTGGGTTAATGTTAATGATCCCGATCAAGACAACTTATTATTAAACATTTCTGTTAAAAAGGATGACGAAACGTATGCTTCAAAAGGGTATGCCTTATCGTATCCGTATGTGTCGACTTCACTGCCGCTTGTTGATTTAGATGCAGGGACATATGCTGTAACCGCAACTGTCAGTGACGGTGTAGAATCTGCATCTAAATCTTTAGCATTTACTGTACTTCCCAATACGCCGCCTGCTGTAGCGGTTAATGTAACATCGCCGTATCTCTTTGAGACAGATACCAACACGGCATTCGTCAGCGTATATGATGCGGAAGGGGATGATTTGGCGCTCGATGTCACAGTTCTCAAAGACGGCACTGTTTATCGAACGTTTAGCTATAACAAAACATCACCTTATACCGATGAAGTGATAGCACTTAGTAATCTCAGTGCGGGAACTTACACTGTAAGGGCATTTGCGGCAGATGACTATGGCAATGCCACGGCGACTGCTACATTTCCCGTCTATGTTAATTCACCACCATACATCACCGCAGAAATTGCATCCCCAGAAATCCTCGATGGCGACAGCAACACACTGACGACACATTTAACAGATATCGACCCTCAAAACTTGTTTGTGCAGACAGAGCTTTACAAGGAAGGTGTATTGTACAGCCGTCAGAACACGACGGTTGCGCCTGTTGGGGGCATATACAGTGATGTGTTGTTCACATTCCCGAATTTGCCGATTGGCAGTTATTTAGGACAGGTGGCGGCATGGGATGGCTATGCAACTTCGAATTACGTCAACTACAGCTTTAATGTCATACCGCGCAATCTGCCGCCTTCTGTGACGGTGGGCGTCACACCGGAAACGCTATTTGCAGGTCAGAAGGCAACTGTTGCCATGCTGTTTGACGACGGCGATCATGAACCGCTTACCGTAACTTTAACGGTTCTCAAAGACGGTACGGCTTATGATGTCAGTACATTTTCAGTGGCATGGCTTGGCACGCAGTATGAAGTGATAAAAAAATCGTACGAAGGCCTGCCAGAAGGAACGTATACCGTTAAGGCAGTCGTCAGTGACGGGACGGCGACAGATGAAGACGTCAAAACTTTTGACGTAAAGCCGCTGAATATCAGTGCATTTGAGATCACGGGCGCATGGAATCACTGGGATGGGCGAACGGATTATCGAGGCGTCTATTTGACGCCGAATACGCATCGGTTTCTGTCGCTGGAGACCGTAACGTTTCACGCTTCTATTAAGGGGCTGCCGGAGATGGTAACAGTGACACTGTCCCCGGAACTAATGGCAATGACGTACACAGACCCTTATGGCGTCGTCTATGAATATGAAGAACTGGTTGGGTACGACGTGGCCTTTCCATTGGCACTGAGTATGGTCTCTTATGATGAGGCGAGTGCCATGAGTACTTGGGAGGGAGCGTATTTACTGCCGTTGGCGCCTTCAACGCTGTCATGGGAAGATATTCGAAAGCGAAGTCCTTACGAGGCAGAGCTTACGGCGAGTCAAGAGCTGTCAAGTGTAAAGGCGACAATTGATGACGTTGAGATCACTGGGAATATCTATGATCGGATATCATTACAACCCGTCTATTAGTGTTTGCCGTTCACGCTTTCGTTTAACGATACAGTTATAATATGATAAAAGATACTGTAGACTAAATACAAAAGCCAATTAACATTAAAGCCAAAAAATAGAAAATCAAATATACGTGGATTGAATCTCAAAGTACAATAGAGACAATAACAAGAAGCAATAACAAAAAAATAAGATACAGTTGCGTATCTTATTTTTTTGCCCCCATAAATACAGTTGGCAATTGAGAATATTACACCATTCAAATTTTGATCTTTTCATGACAATAGGTACGATTATCATCATACGAAAATTCAACATATCGCAATATCGCATTGAAAAATTAGCGAAAGACAATAAGGGCATTCCAATAATTAAAGCTTTTGTTTCTAACGACTTATATTAAATACAGTTTTACGACTACCATAACTTTTTATAATTGTCATAGGTAACCGCATCGTCAAAGAGCAGCCAGCCCGGTTCAAAATTGACATCATAGAATGACAAAATAAAATGAAGATGCGGTCCTGTTGAAAAACCAGTTGAACCGACGTTGCCAATGATTGAGCCCTTTTCAACAAATTCACCTTTTTGACACAGGCGTTCGCTTAAATGAAAGTAAGTGCTGAAAATACCGGCGCCATGATCGATGACGATCGTATTGCCCGTCAAAGTGAGGAAATCAGAAAACACGATGTTGCCGCTATTGGTTGCAGCGACTGGCGTACCATTTGGTGCGGCAATGTCAAGACCGGAATGGCGATAGGTCGTCATCGCTCCGTTGACGTCACGTGTTTCGCCAAACTCAGTGGATAACCTGCCGGTCGCGGGTAGTATATAATCACCAGAGGTTAATGTTTTTGGTGAGGATCTGGTTCGAACGGGATCAAATAAAGCATCAAATTCTTCATAAGCAGCATCATTTCGCGTTGACTGTGCAACTGTTTCATCAATGATTAAATGCTGAATATTAAAGTTTCTCGCTGTCACTGTTACAGGATAATGCTTTCCATCCAGCAAAATATCATAATCACCGGGTGATGTATCATAATTTGTCGGAATATAGCAAATGTAGTTGGATGCGCTTTGGTAAAATTTAACTTGTGTTGAATCAGAAATTGATTGTTCAATTGTCGGCAGTTCTGTTTCCTCGGCATATTGTGTGGTGATTATGAGCGGTTCCCCTTGCTCGATCGTCGTATGATTAAAGTCAAAAACAGTAGGGCGATCGTAATGTATTTCAAAAGCATATTTCACAGTGCCTTCAAAATTTGCAGTGTCATCATGCCATGTCGCGGTCAGGTGGTAATGATAGACACCGTCCGTTTCAGAAAATGGGAGCATATAACCTGAGTCAGTTTCATGAAGATTGCGAATGACAAGTGCACTAGTACCGGCGGTTTCATAAGATAAGACCACTTCATCGGGTATTTTGTCAAATGTAACGAAAAGCTGATCATCTGGCCTATTGATGCTGATGATCTGTGATTGGTTGGCTGTTTTTACCTCAACCGGATACCAATTGCCATCGAATTTTAAAATTTGCCAGCTCGCTGATGATGCAGGCAGTGTCAACGATTCTGCTTTGGTAAAGTGATTAATTGCAGCAGAAGGCATCAACTGATCATTGTAAACAGCGTCAAAGTAAGGCTGTGTATAAAAAAAATCAGCATTTTGAGCGCGATAGTAAGATTTGTCATGTAAAATCACAACGCCTGATGGATCAATACTCACAACTTGGTAAATAGCTTTTCCCCAAAACGGATGATGAAGCTCAACCGTAAAAACGGCTTCAGAAGCAGACGGTCTACTAACGTCATGATTAGCTTCAAGCGGTTCATTTAATGCTGATTGAAGCAGCTGACGCTGATTTGGCGTCGTAGGTATAAAAGAGGGTATTTGATCCTGATAGCCGATGTAAACATTAGTATACTGCATATGATTATAGATAAAGAGTGCCATGAAAATCAGCAGTGCAAATCCCAAACCGATTAATCGCTTATTATTTCTAAAAATATGTTTCTTTTGCATCAAGGCCTCCCGAAGATGTTTATAGTCTATGATAGCATATGTTAATAAAAATAGCAGGACATATGTGTTATTTGTTAATTAATGGGTATCTAAGTCACAAAAGTATCTGTGAGGTGATGTTATGAAAAATCTTAAGCTAAGGTATAAAATACTGTTTTTAGCACTTTTCATCATTATTATTTTCTCAGCAGTGATTATGGCCTACATCCTACCAAAAGTCAATTCAATTATTGAAGAACGTACAGCAGTCAAACTTGAAGAACTGGTTGACATTGCCCTGTCTGAAATACAAAATCAGCAGACACTGGCAGCAACTGGTGTGAAAACAGAAGAGGAAGCAAAGGCAGATGCACTGGCGGCGATCGGCAATTATCGCTACAGCGGCTCTGAGTACTACTGGATTAATGATGAGACGGGTATGATGCTCAATCATCCGATCAAGCCAGAATTAAACGATACCAATATTTTGGATATCCAAGATCCAGACGGCAAATATATATTCCAGGAAATGATTGCCGTTGCCAACGCTGACGGCGGTGGAGTTGTAGAATACCAGTGGCCAAAGCCTGGTTTTGACGTACCGCAGCCTAAAATGTCCTATGTTGGCAAAGAGCAAAACTGGGGATGGATTGTCGGAACGGGGATCTATATTGATGATCTCAAGGCAATTGAACATGAAATTAATATCACGACCTTAATTATTTCGGTTATCATTATTATCTTCTCGCTCATTATTGTAACGCTGATTGTCATGCCGATCAATAAGACGCTGATGAATATTATCGAAAATACTGAAAGATATAAAAACTATGATTTTACGACTGACATAGATGTCAGCTCAAAAGATGAGTTAGGCGCCATCGCTGAATCTTTCAACAAAGTGAGTGTGGGCCTGAAAGATCTTTTAAGAAATATGATTGAAACATCAAAAGAACTGACTGGTGATTCTATTGAGATATCAGACAGTATGCACTTGCTGCAGGACAAGACTGGCAATACGCTTCAATCGACATCGGATATTTCTGCTGTCATCGAAGAAACCAGTGCAGCAACTCAACAAGTTGCTGAAACAATCGTCGAAGCAAAAGATGCCATTACCATCGTCGCTGAAAAAGCAACAGAGGGTGCAATGCGAGTTAGTGATGTCAGCAGGCGCGCTGACGAGCTACGCATTTCATCACAAAAATCGAGCGATGAAGCGAAACAGATATATTCAGATGTTAAAACACGCCTCGAAGGCGCCATTGACAATGCCAAAAAAGTTGATCGAATCAATGCACTGCTGGAAGATATTCTCAGCATCACATCACAGACAAACCTGCTTGCCCTTAATGCTTCTATTGAAGCGGCACGGGCAGGTGATGCCGGTAGAGGCTTTGCCGTTGTTGCCAATGAAGTTGGCAATTTGGCAGATCAATCAGCTCAAATGGTTGAAGATATTAAACAAACTGTTGAATTTATCCAGCACGCTGTTTCGGCACTGATTAAGGATTCAACTGAAATTTTAGGATTTGTTGAAAGCAAAGTGCTAAACGACTACGAAAAACTCATTGATATCGGTGAGCAATACAGTGCTGATGCAACGGAATTTAATAGTATCATGATGGAACTCAGTGCTATAAGTGAAGAGCTCACAGGTTCTATGGAAACGATTTCAAGTAATGTTTCTGAAGTGAGGATCGCGACAGAACAAGAAGCCGAAGAAGTATCCAATATACTCGCGATGACAGAAGAAGTGACGCAGCGAACAGATCGTGTCAATGATATTATTTCTGAAAATATTAAAATGATCAAATCACTTGATGAGTTGATTACGAAATTTAAAATCTAATGTGCGTATCACGGGGACAGTAGAGCGTCGATGATAACATTTGATTCAATTAAAAAAGTGGGGACCATTGCCATCATTGAATGATGCTGTGTGGTCCTCTCTTTTTGCATAATTCGACTAAGATTTAAAAATCAGAAAAGTGAGGTGACAGTGTGAAATTTGATGCTGAAAATGATACAATAAGTGAATAACGAAACGAAATGAGGAAACCGCAATGAAGCTATTACATACGGGTGATTGGCATATTGGCAAACTCGTCTTTAATCGATATATGACGGAAGATCAGCGATATTTGTTAAAACAGCTGGTAACACTCGTCAAAGAGGAAGCGATTGACGTCGTTCTAATTGCCGGCGATCTATATGATCGGCAAATACCGCCGGCTGATGCGGTTTCACTGTTAAATGAAATCATTACTGAATTGACATTGGCGCTCGGGGTCAAGGTGATTGCAATTGCTGGCAATCACGATAGCCCAGAACGCCTTGATTTTGGACAAGACCTTTTAAAAAATCATGGATTTTACATTGAAGGAAAGCTGATGCCGGCATGCGAGCCCATAGAGTTCTATGATGAATATGGTCCTGTACGTTTTTACCCTATTCCCTATGCCGACCCCGCTGTTGTTCGTGCTGTATTGAGAGATGATTCTATTAAAACACACGAAAGTGGCATGCGAGTGATTATTGAACAAATTAGGCAGTCGATGGATAATACGATTAGAAATATTTGCCTCAGTCATGCATTTGTGATTGGCGACGCATTACCTGAAACATCAGAATCTGAAAGGCAGCTTAGCAGTATAGGTGGTGTTGCACATGTACCTGTGAGCCTCTATGAAGCTTTTGATTATGTTGCACTTGGACATTTGCACCGACCGCAGCGCATTGTTGCCGACCATATTCGCTATGCAGGCTCTTTGATGAAATATTCTTTTTCAGAAGCTGATCACATAAAATCAGTGACTGTGATAAATTTGGGTGTAAAAGGTGATCTCGATATTCAATTAAAGACATTGAAGCCGCTGCGCGACATGAGGCGAATTGAGGGGCCGCTTGAAATGCTTTGCCATCCTGATGTGATATCAGGCGCCAATCGTGAAGACTATATTCATGTAACGCTCACAGATCAAGGCGCACTCTTTGAGCCGTTGAAAAAGATGCGCGCGTTTTATCCAAACATACTACAATTAGAAAGAAGCCATCTAAAAACTGAAAAAGATGGTGAAAAACTGACGACGCACCAATTAAAACAAAAGAAACCAGAGGCGCTCTTTGAAGCCTTTTATCAAGAAGCCGTTGGAACATCACCAGATAAAAATCTTATGACGCATTTTCATGCCGCTGCGGATAAAGCAATGACGAGTGAGGGAGGCGAACCATGAAACCGATCACATTGACAATCAATGCATTTGGCCCTTATGCAGGAACAGAAGTGCTGGATTTTTCACTGTTAGCAAATGAAACGCTCTTCCTTATCACCGGACCGACTGGGGCAGGCAAAACATCGATTTTTGATGCCATTTGCTTTGCGCTTTACGGAGAGACAAATGGAACAGATCGACCTGAAAAGAGTGTTCGATGCGATCATGCTGAAGAGGATCACACAACAGAAGTTACCTTTGCCTTCGAACTCAGATCAAAACGCTATACAGTATGGCGCAGACCTAAGCAAATGCGGCCTAAAACGCGTGGAGAAGGGCTGACAGAAGTGCCTTCCGACGCAAACTTGACGATCGAGGGCGTTGAACGCCCTATTACTGGAAGCAGACAAGTAACAGCTTCAATAGAAGAATTGATAGGACTTACCATCTCGCAATTCCGTCAAATCATGATGATTCCGCAAGGGGAGTTTAGAGAATTATTAATGGCAAAGTCAGATGATCGTGCAGCGATACTGAGGCATATCTTTAAGACTTCGCTTTACAGCAATATGCAGCGGCAAGTAGCCGAAGAGAAAAAGCATATAGCAGCTGACCTAAAGGTACAGGATGATGCACTGAATGAAACCATTGATGATATTCGAACTTTTTCGGTTGACCATCTGCCAAGTGTGAATGCATGCAATGAAATAAATGACGATTGGTTCAATCTGACAGATCAATCGACCTATGAAGAAGAACATGTTGCTACAATTGCGAAGCTTCTGATAAAAGCCAATGCTGTAATCAATGAACAAAAACAGGCTTCAATTCCCGCATACGAAGTGATTATAGAGCGTCTTCAAAATTTTAATGATAACTTACATCAATACATTGGATTAATGGACGAACGTATTCGATTACAGGAAGCAGACTATAAGAAGCGGATTCGAGAGATAGAACGTTATCAAACACAAAATGAACAAATCTCCCGATATCGCCAAGCTGTTGCCGATTTAGAGGAACTCGATGCAAAGCGAGACTTAATCAATATAAAGCGAAACGAAGTGATTAATTTAGAAGCCATTCAAAAAATAATCCCTTTAGAAGCGGAAAGCAATCGGCGCAATGAACGCTTGACATTATGCAGGACACGTATTTTAAATGAAGAACGTATTTGTGAAATGAACGGGCAAAAATATGAAGCGGCAAGGCAGGCTTATGAAGCAGCGAATACACCAACCGCAGAAGCAGAACGCCAAAATTTAAAACATACGATTGAATCACTGAAAAATTATCAAAAAATATTGGAAAATGTTGAAACATTAAAAGATGAAAGTGCACAGACAAGGCAAGCTTTTAACGAACTGCAAGCAAGAGAAAAAGAACTGTTGGATAATCAGACTGAAATTGAACAGTCAATTGAAAAATGCCAAAATTATTTACTTCAGCATGAAGGTGATGCACTGAAGGCGCTCGAAATAAAGCAGTCACTTAATGAAGTGAGTGGACAACTGTCAAAGATTGCATCCGGTATTGAAGCTTATCAGAATATCCGTGAACGCCATAAAAAATGGCTGTCAGCAAAGGATGAGCTGAAAAGTCAGCATAAACACTGTGACGCTGCTGAGAAAGCATATCATTCATTAAAAATGCGCTATCATCTCAATCAAGCAGCTTATTTAGCAAGTACGTTGGATGAAAATGCCCCTTGTCCGGTCTGTGGGTCAACATCACATCCTAAAAAAGCCGTTTTAAAAGAGACAGTTGAAATGGCTGATCTCGAAAGTGCAGAACTGGCACTTACAGCTGCTCAAACTGATTTAAAACAATCTGAATTGACGCTTGAACGGCAACGCGTTAAAATGAAAAATGAATCCGATACACTGGCTGCCTATTTGTATGAAATTGATGAAACGATTAAGTGCCCTGCATTTGATAAAATCAATGATTTCGAGACATCTGAAAGTTTGGCAATTCAGCAAGCGCTAGATGACAGATTGCTGTTTCATCAACGGGCGTATGCTGCATTACAAACGCAGCAAGAAAGCATTCAGCAGGCTTTAAGAGAAGCAGAACGTCAAAAAGCGATCGTGAAAGATGAAGAAGCCAAGCTGGCTGAAATGAAAATTGCACTTGAGGCACATGAACTCGAAATTTCTGAAAAGCAGCATTTGCTAGAGGTTAAATCTACGCAGATTGAAACGATGATGGCTTCGATCCCTGAGGCATATCAACCATTAAAGGATACATTGAAAGCGTTGCAATCCAAGCAAACGGAACTTGATCAGTTGAATGATACACTGACGTTTCTGACACAGGAAGTCGAAATAACGAGAACTGCTTTTAATAGTGCCAAAGAGAATGCGGCTGTTGCAGCAGCAGCGATTGAGACAGCGAAGATAGAGCAGAAAGAAGCTGAACTGCATTTTCAGGAGGCACTGACAGCACATGACATATCAAGTGAAAGCTACCAAGATCACAAAGCACACATTGCGACACTTGATGCACTGAAAGCATCGGTAGAAGCTTATGATCGACAGCGATTGATCGTTGAGAATAGTATTAAAGACTTGGAACCTTTGGCAAAGACGCGTAAACTAGTTGATATTGAAACCTTAGAAAAGAAGGCTGAATCAATAGAACTTATGTATAAGAGTGCTCAGCAAAATAGAGAGAAGTATGCAATCGTCGAATATGAGAATGAAGCAGCGCTTATGAAAATGCAAAATATTCTTGAAAAACGCTCATCACTTGAAGCAGCCTATCGTTATGTGGGACAGTTAGCAGATGTAATGAATGGGAAGAATCGGAAGAACATTACCTTCGAGCGCTATATCTTATCTGCATACTTAAGGGATATTTTAGCGCTTGCCAATGAACGCTTCCTCGCAATGACTTACGGACGTTACACGCTGCAAATTGCAGAAGAAGTCGCAGACCGACGTCAGGGATCAGGGCTGGATTTAGAAGTGATGGATCGACATACCGGATTGCCGCGATCTGTCAAGACATTGTCTGGTGGCGAAAGTTTTAAAGCATCTTTGGCACTTGCATTAAGCTTGTCAGAGGTTGTTCAGGAAACTGCCGGCGGGATACAATTGGATACAGTATTTATAGATGAAGGATTTGGCACACTGGATCAGATATCACTTGAGAGTGCAGTTGAATGCTTAATGGCACTTCGTGAAACCGGGAGACTAGTAGGGATCATTTCACATGTTCAAGATCTTAAGGAGCGTGTTAGAACACAATTGGTGATAACACCTGATGAAGGCGGCAGCCATGCGGCCTTTCGATTTGGATAAAGCGGTAATGGGCTTGAATGTGAAAAGTGAGGTGTGCTAAAGCCATCATTAATGATTGAATGGAGGATTTATGGCGGATTTAAAATTTGAAATCATTGAAACATTAGGCGTTCTTTCAGAAAACAGCAGTGGATGGACAAAAGAATTAAATCTCATCAGTTGGAATGATCGAGCACCTAAATACGACTTAAGGGACTGGGCACCAGAACATTCGAAAATGGGAAAGGGCGTAACATTAACGGAGGCCGAGTTAAAAGCTTTAAAAACGATTTTGGAGCAGATTTGACGATAAAAAAAGCTGTGTAAAAAAATTCAAATGCGAGAAAATGACTCGAATACTAAAAGACAGAAAGTAAATTAAAAAGAGAGAGAAAGGCAAAACGGAATGACAATAGAACAAAAAGAAACCATTGTATTGATACATGGCGCGTGGGATACGTCAAAAACTTGGGGACGATTAACGCCATTTTTAGAGGAATATGGGCATCGCATTGTTGCGCTTGATCTTCCTGGACATGGTGAAGACGAGACTGAGATAAAAGATCAGACAATGAAAACATATGTGGACGCTGTGGAAAAAGCCATCCAAGCATTAGAAGGGCGAATTGTTTTAGCAGGCAACAGTATGGGAGGCACGATTATCTCTAATGTAGCAGAGCGCATACCGCAAAAAGTAAAAAAGCTGATTTATATTACAGCGTTTATGCTAAAAGATGGGCAGTCATTAAATGGTACAGACGGCAGCGGCATCATTCCGGTGAACTGGCGAGCGCATTCGGAAGATGGCCTTACTGCAAAATTTGTTGAAACGATATTTATTGAAGGTGATCGGAAGCAAACCATTAATAAGCCGCGTATAAAGCCACCGGTTATGTACGAGAGCATTGATGCACTTACGAGCAAAGTTCAAGTGACAGAAATGAATTGGGGACAGATTCCGAGATACTACGTAAAATGTACAAAGGATATCGCGTTACCGCCTCCTATCCAACAGCAGATGATTGATGCACTGCCGTGTCATGCTGTCTACGAAATTGAATCTGGCCATTCGCCACAGATTCAAAAGCCCGCAGAATTAGCAGAGATTATACAAAAGATCATTGATTAAATGCATAGTATTATAAGAAAAACACCTGATGTAATTTTCAAGGCCTACGGCCATAAAAGCACTCAGGTGTTTTTTTGTGTAGTAATCGGTTTGACATCACGAAAGCATAATGGTTTAAAAAAAATCAGTCTACAAATAGGATGCGGTGATTTACAATTATTGCTGTGTTTTAATGTCTTTCGACTTCATATAGCTGTTGGTGAAAGATTTAATAATAACCGATCGAATTTTGTGATACTCCATCTCATTGATGCCCTCAATGGTAATACCGGAAGGTGAACATACCAAATCTTTGATAACGGCAGGATGCTGGTGTGTTTCATTCATCATTTCGAGGGTTTGAATCATGATGTTTGAAATGGTTTGATAAGAGGGGGTTTCTCTTAAAAATCCAATATGTTCACTGGCATCAACCATGGCGCTTAGAAAGATACCTAAATATGCAGGAATAGAAGCATAGAGTGAGGCGAAGGCATCACAGACAGTATCGTCAATGTGTTCGATGGTACCAAGTGAAGTCATCAGCATTTCGATATGCTGACGCGCTTCGTCCGAGACTTTATTAAGATAGGCAATACCGGTATGGCTGTGAGCGCTCATAATATTGATGTTCGGTATAATGCGGACAACAGGATGCGACATAGATAAGGGAACATGCATGTCTAGCCAATCGCGGTCAATGCCAACAGTCGTTAAGAGCAATGGTGTTGCCTCTTTAACAAAGGGGAGCATCTGCTGAAGCAGATGTGCCAAATCATTATTTTTTACGGCAATGACAATGAGATCACTCGATTCGCAAAGTAATGCCAGCTGCTTAGGTTCGGGATTGATACCTGTGAGCGTTTTCAATTTCGATGGATTTCGATCAAAACATCTTAAAGAGTGATGCCCAGCTTTACGGCAGCCATGATAAAAAGCGCTGCCGATATTGCCAAGGCCTATGATTCCTATTTTCATAGCGTCCACCTTTCTTGTCTCGTTAACTAATCCTTGATAAGGATGTCTTTTGGATAATGCGTAATAACAGTCGGTGTTCCGTTTTCCATAATGACGATATCTTCAATACGAACACCAAAACGACCTTTGAGATAGATCCCGGGCTCAATCGTAAAGCACATGCGATTATCTAAAGGCAAAGTATTGTAGCCGTTAATGTATGGTCCTTCGTGATTGGCATAGCCAATGCCGTGTCCAAGTCTAGTAATAAACTGATTACCATAGCCTGCGGCTTCAATGACATGGCGGCCTGCCGTGTCCACATCGCAAGCTTTTACTTGATTTTTTGAAGCTTCAATGCCCGCCTCATTGGCAGATTTGACAATTTGATAGATTGCTTTCATTTCTTCAGTTGGCGTGCCGACGAAGACGGTGCGGGTAATATCGGAGCATAACCCTTTATAAAAACCGCCAATATCCATTAAGACGACATCACGGGCTTCAATTGTGCGATCTCGACCGCTATAATGCGGCAGTGCTGCATTGGGGCCAGTTGCGATAATAGCAAAAGCTGTTGTCATCCCTTGACTTTCGAAAGAAGCCTTTGTGAGATCAATGAGTTCGCCTTCTGTTACACCGGGTCTAATCGCATCAATAATCTGCGCCATAACCCAATCCGTTCGCTTAGAAGCTTCCTTGAGCATCTGAATTTCTTCATCGGTTTTGTGAAGGCGAATTTCTTCGAGTATGGAGCGGCCGTTAACGAATTGAATTGGCAATGCTTTTGTCATTTCAATGATATTAAAGGCACGGACTGTGGTATTGACTGCAATGATTCCCTGATCAAGTCCCTTGTCTTTAAGAACTTCTAGTAATGGTTCAGTAAATTGTACTTGATCATACCACGTATATACTTTATCGCTGGGCAGAATTTCTAGGACTTCATCTCGCGTCAGCAAGTTGCAGAAATAAAAGTAATCACCGTTTTGCTTGATGAACATGCCTTGAAAGCGTTCGCAGAAAAAAGGCAAGAAACCAAAGAGAAACTGAAGTTCTTCTGATGGTGCAATGAGCATGGCATCAATATGACGTGTTTTCATAATCCGGCATAGTTTGTCAATAAATAGATTATTCATAACATCACCTCGCATCTATTTGCCCATAAATGGGTAACGGTAATCTGTTGGCGGACAATAAGTTTCTTTGATTGTGCGAGCAGAAATCCATCGGTATAGATTTAGTTTGCTGCCTGCTTTATCGTTGGTTCCTGAAGCACGTCCGCCGCCAAATGGCTGTTGACCGACAACGGCACCTGTTGGTTTATCGTTAATGTAGAAATTACCGGCAGTCTGAGAGAGCAATTGTTCAAGTTCTACAATTACCTTACGGTCTTCTGCAAAAATAGCACCTGTTAAAGCGTAATCTGAGACATCGTTTAAAGACTCAAGTGTTTCAGCTCGCGCCTCATCTTCATAGACGTAGACGGTAAGTACAGGGCCGAAGATTTCTTCACGCATTGAAACGTAGTCCGGCTTCTTAGCGAGAATTAGCGTTGGTGCAATAAAATAGCCGACAGAGTCGTCATAAGTACCACCTGCAATAATTTCTGCGTCCTCTGATTGTTGCGCATCTTCAATGTAGCTGACGATTTTTTTGTAAGCCTTTGCATCAATGACAGCATTGACAAAATTTTCAAAGTTTGCAACATCCCCCATTTTTAGTTCTGATATCATTGTTTTTGCGCGATCGAGTACAGCGGCAGCAATACTCTTTGGCAGGTATGCACGTGAAGCAGCTGAGCATTTTTGACCTTGGAATTCAAAGGATCCCCTGACCATGGCGACGGCGAGTGCATCAATGTTAGCAGAGGCATCTGCAAAGATATAATCCTTGCCGCCGGTTTCACCGACGAGTCTCGGATAAGACTTATATTGATGAATATTTTCACTGACACTTCGCCACAGCGACTGAAAAACAGCTGTTGAGCCAGTAAAGTGAATGCCGGCTAAGCTCGAATGACTCGTACAAACATCAGTAATTTCAGCAGAATTGCCTGGAACGAAGTTGATGACGCCTTTTGGCAGTCCTGCTTCGATAAGAATTTGCATGAAAATATAGTTGGAATAGACAGTTGTACTAGAAGGTTTCCAGATAACACAATTGCCGAGCATTGCAGGTGCCGTTGGCAGATTGCCGGCAATAGCAGTAAAATTAAATGGCGTTATAGCATAGACAAAGCCGTCGAGCGGTCTATATTCTAAGCGATTCCACGTATCCTTAGTACTATTGGGCTGTTCGCTGTAGATTTCGGCGACATATTTTGCATTAAAACGCAAGAAGTCTGTGAGTTCGCAGGTTGAGTCAATTTCTGCTTGAAAAGCATTTTTGCTTTGCGTCAGCATTGTTGCCGCATTCAATAGTGCACGGTATTTTGTTGAAACGAGTTCAGCCGCTTTTAAGAAAATAGCGACACGGTGCTGCCATGGCATGGCTGCCCATTCTTTTTGAGCGGTAAGGCAAGCATCAATTGCGGCTTTTGTCTCATCAGTGCCGGCTGCATGGTAAAAACCGATCACGTGCTGGTGATCATGCGGCATCGTACAATCCTTTAAATTGCCGGTTTTAACAGCTTCGCCATTGATAATTAAGGGAATTTCGATTTTTTCTGCTGAAAGCGCCTTTAGTTTGGCTTCTAAGGCAATGCGTTCTGCGGATCCTGGCGCGTAGTCTTTTACGGGCTCGTTAACAGGGGTGTTCACGTTAAATAATCCATTCATTTTGAATCCTCCAATAAATTTTTGATCGTTAAATACGATTGATAGATTGACAGGCAATTAAAATGAGCATTAAAATGCCTGATGTTCAGTACGGTAAATAATTTCATCCTGAAGTGCCTTTTCCAAATTATTAAAGTGATCGGAGTAGCCAGCGACGCGAACGATGAGGTTCGAATAAGCTTCCGGATCTTTTTGCGCTTCTATCAGTAGTGCGCGGTCAATGATATTAAATTGAATGTGATGACCGCCTAATAGAAAGTAGCTTCGGACAAAAGCACTTAATAAATCAAGGCCTTTTTCACCGGCAACGGCATTAGGTGCGAATTTTTGGTTGAGTAAGGTGCCGCCGGTGATGGCGTGATCCATTTTTGAAGCTGACTTGATCACGGCAGTTGGACCATTGATATCTGCACCTTTTTCTGGCGAAATACCATCGGGAAGCGGGATATATGCTTTTCGACCGTTAGCACTGGCACGTGTGACACTGCCAAAGTAAACATGACAGGTGGTTGGCAGCATATCAATACGATAGACACCGCCACAGGCTGTCGGACGATTGGTAACGGCATCGTAAAAGAGCTGAAAAGCCTGCTGCATCAAATTGTCAGCATAATCATTATCGTTGCCGTATTTTGGCGTATGTTTAAGGACGCGCTTATGCAGCATTTCATAACCTTCAAAATTGTGATCAAGTGCTGTCATTAGCTTTTGAAGTGAAAAGTGCTGTTTGTCAAAAACATTGAATTTGATTGCCGAAAGACTGTCCGCAATCGTGCCAATACCGACGCCCTGAATGTAACGCGTATTATAGCGAGCGCCGCCATTATTGTAGTCCTTGCCGCTTTCAATGCAGTCGTCAACAATAATGGAAAGGAAGGGGGCTTGCATCTGCTTAGCAAATCGCTTTTCAATGATTTGATTGCCTTCTATTTTGATATCAATTAAATATTGCAGTTGTCTTTTATAACCGTCGAAAAGCGCATCAAAGGATTCGAATGTCTGACCGTTTTCCAGAATCTTAATTCCAACTTGTTCTTTTGTTTCAAAATCATAACCGTTGCTTAGTGTGAGCTCCAGCACTTTTGGCAAATTGAAGTAACCTGTTAGAATATATGCCTCTTTGCCTGCACAGCCGGTTTCAACACACCCGCTGGAACCACCGTAAAGTGCATCTTCATAGGATTTTCCGGCATTCATAAGCTCTTGGATGAGTTCTTCAGTATTATAGAAAGCCGGCTGTCCCCATCCCTTGCGTGAAATTTCACAGGCGCGTTTGATAAAGGCACTTGGTGTTTCGCGGTTGATTTGAACATTTGAACTCGGTTGCAGCAGTTTCATTTCATCCATAACATCTAAGATGAGAAAAGAAACATCGTTGACGCCGGATTCACCTGTGTTGGGGTTTAGGCCGCCCGTATTGATATTGGCGAAATCGGTGTATGTGGCGCTTTCTTTTAATGTGACGCCTACTTTTGGCGGTGCAGGTTGATTATTGAATTTGATCCAAAGACATTCGAGCAATTCCTGCGCGCTTTCACGCGTCAAAATCCCTTTGGCAACATCGTGCTGATAGAAAGGGTAGAGATACTGATCGAGTTTGCCCGGTGAAAAGGCATCCCACGTATTCAGCTCGGTCGTAACGCCAAGGTGGACAAACCAGTACATTTGCAGCGCCTGTGCAAATGTTTCGGGTTTGTGTGATGGTACGACACGGCAGTTGGCAGCAATGGCAAGCAATTCTGATTTGCGCTGTGGGTCATGTTCGGCAGCAGCTTTAGATTCTGCCATTTCGGCATAGCGTTTGCCGAGAAGTATGATGGCATCGCAGGCAATTACCATTGCTTCTAGTTGATCGCGCTTTTCAACAGCGTCGGAATCATTTAAATAATCGAGTTGTTCGATATGTTTTTCAATGCGTGCTTTAAAATCCAAAAAACCATTGTGGTACATTTTATCATCAGCAACAGTGTGTCCAGGTGCGCGTTGCTCCATAAATTCAGTAAAGACACCGGCCTTATAGGCTTTGTGCCAATCAGGCGTCATGTCGCTTAAGATTTTATGACGCATGGATTTCTCAGCCCAAAAAGGGATGATTTCCGATGTATGAACAGCTTTATCATCGTCGGAAACTTTGAATGAAATGTATTGGCGCTTAGACATGATGTCGAGATCTTCAAGTGTATGGCAGCATAAGTCGGGAAAAGTCGGCGCTGACTGCGGAGATTTTCCTTTTTCGCCTACGATGAGTTCGCGATCGCCAAAATAAAGTGTTCGAGTTTCCATAAAGCGCTTAAATGCCATAGCACGAAGGATGACAGGCGGTTTAACGCCCATGTACTTTTTATAAATTTCTGTGTATATAATGGCGCGTTCCATATCGAGACGCGGCTGTGTGCGTGTACTCTTTGCACGCAAATATTGTGTTCTTTTCGTACTGCCTCTGGCGAGTTCCATTATTAACCTCCAATATGTGTATGGTATCCGCTTTGAATGAATTTTTGCTGTATCGCTGTAAGCATTGCTTGATCTGGTGTTTCAAGTGATTCCCCAAGATATGGCATGCCAAGTTTCCTGTATTTATGTCCTGAGATATGGTGATACGGCAGTAAAAAAACATCTTTAACGGCAGATTGATTTAGAATGTAAAGGATTTTATTTAATTCTTCATCCGTTGTATTCAGTGGTTTGATGAGGGGGATACGTCCCCAGATAGTTACCGGCTGCTGTGAAAGTTTATAGAGGTTTTCTTTGATGATATCGTTATAGACACCTGTGTAATGGTGGTGTTTTTTTGAGTCGCCGAATTTTATATCATACATGAATAAATCGACGTAAGGCAGTATTTTTTCAAACTGCTCGTAAGGGACGTAGCCCGAGGTATCCACTGTGATATGAATATTCGCCGCTTTTAACCGCTTGAGAAGATCAATGAGATAATCGGCGTGAATGAGCGGCTCGCCGCCTGAAAATGTAACACCGCCGTCAGATGTTTCATAGAAAATACGATCTGCTGTCAATGCTTCATAAAGCGTATCATAGTCATAGGTCTTTCCGACGACAGCACGTGCACTCGACAAGCAGTATTCTGTACAGGTTTCACATCCCGTGCAACTGTTTAAGTCTGTTTTGATGCGATCTGCTTCAATGGCTATGCTTTTGGCAGGACATTGAGCAGCACAGGTGCCGCAATGCGAGCATTTCTGATTATCCCACATAATCTCTCTAGCGGCATTAATACTTTCAGGATTATGACACCAGATACAATTTAATGGACAGCCTTTAAAAAAGACTGTGGTTCGAATGCCCGGGCCGTCGTGAATGGAAAATTTTTGAATGTTGAAGATTTGATGTTCCATACATGCCTCTTTTCATTTATTCCAATTGGCATTAAGTATATGCAAAATGCGTGCCAAATAGGTTCGTGTTGTAAACGAAGCCGTTTCAATGACTTGATATGCGTTTGCAGAGATATCACATGAAAATGTAAAAAAATTCGTCTTAACAAAGACGAATTTTTTTACATTGGACTAAATATTATCAATATGGCGCTGAACACTAATTCCGTGCTGTTTCATTTTATAATGCAGTGTTTGTCTTGGGATTGACAGTCGTTCTGCTGCCTTGACAATGGCATAGCCTTCTGCGTTTAGCGCTTCTAAAATAATTGTCTTTTCAACGGCTTTCATACGTTCTTTAAGCGATTGTGAAGAAAGTGGTGCCGATGACATCAAGACATCTGGTTGTTTGTGAGATGAAGGTTTATCACTCGTTATGGTATGGCCGAACGCATTAAACGGCTCTTTCAGACAGCCGATGAAATCATCAGAAGTTAAAAGTGTATTAGAGCTCATGAGAAAGACGTGCTCAATGGCGTGCTTGAGTTCTCGGATATTACCCGGCCATTCGTACTGCATCAGCATTTGATAAGCACTTTTGCTGATGCTTTTCTTCTGATCAGCATAGCGTTCATTAAGGTTTTCTAAAAAATGGGCAGCAAGTACAGGTATATCTTCGCAACGTTCCTTTAGTGGCGGTATGTGAATACTTAGAACATTGAGTCTGTAATAGAGATCAGCTCTGAGAATGCCATTGTTAATGGCGTAATCAGGTGTAATATTCATTGCGGCGATGATTCGGACATCGACGGCACGTATTTTATCATCGCCAATTCTTCGAATAGAGCCGTCTTGTATCGCGCGGAGCAGTTTTGCCTGTATGGAAATATCCATAGCGTTTAATTCGTCTAGGAAAAGTGTCCCACCGTCGGCGAGTTCGAAAAGCCCGGGTGTATTTTTTGATCCCGTAAAACTACCGACAGTTGTCCCAAATAGAATACTTTCCAGCAGTGTGACGGGAATGGCGGCGCAATTTTGAACGATAAAGGGTTTGTCGCGGCGGTTGCTGAGATGATGAATGCTCTGAACGACGAGTTCTTTGCCGACGCCGGTTTCGCCATAGACGATGACAGGCGCATCATTGGCTGCGATCTTACGAACTTTAGATTTAATATCATGGATGGCATTGCTGTTGCCGATCATATGATCGACTTCTGAAAAAGCATAATCGCGATTTATTCCTTTGACCTCTCGAAGCTGATTTATTTTGTCATTAAAGGATCGAAATTTCTTAACGTCTTTTGAGATTTCAACTGCGCCGATAATGTGGCCGTTTTCGATAACGGGAAAAGTAGAGGAAAGAATGGTTTTTTCCTCATGACGGTAATTGTAATAATGCTGAATGTAATCAATGACGGGTTCACCTGTCTTGAGCACTTTCATGAGGGTACTGCTATTTTCGGTGAGTGCGGGAAAGAGTTCAAGCAGCGGTTTATCGATAGCGTCTTCGAAACTGAGACCGGCTTGATTATTTAATGAGGCATTGTAAAAGACGACTTTTGCCTGTACGTCGACGATGAAGATGCCATCGTCAATGTGACTTGCAATGGTTTTTAAAACGGCTTGATAGTCCATTGGAATTCCCCTTTACTTATGCTATGTTGCCGCATCATAATGATGCTGTTCAATACTGCAAAATGATGAATATTTATTCCCGATTTTGCAAAAAAGTTCGAAAAGTTTCTTTTTTGCATTGACAAAATGACATTAAGTTCATATAATTTACACAATATTAATAAAATTGAAGTACAGCTTCAATTATTGCACTTATTATACAACTTTTTTAGTGAAATTTGCAATAGGGAGGTGATTAATATCGATGATATCGGCAAAAAGCTGAAAAAAATCCGTACGGATAAGAACATCACATTGAAACAGCTTAGTGAAAAAACAAGCTTATCCATTAGTTTTATTTCACAGGTTGAACGCGGCGTGTCATCGCTGACAGTGACATCGCTTAAAAAAATAGCAGATGCGCTGGGCGTTAGTTTAAATGATGTTGTAACTTATAAAGAAAATGATTCTTACGCTTATAAAAAGGACCATCCTGTTTTTTTACGCATGCGCAACGATTATGCAAGTCATCAAATCGTCAGTGGAAAATTCGACGGCAAAAAACTGGAAGGAATCATTTTTACCATCGCAGCCAATACGGAAATGGATTCTTTTGCTCATGAAGGGGAAGAATTTCATTATGTAATTAAGGGAAAGGCAGATTTTTATATTGATGATGTCAAATATGTTGTTGAAGCAGGGGATACCATTCATTTTCCCTCGACCATTGATCATAAGATCTGCAATAGTACCGACGACGAGATTGTCATTATGTCTGTTTTGACACCCTCCCTCTTTTAGACCGGCCTACGTTCTAAAGACGGTCAACGGTTACCAAAAGGTGGTATGGAAATGCTGAAAATACTTTGGATTAATCCAGTAGGCACCGATCATTACGATGCACCATTTTTAGAAGGGTTTAACCAAATTAAGCGTGAGGATACGACAGTCGATGTCGTTTCACTGAAAAATGGACCAACGCATTTGGAGTTTATGTATTATGAAACAATGGTGCTCCCGGAAATTCTTTCAATCGTAATGAAAGCGGACCGAGAAGGTTACGATGCGGCCGTTATCGGTTGTTTTTATGATTTGGGGCTGCATGAAGCGCGTGAAGTGAGCGAAAAGATGGCTATTGTCGCGCCGGAAGAGGCTTGTACAGCACTGGCGGCGACAATGGGACATCGATTTTCAATTATTGTCACACGAGATAAGTGTGTGCCGCAAATGGCAAAAAATTTGGCGGAATATGGTCTGAATCACAAATTGGCATCATTTAAATCACTTGCTATAGGGGTGGACGATTTGCATCAGGATGATGAAACAACTTACAGGCGTATGCTGCAGTGTGCGAAAGAAGCGGTTGTGCAGGATGGTGCAGAGGTAATCGTTCTGGGGTGTACGATACAGTTTGGCTTTTATCAGCGGCTGCAGGAAGAGGTTGGCGTTCCTGTTATTGATGCGGTGGCAGCACCTTTTAAATACGCTGAATATGCCGCTGATATCAATCGGCAATTTGAATGGCGACACAGTAAAAAGTGTTATTACGAATCGCCAACAGACCTTGCTATGCAAATCAAATGAGCTTCTGACGTCAGATGAATCCGTATAGCAAGCAACAGATGAAGCAATATAGAGAGCTGTCATACAACAGCGGAAAGAAAAAAGTACTTCGGAAGACATTATAAGATATTTGAAACACAAGCGTATTACATTAAAAACAACAGAGCCATAACAGAGACACATCAAGCAGTACGAAAGGGATGATGACGTGAAAATTATCAATGAAAAGGATACGGCAGTACGAGCATTTGACTTATACGATATGCTCGATGCTTTTAGCGAAAGACTCGACACCTCAGAGGTAAAAATGGGGAAAGCAGTTATGAAGCCGGGGGTTCGTGTGCCAAAAGAAGGTATGAAACCGCATGTACAGGACGAATTTGCCTATATTATCAAGGGTTCGCTAAAGTCAGGCATTGGTGATCGAGAAACGACGATTTCAGCTGGGGATTTTAGTTTTATTCCAAAAAACACGCCCCATTGGTCCGAAAATATACTCGATGAAGATTGCGAACTCATTTGGATATTAGTCGGCGAAGCATAAGGAGGCAGTCAATGAAAGTTGCAACAGATATTGGCGGTACATTTACAGACATCGTCTATATTGATAAAGCAGGTGAAATCGGTGTTGATAAGGCACATACGACACCACCGAATTTTGAAAAGGGTGTTATTGACGTCATTGAAAAGGCGGGTGTTAACACAGCCGCTATTGAAAGTTTTGTACACGGTACAACTGTTATTATTAACGCACTGACAGAACGAAAAGGTGCCAAAACGGGTCTTATTACCACGAAGGGATTCCGCGATGTACTGGATATTCAGCGTGGTAATCGTCCCGATCTTTTTAATATGCGGTATAAAAAACCAGAATCATTTGTACCGCGCTATCTGAGACATGAAATCAATGAGCGAATCAATTATAAGGGTGAAGTGCTCACAGACCTTGATGAAGGCGATGTGCTGCGAGCCATAGCAGCATTAAAAAAAGAAGATGTTGAAGCCGTTGCCGTCGTCTTTTTACATTCCTATATCAATGACGAACATGAGCGAAAAGTGATCGATATGATTAAAGCGGAATGGCCGGAAGTCTTTGTGACGGGCTCTTATGAAGTGACAAAGGAATGGCGGGAGTACGAACGTACGACAACAGCTGTTTTAAATGCTTTTGTCAAACCCGTTGCAGCAAACTATATTGATAAACTCTACAATAAATTAGAGGCAATTGGCATTGCATCTCCAAAATACATCATGCAGTCAAATGGCGGGACGACGACTTTTGAAAAGTCTAAAGAAACACCAATCAACATGGTAGAATCAGGACCTGTTGCAGGTATTTTCGGTTCTGCAATGATAGGCAAGCTCGTCGGTAATGAAAAAGTAATCGGATTTGATGTCGGTGGGACGACGGCGAAGTGTTCTCTTATTGACGGCGGTGAAGTCAAAGTGACAACAGAATATAAAATCGACCAGACAGATCGTTTTGCAGGTTATCCGATTAAAACACCTGTTGTCGACATCGTAGAAATCGGTAATGGGGGCGGTTCGATCGCATGGGTTGATGAAGCGGGTTATCTTCGTGTCGGACCGCAATCTGCGGGGGCGCTTCCTGGGCCTGTCGCCTATGGTAAAGGCGGTTCACAGCCGACGACAACGGATGCCAACCTCGTACTCGGAAGATTATCACCAAAGAATTTCGATATGGATGTCAACATGGATAAAGTCCGTGAATCCGTTGATAACATAGTCGCAAAGCCTTTTGGAATCAGCACGGATGATGCGGCGCTCGGCATTGTACGCATTGCCAATGCCAATATGCTGAATGCATTGAAAATCATCTCCGTGAGAAAGGGCTATGATCCAAGAGAATTTGCAATGGTAGCCTTTGGCGGCGGCGGCGCGATGCATGCTGCGGCACTTGCAAAGGAACTCGGTGTCAAAAAAGTCATTATACCGCTGGCTTCGTCAGTATTTTCAGCACTAGGGATGTTAATGACAGATTTGAGACAAGACAATATCAATACATTTAATATCAGAATGGACCATATTGATTATGATGCCCTTGAAGCGAAGTGGCAGGAACTTGAGCAAGCTGCAATGGCAGATAATCTTACGAAAGGGATTGCGGCTGAAGATGTTGTCTTTGTCAGAAATCTCGATATGCGCTACTGGGGACAGGAACATACCGTTAAAGTTCTCGTGCCAAATAAAATGATTTCTGAATCGAATGTCGACGATATTATTCAGCGTTTTCATGCAGAGCATGAAAAGGCATATTCTTTTAAAATGGAGGATAGCATGACAGAAATCGTCAACCTCCATCTCGTCACACTTGGTAAGACAGAAAAAACAACTTTTAAAACCATAGATGCTTACTCAGAAGATACAGAAAGTGCTGTTAAAGAAATCCGCACCGTCCTCTTTGAGGCAGTAGGCAGCGTCGATACGAAAATTTACGATTTGGGCGCATTGTTGCCAGGTATGACAGTCAACGGCCCCGCCGTCATTGAAGAACGTTCTTCATCCATAGTCGTTTATCCGGATATGGTTGCTGAAAAGGACGTTTACGGCAATATCATCATTAACACGGAGGTATAAATGATCGAAAAAAACAATACGATGGATCAATTCACTTTAGACATTATTAAAGATTCGCTTTATGCCATCGGTGAAGAGATGTTTATCGCCGTGGCAAGATCATCAAAAAGTCCTGTTATTTATGAAACGCTTGACTTTGCATCTGCACTGACAGATGCAAAGGGAAACTTACTGACACAAGGCAATGGCGTTACGGGTTTTATCGGCCTCCTTTCTTCCATTGTCAAAGCGACGATTAACAAATTTGGCATCAGGAACAACATATTGCCGGGAGATGTATTTATCATCAACGATCCTTATATTGGCGGGGGTTCTCATCTCTCAGATGTCGGTATTGTAACACCGATTTTCTATCAGAATGAACTCGTTGCCTTTTCAGCCAATAAAGCACACTGGACAGAAGTCGGCGGTAAAGACCCGGGATCATGGGGCGTTGATACGAATTCCATTTTTCAGGAAGGGCTGCAATTTCCTTGTGTCAAACTCTTTGAACAGGGCAAGATCAATGAGAGTGTGATGGATATTATTCGCGGCAATGTGCGATACCCGGATCTTTCGATTGGTGACCTCTGGGCACAGATTGCCGGCAATCGTACCGGTGAAAAGCGATTTGTCGAGTTATGTGATAAATACGGCAAGACACTCGTCATGATGTCAATAGAAAGACTGCTGAAATCCAGTGAAATACTCTCAATTAAAGAAATTCAAAAATTGCCGAAAGGTGATTACTATGCAGAAGATTTTATAGACGATGACGGCGTTGGGCATGGGCCGTTCCTAATTAAAGTAAAAGTTACGGTTACAGAAGACAGTTTCATCTGTGATTTTACCGGCAGTCATCCGCAAGTACCGGGTCCGATTAATTCAACTTATTACGCAACAGTTGGCGCAGTTCGAACGATGTTTTTAGCGGCAACAAATCCGTCTCAGGATATTAATGACGGTGTTTTTAAACCGCTAAAAGTTATTGCTGAAGAAGGATCTATCTTTAATGCACAACGGCCTGCACCAATATCGACTTATTGGGAAAGCATGAGTTTTGCCAGTGATTTGATCTGGAAGGCACTGGCACCGATTTTACCGGATAGACTGACGGCAGGTCACTTGGTTTCAGTATGCGGTTTCAATATGTCTGGCATACATCCAGATACTGGAGAGCCCTATCTCAACGTTGCACCTAACCAAGGCGGATGGGGTGCAGGTGAAGGCATGGATGGTCAGAATGCGCAATTCTGTATCGGTGACGGAGAGACATACAATATTCCAGCGGAAGTCCTTGAAACGCGTTACGGTTTCATCGTCGAATCCTACAGCCTGCTTGCTGACGGTATGGGAAAAGGTGAATACCGCGGCGGCTCAGGCGTTGTGAAACGGTATCGCTATCTCAATGATGAGAATTATTTTACGGGTACCTTTGGCCGCAATAAATTCCTGCCATGGGGTATGAATGATGGCGGCGGTGGCTCAGGCAACCGATTTAGGATTATAAAGAAAGATGGTACGATTGATGGGCCATTCGGCAAGTATCCTCGTTACCCGCTTCGAGAAGGGGATTGTCTTGAAATGATTATGGGAACGGGCGGCGGTTACGGACATCCGTACAAACGACCAATTGACAAGGTACTCATGGATTATAAAAATGAGTTTATTTCATTGGCACAGGCAGAAACTGATTATGGTGTCATTATCAATCCAGATGACGGCGCTTTTATTGCACTGACAAAAGAGAGAGAAGCTTTCGGTGCAGCCAATCAATAACGGACGCATTTCACTTAAAATAAAGTATGAAGGAAAATAGGAGGATATGCATGATGTTCAGAAAATTTAACGTGTTAGCCATTGTTCTTGCAATGATGATTGCAATGACTGGCTGTGGGGGATCCAGTTCAAACACATCCCAAAACAGTGATGCATCAGCATCAAACAATGCATCAAGTGATGCAGGCAATACTGGCGCTGCTGCTGCGAAGATTATTCGCAGAAGTGTTTCGGGTACGCCTAAAGTCGACCCGGCAGTGGGCAGCGATGGTGGGAGTACATTGGCAATGGTCAATCTGTATGATTCGTTGGTTTATCCAGTTGCAGATGGCACTGTAGAGCCGTCGCTTGCGGAATCATGGGAAGTCTCTGATGATAATTTGACGTATACGTTCAAAGTCAGAGAAGGTGTCAAATTCCACAATGGCGATACCATGACGGCAAATGATGTTGCCTTTTCAATGAATCGTCTGTTAAAAATCGGTGAAGGGCCCGCTTATTTATTTGAGGGTTACGTAGAAAGTGCAGAGGCAGCTGATGACTCAACAGTGGTATTCCACATGGTACAGCCATTTGGGCCATTCATTGAAACATTAACGAAGCTTTACATTGTCAATGAAGCACAAATTATGGACAATCTTGTTGCTGATGGCCCTTATGGCGAATTTGGCGATTATGCAAAAGAGTACATGCTGACACATGATGCTGGGACAGGTGCTTATATGCTCGTCGATATCCAGCAGCAAGGATATGTGCTGGCAGATCGTTTCGAAGATTACTGGCGTGGATGGGATAATACCGATGCACCGGATCAAATTAAATTTATCGACAACGTTGAAGCATCAAGTGTTCGGACGATGATTGGCAATAGGGAACTTGAAATAACAGATGAATGGCAGTCGACAGAAAACATCAATGCCATGAATAAAATTGAAGGGGTTGAAGTTGCCGTCATGTCTACAGGGATGACGCAGAACATGATGTATAATACAAAGCTTGCACCAACAGACGATGCAAACTTTAGAAAGGCATTAAACTGTCTATTTGATTATCAAATGATCTCAGATAAAATTCTCATCGATTCACCTGTTTCAGTAGGTCCAGTTTCAGCCAATACACCTGGTGCTTCGACAGATTTAATGCAATATACCTATGATATTGAAAAAGCAAAAGATTATCTTTCAAAATCCAAGTACGCGAATAATCTTGCAGATTATCCTGTAGAACTCTTCGTCAACAGCGATGTTGCAGACCATGAAAAAATAGCGTTGGCATTCCAAGCGGCAGCGCAGCAAGCAGGCATTACTGTCGATATAACAAAAGGCCCTTGGCTTGCTATTCAAGAGCGTGTTGCAACTGTTGAATCAACGCCAAATATGCTTTGCATCTCTGTTGCACCGCATTATATGGAAGCGGGTTCAATGCTGGCAACGCGATACCATTCAAATTCTGTCGGAACATGGGAACAGGCAGAATGGCTGCAAAGCGATGAAATTGACGGCTTAATTGAAGATGCGCTTGCAACAACGGACCGTGCAGCACGATTCGAGCAATATGATGTAATTCAAAAGAAACTGGTTGATATTGCGCCAACCGCGTGGCTGGTCGATTTGTCCGAGCGTCATATTTACCAAAGTGCCTATGTGTACTGGCCAGTTGCAGAATCTGCAAAAGAGGGCACGATTATAACGTTGCCGTTAGGTTATACGGAAGATTACAGACTCTTTAAAGTATTTCCGGATCAGATTCCACAATAGAATGAGATAGACCCCCTTTGCGAGTGATCTGCCCGCAAAGGGTATTTCTTTTTAGGTGAGAAAATAGCATCATTCAAATTTTAATCCTTTCACGACAATAAATACGATTTTCAGCATACGAAAGTGCAACATTTTGTCGCGAAGGATCAACGAAAGGTAATGATGCCATTTTCTTAGGTAACAAAGTGCAAAAGGAGGATTTGAATGTTACGCTTTTTGTCAAGACGATTACTTCAAGGCGTATTTGTAATATTCGGATTATCAATCTTCATTTTCGTCATCTCCAGAATCATTCCGGGCGATCCCGCTAAAATGGCATTGGGGCCAAGGGCTACTGAAACCGCCGTTGAACAGCTTCGTGAAGAAATGCATCTGAACGACAGCATACCGGAACAATACTATTATTGGATTACAGGAGCGCTTAAAGGCGATTTAGGAAAATCCGTCAACACCAAACGTGCCGTTGTCGAAGATGTCAGCGAATTCTTGCCGGCAACGATTGAACTCGTTATTGTTTCAGGTATCATACTGATCGTTGTCTCGCTGTTATTAGGTGTTTTAGCGGCGCGCTACAAGGATACATGGATAGATGCGCTGATACGCTTTACTGCATATATTGGCATTGCGATTCCATCCTTTGTCATGGCTATTATATTTTTGCTTATTTTTGGTTTGGTATTACAGTGGGTTCCTGTACTCGGGCGACTTAGCCCCGGGATGACGCCGCCGCCGACTGTAACGGGTTTGATGATGGTAGACAGCTTAATCGCTGGCGACATGGCAGCATTTTGGGATGCTTTTGAGCACATCATACTGCCGGCTATTTCATTAGCATTGGGCGGTTTGTTACAGGAAGCCAGAATTTTGAGGAGCGCCATTTCGGACAATATGGGAAAAGAATATATTGCTGTCGCTAGAGGCTACGGTATCCCAAACAATAAAATAATGAATAAGTATTTACTCAAACCCTCGATGATTCCAGTTGTCTCGGTTATGGGTTTGGATCTTGCTTCCCTTATGGGCAACGCATTTTTGGTTGAGAAAATTTTTAACTGGCCTGGTTTATCGCGTTATGGTCTCAATGCCATGCTGACAAAAGACCTGAATGCCATTTCGGCAGTTATTCTGATAATCGGTTTGATGTTTTTAGTGATCAACATCGTGGTCGATATCATTATCGCCGCTTTGGACCCGAGAATAAGATTGGGGGACTAGGAGATTACGATGGAAAATCAAGGAAGAATACACAAAAATACATTTATGAAAGAATCGACAAGAGAAAATATGCGCATGTACTGGTATAAATTCTCTAGAAACAAATTATCTGTTCTCGGTTTGCTGTTAGTGATCAGCTCCATTGTCATCGCCATCTTTGCGCCTGTTATTGCACCATTTCCACAACACGTAGAAGCATTTGTCGACTATAACAACGCAAGCTTAGCGCCAAGCAGCACATACTGGTTTGGAACGGATATTTTTGGGCGCGATATTCTGTCTAGAATCATTTTTGCTTTTCGTGGAGCGCTTTACATGTCGATTATCGTTCTCGCCATCGCAGTACCGGTTGGTACGCTTTTAGGACTGATCGCCGGCTATTTCGGCGGATGGTTTGAGGTGGTTATTATGCGTCTTACAGACATCTTTTTATCGATACCGGCGATTATTCTGGCGCTTTCGATCGCATCAGTACTAGAACCAAATCTGACGAGTTCTATGATCGCTGTTACAGTAATGTGGTGGCCTTGGTATACACGCATGGTAGCGGGGATGGCAAAATCTTACTCAAAGGAGTATTTTATCAAAAATGCCGAACTGATCGGTGCTTCAAAGTTCCATATTTTATTTCGGGAGATCTTGCCAAACTGTATTTCGCCGATTTTGACAAAGATGGCACTGGATGTCGGATGGGTTATGCTCATCGGCGCAACACTCAGCTATTGTGGCTTGGGTGAACAGCCGCCAACGCCGGCGTTTGGACAAATGATTTCTGATGGTTCAAAATATATGCCGGACCTATGGTGGATGACTATCTATCCGGCAATGGCGATTGCCTATATCATCTTAGGTTTTAATCTTTTAGGTGATGGCATATCCGACATGTTTAACAAAGGGAGACAGTAGTTATGACGAATGAATTATTAAGCATCAAAGACCTTGAGGTATGGTATAAAACATATCGTGGGTATGCGAAAGTCGTCAACGGCGTCAATCTGACAGTAAACAAAGGAGAGAAAGTTGGCGTCGTCGGCGAATCAGGATGCGGCAAAACGACGACGATGAAGTCGATTTTGCGGATGAATGTACAAAGTGCATATGTAAACAGTGGTGAGATATTGTATAGCGGCGAAAATATATTAAAAATGAACGAAGCGAAGCTTCAAGAGATCAGGCGGCGTGATATTGCCATGATTTCTCAGGAGCCTTCCGCAGCGCTCAATCCCGTTTTTACAATCGGAGAGCAAATACGAGATGTCATTCGATATTCAGATACAAAGAAAAAGTTTACAAAAGAGGAAATGCAGTCAAAGGCCATTGATGCAATTAAAAGTGTTATGATTTCGGATCCGGAACGCATACTGGCTTCATATCCTTACCAGCTTAGCGGCGGTATGAAGCAGCGTATCTGCATTGCAATGGGGCTTGTCGTTCCAAGAAATGTTTTAATTGCAGACGAGCCGGGAACGGCACTTGACGTCACTATTCAAGATCAGATACATCGTTTACTTCATAATTTGGTAGAAGAAAAGGATATGTCGCTGATCATGATTACACATTCACTTGGCGTTGCAAGAGAGCTCGTTGATCGAATACACGTTATGTATGCAGGTGACGTTGTCGAAGTGGCAAAGACGGATGACTTGTTTAAAAAGCCGCTGCATCCTTATACCATCGGCCTTCTGGATTGTGTACCAAAGCTATCCGGTGGAGGGATATCAGAGGGGATTTACGGTTATGTGCCAAGTTACATTAACCCGGCACCGGGCTGTCGATTTGCATCAAGGTGTCCAAAGGCAACGCAAATCTGTCGTGAACAAAAACCGAGCATGACGAGCGTTGATGCAGAGCACAGCGTTGCGTGCTTCAATTATCAATAGCAAAGAGGCAATTATGAGTAAAACAGTATTACAAGTGAACCATTTAAAGACCTATTTTACGGTCGATAAACGCAAGAATCTATTTGTAAGAGCTGTCGATGACGTTTCCTTTTCAATTGATCAGGGCGAGATTGTTGCACTCGTCGGAGAATCTGGGTCAGGTAAGAGCACCATTGCCTATACTATTATGGGCATGTATGAGACATCTGGCGGCGAAATAATATTTGATGGTGAAGACATTGCCAATAAAAAGCGTACCTTTGATTTTAAGAAAAAAGCGCAAATTGTTTTTCAAGACCCTGGTTCATCGCTTAATTCACATCAAGATGTCAAAGAAATTTTAAGTTTGCCGCTAAAAGTTCATAAAGTCGTAAAGCCAAGTCAGTTAGAAACGAAAATTATTGAGACATTGGATCGCGTTGGCCTGTCAGAAGATTTTATGTATAAGTCACCTACGGCGATTGGAGGAGGCGAAAAGCAGCTCGTCTCTATTGCGAGGGCGCTTTGCAGCAATCCTGAATTCATCATATTGGATGAGCCGACGTCGAATCTTGATGTCTCCATTCAGGCTAAAATTATCAACATGCTGCTAAAATTACATGAAGAACAATCACTTTCATATCTTTTTATTACACATGATTTAAGTTTGGTGCGCAATATTTCGACAAAAGTTATCATTATGTATCTGGGCAAGATCTGTGAAATTGCCAATACAGAAGAATTTTACGGTAATCCGCATCACCCGTATACGCAAATGCTGCTTTCGGCTATACCGGTTGTTTCGGAAGAAGAGGAGCAGCTAAAGCCATCGAGAATACGTTCAACAGGTGAAATACCATCCCCTGTAAACATACCAAAAGGATGCAGTTTCAATACGCGATGTCATCGTGCAGTACCATTATGCTTCGAGGAAGACCCAGAGATGATCGAAGTCACAAAAGGACATTTTGTCAGATGTCACCTCTATGGCAAATGTAAACCAGAACTGTAGCGTGTACCCTTTCACGTCGTTTCAGTATACGATTTCAATAACCGTTATCACTTTGCTCCAGAAAGCGGCAACATGTTGTTGAACCGATAAATAATACTCGTAGGACACATTATTGTGTTCTGCGGGTATTTTTTATCTCGTTGTTGTTCAATTGAGGAAATGTGAATGATGTAATGTCCTCAATAATCAATGATAGTGGTATGAATATTTCAGATGGTTAAAAAAATAAAATCTTGCGACCGCTTTCGGAGGATGGTACGATATTAAAAAGCATTCAGATTGAATGCAAAACAGCGGAAAATAATCAAAAACAAATAAATGAAAATGAGGAAAAGACATGGAAAAAAAGATAGGTCTTAAGACGCTTGAAGGCGTCTATACGCCGACATTATTAACAATTCTCGGCGTTATTCTCTATTTGCGTCTGGGCTGGGTTGTCGGCAATGTTGGTTTTTTTGCGACAATACTCATTATCCTCCTTGCGCATGTCATTACTTTTGCAACGGCACTGTCAATGTCCTCAATGCTCACCAATATCAAAATCGGTTCTGGCGGTGCATATGCAATTATCACGCGGTCTTTGGGACTTGAAATGGGTGGTGCGATTGGTGTGCCGCTCTATATTTCGCAATCGATTTCCGTAGCCTTTTACATTACCGGTTTTAGCGAGCTGTGGGTGAATTTTTTTCCGAGTCATTCACAGATTATTGTTGGCGTTTTAACGTGGGCGGTTCTGTCAATCATCTCACTAAAGAGTGCTAAACTCGCATTTCGCATTCAGTATGGCATTCTTTTAGCCGTGATCCTTTCATTGATTTCCTTTTTAATGGGTCCAAACCTTAATACAAACGGGATTGTCATGCAGGGAACGTTCGAAATGGGTTCTTTTTGGACGACATTCGCTGTCTTCTTCCCAGCTGTTACAGGTATACTAACAGGCGCTACAATGTCAGGTGACCTTGAAAATCCAAGAGAAAGCATTATTAAGGGAACGATTGGTTCTATTCTGACCGGTTTAATCGTTTATATTGTTGTTGCATACTGGTTTGCGCATCAAGCAAACCAATATGACTTATTGCATGATACTTCAATTATTTTTAAGCTCGCACGGGTAGAAGCGCTAATCATTGCAGGTGTAATGGGAGCGGTGCTTTCATCGGCACTGTCAACATTGGTCAGTGCACCGAGGACGTTGGCAGCACTTGCAGAAAATCACGTTGTGCCATTTCACAGGCTATTGTCAAAAACGAATAAGAACGGAGAACCCTTCAATGCTATTATCGTCTCATCTGCCATTTCGTTAGGCGTTATCATTGCAGGCAATCTAGATAGTCTCGCATCGCTATTGACGATGTTTTTCTTAACGACATACGGCATGATAAACCTCGTCGTTTTTTTAGAACAAGTGACGGGAATTATCAGTTATAGACCCAGCTTGAAAATGTCAATCGCCGTACCGATTGTTGGGACAGTGGGCTGTTTTTCTGTTATGCTGCTCATTAACCCAGTCTTTTCAGTGATTACCTTTGGCGTCGTCATGGTGATTTACTCTGTCCTGAAAAAACGTCATTTAGCGTCGCCGTATGGTGATGTCAGAGGTGGAATCTTCATTGCCATTTCTGAATGGGCTGCTCAGAAATCTGCGGCAATACCGTATCACCCTAGACTGTGGAAACCTTCTATTGCAGTACCTGTCGAAAAACCGGAAGATTTTAAGCGCTTGACGCGCATTATTCAAAAACTCGTCTATCCGTCGGGGCGGGTCTATTATATCACTTCTCATAAAGAAGCGGTCATTGATGAAAATCATGATCGTCGAATTGACGAAGTACTCGTCCCCCTAAGAGAAAAGCAAATATTTGTACAAAAAACGACGGTTACTTCTGAAAAGTTTGCCGATGTACTCGTGCCGACACTTCAATGTCTTAAAAGTTCTTATTTACCGCCTAATATTATTTTGCTAACAATCAGTGATGACCATGAAAAGCAAGAAAAGCTCAGAAATATGGTTTATATGGTAAAGCCTCTAAAGATATCCGTGGGCTGCCTGTGGCTGCATCCTAAGTTCGGCATGGGCAATGAACGAACGATTAATCTCTGGCTGCGCGACAAGAGTCCCAATAATGATTTAGCAATTCTCTGTGCGCTTCAGCTATCCCGCAATTACGATGCCGAACTCCATTTATGCCGTGTGATCAGTGCTGAGAGCGACCGCCGAAAAACAGAGGAGGACTTAATGGCGTTTATTGACGAAGCGAGATTGCCTGCCAATACAAAACTGCGCGTTATGAAAGGCGAGTTTAAGGCACTGATGAATGAAAATGGTGCCGATCTTAATATTATCGGAATGCCTTATGATTTTGAGAGTATGCTTCGGATTATCGATTCCAGCAGCAGTAGTATTCTCTTCGTTGCATCAGGCGGACTTGAAAACGCATTGGTATAGCCAAAACTGTAATCAATCATGACTGATCAGAAATAAAACGATAATATGACACAGACTGATACGATAAAAATAACGCCCGACATCATCCGCTCACTTTTTGAGCAGCTGGTGCTGGGCGTTTATTCTGCCATATGCTAAATTTGGGCTATTTGCATCGAAAGGTGTTGTTAAATTCGCTTTCGTTTCATCAGACTGAGAATGTAGCCGCCCTTGAAATGTTTTGGCTCATAAAAGATGACAAAAGCCGACGGCTCAAATTTCTCAATGATCGCAAGCAGCTCTGATTCACGGTTGCGCTTGGTGAGGATGTCTAAACGGTAACGGGTACTTTCGCGTCCTTCACCTTCAAAAATAGTAACACCAAATCCGGTATCTCTCAGAAATTTGATAAGTTCTTCGTTTTTATTACGAATATTGACGATGGCAGATGTATAGCCGATAGCCAGACGGTCTTCTACATGAATGCCAACAATTAAGCCAAGGCCATAGCCAAGTGCATAGACGATGAGTCCCCAGAATGTTTGATTGCCTGTGAGAACTAATGACAGACCAAAGACGTAGATCAAGCATTCGATGATGCCAAAGACGCTTGTCAGCAGCGTCATTTTTTTTACCATGCTAATCGTGCGTAGTGCCAGCATTGGAACATAACATAGCTGTAGAATAAGAATTAGAGCGAGTTCTTTCATAATTGCATTTTGCCTCCCAATCATTGCCTAATCATCATAACAATTACCGATAAAGTACTTGTTTTATTCTACCATTCATGTGATAACGCGTAAAGGCTGACGTACTTTCTTCTTTATGGTCGATGGGTTGACAACGCGTAATTATAGAAAGTAAATCGGGACAGTGTTTTATTGATTAAGCTTATAGACTGTGTGAATTTATAAGTATATCGAATTGTTCAGCAGGATTGGGGTATAATAACATCATCGGAATAAAGCACAAATATCCGTGATTGACGCAATGACATTCATTTGATATTTAGGGGGGCGTATTGATTGGCGAAACGTTTATCGAATAGCGTGGCGATAGCAGCAATCGTATGTTATGCTTTCATTTATATATTGTTTTTTGCAATGCAAAATACAATGGCTTTGTTGCTTCTTAAGCCGGTTGCCGCCGTTATGGCTGCCGTCTTTTTGAAGTTTTTTGTTCAAATGACACCGGAGCATGCCGCAACGGAGAAAAGCATTCGAGTAACATTTCTCATCTGGATTGTTGCCGATATTTTTTCAGTGATCAACGCATTTTTTTTCCATGCAGTGAATCCCTTAATACTCAACATTGAACTGAGTCTTTACCTGCTGGTGAGGATTAGTCTGTTGATCGCTTGTTTGAAATTGTACTTGGCACTGACAAAACATTATAATCGATTTCAGATTATTGCAGATGTTTTGACCATTGTCGTGTGTATTGCTACAGAAATTTGGCTGGTATTTTTAAATGTACGGGCTGAAGGAACTGTCATGCGCAATTGGATGTTAATCAGCCGCGGTGATGAACGAACGATCATTGCATTTTTATTTTTGGTCAACGGTATGATGATAATGGGAACGCTGTTAATTGCTTGGTTTCATTTTCAAAAAAAGGCAATGACACTGGGACAGCGAATGATTATGATCAGTGTTGCCGGGATCGCGGCTATTGACGTAATGTTGGCGTTGAACCCTCCATTATTGCTTGGCAATGAAAGCGTTGATGCAATGAGAATAGGTATGGTCATTCTATTTGGCATTGGGGCATTGCTGTTTAATCAATATCAGCATGCACTCCATTTTTTAGCCAACCGAAATGACCACTCAAAGTATGGCATGTGGGAAAATGCGTTATACTTGCTTTCCTATCCGCTTTTTTTGGTGGTCATTATTGGATTTGATGCGACGATTCTATTGTATTTCTCTTATATTGCCTTTTATGTTGTCTCTTGTCTTTATGTAAAGCAAATTGAGGTTACAAATCAATTGCTTGCTGAAGAAATAAAATATAACAAACAGCTGAAAATATATTCTGATGTTATTGACCAAGCGCCAATGTCTATTGTCATAACCGATATAGAAGGCAATATTGAGTATGTCAATCAGTATTTCTCCGATGTAACAGGTTATACCCCGGAAGAAGCAAGAGGGAAAAATCCAAGAATTCTCAAATCTGAAAAAACACCGTCAGAAGTCTATACGGCTTTGTGGGAAAAGCTGACCAATGGCGAAAAGTGGGAAGGCGAGTTTATCAATATCAATAAGCTTGGTCAGGTTTATGAAGAACGTGCGATTATATTACCTGTCAAAAATGAATCCAATAAAATAACGAATTATGTTGGCATTAAAGAAAACATTTCTGAATCCAATAAAATTCGCAAGCAACTCTCTAACCAAAGTTATTTTACATCCCAATTACTCGATACGATTCCCAGTGCGATCTTTTATGTTTCAGCAAATGATATTTTTTTAGGGGCTAATGCAGCTTGCAAAAGTATTTATGGGGTTCATGATGAAGAGATGATCGGTATGAAACTAGAGCATGCGCCATGGATGAACGGAGAGCGTTATCAGCATTTTGTACAAATGAAGCAAGAAGCATTGCGTCAAAAATCACCATGTACGCGTCAAGTTCAACGCCAAACGGGCTTTGGGACATTTGCGAGCATTTTATACAGTGTTAGTCCATTTTATCTGGCAGATGGCCGCGTTGGCGGCTTCTTGGCTGTGATGACGGATATTAGCGATTTGAAGGAGAAGGAAGAAGCGCTTGAAATAGCACTGAAACAGGCGAATGAGGCAACAGAAGTCAAATCTCAGTTTTTGGCGAATATGAGCCATGAAATTAGAACACCGATGAATGCCATTATCGGCATGTCCTATCTTGCTCTCAAAACGAACTTGGATTTGCGGCAACGTGACTATATTAATAAAATTAACACGGCGGCAAACGCATTGCTTAGAATTATCAACGATGTTCTGGACTTTTCTAAAATTGAGTCTGGGAAATTAGATTTGGAACATGTTGCATTTGACTTAGATACAGTGGTTGCGGATTCGATTAACCTGATGGTTCAGCGGGCACATGAAAAACAGCTTGAGTTCCTCTACCATCTGCCGATTGGTATACCAAGGCGATTAAGCGGGGACTCATTACGCCTCGGGCAGATTTTAACCAATCTAGTCAGCAATGCCGTTAAGTTTACGCAGCAAGGCGAAATTGAAATAGATGTCAGCGAAGTAGAACGGCGAGAAAAAGAGATTTGTCTGAGATTTGAGGTCAGGGACACGGGTATAGATATACCAAAGGAAAAAATTGATAAGCTCTTTGATGCTTTTACACAGTCAGACAGTTCAACAACTCGTCAATTTGGCGGAACGGGACTGGGCTTGACAATTTGCAAGCAGCTGGTCGAAATGATGGGCGGCAGGATTTGGATAGAGAGTATCGTCGGCAAGGGCAGTGTCTTCAGTTTTACCGCATGGTTTGAAGTTCAGGAAGAGGATCATTTACAACAGCAGCTCATAGAAAACGAGGTCAGTGATATGAAAGTTTTAATCGTTGATGA
The DNA here is from genome assembly GCF_018390735.1 of Fusibacter paucivorans. Taxonomy (GTDB): domain Bacteria; phylum Bacillota; class Clostridia; order Peptostreptococcales; family Acidaminobacteraceae; genus Fusibacter; species Fusibacter paucivorans. The sequence goes on from NZ_JAHBCL010000021.1 coordinate 39,053, forward strand.
CAACAGTGCGGCACGTGAAATTATTTCCGAATATTTTTATGCAATGGGTTTCCAAGCAAATTCAGTTTCTACGGGTGAGGATGCCCTGTATTTAATTGCGGCGTCAGACAAAGCGAATCCTTATGATGCTGTTTTTATTGATTGGAAAATGCCTGAAAGTGATGGAATCGATGTCGTCCGAAAAATTAACAGCTTGGAAAATCTGAGACACAAACCTGCAATGGTACTTATAACGGCCTATGATATGAATGAAATGATGAAACAGGCTGAGGGGTTGGGGGTGTCTTATTTTCTTGCGAAACCTGTTAACCAGTCAACCCTATACGATACCATTGTCAAAATTGGAAAGCCGCATACCGTATCAAGTGATGAAGTCACTAAGGATATTCGTGATGAAACACCTCAGTATCCATTAGCCGGCCTCCACGTACTATTAGCAGAAGATAATGAAATTAATCAACAAATAGCCTATGAACTGTTAAATGGCCAAGGGGTAGCGGTTGCCATCGCAGGGAATGGTGATGAAGCCATTGAGATGTTTAAGCATGCAGAGGTTGTGTATGATTTAATTTTAATGGATTTGCAAATGCCGATCAAAGACGGCTTTACAGCTACAAAAGAGATCAGACAGATGAATCAAACGATTCCAATAGTCGCCATGACGGCTAGAACTATGCTTCAAGAAAAAGATTTGTGTTATCAGGTTGGTATGAATGCGCATATTGCAAAGCCGATTAACCCAGATGATCTGTTCAAAACGCTTTTAAACTGTGTGCCGCCCTCTCGTTTAGAGGAGCTCACAGTAGTTGAAGCAAATCATTTAGAGGCAGATGAACACCAGATTCAGATTGATGGTATAAATACTGCTGATGGACTTAATCGTGTTTCAAATAATCTAAAACTATATGAGAAGTTATTAAGAAATTTTGTTTCGAATCATAGCGACACAGCCGAAAAAATAGAAAATGCTATCAAGAATATGCAATATGATTCCGTTGAACAGCTCTCTCACATGCTTCGCGGTGTAGCGGGAAATATTGGTGCGGCAACTATACAGACATTGTGCGCGTCAATGGAGCGAAATGCAAAGACAGTGAAGGATTATGCTGTTTTAATCAGATTAAATCAGCAACTGAAAGCTGAAATACACCATGTAACACAAGGTATTATCAATGATCCATGCTTTAATGACGATGCGACAGTGTTCACAAAGGAAAATTTGAACGCCGGTGAAGTCATTGGTAAGCTTTTACAACTGCTTGAAGAAGGTGACAGTGATGCAAATGAATACTTTGAGACCATTCGACAAATTGTCAGAGAACGCTTTGGACCGCAGGGTTGCGATCAAATCGCTTTATGTATAAACAATTATGTTTATGACGAAGCGATACAATTGTTGAAGACGCCGTTAGAAGAGGAATGAGGCATATAATGAATGATGCACAAGTTGTTTTGGTTGTTGATGACACCCCAGACAATATTACTTTGATGAGTGGTTTACTGAAAGATCATTATAAAGTTAGAGTTGCTTTAAACGGTCAAAAGGCAATTGAAATGATGCAGAAAAAATTACCGGATATCATTTTGCTTGACATTATGATGCCGATAATGGATGGCTATGAGACTTGCAGGATTATCAAGTCAAATCCGGATTGGATGGCTATTCCCATTATCTTTCTAACATCTAAGAATGAAGTCGAAGACGAGAGCAAAGGGTTCGAACTTGGTGCATCAGATTATATTAGCAAGCCGGTTAACCCTATTATTTTACTTTCCAGAATCAAAACACATCTTTCGTTAAAAGCGGCGAATGATTTTCTAAAAGATCAAAATCAATATTTGGAAAAAGAGATTTCAAGGCGGGCGAAAGAAGTCGCACTTATTCAAGAGGTATCCATTATGGCGATGGCTTCACTTGCAGAAATTAGAGATCTCGAAACAGGATATCACTTGCAGCGAACCAAAATGTATGTAGCAGCACTATGCGATCAAATCATCACCGATGGTGCCTATACAGCGGACTTGAGTCGTGAAAATGCTGATTTAATCATTGCTTCAGCGCCGTTGCATGACATCGGAAAAATCGGTATTCCCGATTCTATTCTGCTGAAGCCAGGGAAATTTACAAAAGAAGAATTTGAGATGATGAAGCTGCATACCGTTTTAGGGAAAAAGGCGATCTTAAAAGCAGAGAGGCTGTTATATCAGCAAGAGTCATTTTTACGCTATCCAATCGAGATTGTTTTTTCCCACCATGAAAAATGGGATGGCAGCGGTTATCCAGTGGGGCTGAGAGGCGAAGCAATTCCCATTTCTGCAAGAATTGTCGCTATTGCAGATGTCTATGATGCACTTGTAAGTGAACGCGTTTATAAAAGTGCCTATTCACATGAACAAGCGGTTGAAATGATCAAATTGGAATCAGGTAAGCATTTCGATCCGAAAATAGTCGATGCCTTTTTAAAAGTTGAAGAAAAGTTTCATGAAATTGCAGTGACGTATAGAGATCTGCCTCAATGAAAAGGATTTGGGAGTTCTTATGAAAATTAGGACAAAGCTTATTTATTACATTTTGATTTGTTTATCCATTGGCGTTATTGGTGCAATTGTTGTTGTGGCGGCAGTTTCGATACCATACCTTACCAATGAGGAAACGAAGAAAGTTCATAATGATATTGACAAGATGTCCGCCATTCTAAATGCAGAATTCGATTCACTGGGGCGGACACAACGAGATTGGAGCCTCTGGGACGATACCTATGATTTCATTAGTGGTAATTTGGACAGCTATGCCACTGACAATCTGGGAGATGAAACACTGGCGCAGCTAGATCTCGTAAGCATGATTTTCTGTGATAAAAGTGGCAATATCATTTATAACGGCTCTATTGATGATGCGAGCTCAAATGTCAATACAATGATTATTGCGCAGAATGCATTCGAAATTTTAACAAAAGGCGTAACGGCAGAACAAATTCACTCCGGTCTTTCGCTGGTGGACGGCAAGCTTTATTTAATTTCTGTTGAAGGAACGACAAATACGGCGCAATCAGTTCCTCATAATGGTTATCTAATTCTGGTAAGGGCACTTGATGATCGGTTTTTTACTTATTTAGAGCAATTGCTGGAGTCTGATATTGCTTTACAATTTGTGGAAGGCGATACGATGCAGCGGTTTAACGGTGTCACAGTAGGTGAGATACAACGTGAGGGGATGCAGCTATCCTATACAGGCCGTGCAAATGATCTTCTTAGAAATGGCATGGTATTATTTGTTTTTAATCATGAACGAACCTCGTTTATGGAAGCAATTAAAACATTAAAAACGGTAAGCCTTGCCCTTTGTGTGATGTTCTTCTTCATTGGCATTGGAACCGTTTTTGTTGTGAGCAGGAGAGAAGTGAAGCGCATCACATATCTAAGCGATTTTGTTCAAAACGTCGTAACACAGGAAAATCTGTCTTTAAGAACAAAGATGAGCGGGAACGATGAACTGACGCAACTAGGTGAAAACATCAATCATATGCTGTTTGACCTTGAAAAGAATTATCGGGCGATCCAAAAAAATGATGAACATCTGAAAATGATTATGGAAGCGACAAATGACGGCTATTTTGATTATGATCTCGATAAAGATATAATGACGATTAGTCCAGGGTGGTATACACATCTTGGCTACGATGAAAACGACAATGAACCCTTTGGCAGAGACCGTGTTCTCAATACGATTTTAGAAGAAGATCGTGTGGCATTTATAAATGACTTCAATGCCTATTTGGGAAAGAATACAGGCATATTTTATAAAGAATTAAGAGCTTATAAAGCGACGCGTGGATTTCTATGGGTGTTGGTAAGAGGTCGTGCGGTGTCAGCAGATGCAACAGGAAGACCTACGCGTTTCGTCGGCAGTTTCATGGACATTACGGAGAAAAAAATCGAAGAAGACAGCAACCAATATCTACGCGAATCCGATCCGGTGACGGGGATAAATAATCGCGCATTTATTGAAAAACTGCTGTTGCAGATTAATACGGTGGAAGCATTTGCAGCTTATTGTGTAATGATGCTGGATGTCAATGGACTAAAACTCATAAATGATGCGTTTGGTCTTCAAGAGGGAAATCGATTGCTTAAGACGATTGGCGACATTTTAAAGCTTTGTTGTGGGGATAGTGACATATCCGCAAGATGGGGCAGCGACGAGTTTATCATTCTTGTCAAAAACGATAGAACTTATGCGGATACGCTGATGGATACCATAAAAAAAGAAATTGATAATTTGTACATGTTTCCAATTAAGATTAGTGTTGCATTTGGGTGTGCTAATGTGATGGATGAGGATGCCGGTATTGAAAATATCATCACGAGGGCAGAAGAAACAATGTACCAAAATAAATTACTTGAGCACAGAAGTTTTAGAAATGGAATCGTTGCTCCATTTGAGCAGCTTTTATACCATATGAAAATTGAAACGCCGGAACGCGTTAAACGCAGGTTGTCGCTTTGTCGGCTCATGCGTGATGCGATGCATTTGTCACCTGAGGAAGGCGACGCGCTAATGCTGCTGACGCTGTTGCATAATGTTGGGAAAGCAGCTGCATCGGAAGTAAGCGCATCAGCAGCAGATGATCAGACAGTAAAGACGCAGAAAGAAGCGGATTTAGAAAAAGGCAGCCGCATATTAAAAAATGTGCCGGAAGTTGCTCACATCGCGAATGACATCCTTTATCATGAAGCGCATTACGATGGTACGGGTATACCGATGGGAGCGTCAAGAGATTCGATACCGCTAAATGCCAGAATCAGTACAGTCATTTGCTATTTTGATGACTTAATAACAGCGGCTGAGATCGTTAGTGAAGCCGGCATTGATGAAGCAAAATCTCAGATTAGACAGCGCTCTGGAAAATCATTTGATCCGCAAATCGTTGAAACTTTTATTCGTATCATTGATCAATGGTGGCAACAATTGGACAAAATGGGATCATAAGGGGACAAAACACTTGTTTGCAAATGTACAATTGTAAATAAGTTGTGACCATCATTAACAATATGTGAAAAACGCTCTCAATTAGTAAGCACTGTGATATAATTCTCACAGGTTTGTTTACAATCATAAACAAATACTTTGCTGCTAGAATTGAGGATCCCTTATGATTAGTAAAAGAGTACAGCGAATGATGTTCATCGCGATTGCGTTGATATTGCTCCAAGGCGCTATTGGTGAAATCAGCAGTTATATCACAATAAAGCAGTTGGGTGATCTCGAAGAACTCAATGCATCGGCGAGTGCCTTAAATGAACTGCGTGTCGATGTCATAACATCAAGCTCCATTAGCGTTGAACAGGCAGAAATAAATCGCACGACTATCGAGAATGGTATTCGCGTCGCTGAAAAATTTGAGGATGATGCGATGCAGGCGAAGATGCAGCGCGTTTCTGAAGCATTTGAGCACTATATGACGTCACATGATCAATCGTCTGGTGAGGCGATGCTTACAGATTTATCTGAACTCGTGACATATTCTAATACCGCATATGAAACGATTCACGAAGAAATGATGGCGGGAATTCTTTGGAAGAACCAGATTACCATTGCCATTATCATTGTGTTTTTGCTCATCATGTGGCTATGGGGCAGAAGACTGGTTCGCGTGATTGTCAAAAAAATTGACGATCAGAAAATATTGATTGAAACCTTTGCAAATGGAGAGATCAATCAAGCGTTGCCGGATAACGATACTTCTGAATTCCGTACTATTATTGATGCCATTCGAACAGCTTCGCACAGTATTTCGGATATTATTAACGGTATCAATCAAAATCTTTATCATACGAAATCAGAGATGAAAGCATTATCAGAGGATTTAAACGATGAACAAGAACAGATGACGCAGTTAATGGATGGCTATGCGAGAAATGTGATGCAGTTGGTGCAGAATATTGAACAGATTAATCGGACGACGAACGAAATTGCAAGTGGCGCAACAGAGATTGCAGCATCCGCAACAAAGTCGGCAGATGCTTCAGGCGAGGCGCTCGCCAATAGCAGTGAATCGAAAATCAAAGTGGATGAAATGGCTGGGGCGCTTGAAATGGCTCAAAAGGAAGTCCTTACGATCGATTCGAGTGTAACGTCGCTTTCCAAAGCGTTTGATGAAATTGTGGATCTTGTCGGAGCGATTAAGGGTGTGTCATCACAAATTAATCTGCTTGCGTTAAATGCAGCTATAGAAGCCGCTCGTGCAGGAGAAGCCGGCAGAGGTTTTGCCGTGGTTTCGGAAGAAATTCGAAAACTTTCCGATGAGACGGATCAACTGACAGAAAATATCGAAAAAGTGACTCAGACCATGGTTGCCAGAATAGGTGATGTAAGTGAAAATGTGGCTAAAGCAGGCGAAGAGGCAGCACATGGTGTTTCATTGGCGGAATCGACGACGCTTTTAATTGATCAATCACTTGTTAGTGTCACAAAACTCAGTGAAAGCATTCGTGATATTGCAGCGATCACGCAAGAGCAGGCAGCTGGGACAGAAGAAATTGCAGCAACAATCGACGTCACTTCTCAGACAGCCAATCAAATGTCAGCTGACAGTGAAGTCCTCGGTTCGAATTTTGCAAAAGTACTGGAAAAATCAAAAGATGCATCAAAGTCAGTTGGAAAAAACCTCGACGAAATTAGAAGACGCATGCAGTATTTTAAAATCTAATAACGAACATGCTTGAGAGAAGCTCGCCTTACCGCAATTCATGAGGAATTGTGATGGCGAGTTTTTTTACAACGGTTTAAGAATAGCGCGCATAAGAATAGTCTCTAAAAGCGGTATGCTTATTCATTACAGCGAAATATAAAGATTTCCTTGATAAAGAGGCGCATAATCTCGGACAAAAAAGAATGAAAAAGTACCAAAAAAGGATTGACGCATTTGTAACATTCCGTTAATATGTAGTTAGACATTTAATTAAATTTATTTTTCTGTTGTGAAGGTAAAACGTTTTTCCAATGTGGGGGAAGCATTGATCTTGTAAGGAAAGTAGACTTAATTATTTTTTTGGCATCAAAGTAAAACGTTTTACCAAGAAAAAGCGGGTAATGAACTTGTAGGAGGAAAGAAGCATGATGAAAAGAATGATGAGCATTTTATTAATGTTAATGTTGGTGTTTTCTTTAACGGCGTGTAGCGGCGGCTCAGAGCCTGCGGCATCAACAAACGAAGGTGGCAGTGATGCACCGGCTAAGACGCGTGTTGCCATTGTATTTTCCGGCAATTTAGGTGACAAGTCGTACAATGACTCTTGTTACGCAGGTGCTTTAAAAGCACAGGAAGAATTTGACATTGAATTGAAAACACTTGAAGGTACTGAAGCAGCAGAATGGGAAGCAAACTTCCTGGCAGTTGCAGAAGAAGGTTATGATCTGATTATCTGTTCTTCTTCAAACTTCGAAGAATACATGAAGGAACATTGTGCAAATTATCCTGATACAAAGTTTGCCGTTATCGACACGACGGTTGAAGGCGATAACATCGTATCTGTAAGCTTTGCACAAAATCAAGGATCATTCTTAGCAGGTGCGGCAGCAGCATTGTTTACAAAAATGAGTGATATCGAAGGCGTAAATGATGAAAATATCATTGGCTGGGTAGGCGGCATGGATATTCCTGTGCTCCACGATTTCTATACTGGTTATGAGCAAGGTGCAAAATATGTCGATCCTGATATTACAATTCTCCAGTCATTTGCAGGCACTTGGAATGACCCGCTGAAAGGAAAAGAACTTACTTTAGCACAATATCAACAAGGTGCGGACGTCGTCATGAACGTTGCATCCGGTACCGGTACTGGTATCTTAGAAGCGGCAACAGAAGCTGGCAAATATGCGATCGGCGTTGACCTCAATCAAGATGGCGATCAACCAGGTCACGTGTTGACTTCAATGCTCAAACGCGTTGATTCTGCTTGTTACCTGTTAATTCAATCCGTTGTTGAGGGTACATTTGAGGGTGGCTCTAAACAATATTTAACCATTGCCGACAACGGCGTAAGTTTAACCGACATGAGCGTTATGAAAGAAGCGCTTGGCGATCAGTTCCCGGATGAAATCCTCACAAAGATCCAAGAACTCCAAGATAAAATCGTCTCAGGTGAAATCGTCGTTGAAAATTATGAGGGATTTGGCCCGAATAATTAATAAATCCTTAATTTTCCCCAAGAAGGCAGGTTCGTTTACACAGCCTGCCTTCACTCTTTTCAAGTGTTTGGCGACTGAATTTTGTATAATGGAATCAGTGCGGTGCAAGTAAGTGAAAAAATGCCGCAAACGGTATAAAATAGCGTTAAAGCCAAACATGCATACATAGGAGGTGCAACATGAGTTCTTTTGTTGTAGAAATGAAGGGCATCAATAAAAATTTTGGTGAAGTCTGTGCCGTTAAAAACGGACATATACAAGTTGAAAAAGGTGAAATTCACGCGTTGATTGGGGAAAACGGCGCTGGTAAATCAACAATGATGAAACTGCTCTACGGCCTATTCCCACATGATGCAGGCGATATATGGGTGTCAGAAAAACAAATAAAAAATATGACGCCAAAGCGTGCGATTGATCTTGGGATTGGTATGGTACATCAAGAATTTATGCTCGTCAATGAATTGACGGTGCTTGAAAATATATTGTTAGGTTTTGAGCCCAAAAAAGGACTTACTGTTGATTTCGCCACTGGGCGTGCACAGGTTCAACAGTTTATTGACCAATACGGCCTTGATATTCAAATGGATAAGCGCATTCATCAGATTTCTGTCGGTGAAGCTCAGCGTGTCGAAATCATTAAGATCTTATCACGTGGCGCCGAGATTATTATTCTCGATGAGCCTACAGCCGTACTGACACCACAGGAAGCCGATGGCCTTTTCGAAATTTTAAAAAAATTAAAAGCCGACGGCAAATCTGTCATCTTTATTTCGCATAAACTAGATGAAGTGATGAAAATATCAGATCGTATTTCTGTCATGCGGCAAGGCGCTTACATTGGTACGGTTCAAAAGACTGAAACGAATCCTGCACAGCTTGCACAGATGATGATTGGTCGAGAGGTCTTCCTCAATATCAAGAAATCAGAAGTGAATTCAGGTGCAAAGGTGCTTGATGTTCAGGATCTCTGGACTTCCGGTGAAAAGGAAATCTCTAAGATCAGAGGAATCAGCTTTGAAGTGCATGAAGGCGAAATTCTTGGCATTGCCGGTATTGACGGCAATGGACAAAGCGAATTGATAGAAGCGATCACGGGGCTTCGAAAAGTTGAAAAGGGAAAAGTTATACTCGCTGGCGAAGCAATTACGAATTTATCCGTGAGTAATATTCGGGCAAAGGGCATGACGCATATTCCAGAAGACAGGAATAAACGCGGCTTAAACCGCGCTCTTACAATTTGGGAGAATATCATCGCGACGCATATAGGCGATCAGGCATTTTCAAAAAACAAAGTTTTATCTCTGCAGCATTCGATTGACTATGCCAATGAACTTGCAGAACAATTTGACATAAGGCCGAGGGATGTCACAATGCCGACTCAGTCATTGTCTGGCGGAAATGCGCAAAAGGTTGTTGTTGCAAGAGAAGTTGCCATGAATGGCAAACTGCTTGTCGCGTCTCAGCCGACGCGTGGGGTTGATATTGGGGCGATTGAATCCATTCGAAGTATCCTCGAAAAAGTAAAAGAACAGGGGACTGGCGTCCTGCTGGTTTCGGCAGATCTTGAAGAGATACTGTCGCTGTCCGACCGCATCATTGTTATGTTCGAAGGAAAGATTTCAGGAACGTTGACAGCTAGCGAAGCAACGGATACAAAGCTCGGCTACTTGATGATGGGCGGTAAAACAGAGGAGGCGGCACATGCGTGATTTTGGAAAAAGTTTAATCCGGTTTGCACTCATTATCGCATTGTCTTTGGTGATTGGCGCCATTTTTATTATGATAATTGGTGAAAATCCGATCTCCGCTTATGCGGCTTTAGTTAAAGGTGCCTTTGTCGGAAAACTAAATTTGGGCAAGACGCTGGCTAATTTCACACCACTAATGCTAACAGCACTGGCCTTTGCCGTTGGTGCAAAAGGCGGCGCCTTTAATGTCGGTGTTGAAGGTGAGGTCTTTCTCGGCGGGATCGCAGCGGCGTATATCGGCATACATTGGGGGTTCCTTCCAATGCCTATTCACCTATTGGCATGCTTTCTCGGTGCGATGATTGTTGCCGCAATGTGGGCATTTATCCCCGGGGCGTTAAAAGCATACTATGGGGTTAATGAAGTATGCAGCACCATTTTATTGAATTATGTGGCCTTTTATATAACGTCCTATCTAGTCAGTGGGCCAATGAGTGCAGGCGTTGCCAATGCGCAGTCAGATCCGGTGGCAGATCAGGTAAAGCTTTACCAGTTTATGAAACCGAGCAGTGCCAATGTCGGCATGTTTATCGCAATTATCGTTGGCATCATCGCAATTTGGATACTAAATAAAACGACTTTCGGTTACAAGATTAGAACCGTGGGACTCAATGCTTCACATGCAGAGTATGTGGGCATTAATCCTAAACACACCTTTGTCAAAACGATGATTTTCAGCGGCGTTTTGGGCGGCATCGCAGGCTGTATAGAAATTTTGGGCGTACACGGCTATTTCTTAAACAATTTTGCAGCGAATATAGGCTTTAACGGCATGTTGGCAGCGCTTGTGGTTAAAAACAATCTCATTTTAACGCCTTTTATGGCATTTTTCCTTGGCGCCTTAAAATCTGGAGCGTTAGGACTGCAACAGGCGACCAGTGTGCCAAAGTCCATCGTCGATACCATAACGGCAGTGTTTATCATTATTGCAACAATGGACTTGCTGTTTCAATTTAAAAAGAAAAAACAAATTCAGCAGTCGGATGAACCGCTAAAACCTGAAGCGTCACAAGAGAAGGAGGCGTAGACATGACATTTGAAAAAATTATCAACTTATCCCTGATCTACGCAACACTTCGTTCTGCAACACCGATTATCTATGCGTCACTATGTGCGGCGATTACACAGCAAGCAGACATTCTCAATATTGGCACGGAAGGCATCATGCTCACAGGGGCTTTTACCGCCGTTACGGTGAGCTATTTAACTGGCAGCTGGCTTCTTGCGGTTATTGTTGCAATGCTGGCAGGACTGGTAATGGCTTCTGTCATTGCAGTGGGACATTTAAAATATGGCGCTGAAATTACGGCGATCGGTATAGGTATCAATATGTTTGCACTGGCCTTTACCAAATATATGCTAAACAGCCTTTTAGGCAAAACAGGTTCGTTTACCGATCCAAAGATCATTGGCATACCAAAGGTGCACCTAGCCTTTTTAGATAATTCTCCAGCACTGAACGAACTCTTTAACAATTGGGCGGTAACAGAGTGGTTCGCCTTTATACTCGTCGGTATTCTGACATTTGTCCTCTTTAAAACGGTTTGGGGGCTACGGCTGAGAGCTGTTGGCAAGTTCCCAATGGCAGCGCAAACCGCCGGGATTAATGTAACGGCAATGCGCTATCAGGCACTTGCGATTTCAGGACTCGTCGGTGGATTGGCCGGTGCCCATTTATCGCTTGGCTACAGCAAGATGTTCACAGAAAATATGACCAATGGGCGAGGTTTTATGGGGGTTGCCGCAATGTTCTTCGGTGGCGCACATCCCGTATTGACAGCAATAGGATGCTTGGTCTTTGGCTTTGCCGATTCCATTGGTGCGAGACTTCAGGCATATGGCGTTCCTTCGCAGTTCGTCCTATTGATGCCGTATGTTGTAACCGTTGCCGTACTGGCTATATCAATGGCAACAAAACAATCCAGAGAGGCGCGCAAGAAAAGTGCGCTGATTACGACAGCACCTTCAACATTGACTGAAAAGAGAGGTTAAAGGATGAGCCAAGAAAATAGAAAACCGACACCGATTATTTTAGACTGTGATCCGGGACACGATGACGCCATTGCCATTATGTTGGCGGGCGGTCATCCTGCCATTGATTTAAAGGGTATTACCGTGGTTGCCGGCAATCAGACGCTTGAAAAAACCGTTAACAATGCTTTAAACGTCTGTCAGCATTTGGCGATTGACGTGCCCGTTTTTGCTGGCTGTGATCGCCCCATGGTGAGGGCTAAGCAAGTTATTGCAGATGATATTCACGGCGAAACCGGTCTTGACGGCCCTGTTTTTGCTCCGAGAACGAAGACGGCAGAAGCAATGCATGCGGTGATGTATATTATTGAAACACTAAAGGCTTCTGTCGAACCGATGACACTCGTTGCGACGGGACCGCTTACCAATTATGCAATGGCACTTCGCATGGCACCGGACATTATTGAAAAAATTGACCGCTTTGTGATTATGGGCGGCAGTTTACAACACGGTAATGTGACCCCGGCAGCAGAATTTAATATTCTTGCAGATGCAGAAGCGGCGCATATTGTTTTCAGCGCAGGCAAAAAAGTCGTCATGGTAGGGCTGGATGTAACGCGAAAAGTCCTTTGCCTGCCCAGTGTTGTTGAAAAAATGCGCGTAGAAGGCAATGTTGCTTCAAAATTATTTGTTGACTTAATGTCCTTTTTCAACAAAACGCAAAAAGAAGTTTTTGGATGGGAAGGCGGCCCTTTACATGATCCCGTCACAATTGCCTATTTAATCAATCCATCTATTCTTGAACTTCAGTCCATGGTAACAGAAATTGACTACAGTCAGGGACCAAGTTATGGTCGAACAAACTGTGACCTATTCGGATTTTCAAAAGAACCGCATAATTCAGAGGTTGCAATGAATGTTGACGTCGAGGCATTTTGGCAAGTGATTAGAGAGGGCATCGCCTGTTATGAATAAATTGAGAGCATTCCTATATGAGAATCAAGAAGCCTATTTGAAACCGCTTTACAACTTAGTTGCCTGTGATACGCAGGTGGTGGGACACGGCATCTTAGGCGGCCATGAAAAAAATGGTCAGGTCTATTTAAAATCACTGTTTGAATCCATGGGGGGCGCGGAAATTGTTGAAGACCCCATGTCTGAAACCGTGCTTAAAAAAGCAGTTCAAATGTATCAGGAAGGTAATTTAGGACACGATCAAACGGATCGCTACAACCTCTATGCGCATTTTGAAGGGACTTCCCCTAAACGATTAATTTTTAATGGTCATGTAGATACGATGCCGATCGGTGAAGCAGATGCTTGGCAGTATCCGCCGATTCATGCCACACTTGACGGCGATCGCATTTACGGCCTTGGCGTCTGTGATATGAAAGGCGGTCTAACGGCGGCAACTATGGCTGTGAAACTGTTAAAAGATGCAGGACGCGCTTTGCCATGCCATGTAACCATCACATCTGTTGTGGATGAAGAAGGCGGCGGCAATGGGTCGATACAGGCAGCGATGAATGGCATTAAAGGTGATGGACTCGTCGTCTGTGAACCGACGAGTGGGGCACTGATTTTGGCGCACATGGGATTTGTATTTTTCCGCGTTAGCATTAAAGGACGTGCCAATCATTCCGGTGCAAAATGGCTTGGCGTCAGTGCAATTGAAAAGGCCATGAAGATGATGGCCGAACTGGAAGCACTTGAGAACGACTGGCAGCTTGCCTATGACCATCCGCTGCTGCCAAAGCCAAGTATGAACGTCGGTACGATTCACGGCGGTTCAGCTGCGTCAACGGTTGCAGGAAGCTGTACATTTGAAGTGTGTATTCATTATCATCCTAACACCATGAGCCATGCGCAGGTGGAAGCTGCCTTTATGAACGCGATTGATTTAGATGATCCGTGGCTGAAAGCAAATCCGCCGACTGTAACCATGTACCAGGCGGGTGGTGCCTATGAGATGCCGATGGATGATTCATTTGTAAAGTGTTTTCAGGAAGCATCAAAAGCGGTAAAAGGACATGAAGCGGTGATCGAAGGATCGCCTGCCGGCTGTGATTCGAGAATTTGGCAGAACATAGCGGGCGTGCCTACGATACAATTTGGACCGGGCAATCTGGCACAGTGTCATGCCGTTAATGAATACTTATCAAAATCGGCTTATCTTGAGAGCATACTGGTTTATGCCTCGCTGATTGAACAGTTTGGCAAGTAAAGCAGTGATGTACATGCGACGCTATGCTGTTATAAGTGAAGACGCAATGAACAAAGGATAATCTAAGTCAAACGATAATATCCGTCAAAGACAATCTGAGTCAAAGACAATCTAAGTCAAAGATAATTATGAATTTAAAACAGTTTAAGCAAACGCTTAGATGACAACTGTTAAGATATTGAAAATGAGCATAACTTTGGGCAGAGCATAAGCTAAAATGCTTTTGCACGAAAGCACCCTATAAATGATAAGGAGAATGATATGAAAAGTAAGCGTATTTTGTTGGCTGGGGAATCATGGATGAGTTATACCACACATGTTAAAGGATTTGACAGTTTTTATACTTCGACATATGAAACCGGCGAAAAATGGTTAAAGGCGGCACTGGAAGCCGGCGGCTGTGAAGTGACATTTATGCCGAATCATTTGGCGATGACAGAGTTCCCTTTTACACTGGAAGAACTCAAAGCCTATGATTGTATCATTCTTTCGGATATTGGTGCCAATACGCTTTTACTGCCGGTACCAACTTTTACGAGAAGCGAAGTGAAACCAAACCGCTGTAATCTCTTAAAAGAGTATGTGCTCTCAGGCGGCGGTCTTGTAATGGTTGGCGGCTATCTGACTTTCTCAGGTGTTGATGCAAAGGGTAAATGGCAGGATACAGCAGTTCAAGAAGTATTGCCGGTTCAAATACTGAGTACAGATGACCGCATGGAACATTGCGAAGGTGTAGTGCCGACTGTTCAAAAACAGCATGAAGTGATTGACGGTATTCCGGCTGAATGGCCGCATCTTTTAGGCTACAACAAGACGGTTGCAAAACCGGATGCAGAAGTACTGGTGACAGTGGGTGAAGATCCGCTTATTGCACTAGGTAAATATGGTGAAGGCAGAAGTGCTGTCTTTACATCGGACTGTGCTCCACACTGGGCGCCGCCGGAGTTTGTCTCATGGGAATATTATGACAAAATGTGGCAAGGCTTGGTAAATTGGGTTATAATGAAGTAATTGCAACGATTGTGGCAGAATGATAAATTGATTTAAATGATGCAGAAATACACTGGAGATTTGTATGGAGAGGTCTATAGATGGAGGAGTAAACAACCATGAGTATCACAAATCATATGCCTGAAAGTGCCAAAGACCTTTTATTGGCGCTCTTAGGCAAACCATCCGTCAACGGTGCTGAAAATGAAGCGGCAATTGCGTCGTATATCTGTGATTACCTGACAGCAAACGGTATTGATGCCGTATGTGAGCACGTGGCACCTGGTAGGGCGAATGCTGTCGCATTGATCGAAGGGTGTGATAACGGTCAAACCGTCGTCTGGAACGGTCATCTGGATACGGTGCCCTATGGTGATTTAAACGCATGGCATTCTGCTCCGGATCAGCCGCTGATATTGGAAGATCGTGTTGTCGCCAGAGGCAGCAGCGATATGAAGGGCGGACTTGCCGTTATGCTGTATACACTGGTTAAAATGCATGCGCTCGGTATTCGGCCTGCTTATAATATATTATTCTTGGCAACTTGCGATGAAGAGCGAGGCGGGATTGGTGCGATGCATTTTTGTAAGCAGCACGAGATGGCAAAGATGCATCATCTGTTAATTGCCGAACCGACGGGATGTCAACTGGGGATTGCACAAAAGGGCTGTCTGTGGCTTGACTTGCATGTCCAAGGCGCAACAAGCCATGGCGCATATCCAGAGAAGGGCGTTAATGCTCTGGTGCTTGGAACATTAATATATCAGCATCTCAAAACTGTCTTCGAGGTAGATCGCCATGCGCTGTTAGGGCATTCAACGGTAACACTGACCAAATTAAATGGCGGCATTGCCACGAATATGGTACCGGATCAATGTGAGATGTCATTGGATATTCGATTGACGCCTGCCTATCAAAGCAGTCAGGTGTGTACTGTACTGGAAGATTATATCAACCAACAATTAATGGCAGAATATCCAGGTGCCTCAGTTTTTTGGCAAATTGTGAATGATCGCATGGCGATTGGGCTTTCAGAAACACATAAACTCTATCGTCAATATCAATCTATTCAAGAGGCAATTACGACTGCTGAGATGTATTCAATAGATGAAGCCAACAATAATATTGCACCAGTGGGGGTTCGATATTTTACAGATGCTTCCGTGCTGATAAAATCGTATCCGGATATCCCGGTAATATTGTATGGCCCAGGTAGAGCGGCGTTGGCGCACCAGCCGAATGAGGCCCTCTATTGGACAGACTTTGAAAGGGCGCTGGCGTTTTATGAAAAGATTTATCAAATGCCGCTGATAAACTGATGGCGATAATGGCTATGGCATAATGCCTGAGAATAGTAAGTGTTAAACAGTATTGGAGAAAGTGAAAACTAGGGAGGTTTTGTAGCATACAATGAGGACGACGATTAAGGATATAGCAGAATACACAGGCTTTTCAGTAACGACGATATCCCTCGTTCTCAACGGTAAGGGTACGAAAATTCCTGAAAAGACGAAACAAATTATTTTCAAAGCCGTTGAAGATCTGGATTACAGACCGAATCAAATTGCTGTTGGACTCGTAAAAAAGCGTACGAATACGATTGGCCTGATTATATCTGATATTCGAAATGTTTTTTTCTCTAATTTGGCAAAGGGAATCGAAGATGAATGCCGTCGAAACGGCTGGAATCTCGTTCTGTGTAATACAAATGATATGCATGAGCGCGATATGGCTTATATACGCGTATTGGCGGATAAAGGCGTTGACGGCATTCTCTATGCCATGTCGATTGACAGCGATCACGAGAAGGCGATGGAAAGTTTAACACTTATGGACAGTATTAAAATACCTTATATTATGATTGACAGGACGTTTCGTCAGAAATGCTGCCATTACGTGGTAACCGATCACGAAGTGGGCGGTTATTTGGCGACAAAACATTTAACAGATTTGGGACATCGCAGGATCGCTTGTGTAACGGGGCCGCTGCACTTGGATGATTCAAAATTTAGACTGGATGGCTATCGCCGCGCACTTGAAGAAGCTTCAATACCATATGATCCCGCTTTGATCTACGAAGGTGATTATACGGTTGAAGGCGGCCGCGAGGGCATTAACAAGCTCTTGAGCGAAACCTTTACAGCAGTCTTTGCTTTCAATGATATGTCAGCGTATGGCGTCTATAATGTTTTAAAGGCAAATGGCTACAATATACCGGATGATATATCACTGGTTGGCTATGATAATATCTTTTTTTCGGAATTATTGGATACACCGCTTACGACCATTCATCAGCCAATCTATGAAGTGGGTATAGAGGCGACGAAACGCTTGATTGAAATGAATGAGAAAAAACCAATTGACAAACTCGAACGCGTGATAGAACCGTATTTAGTTGTCCGCAAGAGTACATCAGCAGTTAAATTAGAGAAGACGGAAGCGAATGAAAGTGTAAAATAAAACGCAATTTTTCATATATAAGGAGGCGGTTGGGTGGTTTCTGAAACGAACCGTGGAAAAAAACAAAAAGTACTCAATTTTGGATCGCTTAATATTGATTATGTTTACGATGTGGCACATATCAATCGAGAAGGCGAAACACAGCAGTCAAAGGCAAGACACGTTTACTGCGGCGGCAAGGGTCTAAACCAGTCACTGGCATTAAAAAAGGCAGGCGTTTCAGTGTATCAGGCAGGTGCCGTTGGTGCAGATGACAGTGAGATATTGATTTCACTGTTGGCTGATCATAAAATTGATACGACTTTTATCAGCCATAAGGCAATGGCGTCAGGGCATGCGATTATTCAACGCGATCTTGATGGGAAAAATAGTATTTTGCTCTATGGCGGCGCAAATATGCAAATTGATCATACTGAAATTGATACAACATTGGCAAATTTTGCACAAGGCGATTTGCTGATTCTGCAAAATGAAATTTCTGAGATGGCCTATTTAATGGCACAGGCATCAAAGCGGGGAATGGTGATTGTCTTTAATCCATCGCCTTTTGACAAAAGTGTGCTGGATTACCCACTGGATGCTGTCAATTATTTAATACTGAATGAACATGAAGCGGAAGCCATTTGTGATTTCGAAGGATCCTCTGAAGCACATGCTAAGGCATTGATAGACCGTTATCCAAAGACGAAAATCGTATTGACGATGGGTGAAAACGGCGTCTTGTACCAAGATGGAAACACGCGTCTGTTCGTGCCGGCATTAAAGGTCAAAGCAGTGGATACCACTGCGGCAGGGGATACCTTTACAGGTTACTTTATTGCGTCGCTGCTTCGCAATTTAGAAGTCCAGACGGCGCTTGAAATAGCTACACGCGCCAGTGCCATTGCCGTAACGCGGCCGGGTGCGGCGCCGTCAATTCCAGAAGCATCTGAAGTCTTTTCAAATGAATAACTTCCGGCAAAAGGTTAAACTTCTCTTTTTAAACATATAAAAATCGACTGGGTTTATAAAATACCCAGTCGATTTTTTATTGTCGGCAATGTTTCGTAAAATTGTTTATAAAATGCCCGATGCGCTTCTACATCACTCATTTGCTGCAAAGGCAGCTGAATACTGTAAAACCCGTTGATAAAATCATCATTAAAAATACGAACTGCGTCTGCTTCTCTAATGAACTTCATGCGAAACGCAATGGCGCCTAAAAGGCGATGCCATTCGAGCAGAAAAGCTTTATTTTCAGGATAAGAATCAATGCCGATCCATTTTTTAATTTTCACTTTTTCTAGTTTTGACTTGACACAGGCATTTTGTTGTAAGATATACTTGAAATCATCCTCATCATAAACCCTGCCAAGCGGGAAGAGTCTGCAAATATTAGGGCGATAGTTGTGAATGCTGCAGCGGCCCTCCATATTAAGAAATGAGCAAGCTGCATTGCCATCATGCATTTTCAGATAGGGAAGATTAAGTTTCCCGATGCGATGGATAGCGATATGATCTGATGTGAGCGCTGCAAATGACTGCTGCGTTGCTCGCATCATTTCATAAGTATCATACGGCGTAAGCGAAACGAGATCGCCGACGTCGACGCAACAGGCGTGACACTCCAAACAGCCGCCTGTATCCGCTTTGACGACATCGGTGTAATCATATAACTTGCCGTCGGATATTTCTGTTAAAGATTTAATTGTTTTCATAGGCCCTCGGTTAAAAGCGTTATCATGTATTGGGTAGAAGCAATGGGTAGAAGCATGAAAAATCCGTATGGTTATTGGCTTCCCATAACGTCTTTAAGTTAATAAGACTGCTTTATTATAATACAGAATAATCATAATGGCACGGATAAAATGATGATCGTTAAAATTCGTATCAAAAAGATATATTTGAGGAAATTGTCAGAAAGCTATTGACAAGAAAAGCAAAAACAGATTAGAATAGTCATAGTAAACGTTTACTATATGATATTTCAACACAGTAAACGTTTACTTATTATAAAATTACATAATTCATTAAAGAAGAGTGGGGACGCGATGAAAAAGGCTACCATCAAAGATGTTGCAAAAATGGCAAATGTCTCAGTTGCAACAGTATCAAGAGTATTGAATAAAGTGGATTATCCGGTCAGTGATGCTGTCAAAAAAAAAGTTGAGGATGCTATTGAAGAGCTTGAATATACGCCGAGCAAATCAGCACAATCACTGAAATCCAATAAAAGTCAGCTTATAGGACTAATCGTTCGCGATATAGCAGATCCGTATTTTTCGGCGATTGCAAAAGGCGTCACAGAATCAGCGATTGCATATGGCTATCTGGCTTTAGTCTGCAACTCAAAACGCGATATGGAAAATGAGCTTAAATACTATGATGTTCTGATGCAGCATAATGTGGCGGGAATCGTCATTGCTGGCGCAGGATATCGGGATGAGGCTTTTCAACAGGCGCAAGAAATTCGGGTTAAGCGTGCACGGGAACTTGGGATTCCAATTATCGCTTTGGCACCCCAAAACGTGGCGATGACGACGATATCAGTCGACAATCATTACGTGGGACAATTGCTTGGCAATTATCTTGTGGAGAATGGTCATCATCATATTGCTTATGTCGGCGGGAATGCTGAGATTATTGTCGATCAACAAAGGCTAGACGGCTTTTTAAGTGCCATGAGAACTGCGGGGATACAGCAAGATACAACGCTTATTACTCATGGTGATTTTACATGGGAAGCAGGTTATAAGGCGATGGAAAATTTTAGCGACAGATTACATGAGATAACGGCGATCTGTTGCGCCAACGATAATATTGCCATTGGCGTTTTGCGCTATTTGAAGGAAAACAATTTAATAATTCCTGAAAATATAAGTCTCGTCAGCGTAGGTGATATTATTATTACAGAATATACGACACCTAAACTTTCAACGGTAAAAATTCCTTTTTATGAGCTTGGGGAAAAGAGTGTAGAAATTATTTGTGATCCAAATGTACAGTCAGATGAATTGCCTCATTATGAAGCAAAACTCATCAAGCGAAATTCAGTTGCTAGGCGCTGTAAGCTATAGAGCATTAAGCTTACACCCTTTCAATAAAACAATTATAGGAGATGAGACAATGAAAAAAGTATCATGGGAAAATATTTTTCCAGCCATTTCTATTCCGCTGAACGAGGATTTCAGTATCAATGAACAAGAATTAAGAAAGTATGTAGCGTGGTTAGCAGATTTTGAAGGCATTGACGGCCTAGTCTGCAATGGGCATACCGGTGAAATAACATCTTTCAACAGAGAAGAGCGAAAACGCATTGTTGAAATTGTTGCAGACGAAGTTGGTGACAGAGTGATGATTATCTCCGGTGTATGTGCAGAGGGAACATTGGAAGCTATCGATCATGCACGTGATGCACAAGACGCGGGTGCTGATGGGATATTGTTAATGCCGCCGCATATTTGGCTGAGATTTGGTATGAAACAGAGCTCTGCAGTGACATTTTTTAAAAAAGTTGCAGATGCCATTGATATTGGTATTATTATTCACCTTTACCCATATTCAACAAAGGCATTCTATCCGGTTGAGACAGTGCTCGAAATCAGTAAAATCGAAAACGTTAAAGCACTTAAAATTGGTACAAGGCAAATGGCAGTTTACGAAAGAGATATTCGCATACTGAGAGAACAAGCACCTGAACTGAAAATTTTAACCTGTCATGATGAATACCTGCTGTCATCAATGTATGTTGGCGTCGACGGCGCGTTGATTGGGTTTGGAAACTGTATCCCTGAGCTCATTACAGAAGCATGGCAAGCAGTTAAAGCAAATGATTTCGTAAAAACACGCGAGCTGCAGGAAAAAATATTCCCGATGGCTGAGGCGATTTACGGGATCGGACAGCCATCGGGAGAAGCGCATGCCCGAATGAAAGAAGTCATCCACCAAAGAGGCTTTTTCACGACGGGATTAATGCGCGAGCCAGTCATGCCGCTTGATCAAGACGAAGTTAAAAAAGTAAAATACGCCTTGACAAAAGCAGGACTTTAAATCATCATAACACAGGTAAAAAGTATTGCACAATACGTCTTGGCAAATATACGGGGTATTTGCCAAGACTTTTGCATCAAAATTGCCGATTGACCAAGTGTGCCCAAGAAAATTGCAGCTGATTGAGGTGTTTGCCTTTATGAGTGTGTACATTGCTAAAGCAGACAATGGCAGTTGAGCATTCTATATGTTGGCTGATCGGGCAACGCGGAAAATATATGAACGCGAAACGGTTTGGAGGGATACGATGAAAAAGCAAAATATCACAGCGTTGATGCTGGTTACAGTTTTAATCCTTGCACTGGTGGGGTGCGGATCACAGCCTGAAACAACGGGCGCCAGCGATAAAAATTCAGAGGGAACGGCTGAAAAAAGTCAGTTTTATGCAGTGGGAACTGCTGGAACCGGCGGCGCTTACTATCCAATAGGCATTGCAATTGCAGATGTTTTAACCAACAGTTTAGAGATACAATCAACGGCGAAAGTAACTGGGGGCGCGCCGGAAAACAATGTCCTCGTCAATGAAAACACAGTACAGATTGCCATTACACAAGGCCCGATGGCGTATGCAGCGGTCAATGGCGAAGCGCCATACACAGAAAAAATGGATAATATCGCAACACTTTTTACAGGCTTATCCAAAGGTGTATTGCATATTGTCGTCATGAATGATTCAAATATTCAAACATTTGCCGATTTGAAAGGTAAAACCATTGCCATGGGACCAGCCGGAGGAGGTGCCATCAATGTGGCATCTGACATTTTTAAAGTTTACGGATTTGGACTGGAAGATATTAATGCCACATACTTGGCTTATTCTGAAGGTGTAGATGCCTTAAAAGACGGGAATGTTGATGCTGCTGTTATTCAATCTGCTGCACCGGCCTCGGCAGTTACACAACTCGCAGCAACTACAACAGATTTTAAAATTCTCAGTATTGAAGACGATAAAATGGCCGAAATTTTAAGCGCGTACCCATATTATTCGGAAATTGAAATCGACAAAAGCATGTATGATATTTCCGAAAGCGCCAAAACCATTTATTTATCCAATATGGTTGTCGTCAGCAAGAGTCTTTCCGATGACGAAGTTTACGAGATTACGAAGGCAATTTTTGAATCAGTTGACAAAATCAAACAATCGCATCCATCGGCAGCAGGGCTGACACTTGAAGATGCTGTAACAAGGGTGCCAATACCACTGCATGCAGGTGCAGAACGTTACTTTAAAGAAAGGGGCGTTCTTAATTGAGTGACAAAAAGCTGACACTGCGCGTGTGCTTTGTTTACATTTTAAAAAGTCTTTTGACAATGACTTCGCTAATCTATTTGTACACTGCTGGTTTCGGCGTCTTTTCAGCGATGACGCACCGTGCGCTGCTCATAACACTGCTGTTGCCCGTCGCATTTTTTATTAAGGGTAAAGGCGATAATCTACAGATTGAAGGCGGCACGCTGTCGCTCGTTTGGCGCAGTTTACTGGCGGTATTGCTGGCTGTATCCGGTATTTATATTATGGTTGTCTGGAAGAGCCGCGTTATGAAAATTGGCGCAACACCTGATATGGATATTATTATGGGCGGTATTATGATTTTAACGCTGTTAGAGCTAACGCGACGACGTGTTGGCAAATTTATTACATTGACAGCTGTGTTGTTTTTACTCTATACGCGTTTTGGCCCTTACTTTCCAAGTGTTTTAGCACATAGCGGTGAATCGTGGCGCCGAATTATTGAGTTCTTGTACATGACGACTGAGGGGATCTTCGGCATTCCCTTAGGAATTGCATCAACATTTATTATTGTCTTCGTCATTTTTGGCGCTTTTTTAAGTGCCTATGATGTAGGGCAGTGGTTTATTGATGTTGCATTTAGCTTAACCGGTAAATACCGTGGAGGTCCGGCGAAAACAGCTATTGCTGCAAGCGGCCTAATGGGGATGATTTCAGGTTCTTCAGCTGCTAATGTGGCGACAACGGGAACCTTTACCATTCCACTCATGAAACGGACGGGATACATGCCGCATTATGCTGCATCTATAGAAGCTGTTGCTTCAACTGCTGGATTGTTTACGCCGCCGATTATGGGGGCAGGTGCTTTTATCATGGCAGAATACCTGAATGTGCCTTATAAGACCATTGCAATGGCAGCTGTATTTCCTGCAACACTATTTTACCTTTCGCTTTTCTTAACGGTGGATTCACGTGCTAAGAAAATGGGAATTAAAGGACTCTCTGAAAATGAAATTCCAAATTTTAAAAAGATTTTTACAGAGAAGTATTATTTAAGTATTCCGGTAATTTTTATGATTACGTTTATCATGATGGGCTGGAGCCCCATGAAGACTGCATTCGGTGCGCTGATGCTCACAGTTGTCATTCACATGATCCGCGTTAAATTCAAAATTTCGATAGCGTACTTTGTGGAAACACTTCAAAACGGTGCGATACAGGCAATTCCGATTATTATTTCATGTGCAGCTGCCGGGATTATTGTCGGGACGATTTCCATGACAGGCCTTGGCGCTAAACTCTCTTATACGCTAATTGATATTTCCAACGGCAATTTAGCGATAGCGGGCGTCGTAATTGCATTAATTACATTGGTGCTCGGATGTGCCATGCCACCAACGGCTGTTTACATCATCTTGGCCTCTATTCTTGTTCCGCCAATGGTTGATATGGGCGTGACAAAGCTTGCGGCACATTTATTCATCTTTATGTATGCATCGCTGGGAGCGTTGACACCGCCTGTGGCAATTACCGCATATACAGCGGCTGCCATTGCAGAGAGTGAGCCCAATAAGACAGGCTTTACAGCTTTTCGCTTAGGATTGGCGGCATACCTGATGCCGTTTAAATTTCTCTTTAATGCGAGCCTGTTGATGGTTGGACCGATTAGCGGAATCGTTTTGAGTATTTTTGAGATGATTTTAATCATCGTGGCATTGGTTGTCGTAACAGAGGGGTATTTTATCTTTGTTTGGACAAAAACGATGCGCGTCATCATGGGGATGGCGGCAATGATGCTGATTACAGCATATCCAATCTTGCAGTTGGCAGGTGCTGTCATTGTTATCATTTGTTTTACATGGCAGTATATTCGTCATCGTGTTAAAGCAAAAACAGAAAGCTTATCGGTATAATTGCGATATTAAAAGAACGAATTCAAACGCCATGTCAAAAGGATATAAGCCTTGAGACATGGCGTTTTGTACATCGAGGGTTATTATTCCAAATCGTCATAATAAGTTGAAAATATGAATTGAAGCTTTTTTTGCGATTATTTATACTTTAATTACGATATCGTTTTAGGGGGCGTCCCGGAAAGCTTAGTTTGAAGGGAGATTGCATAATGGAAAAATTAGATAAGCAAATGCAAAAGAAGTTTTTGAACACATTGATCGGCTTGTGCTTGATGTTCCTGTTCAAATATTTGCCAACGCCGGAAAATTTGCCGCAAGTGGGTATGCAGCTTATTGGCATTACAGTAGGCGCTTTGTATTTGTGGACGACTGTCAGTATCGGTTGGCCTAGCTTTGCATGTATCTTTGCCATTGCGACAACGGGTGTTATGAACTACAGTACGGCGATTTCGAGTTCGATTGGTCATTGGATTATACTTTTTCTGATTTGTTGTTATTTGGTCAGTCATGCATTGATTAAAACTGGGGTTGCACATCGGATTGCAGTATGGTTTGTGACGAGACCGATTGCGCGAAAAAGTCCATGGCTTTTTGTCATGATGCTCGATTTGAGTGTACTGGTACTGACGATGTTTTTATCAGGCATCACAACACTGGCAATCAGTTTGCCAATTGCGGAATCAATTTTAACGGAATTAGGGTATGATAAGAATAAGAAAGAACTATTTCCGCAGCTGCTTATTTTGAGTGTGGCATTCTGTGCGTGTATCGGTCAGGGAATGACGCCGGTAGGTCACTCGACAGTGCTGCTGGGTTTCTCGATCTTAAAATCATTAACGGGTCTGGATATTAGCTTTGCTGCTTATATGGCGTTTGGCATACCAGTCGGTATATTGACATTTGGCGCAATGATTTTATTTTTCAAATTTATTGTAAAACCTGATATGACGCGCTTCGACATTTTAAAGACCAATAAAATGAATTTCGATATGCATGCGATTACCATACAAGAGAAAATTGCAATTGGTACTTATGGTGTTGTTTTTGTTGCATGGGTTTTGCCAAGTTTTATCAAAAATAGCATGCCTGGCGTTGCCGGCTTTTTAACGGGAATGGGAACAGTTGGGCCGATTTTGCTTGCTGTCATTGTACTTTCTATTATTCATATTGATCATAAGCCGATTCTCAATATAAAAGAAGGGTTTAAAGAGAGTGTTGGATGGGAAGGCTTGTTCTTAGTAGGTGCTGTGCTGGCATTGAGTAAAGCACTGGCAATGGAAGAAGTGGGGATTGTTCCTTTCTTTACGCAGCTTGGACAACCAGTTTTAGCAAACTTGTCAACCTTTGTCTTTATCATCATTGTGATTACGACTGCTGCGGTTCTGACGAATTTGATTTCCAATAATATTACCATAGCGGTTTTAACGAATATAGCAATTGCACTGTCGGCGACATTAGGTGTCAGTCCTGTTTTATTAACAGTTCTCATTGCTTCTATTTCAAATTATGCATTTGCAACACCGGCAGCAACGCTGCAAATGACCATTGCGATGGGCAGCGGCTGGATTGAACCGGGAAAAATGTTTAAAATGGGTGTTGTGACGATGTTTATTGCGATTATTATCATGATCGTTGTGGGGATGCCAATCTTACAATTATTTTATTAGGAGCTGAAAACATGAAGAAATTCAACGCACAGGTATTAATTGTAGGCGGTGGTGTTGCGGGAACAACGGCCGCAATTGCAGCAGCTCGAACAAATGCCAGTGTCATGCTGATTGAAAGTCAATACGCACTCGGGGGTATTGCAACCAACGGTATGCTGTGTAATATGTTTGGAACACATTTGCAGGGGAAGCCATTTTTAGGCGGTATTCCGAATGAAATTGCTGAATCGCTTATTACGTCGGGAAACGGAGAACTTTTCAGTAAAGTGCCGCTGTCATCCGGACCGAATGTGGTCGTCGATCGCGTTGATTATAATCCGGAAGCATTTAAGATATTACTGGATGAGATGGTCAGCAGGCATGAGATTGATGTCTGGTTGGGACATACTGTAACAGCTGTGCATCAAATGAATGATAAGGTTTTAGCAGTCTTTGGCACTGCAACAGAAGTCTATGAAGTTGAAGCGGATATGGTGATTGATGCGACAGGGAATGCAAATGTTTTTAAAATGATGGCCATTGACATTCACAGAGACGAAAAAGTACAGCCTGTTTCACTGATGTTCCGATTATGCGACATTGATAAAGCCGTGGTAAGGAATTTGACTTCTGATACGATTCAAGCTGTTATTCGTCAGGGGCTTGAAGCTAAAATTCTACCTGCTCGCGTTCTAGGGATTGCAAAGATACCGAACAGTTCGCAAATTGGTGTCAATGCAACCAGAGGTGTTGATATTCATCATAATGATACAAAAGCGCTTTCGCAGGCAATGATTGACATGCGACGACAAATCTCTGAGATCGTACCATTTTTAAAAGCAAATCTCAAAGGCTTTTCTGATGCGTCATTATCCGGTGTTGCTGCGGTTGTTGGCGTTAGAGACGCAGATCGTTTGATAGGACAGTATGAGATTAAAGATGAGGATCTGATGAAGGGTGTGAAGTTCGAGGATGCGGTATGTACCTGCTGCTATCCGGTGGATATCCATATCGCCGAAAATGGTGGTTCGATTTTAAAGAACATCGGTGGCGATGGCTATTATACAATACCTTATCGCAGTATGGTCACAGAGGCTGCACCGCGGGTCATTGCGGCAGGGCGCTGTATTGCCTCACAGAGGGCGGCGTTTGCATCACTGAGGATTGTCGGGACGTCCATGGCCATTGGTCAAGCTGCGGGAACCGCTGCTGCGATGGCTGCTGTGAGTCATACAGATGCGTTGACGCTTTCAGTGAAGCAGCTACAACAGAAACTCGTCGAGCATGGACTGCGCATTCGATGATAGAGATGGTATATCTGATGTTATTGACTGCGTAGTATAAAAAGAAAGCACGATTGAGTTAAATAGGAAGAATACACGATTAAGTTAAAAAAATGAAAGACTGAACCGATTGCGGGTTCAGTCTTTTGTATTTTTTGGCAATTATTTATGAACCTTTTACACTAAATGATGTCAATGGTCGCCGGTACTGCTTTGTAAAAATTGATAAAGCTGCGTGGCGTACTCCGGCTTTCGCCTTTCGTTGCGAATCAACACCTGCGTGTCGCGAATCAATGGTCTTTCAAAAGGCACGAGTATGACGCCGGAAGCATCTGCCGCTACTTTTTTTGAGAGGATGGCAACGCCGACATTTCGTGCAACCAATGTGAGCGCGTCTCTGGCAGAGCTGCTGGTCATTGCAATTTTAGGTGTAATGTTTTCTGCTGCAAAAAGATTGTTGAGTGCGTTATGATAGACATCCATACGCTTGTCCAACATGATGAGCTTGACATGTGCAATATCATCATAAGTGACTAATTTTTGGGATGCCAAAGGATGGTCGGGGTGTACAATCAGGTAGTAAGGATCTTTTGAAATAGAGGCAGAGAGAAAGCGGCTGTCACTCTTAAAGCAGTGCAAATCGTCTGTGCATTCACATGAATACATGCTTGAGACAATGGCGATGTCAAGGTGCTTGCTAAGAAGCCCTTCCACGAGAGGTGTCGTTGTGCCGTCAATGAGCTCGATATTGACATCAGGATATATCATTTTAAACTCAGCGATTTTATTGACAATACTTTCGCTTTTGCTGAAACCAATGGAGCCAATAGTAAGCTTTTTATCTAATTCTGAAGAAGACGCTGATAAATTAGAGAGCAATTGCAAATAATCTTCAAAGAGTGTTTCGGCTCCTTCTATGAAAATTTGCCCCATGGCCGTCAAGCTAATTGGATGTGTCGATCGGTCAAAGAGTGAAAAACCAATTTCTTTTTCCAAGTTTGCAATTTTCTTTGAAACCGTAGACTGATTCATCATTAATTCGTATGATGCTTCAGAAAAATTGAGATGTTTTGCAACCGATAAAGCACACTCGATCTGCTGCATATCCATAAGAACCTCCCACTGCAGTTCTGGCAAAGCCAATTCAAAATAATCGGATTAACCTTTTATAACCCGCTTCTATTATACTATACATTTTTTCTGCATTACACCCTAGAGTGATTTGTCGAATGGGTGTAATGCGTCAATGATTCAAAATTTGATAGGCTTCCGGATTGACTTATGTTAAGTCGTTGGACCCTTTTGCTGACGTCGGCAAAATGGTCCAACTTGGGGCGGTGTTTTGCGAGAAATTGATGACTTTATGCTGTCGCGTTATGCATGCTACTTGATTGTTCAAAATGGTGACAATCATAAGATTAGAAAAAAAGGACAATCACGACATCCGAAACAGAATAATACGAATTAAAGAACCCACTAAACTGTTAAAAACACAGAATAGTGGGTTTGGTTATGTCTTAAATATGGGTGGTTCTGTTTACACGTTAAATCTAAAATGCACCACATCGCCATCCTGAACGATGTATTCTTTGCCCTCAAGACGGAGTTTTCCGGCTTCTTTAGCAGCGGTCATATTTTTCAGCGTGTTGAGATCGTCAAAGGCGATGACTTCTGCGCGAATAAAGCCGCGTTCGATGTCAGAGTGAATTTTACCTGCGGCCTGAGGTGCTTTTGTTCCCTTGCGAATGGTCCATGCCCTGACTTCCTGTGGGCCTGCTGTAAGGAAACTAATGAGGTCGAGCAGGTGATAACAAGAACGCACGAGTTTATCGAGGCCAGACTCATTTAAGCCAAGCTCTTCGAGGAAAGCCGTACGGTCTTCATCGTCTAGCTCAGCGATTTCCTGTTCAATTTTACCGCAGATGACCACAACTTCTGCATTTTCAGTTTCTGCAAAAGCACGAACTTCTTTGACATACGCATTGTCTTCACCGGAAATGATATCTTCTTCGGAGACGTTGGCACAGTAGATAATTGGTTTATAGGACAATAAATTTAGCGATTTGACAAATGTTTCTTCATCTTCCGTAAGAGTCATGGTACGTGCTGAAAGGCCTTCGTCCAGAACTTTTTTGACGCGTTCTAAAAGTGCTAATTCACCGGCAACGGTTTTATCGCCTTTCAACTGCTTTTGTGTTTTTTGAATACGTCTGTCAATCATTTCAGCATCGGAGAGGATTAGTTCGTAGTTAATGGTTTCAATATCGCTGCTCGGTCCGATTTTGCCGTCGACGTGGACGACATTTTCATCTTCAAAGCAGCGTACGACATGGATGATCGACGCGACTTCACGAATATGGCTTAAAAATTGATTGCCGAGGCCTTCGCCTTTGGAAGCGCCTCTCACGAGTCCTGCGATATCATAGAATTCAATAGAAGTTGGTACGAGTTTCTTTGAATCGTACATATCTCTGAGGATCGTAAGGCGTTCATCCGGAACGGCGACGACACCGACGTTGGGTTCGATGGTACAGAACGGATAATTTGCGCTTTCGGCGCCCGCTTTGGTAATGGCATTAAAAAGCGTGCTCTTACCGACGTTCGGCAAGCCGACGATACCTAATTTCATATTTATTTTCCTTCCTGAAGTTTATTTGAAGCGCTGTATGGCGCATTTCTTCACATCATTAAATTATAAACCATTAACAAGCGAATGTAAATAATATATAATAATAGGGCGCCCCTATTTAAAAGGAGGCAATAGGAAGAGGTCAAATATGCAGAATTTAACCGTATTGGACATTCAGCCGGGGATTAAACTCCACGTCTTGAATGCAACCAAGTTTAAGTCCGTACTGGTCGGCATTTATATCAGACGTCCGCTCAGGGCTTCTGAAGTTTCACTAAACGCATTACTCAGCCGCGTTATCGACAGGGCGACAACGAAGTATCCCGGTCTTACCGATATTAATCAAGCACTTGAAATGCTCTATGGCGGCGTACTGGTAACCGATGTGCACAAGTACGGCGAAAAGCAGATGATACAAATAAAAATGACAGTTGCTGACGGGCGGCGAATTGATGATGAAACGGTTTTGCCGCAAGCATTTGAATTGCTCAATGAGATATTGAATGCGCCCAAATGCGTTGACGGGGGCTTTGATCCGGAGATCTTTGAAACGGCAAAAGCGGGACTCGCGTCTGAAATTGAAGCACGCAAAGAGGACAAAACCATGTGGACGTTGAGCAAGTGTCTGGAAACCATGTGTGCAGATGAACCGTATGCGCTTCATGAGTACGGTACACTGGCAGGACTTGATGCCATTACACCCAAACAGCTTTTTGAGCATTACCAAAATGTTTTAAAATCATCGGAAATGGATATCGTCGTACTCGGTGATGTTGAGGCTGATGATATTGTGACATTGATTCAGGATAAGCTTCATTTTGAGCGCGGCGTTCTTGAAAAGATATCAAAAGAAAAAATAATTGTGCCCGTTGAAGCGGTTAAAACATTGAAGGGGACTTTGGATGTAAAACAAGCCAGATTAATGCTTGGCTACCGCATGAATATTCCCTATGATGATCCGGCGTATTTGGCGGGTTTTATTGGCACATTGATTTTAGGATACGGCGGGAGTTCGCGGCTCTTTAAGGAAGTAAGAGAGAAAGCAAGTCTCTGCTACAGTACCTTTGCGAGGGCTGAACGCTATAAAGCCATCATGTTCGTTTATGCGGGCATCGATGCTAAAAATTACGATCAGGCATTGGCACTGATTCTAGAAGAAGTAAAGAAGTTAAAAGAAGGTCAAATTGAGACGGAAGATATCGAAATCGCGACAAAGGCTTTTGTCTCATCACTTGAATCCGTTTCAGATTTTCCGAATTCTTACATTAATTATTACTTTAATCAGTATCTGTCCGGCGGTGAATTGGAAGTAGAAGCCTATATTGATAAAATTAATGCAGTGACAAAAATGGAAATTGTCGAAGCGCTTAATCGCTTTGAACTTGATACCATTGTCTTTTTAAGTAAGGAGCAACTGAATGACAAAAACCAATAACCATTACAATCGCTTTTTAGGTGAGACGGTACATCGACAGACACTTGATTCGGGATTGACGGTCTATGTCATTCCGAAACGTGGTTTTACGAAAAAATACGCCTTTTTTGCAACGCGATACGGCGGCATGTCCAACCACTTTGAATTATCAAATGGTGAGCACGTTGATATGCCGCTGGGGATTGCCCATTTTCTCGAACACCAGATCTTTGAAGATCAGGAGGAAAGTACTTTTGTCAAATTCGAGAAAATCGGCGCTAATGTCAACGCCTACACTTCCAATGCTTCAACCGTTTACTATTTTGATACAGTACACGAATTTGAAAAGGGTTTGGGCTATTTAATGTCACTGGTTCAAAATACCAGTATCAATGAAAAGACCGTTGAGAAGGAAAAGGGCATCATTATACAAGAAATCAATATGTACAAGGATGAACTGGATTGGGCGCTCGCGATGAATCTCTACCGTTCGCTCTACAATGAACATCCAATTATTTATGATATTGCAGGAACAGAAGAATCTGTCAGCAGCATTACAGCAGAGCAGATCCTGAAATGTTATGAGTACTTTTATACGCCGAATAACATGTCGGTCTTTATCTATGGCGATGTGAATCCGGAAGCGATGTTTACGCTGGTCGATTCGTTGCAGACCGAATCTTTTAAAGCAAAACGTGAAGCGCCTCAGCTGATGATTCCCAATGAACCAAAGCACATTAACGAACGCCGAATTGAAATTTCAGGTGATGTACCAAAAGATCGTTTTCAAATTGGCTTCAAGGCAGATCCAACAAAGTTTGAGGGCGAGTTGGAGCGCCATTCGGCAGCAATCAGAACGGCAAATGATATTATGTTTGGCAGAAGTTCAAAACTCTATGAGCGCGCCATGCAAAAAGGCCTCATTACCGATGGATTTGACGTCGAGAGTCAGTTTGGCTTTGGTTATGCCTATGCGGCAATTGGTGCGGAGTCAAAAGATATTGATGCGCTAAGTGCACTCATTCTGGAAACCATTGAGGATGCTGTAAAAAACGGCATTGACCAAGAGGCATTTAATCGTATGAAGCGTAAGTTGGTTGGGCGACTGCTGATATCATTTAATGCGTTGCAGTCACTGGCAAGTAATTATACCTATCATATAATGAAGGGAACAGATCTTTTCAGATATGTCAACTGGCTCCAGGAAATGACCTATGATGAGATGATGACGACAGTTCGTGTGTTTTATCAGTCTGAGCACTCTGCAATGTCTATTATTCGAAAGCAACACGAAGACAATTAAGGAAATTGATGTAAGGAGTCTATCATGAATCGGTATGCATTTGAAATTTTTGGCTTTGGTGTCGCTTGGTACGGCATTATTATTGCCAGTGCCATGCTGCTTGGCACTTTTATACTCACAAAAGTCGGCAAGCGGTATGGTTATGATGAAAATGATCTCATAGATCTTGTACTGGTGATACTCCCCAGCGCGATTATTGGCGCAAGAGCGTATTACGTTATCTTTGAATGGTCGTATTACAGTCAGCATCCAAGCCAAATTTTGGCGACGCGAAGCGGTGGGCTGGCGATTCACGGCGGTGTGATCGGCGGGTTGATTGCAGGCTATATCATGTGCAAGATCAAGCGCTTCGATTTTGGTGAAATCGCTGATTTCTTTTCAATGCCGCTGATTTTGGGACAAGCGATAGGCCGATGGGGCAATTTTATCAATCAAGAGGCGCATGGCGGTCCGACGAATTTGCCATGGGGTATTATGGTTGACGGTGTTAAAGTGCACCCGACTTTTCTTTATGAATCGCTATGGGATTTTGGTATTTTTATTTTCCTGATGCTGACGTTTAAGAACCGAAAGGTGAAGGGAACGCATTTTGTAAAATACGTGATACTCTATTCCATTGGCAGATTTTTTATCGAGGGGTTGCGGACGGATAGCTTGATGATCGGTCCGTTTCGAACGGCACAAGTCATCAGCCTCGTTGGCATTCTACTCGGTGCCGGGCTGCTCTTTTATTTAAATCGAAAAGAGCATTCGAAAAATAGTCAAAAAGACCCAGAAAAATAAAGGCTATATCTTGGGGTAACACCAAACAAAAACAGACGATATAGTGCCTTGGCATTAAATTAAATTAAAAACAGTATTTTTAAGCGATTCAAGCGATTTTGAGTCGCTTTTTTTATTGCATTTAGATTAAAAAAATATTAAAATATTAGTAGTTAGTGGTATAAAGTGTAGTGAAGTGGGATAAAAGGACATATATTTGAGGGAACCTAATGGATTTTTTCGGTGAATACAAACATGCAATTGATGTTAAAAACAGAGTGAGTATCCCGGCAAAATTCCGTGAAAAATTAGGGGATGTCTTTTATGTGACGAAAGGATTTGACCAGTGCCTTTTTGTTTTTACGAAAGAGGGTTGGGAAGCCTTTGTAGCAGAATTATCTGCTTTGCCGCTTTCCAATAAAAAGGCGCGTGCAATGACAAGAGCTTTTTTTGCCGGTGCATCTGAGAGTACACTGGATAAGCAAGGCCGTGTTTTGATCCCTCAAAACCTTAAAGAACATGCAAATTTAGATAGAGACGTTTACATCAACGGTGCAGGTGCCCGCATCGAAATTTGGGATGCTGAGGCATGGGCTGTCTATACAGACGATATGACGTCAGATATGGATGACCTCGCAGAAGAAATGGAAAAACTGGGCATAAGCTTTTAATGGCATATGCGTGAATAGATAAAGCATGAAAGTTAACGGCTTTACAGTATAAAGCCTATGAGAACAGGAGGCGAGATGGCGTTTCATCATGTGACGGTGCTGCTCAAAGAGACAATCGAAGGATTAAATATTAAACCAAACGGCATCTATGTAGACGGGACGCTTGGCGGTGGCGGTCATTCATTTCAAGTGCTTCAGCGGCTAACGGATGATGGTTTGCTCATTGGTATTGATCAGGATCAGGATGCATTAAATGCAGCGGGCAAACGGCTCGGCATCTTTGAAAATAGGTTTAAACCAGTGCATGCCAATTTTTCAGAAATTACAAGTGTGTTAAAAACACTTGGTATTGAGAAAATAGACGGCATGATGATGGATCTTGGCGTTTCATCTTACCAGCTCGACGAGGCAGAACGCGGTTTTTCGTATATGAATGACGGCAAACTGGATATGCGTATGAATCGAAACGACACGCTATCTGCACACGATGTCGTCAATGATTATGAAGAACGTGAGTTGTTTCGCATTATCAAAGAGTATGGCGAAGAGAAATGGGCGAGCAGAATTGCGAAGTTTATTGTAGAAGCACGGTCATCGAACCCCATTGAAACCACTTTTGAACTCGTTGATATTATCAAAGCAGCTATTCCGGCAAAGGCGAGGGCGGAAGGGCCACATCCGGCTAAGCGCACGTTTCAGGCAATTCGCATTGAGGTCAATGATGAACTCAAAATTATTGAAAATACGGTTAACGATGCTGTTGAAGCGTTAAATCCCGGTGGGCGATTGTGTATGATCACTTTTCATTCATTAGAGGACCGAATCGTAAAGAACGCTTATAGACAATTGGCGCAAGGATGCACTTGTCCACCGGAACTGCCGGTTTGCGTATGCGGCGGTGAACCAAAGGTTAAGCTTATTACGCGCAAACCCATCGCACCATCTGAAGAAGAAACTGAAAAGAATCCTCGTGCAAGGAGTGCAAAACTGAGGATTTGTGAAAAGAAATAAACCAGGGAGGGGCAGTACATGCTGGCGAGTCGTGAAGTTTTACATGAGGAAGAGATTATGGCGTTTAATAAAGATCAATCTGCAAAGATTGTCGCCATTCGAAAAAAGCGCTTGGAGCGTGAAAATGCCAAGCACATAATGCGTGAAAGACTGAAAACGACCTTGATAACAGTTGTATTGCTTGCGGTGTTTTCAAGTATGTTCGCGGTGCTCATCTATAAAAACTCACTGGTGAATGAAAAAAAATATGAAATTTTTACGATGAAGACTGAGATCAAATCACTCAATACACAAATAGAGGAACTACAAACCGCTGTTGAAAATTCCACGGATATCAAAACGGTTGAAAAAATGGCAAAAGAACAGCTAAATATGCAATATCCAACGAGCAATCAGTATGTCTACATTGATGCGACAGCGATGTTTGCAGTATCGGAAACGACGCTGGTAGCATTGGCGGAACGAGATAATCCCAAAGCTGTTGAATTGATTCAAAAGGAAAGTAAAATGAACGATATGATCGCGGCACTGTTCAGAACAAATTAACGACACTATTAAACGTCTGCATTGCAGGCGTTTTTGCGTGATGAAGCCAATTTTTTAAGCAAAGAACATAAGCAAAAAACAGCGATTGCAAAGGCATCTATTTGATGCGATTGCCAGGCATTTTGCGATTGGTGGAAAAAGATAACGCTTTTTGAAAATATCCGCTATAATGAGATAGAGCATTTTTTATGGAGGCTGCTATGCATCAGATACGAATTCGCATCATGACCTTTTTCATTATCATTGCCGTTATGATGGCGGCATTGGTGGGAAGACTCTACTATATACAGATCTACAGCCATGAGGAATTAGCGGCAATGGCAAAAGAACAGCAGGATAAAAATATTCCCATCCCGGCAAAACGCGGCAATATCTTGGATCGCAACGGGGACAAAATTGCTTTTAGTGTTAAGACTTATACGGTTTGGGCAAGAACCTCGGAAATAACGGAAACTTATGAGACGGCGAGACTCATCGGCGAGGCACTATCTTTGGATGTCAATGCTATCAATACGAAGATGACCAGTGCAACGACGGACTTTGTAAAAGTTGCATCCGATTTATCAAAGAGCGAAGGCGATATGATTAAGCAAAAGGGGATTAGGGGGATATCAATCACGGAAGATACCAAGCGCGTTTATCCTTATGATAATCTTGCCTCTCATATTATTGGCAATGTCAATACCAATTTAGATGGATTTACCGGACTTGAATATGTGTTTAACGACACGTTGAAAGGTAAGGCGGGTGCCTATTTTGTTACAACGGATGTGCATGGCAGACAGCTCGCCTATGGTGAGGATCAGGTGACGCAGCCGGAAGACGGTAAAACAATTGAACTGACCATTGACGATACTATTCAATATTTTGTTGAATCGCGTTTGGACGAAGCGATGGCGGTACATCAAGCAGATTCTGCCTCGGCAATTGTCATGGACCCTAAGACAGGTGAGATTCTGGCGATGGCTTCAAAGCCGGATTTCAATTTAAACGATCCCAGAGCAGTAGGGAGTGATATGGCACCTGAGGTATGGGCGACAATGGATAACGAAGCAAAAGCCGCGTATTACAGCGGTATCTGGAAAAACATCACCATTAGCAATGTTTATGAACCGGGATCTGTTTTTAAAGCGATTACGGCATCCATTGCACTTGAAGAGAACCTTGTAAGTCTAAATGAAAAATTTTACTGTTCCGGGTCCAAAGATGTTGCAGGCGTGACATTGAAATGCTGGGTATATCCTTATCAGCATGGTGAAGAAACGTTTCTCGAAGCGCTTGAAAACTCTTGTAACCCTGTGTTTATGACGATTATTGATCGTATTGGCGCGTCACTTTATTATCAATACCTTGATAAATTTGGTTTGCTCGCAAAGACTGGTGTCGCACTGCCATCAGAAGTGAATTCGATTACTTATAAAGAAGAAGATGTGCATCCCGTAGAATTGGCGACAATGGCCTATGGTCACGGGAATGCTTATACAATGATGCAGGTTATCAGAGCGCTTTCAGCTGTTGTCAACGGCGGTAATCTCATGGAACCACATATTGTCAAAGCTGTTTTGGACGATGATGGCAATGTTGTTGAAGCGATAGAACCGGTTGCGGTCAACCGCGTTATTTCTGAGGAAACATCGGCGACTATGCGCATGATGCTAGAAAGTGTTGTTGCCAACGGAACGGGAAGCAATGCCTATATTGAAGGTATTCGAATTGGCGGCAAAACCGGATCCAGCAGAAAGTTTGAAGACGGTTCCTACCAAGAAAACAAGGTGTTCGCTTCATTTATGGGTGTGGCGCCAATTAACGATCCGCAGTTCATTGTGCTCGTCGTCGTAGATGAACCAAAAGATCAGTTCGGCGGCGGCAGCGTCGCAGCGCCGATTGTGAAAAGTATTTTCGAAGATATTTTAAGATATAAAAACATTTTGCCAGAAGCTACCAGTGATGAAAAAATCACAGTTCCAGATTTTTACGGTATGACCTATGAGGATGCTGTTGCAAAACTGGATAAGATGAAAGTTAATCATGCGAGTGATCCGCTGGTTGTAGAGGATACATCACTCACCGTTACAGGACAATTTCCGGCGGCAGATACCGTTGTCAGCAAGAATGCTGTCATTATCCTATCCGTTGGTGAGTAATGGTGTTTTGAAAGTGCTCAATAAGGCACAGGGAGGAACAAACAGATGAAGCTGAACGATTTGATGTCCAATATTTCCTATCATCACATTGATGGCGACGGGGATTGCATTATTAACGCCATGACCCATGATTCGAGAAAAGTGGAGAAGGGGGGCGCCTTTATTGCTATAAAAGGCTATACAGTGGATGGTCACGATTATATTGAACAGGCAATTGAAGGTGGCGCAGGTGTTGTTTTTTATAATGCGGCAATTGAGGTGCCATTGACTAGCGGTGTTACTTATGTGGCACTTGAAAATACCGAACAGCAACTGCCGGACATCGCGAGTAAATTTTATCAAAATCCTTCAGAACGTATGACGATGATAGGTGTAACGGGGACAAATGGTAAAACATCGATTGCGCTGATGTTGGAATCGATGCTCAAAGCGTTAAAAGAACGAACTGCGGTGATCGGTACCATAGAAAATCATATACTCGATGCAGTTTATCCCACACAGAATACAACGCCGGATGCATTAACGCTGAATGCTTTTTTGGCAAAGGCGGCAGATGCGGAAGTCTCGCAATGCCTGATGGAAGTTAGTTCACATGCATTAAAACTAGATCGTGTGAGACATGTGCAATATGACTATGCAATCTTCACAAATTTAACAGAAGATCATCTGGATTTTCATCCGGATTTTGAAGATTATTTTAACACGAAATCATTACTCTTTCAGCGAGCGCAAAAAGGTGTTATGATAAATCTTGAAGATTCTTACGGCAGACGGCTTGTCGACGAAGGTCGTTTTTCGGTGCCGCTATTGACATACGGTTTACATGATGACGCGGATATTTATGCTGAAGATGTGGTATACAGCGCACGCGGCACGTCGTGCCGCATCGTCACGCCAAAAGGCGTGATCGACAGCTTTATCGCCATTCCAGGCGATATTTACGTGCTCAACACACTGGCTTGTGTTTCGACGCTCTATGCCATGGGCTGCGAGCTTGATGCAATCGAGCTGGCAATCACGGCGATTAAGCCCGTGCGCGGACGTCTCGAGACAATTGAGGTGCCAAAAGAACATACGGTTATTGTCGATTTTGCACATACGCCGGATGCGCTTGAAAATGTACTCAATGTTGTGCGAAAATTCACCGATGGCAAAATGATCACGGTCTTTGGATGCGGTGGTGACAGAGACCGCAAGAAGCGGCCTATCATGGGTGAGATTGCTTATAGACTTTCTGACACCATCGTCGTTACCAGCGATAATCCGCGAACAGAAGTGCCGGAGGCCATTATTAATGATATTATGGCAGGCATTCCCGGAACATTAGCTGAAGGCAAAATAATGCACCGTATTGTTGATCGCAGAAAGGCCATTGCAAAGGCACTTGCCATTGCATGTCCCGGTGATACAGTTGTCATTGCGGGTAAAGGTCATGAAACCTACCAGATTATTGGCCGTGTTCGCCATCACTTTGACGATGCAGAAGAAGTCCGCAAATACTATGACGCATAGAGCTGCGTGTTAAAAGCATCGAAAAAATAAAATGAAGTTGCGGTATGCAGTAAGAATTACTAATGATATAGGGAGTCGATGATATGTCTATTACTTGGATTATGGCAGCGGTTTACTTTGCTTTGGCGCTTGGCGCGAGCATATTCTTAGGACCGGTTGTCATTCCGCAGCTTAGAAAACTGAAATTTGGACAGGCTATTCGTGAAGAAGGGCCTCAATCACATATGAGTAAACAGGGAACACCTACCATGGGAGGGTTCATCTTTTTAACTGCCTTTCTCTTTGTTATGGCCGTCTTTTTTATGAATCAGCTCGAAGTCGTTTTTGTCATGCTGTCGTTAGTGCTCTTTGGCGGCATTGGCTTTTTAGACGATTATATTAAGGTTATTCGAAAACACAATTTAGGCTTGAAATCAAAGCAGAAACTTGGCTTGCAGCTTTTGGCATCTATTATTTTAACAATTTTTGCCTCACAGTTTGGCACTGACACACATTTGCCGTTTCATTTAGGGAACTATGATCTGGGCATATGGTTTTTCCCGCTGGTCGTCTTTATTTTCTTAGCGGTTGACAATGCGGTTAACCTCACAGATGGTCTTGATGGCTTGGCGACAAGTGTTACAGTTGTCGTTATTTTCTTCTATGCCGTTGTTGCAGCAGTTAAGGGCGAAACGGCGCTGATGTGGAGTGCATTTGCATTTGCAGGTGCCTTGATTGGTTATCTTAAATTTAACTGGCATCCGGCCAAAGTTTTTATGGGAGACACGGGATCGTTGGCACTTGGCGGCGTTGTAGCAGCCTATGCGATTGCACTGAAAATTCCTTTTTTCATACCGATTGTCGGGCTTATATACGTTATTGAAAATTTATCGGTGATTATTCAAGTACTGTATTATAAAAAAACAAAGAAACGCTTTTTCAAAATGGCGCCGATTCACCATCACTTCGAATTATCTGGGTGGCGAGAAGTGAAAATTGTGTTGACTTTTGCAGCGGTTACGGCTGTAGCAGGTGTTGTTTCACTGCTTGTACTGTAGTTTTGGAGGCAATCATGAATGCAAATATGAAACAATTTGAACAAAAGCATATTTTAATTGTTGGGATGGCGAAGTCAGGGATTGCCGCAGCAAGCGTTTTAAAAAAACTTCAAGCACGTGTGACCATTACAGATTTAAAAACGAGTGAAAAACTAGGGGCGCTCGTCGATGAAGCGGCACCGTTTGCTGATGACTTTATATTGGGCAGTATGCCGGAAGATATTGATGCTTATGATCTTATTGTCATGAGCCCGGGTGTACCGATGGCTATTGCATTGGTACAGAAGGCGAAGGAAAATCACGTTGAAGTTATCGGTGAAATAGAATTGGCGTATCGCTTGTGTAAAGGTTCTTTTATCGGTATTACCGGCACCAATGGGAAGACGACGACGACTGCACTTACCGGTGAGATTTTTGAGGCGGCACATCGGGATCATTTTGTCGTTGGGAACATTGGGTTGCCCGCAGTATCAAAGGCGCTTGCGGCAACAGCCGATACGCTGATGGTTACTGAACTCAGCAGCTTCCAGCTCGAATCCATTCATACATTTAAACCACATATTGCAGCGGTTATTAATATTACGCCGGACCATCTCAATCGACATAAGACAATGGCAAACTACATTGCAGCAAAGGCACGTATTTTTGAGAATCAGTCCAGTGAAGATTTTGCAGTGCTCAATGCTGATGATCCATTGGTTTCAGCACTGGCACAGCAAATAAAAGCTAAAGTTGTCTATTTCAGCCTTGATCGCGTACTGGAGGAGGGCGTTTTTATTGAAGATGATGCCTTTATCATCTCGATTGACGGTATTAGAACTAAGATTGCAGATGTTTCTGATCTCATGATTCCGGGACGACATAATCGGCAAAATGCTTTAGTCGCGATGGCAATTGCCTTTTTATCAGGCATTGCGCCCGAGGCGATGCGTGAAACATTAAAAACATTTAAGGGTGTTGAACATCGTATCGCGTATGTTTCAACAGTAAATGACCGTGTTTTTTACAATGATTCAAAAGGGACAAACCCTGATTCGACACTCTGTGCCATTGCGGCGATGACGCGGCCTACCGTAATGATCGCGGGCGGTATGGATAAAGGCAGTTCTTTTGAACTGCTGGCTGAGGCCTTGCCGGAACGTATCAAAGCACTCGTTTTGCTTGGCGAAACGCGAGAAAAGATAACGGCTGCGGCTGAGCGCGCTGGTTTTGATAACTGTTATCTGGTTGAGAATATGGAAGCAGCCGTTGAGAAGGCCTATGAGCTATCAGCCCCCGGTGATGCAATACTGCTTTCACCTGCTTGTGCAAGTTGGGATATGTATCCGAATTTCGAGGCGCGCGGTCTTCACTTTAAAGCCTGTGTGAAATCAATTGAAATCAGGTGGTTAACATGACGTCAAAAAAGATGGATTATACTTTGTTTATCGTGACGATGATCCTAGTAGCATTCGGTCTTCTCATGGTTTTTAATTCAAGCTATTATTACGCCATTGAAATGGGCGAAGACAAAATGTTTTTTTTCAATTCGGAACTCAAATGGAGTATCGTAGGGTTAGTTGCCATGTTTATCGCCTCCGTTTTTAATTATAAGAACTATAAGCCGCTGGCTATTCCAATGTTTGCAGTGAATATCGCTCTGCTCGTATGGGTACTTTTAAAAGGTGTTACCCGGAACCACGCACAACGATGGATTGCAATTGGTACACAATCATTTCAACCGGTGGAATTCACAAAAATAGCAGTCATTTTGTTGGTTGCCTTTTTACTGGAAAAAAATTATCAAAAAATTAATCAACCCAAAATTCTTGGAATTTATCTGGCCATCGCCGGCAGCAATGCTTATTTTATCATGAAGCAGCCCAATATGAGTTCTGCTATGATTATCGTCGGCATTGTTGCGATCATGCTCTTTGTCGC
Source organism: Fusibacter paucivorans (assembly GCF_018390735.1). Lineage (GTDB taxonomy): Bacteria > Bacillota > Clostridia > Peptostreptococcales > Acidaminobacteraceae > Fusibacter > Fusibacter paucivorans. The sequence continues at coordinate 81,688 of NZ_JAHBCL010000021.1, forward strand.
GGGACTTAGATGGCTGTATGTCTTTAGTGTCGGCACACTGGGAAGCGCTTTGGCTTTCTTCTTTGTCAAATCGGCTGATTACAGATATGAGCGCTGGGTTGCCTTTCTGCATCCCTTTGAAGCAAAAGGCGATACGGCATGGCAGATTATCCAATCGCTGTACGCCCTTGGGACTGGCGGACTCTTTGGCGTTGGTCTCGGCATGAGCACACAGAATAAACTCTATATCCCACAGCCTCAAAATGATTTTATTCTTGCAACGGTTGGGGAAGAGTTCGGCTTCGTTGGAACCGTTATTCTATTAGCGCTTTTTTTGATTTTAATCTATCGATGTATTAAAATAGCTATAAATGCACCAGATCCTTTTTCGATGTTTGTTGCATCGGGGATTACTGGCATGCTGTCGCTGCAAATCGTTATGAATTACGCAGTGGCAACCTCGTCAATGCCTGTTACCGGTGTTTCGCTGCCGTTTATCAGCTATGGCGGTACGAGTATTATGACACTGATGGGATGCATTGGCATTATGCTGAATATTTCGAAATACTGCGGGGAACGCACATCAAAAGGAGATTAGTATGAGAGTCATCATAACTGGTGGCGGTACGGGCGGTCATATATACCCTGCTGTTGCGATTGCTGAAAGATTAAAGCAAGATGATCCTGGAATTGAGCTATTATATGTCGGTGCAAAACATGGTCTTGAAAAAGAAATTGTACCGGCAAAGGGCATTGCGTTTAAAACCGTTGATGTGGCACCGTTAAATAGGAAACTATCTGTTAAAACGCTCGGTGCACTGGGGCAGACGATAAAGGGGATCTTTCAGTCTAGACAACTGATAAAAACATTTAAGCCGGATGTCATTATCGGCACTGGCGGTTATGTGACGGGACCGGTTGTTCTAGCGGGTGCGATGATGGGTATTCCCAGTGCAATCCATGAACAAAATGCTTTTCCGGGCATGGCAAACAAGCTGCTCAGCAGAGTTGTCGATGTTGTGATGCTGACATTTGAGGAGGCGCGGACGCAATTCCCGGTTAAAGATAAGTTGGTCTATACAGGACTACCGATAAGAGAAGCTTTTTTTAACACAGATCGTTATGAAGCACGGAAAAAACTCGGTATAGAGACAGATGAAATCATGATACTCACCGTAGGCGGCAGCAATGGTGCTCAAAAGCTCAATGAAATGATGATGGGCGTTTATGCGGTGCTAAAGCCATATCATCAGCTCAAGTGTTTTCACGTATCCGGCAATCGGTATTTCGAAAGACTAAAGACTGGGCTTGAAGATGGCACCTATGATGTTTGTGAACATTTTGAACTAATGAACTTTTTAGAAGATATGCCAACGTATTTAGCGGCAGCAGACATTGTCATTTCAAGGGCTGGTGCTTCGACCATTACAGAAATTATCGCAACGCGCACGCCCTCTATTATTATTCCATCACCTAATGTGGCAAACGATCATCAATTTCACAATGCCAAAGTCCTTGATAAAAATGGCATGGGACTCATTGTCAGAGAACGTGATTTGACAGTGTCGCTCATGGCTGAGACCATTAAAGATTTTATTGCGAATCCCGAGAAGTTAAATAAGATGCGTTTAAACTGTGAGCGTATGGATATACGTGAAGCACTTAATCGAATTGTCGACGCGATTAACGCGTTGTCATTCAAACACAAGGATTAATGATTTATGAAAGTATTAAAAAGGCTTTTGCTGTTTTTAATTTTGGCATGTCTATTGGGCGGTGCCTATTATATTGTATTTGAAACCGACTGGCTAAAAGTTCGTACAATTAATTATAATCCCAATGATGCGCTTGACATTTATGAGCTTCAAAGATATTCTGGTATTCACTATGGTGATAGTATGTTTACACTGGATTTGGCGCATTCAGAAGCAACACTGATGACACATCCGTATATTCGCACTGCGAAAATTACCAGAACTTTTCCCGCTGAGATTGACGTCGAGATCGTGTATCGAGAACACTTTTTAAGTATTCAGTATTCGGATATCATCTTGTCGCTAGATAACACTTTACAAGTTTTGAAAGTGATGGATGAAGTAGAAGAGGGGTATACCGTTGTCGGTATGCCGTTTAATGCTTTTTCAACGGGAAAAGTGATTGAAGTGGATGCCTTTTATGTCTTGGAAAATATTGTTTCGCTGGTTGACTTGCTCAAACAGACTGACTTGGACGTCGATAATATCATCACATACGAAGATAACAACATCTATATTAATATTCAATCGCTTAAAGTCAACTTTGGCGATGGAGAACATATAGAAAGTCGTTTTAATAAATTTATCAATATCTATCAATCGCTGACAACAGAAGATATCCGCACTGGAATCATTGATGTAAGCAGTGATGGGCTGCCTGTCTACAGGCCTTTTGGAGAGTAGGTGAACGTGTGAAAAAAGATTATATATGGATTGGCATTGGCTGTGTGATTTTAGGTGTCTTTATTTCATTTCAAATGAAATTTGTACAGGGTACCTATTTAAATGGGACGACACCAACGCAGAAGACAACTGAAATACTGAATGAACTCAGTGCCGTTAAGAGTGAAAAGGAAGAATTGCTATCTCAAATTGAAACACTCGAATCGCAATTGGGCGATATTCAGGGGTCAGCGGCCAATGAAAATGCCGTCATTAAAGGCTTGACTGAAGAACTCAATCGTTTCAAAAACTTTGCCGGGATGACAAAAGTACAAGGACAGGGCATTCTCGTCACAATCGATAACCCGCCGCAGGATTCCAGTTACGGTGTGGACCTCAACATCAATTATGACTACAAGCTGATTCTTGAGCTCATTAATGAACTGAACTCTGCCGGTGCAGAAGCAATCAGCATAAATGACCAGCGTATGGTTAACAATACAGAAGTCAGATTTGCGAGTTCGCAGATTAACGTCAACACAGTTCCATTGACAGCACCTTTTACGATTAAGGCGATCGGAAACTCCAGAACGCTTCAAGGAGCGCTTAATCAGCGCTTTGGTATTGTTTCAACTATCCGTGCGATGGGTTATTATATCGAGGTAAAGGAAGTTGACAATTTAGAGTTGCCGGCATTTAACGGCAGTATTAAATTCTACTACGCGACACCGGTTAAGTAGAGGTGATGTCATGCGATTATCGTCTTTTCAAAAGCTCATTCTTTTTTTAACGGTGCTGCTGGGCATACTGATTGCTATACAATATCGCATTACCAATGCCGGTTTTAAATATATGTCAATCAAAGAAATGTATGCCAATTCTATTGAACTAGAGGTGCAGCGCGCTGAAGTAGAACAGCTTCACAGCAAAATTGAAGCCCTTGAGACGCAGATTCAAACATATCAGACGGCAAATGACAGTGAGCGCATCAACTTTGAAAAGGTCTTATCAGATGAGCTTGAAAATGCACAGCTTATCTCAGGTCTTACAGATGTTGAAGGGCCCGGTGTCGTTATCATCGTTGACGATGGGACACGTGAACTCAATTTTAATGAAAGTCCTGACAATATCATGGTACACGATTTAGATATCCGCGCCATGGTAGATGACCTAAGAAATGCAGGGGCTGAAGCGATTTCAATTAATGGTCAGCGCGTTATTTTTAATAAATCAAATATCCAATGTACGGGTCCGACGATTAAAATTAACGATCAGATTTATGCGCCGCCGTATATTATTACCGCAATTGGTGACAGGCGATTTTTAGAATCAGCCATAAATGCACCGGGCAGTTATAGTGAAAACCTTCGAAACTGGGGGGTATATGTTGAAGTGAATACATCTATAAGCATTACAATTCCAGCATTTAGTGGTGAGGTAAATTATAGATATCTTTATTAATGGTCATCTACTGGCTAATTGTAAGTCGGTTGTGGGGCCGTTATCGCCTGAGCTTCATGATGTTGATGCAATGGGCATCGGCAAATTTCGGTAAACAGATTTTGGAGGTAGACAATGATTATCGCAATCATCGGCATTATTCTGGGCATCATTATAGGACTGTATCTCCCATTTGAATTTACAACGATATCGTCGCTTTATGTTTCGGTAGGCATTCTCGCGGCAATTGATTCTATTCTCGGCGCGTTGCGAGCAAGTTTTGAAAATCGTTTTGACGGGATTGTCTTTTTGACGGGATTCTTTATCAACGCCCTTGTCGCCATTGCACTTTCCTATATTGGCGATAAGCTGGGGGTACCGATTTACTATGCTGCCATTTTTGTATTTGGCACGAGGATGTTTAATAATATCGGCATTATTCGAAATGAATCCATTGATAAGATCCGTGAAAAAAATAAGAATAAGTCAAAGCCGCAATAGGGATTGATTGAGTCGTAGATAAAGCTGCGCCATAAGTCCTAGAGAATATGGCTTTAAGTCTCTGTAAAGGCTAGAATTTCAAAAAAAAACACCATTTTGTGAAAAAATTATTCCAAAAAGTTGCAAAAGAAGTTATACTATATGTAGTATAGCCAATGAACTATTTATCAATAGATATTGCGAATTGAATGAATCGTTTTGGATACAGAGAGAATGAAAAGGGTTATATTTAACGTTGAAAATGAGAAAAATTTGTATAGATGAAGCATTTTTAGCACCATTGAGATATTACTTTGCGGGATAAGGAGGAATTTTTAATGTTAGAGTTTGATGTTGCTGTTGAAGAATTTGCCCAGCTTAAAGTAATTGGTGTTGGTGGCGGTGGAAACAACGCTGTGAATAGGATGATTAAAGGTAATCTTAAAGGCGTTCAATTTATTGCAATTAACACTGATAAGCAAGCACTTTACAGCTCGGCTGCAGAATACAAATTGCAAATAGGGGAGAAATTGACACGCGGTCTAGGCGCCGGTGCGAACCCTGAAGTTGGGAAAAAAGCTGCTGAAGAGAGTCGTGATGATGTTTATCAGGCACTTCAAGGAGCAGATATGGTTTTTATTACAGCGGGCATGGGAGGCGGAACCGGTACAGGTGCAGCGCCAATTGTCGCTGAAATTGCCAAAGAAATGGGCATTTTGACGGTGGGCGTTGTAACGAAACCGTTTTCATTTGAAGGTAAACGCCGTATGAAGCATGCGGAAGAAGGCATAGAAGAGCTTAAACGACGTGTGGATACGCTGATTACGATTCCGAATGATCGTTTACTTGAAATCGTCGAAAAACGTACGTCTATTCTCGATGCGTTTACCATTGCAGATGACGTTTTGCGTCAAGGTGTCCAAGGGATCTCCAATACGATTACGGAAACGGGTCTTATTAATGTTGACTTCGCTGACGTTAAGACGATTATGTTCGAGCAGGGTTTAGCACATATGGGCATTGGTGCATCCAGTGGTGATGATCGTGCTATTGAAGCGACGAATCAGGCGATCCACAGCCCGCTACTTGAAACGTCTATCCGGGGTTCGAAGGGAATTCTTTTAAATATTCGCGGTGGTAAATCACTGGGAATGATGGAAATTCAACAGGCTGCTGATCTCGTTTATCAGGAAGCCGATCCAGAAGCCAATATTATTATGGGTGCAGTCATTGACGAATCGTTAAAAGATGAAATTACAGTAACTGTCATTGCAACGGGATTTGATTCTGTAAAACCTGAACCAAAACCTGAACCAAAACAAGAAACGAAATCAGGCAAGGTACCAGGACCGGTTGAACCGGAGCCAGACGAAGATGCTGGTTTTGAAATCCCTACATTTTTAAGAAAGAAACGCTAGACCTTGCAACTGCAAGGTTTTTTGCTAATGATTAAAGGTGGGTGAAACTATGAAGTGTCCTTATTGCAGTAGCCTTGAATCAAAAGTCATTGATTCAAGACCGACAGAAGACGGCCATGTCATTAGAAGAAGACGGGAGTGCATTAGTTGCAAACAACGTTTTACGACATATGAAAAGGTTGAGGAAATTCCGATTATTATCGTCAAAAAAGATGGCAATCGCGAATCATACAATCGCATGAAAGTCTTAAATGGTATAATTCGTGCATGCGAAAAACGCCCTGTTTCAATGGAACAAATGGAACGATTAATTGATCATATTGAATCAAAGTTGCATAGCTCAATGGAAAAGGAGATTTCTTCAGAATTTATTGGCAGTTTGGTTATGGCTGGCCTTAAGGATCTGGATGAAGTTGCCTATGTTCGATTTGCATCCGTTTATCGACAATTCAAAGACATCAATACCTTTATCAACGAACTTACGAAACTTCTTAATGAGAAAACGAACGGTTGAAATATGTTAAAAAGCAGTGAATACTGCTTTTTTTTAACCCTTTTTATAGGGTAAATGAGAATGTTTTGCGGTTATTTATAGGTTGTAAGTAATGGCGCTATGCGAAATCTATGAAAGGGAGGTCCTATGAATCAATTTAAAATTTTCGAATCGGCATTGTTGCGGCATGGTATAACAACGAGGCATGGTGGTGTCAGCAACCCTCCTTATGATACGATGAACACGAGTTTTTATGGTCAAGATGATAAAGTGCATGTTATGAAAAATATTAAGCTTTCGATGGATGCATTGAAAATGACGGCTAAAACGATTGTAGCAACTGCACAGGTTCACAGTACGAACATTCTTTCAATAAAAGATGATTTTGATTTTCAAGTGCTTAGGCCCTTTGATACTAATGATACAGCACTTGAAGGGTATAAGCTCTATATTGCAGATAAAACCGATGGCTTGATTACCAATCGAGAAGATGTTGTGCTTATGACATTCTATGCCGATTGTGTTCCGATTGTTTTGTATGATCCTGTTACGCGAACAGCAGCGACACTGCATAGTGGATGGCGGGGAACAAAGGACAGATTTGGTCAAATTGGCATTGAAACCATGTGCAGTCAATTTGGTGTACGTGCTGAAGATATTCGGGCCGGCATTGGCCAAAGTGCTGGCAAGTGCTGCTACGAAGTGGATTTTCCGGTTATTGCGGCATTTGAAAAGAATTATACTAAAACATTGCTGTCTGGGGCCGTGTTTCCAAAAGACTATGGCAAGTATCACTTGGACTTGAAGTGGCTGAACAGTCAACTGCTGCAAATGAACGGTGTTTTGCCACAACACATTGAGGTAAATCAGGATTGTACAATCTGCGGCACTGAACGGTACCATTCTCATCGGCGTGCCAACGGCGGTGCCCGCGGTACGATGAGTGCTTTCATTCAATGCGGCCTGTAAAATGTCGGCGTTACTGAATCGGATGTTGACCAAAAGAATTTTGTTGTAATCTTGACGAAAGTATAATAAAATATCATACTGTATGAGTGTGTCAAAAGCAAAGATGAGTGCGTCAAGAATAAAGTTTTTCATCGAAATGCGCTCATCAATCGGGTACTGTATACGAGGAAAGTGAAGGCATTATGCATATCATTAAGGAAGTGTTAAAGGATTCTATTGCTGAAGAAGTTGAAATTGAAGCTGGGGATACTTTGCTGTCTGTAAATGGTCAAAAAATAGAAGATATTATTGATTATATATTTTTACTTGAAGAAAGCTATGTTGAACTGGAGATTCAAAAGAAATCCGGTGAGATCTGGGTAGTTGAAATTGATAAAGAACCCGAAGAAGAACTTGGGATCGTCTTTGAAAATCCAATTATAGATGAAGCAAAACGCTGTCAGAATAATTGTGTTTTTTGTTTTGTCGACCAATTGCCAAAGGGGATGCGTGAAACCCTTTACTTCAAAGACGATGATTCAAGGCTTTCTTTTTTGCAGGGCAATTTTGTCACGCTTACCAATATGTCTGAAGAGAAGCTTGAGCGGATTGTACGATATCGCATTAGTCCGATCAATGTATCGGTTCATACGACAGACCCTGATTTAAGAATTAGAATGCTGGGCAATCGTTTTGCGGGCAAAATTATGCAGCAGCTTCAATATCTGACGGAGAACGGCATTGTCGTTAATGCGCAAGTCGTATTGTGCCCTGATTATAATGATGGTGAGAAACTGGTTCAAACTATTCGAGATCTCGATGGACTCGGTGAAAATTTAAACAGTGTCGCGGTCGTTCCCATCGGTCTATCCAACCATCGACAGGGATTGACACCGATGCGCGGCTTTACGAGTGAGGAAGCGATAAACGTTGTCAAAACGGTTGCCGCCATACAAACAGAAATGTTAGCATCACGTGGCTCACAATTCGTTTTTCTGGCAGATGAATTTTATATTCTTTCAGAATATCCGTTGCCGCCATATGAAGCATACGAAGGATTTTTGCAATATGAAGACGGCGTCGGTATGCTTCGAAAATTAATAGATGAGGTACGTGATGACATTGATTTACGCGTGGATAAATCGCCATTGGGCAGTTCGCGTAATGTGGTGATTGTAACGGGAACGGCTGCGTGGCCTTTTATTGAACAGTTAGCCAGTGAGATCATGGCTGTTTTTAAAGGGATACAGGTTCGTGTTGTACCGGTTGTAAACGAATTTTTTGGCGAGCGCATTACAGTATCCGGTCTCATCACTGGAAAAGATATTATGACACAAGTGGATGTTCATCAAGAAGCAGATGCTGTTTTACTGCCGATCAATATGCTGAGGTCTGGTGAAACGGTGCTTTTAGACGATATTACTGTTGAAATGCTTGAAACACATTTTAAAAAGCCTGTTCAGATTGTCGACATCAGCGGGCGTGATTTTGTCGACGCAATTATAAATGGAGGAAATCATGAGTAGAAAACCCATTGTCGCTGTTGTTGGAAGGCCGAATGTGGGCAAGTCAACATTTTTTAACAGAATAGCAGGAAAGCGAATTTCAATCGTCGAGGATACACCGGGAGTTACCCGTGATCGTGTTTACGCGGATTGTGAATGGCTGAATTACAAATTTACAATGATCGATACAGGCGGCATTGAACCCAATTCATCTGATGTTATTTTAGCGCAAATGAGAGATCAGGCACAAATTGCCATTGATACTGCTGATGTCATTATTTTTCTTTGTGATGGAAAATATTCATATACAGCGGCTGATGAAGAAATTGCTCAAATGCTTAGAATATCCAAAAAACCAGTACTGTTGGTTCTAAATAAAATTGATGTCTACCATAAACCAGATCATTTTTATGATTATTATACATTGGGGCTTGGCGATCCACTGCTTATTTCTTCGGCAAATGCACTGGGGCTTGGCGATCTATTGGATGAAGTGGTTAAATGCTTCGATGATGCGATTCGTGATACTGAAGAGGAAGATACCATAAAAATTTGTTTTATTGGCAAGCCCAATGTGGGGAAATCCTCTATGGTTAATAAAATCATTGGAGAAAAGCGCGTTATTGTCTCGGATATTGCCGGAACGACGCGCGATGCCATTGATACCCCTTTTGAATATAAGGGGCAGTCGTTTACACTGATTGATACAGCTGGTATCCGAAGAAAGTCAAAGGTAAATGAATCAATTGAAAAATACAGTGTTTTACGTGCCATGACTGCCGTTGAACGTGCCGATGTCTGCTTTATAATGATTGATGCGCAAGAGGGCGTTACCGATCAGGACAAAAAGGTCGCCGGGTTAGCCCACGAAGCGGGAAAAGCGGCTGTAATCGTCGTGAATAAATGGGACTTGATTGAGAAAGATAACCGCACCTTTAATGAGTATACGCGAACGGTAAGAGATGAACTCGCTTATATGTCTTATGCGCCTATTCTGTTTGTTTCTGCTGAGACAGGACAGCGTGTGGAGCAGTTGCTGGATCAGGCGGTTTATGTCTCTAATAACCATGCGTTGCGTATTTCTACAGGTGTTCTTAACGATATATTAAATGAGGCAATTGCACTTAATCAAACACCATCAGATAAAGGCAAACGGCTTAAGATTTACTATGCGACGCAAGCTTCTGTTAAACCGCCAACTTTTGTACTCTTTGTCAATGATAAAGAACTAGCACATTTTTCTTATATTCGCTATTTGGAAAATCAACTGCGTAAGAACTTCAATTTTGAAGGAACACCAATTGTCTTTAATGTTCGTCAGCGTGGCGAATAGCGAGAAGCAGTGTCGAATTAGCCTGTTCTATTGAAAGATTTATACACTGTGGGCGACAAGTGGAACATTTGTATTTTGAACGTGAAGTTCATTGACCCAAATTAGTATTGATTAATACTTGGCAATGTCAAGAACATAAGCAATGACATGAAATTAAATAGTGATGCATTTAGACAATGATATAAAAGAAACGAATGATAAAATGACGCGAAGTGTGATAGACTTCACGTCATTTTTTATGGTGTGCGTGCGTCCAGCAAAGCTGGACGTTGCTTGCTGGTGAAAGTCCAGCCATGGTAATCGCCAAGGAGCCATGTAGCCAGTCCCGGTGCGTCGCAGTAATGCGGGGTGC
>NZ_JAHBCL010000022.1 GCF_018390735.1 Fusibacter paucivorans
AATGAACTTGGATCGGAAGCTAAGGTCCTTTTTGTCTCAATTTTGGATTCGATTAATTTTTGCATTACGAATCAAAAATCTGGCTGCTGTAATTGGATTCTGATCCGTTCAGCAAGCCCTACTTATTGGAAAATAATTCGAAATAGTGCGCATACGTATAAAATAAAAACGACAACTGTCGACTTTGAGCACAACTGTTGTTTGACAAGTAAAGCGGGATTCGCTAGAATAAAATAATAATCATTATCGAAAAGCACAGCTTACGGCTGTGCCATTTTTTGTATGCTTGCATCATTGCAAAGCAGTATTTGTGCTTTATGAAGATAATACTGTCTTTGAACGTTTAGGAGCGCCCTAATGAATCGAGTTGTTAAAACGATCTATGTGACGATTATTGCATTGTTGGTCGTGTCGCTGTTTATACTTAATGTCAATTATTATAAAGCAGATGCCTATATTGATGAAGAAGTCTCTATGAGGATTTCTCAGGCTTCAGATCGCATTAATAGTGAAATCGATCACTGGGCGATTACGCATCGGACGATTTTAGAAGGTCTTAAAGACGTGATCCAAACGGCAGGGCCTTCAAAAGCTGAAGCAATAAAAAAACTGTTTATTGAAACCGTTGCTGAAAATCCAACATTTACATCAATCTATTTTGGTATGCCGGATCAAACACTTTGGTTTTCACACGACTGGACGCCAACGCCTGGTTTCGACCTAACCGTTAGGCCATGGTATGCTGAGGCGGTTGAAGCCGGACATAGTATCTTGACAGAGCCGTTTGAAGATGCTTACACAGGCGAACCTGTTGTCTGTATTGCCATACCGATCTATTATGAAGACGGAAAGCTGATGGGTGTTTTAAGCGGTGATATTCTCATCGAGACCATTGAAACGGCGCTGGAAGATTTTACTTCTGAAATTGGCGGTGTTTCATACCTCGTCGATTCTGACGACAATAGCATTATTCAGTTTGGTATGATCGATGGTGGTGTTGGCTTTTCACAGCTTATGCAATATTACGAACAGCTTGATGAATCTAATCGTCAAAATACGAGCCTTGATGCCGTCATCGCTGGAACAGACGGCTTTTTTCTAAATTATGCAATTAGAGGAACTGATTGGCACTTATTGAGCTTCTCACCGATGACTGCCCATAATGCACATGCCAAAGATCTGAGAATTGCGGTAAGCCTTCTCATTATTTTGCTCATTGGCACTTTTCTCGCCTTTCTGGCCTTGCAGCGTAAACATGTTGTACAACCCCTTGTAAATCTAGAAAATCAAATTGCGGCAATTGATGTTGAATCGTTGTCGGAAACCTATACGATAAACCTTGGCGACAACGGTCTCTTTGAACGCGTCCAAAAACAGATTAATGCACTGTTATACAAAATTCAAATGCATGTCGTACAGATCAGTTCAGACAAAGAGGAGCTGCATGCACTCAATGAAGAATTGGAGGCTTCGTTCAGCCAGATGGTAGCGGTAGAGCAGGAAGTTTCGATGCAGAAACTTAACTTCGAAGCCTTATTTAAAAATTCACCAAATGCCATCGCCATGTTTGATCAGAATCATCGGATTATCGATATTAATAATGCATTTGAAACGCTCTTTGGCTATACTTTAAAAGAGGTTTATGGTGTGAACTTGGATGAAGTTGTTGCACAATCAATGGATTCGGAAGCTTTTCTAAGAACGGAAGATGTTTTTCGAGGCGATTTGGTAGATTTTGAATCGGTTCGGTACAATAAAGAACGAGAGCCGATCGACGTGCGGATCACAGGCGTCTCAATAAAGTTTGACGGTAAAGTGATTGGTGGATATGGTATTTATACAGATATAACGACCAGTGTTGACAGAGAAAAGCATCTCGATTTTGTCAGTAAACACGACTATTTGACGGATGTTTTTAATCGCAGACATTTTGAAGAGGTTATTGCTAAGTGCGACAAAGAATCTGCATTGCCGCTGTCGCTGATTATGGTTGATGTTAATGGACTGAAGCTCATAAATGATGCTTTTGGCAATGAAATGGGTGATCGGATGCTCAAGATGACGGCTGATTTTTTAAAAACGCAGGCAGCGGCTGTTGAAGCCCCGGTGTTTCGGATCGGCGGCGATGAATTTGCCATTGTTTTAGAGCGGACAGAAGGCCATCTGACAGAGCGATTGACGAAAAATATCCGGAAGCTGTGCAAGACGCAGAAACTTGGAGAGCTTCAACTTTCGCTCGCGATTGGATGGGCAGAGCGGATGTCTCTTGAGATGCCAATGCAGCAAGTGCTGAAAGAAGCCGAAGATTTCATGTTTAAACATAAACTTAATGAAAATCCAAGTATTCGCGGTAAGACGATTAATACAATCATGAATACACTGCATGAGAAGAGCAAGCGTGAAGAACAGCATTCTAAGCGCGTGAGCGAGATCAGTTATGCACTGGGAAAGGCCTTGGGCTTAAAGCAGCGTGATTTAGATGCGCTTCGCATGATGGGACTTTTACATGATGTCGGCAAGATTGCCATTGACGATAAGATACTCAATAAGGCGGGAAAATTGACGCCGGAAGAATACGAAATCATGAAAAGACACCCTGAGATTGGTTATCGCATCTTAAGTTCCGTCAATGATCTTTCAGAGATTGCAAGTCACGTATTGGCACATCATGAACGTTGGGACGGCAAAGGCTATCCAAAAGGGCTTCAGGGGGAAGCGATTCCCTATTTGGCACGTGTTATATCAATTGCCGATGCCTATGATGCCATGACGAGCAACCGCAGTTATCGACAGGGGCTCTCCGTTGCTGAAGCCATTGACGAATTAAAGCGCTTTTCGGGGATACAGTTTGATCCGGAAATCGTCGACGTTTTTATTCAGCTGATTTTGGAGTGGGAAGAAGCATGATGTCAAACATCCGCGTGAGGATGACAGCCATGTCGGCAGATAAGTAAATAAATACACAGGTTAGCACTAAAAAAGGGCTCATTCATCAGGATGTGATACATCTTGTTGAACGGTGCCCTTTTATTTTAGGAACCCTATTAATAAAGTGATGTCTCATGCAGGATGAGCCCCTTGTTGCGGTCGATGAGCTGATTGATGGACCATTCGTTCTGAAAGAGTAAGACTGGCTGTTCCAGATCATTTTGAACCAGCAGTGTATCCATGGTAATGGAAAACTTATCTGGATTAAAAGTCTTTGGATCAATCCATCGAATATAGCGATAAGAAAGCGTTTGGATGAGCATATCGACATTGTATTCATGTTTTAATCGGTACTCGAGAACCTCAAATTGAAGAACGCCAACGACGCCGACGATTAGTTCTTCCACACCGATGTTCGGCCGTTTATAGACTTGAATGGTCCCTTCTTCCGAAAGCTGCTGAATACCTTTCAGGAATTGCTTCCGTTTAAGCGAATTCTTGATGGTCACTTTTGCAAAATGCTCAGGCGCAAAAGAGGGAATACCCTGAAAAGCCATGGTCGTGCTCTTTTCGCTCAGTGTATCGCCTATATTGAAAATGCCCGGATCGTGAAGACCGATAATATCGCCCGGATATGCTGTCTCAACGATGATGCGGTCCTGCGCGAGAAATTGCTGTGGCTGTGCAAGCTTGATTTTTTTGCCGGAGCGAATATGATTAACTGTCATGCCTTTTTCGAACTTGCCGGAACAAATTCTGAGGAAGGCAATACGATCGCGATGTGCGGGATTCATGTTTGCCTGAATCTTGAAGATAAAGCCCGTTAAATCTTCAGATGTCGGCGAAATTTCACCCTCGTTGCTCTCGCGAGGCCGCGGCGGCAACGACATTTTCAAGAAATCTTGCAGAAACGGTTCAACGCCGAAGTTGGTCAATGCGCTTCCGAAAAAGACAGGTGTCAAATCGCCGGCGTGAATGCGTTCTAAATCGTAGGCATCACCAGCGACATCAAGCAGTTCTATATCGCCAAGCAATTGCTGATGCAGGGAGGTACCAAGCAGTTCTTCAAATTTTGGATCATCCAAATCCCCGGCGATCGTTTTGGTTTTGCTCTGACCGTGATTGCCCTCGCCAAATAGTTCAATTTGACTCTTTTGACGATTGTAAACACCTTTAAAGTGTTTGCCGGCACCAATTGGCCAATTGATGGGACACGACCGAATATCGAGAACTTTTTCGATATCTTCAATGAGTTCGAAGGGATCAAGACCTTGGCGGTCCATTTTATTAATAAAGGTAAAAATAGGAATGCCGCGCATTTTGCAGACGTGAAAAAGTTTCTTGGTCTGCGCTTCGACGCCTTTGGCACTGTCGATAACCATGACGGCACAATCAGCTGCCATCAAGGTACGATAGGTGTCTTCACTAAAGTCCTGATGCCCAGGGGTATCCAATATATTAATACAGCAATGATCGTATTCAAATTGAAGAACACTCGACGTAACGGAAATGCCCCGTTGCTTTTCGATTTCCATCCAGTCTGAGACGGCATACTTTTGAGCGCGTCTGGATTTGACAGATCCCGCTTCACGAATAGCACCGCCAAAGAGCAGAAATTTTTCTGTAAGGGTTGTCTTACCGGCATCGGGGTGGGATATAATCGCAAAAGTCCTTCTGCGGGTAACTTCGTTTGCGATTTGTTTTAACTTTTCAGACATATTAACCTCAAATTTCTAATAAAGTGTAAGTGCAACCTTATAAAGGGTATCGCGTAATGCTATACCTGTCAATATAATTTTTGTTTATTTTTAGAGAATTAAAGTAGCGCACAAGGTCATTGTGGTGCTATAATCTCATTGATTGCTGTAAGAAAAGCCGTGAGGTGTGAAGGGGGCAATTATCGTACGACAAATTCATCAATAGAGTACAGAGGTGACGCAGATGGCCTATGGATTTTCATTGCTCAATATTCAGCAGGTGAGGGTTATTTCACGCTGGATGATGTCAAAGGCAGAAGGCAAGGTTGATATGAGCGCGTATATTAAAAGTTATGAACGTGGTGACAAAGTGCTTAAGGGCCCCGGAAACTGTCTGGGGTATGCCGTGTTGGATGAGGCATCGCAGCTAATTGGTTTATTTGAGTATTATCGCCGCGGCAAAGATTTTGAAATTGGATTGGCTTTAACACCAGCACTACGCGGCAAAGGAAAAGGCTATGCTTTTATTGAAGCGGGCATTCTATTTGGCGAAAAAATTTTTCCGGAAGCCCATGCAGTGATGCTTGAAGTAAAAAAGAGCAATCGCGTTGCAATAAAGCTCTATCGACAATTGGGATTTTTAGAAATTAAGGACCTTAAGAGTGATATTCGCATGAAGAAAGTACTAAAAAAAGATTAGAAGGCACAAAATGGGATATGACTATCTTGAAAGGGGGATGGTTTATGCTGAAATCCATACAGAGCCGGCTTATCTTTTCGGGCATTCTGTTTGTTGCCTTATTTTACGCAAGTATTTTGTTTACATTCAGCATTTTAGAAGAACAGGAACAGGATGCGCTACTGGTTAATATATCAGGACGCCAGCGTATGCTCAGCCAGCGAATAAGTAAAAATCTATTGCTCCTGCACAGTGATTTTTTAGATGAAGCTTCAAAAGAATCTGTGCAGGCAGAAGTAACGGGTGCCATGACGCTCTTTGATGAGACGCTTAAAGGGTTTGAAGAGGGCGGCGAAGTCACTGACACAGATGGGACGCGTTCGGCGATCAAACCATTAGTGGGTTTTGAAAGTTATTTAGAGGAAATTAGAAACATCTGGACGCCGTTTAAGAGATCGGCTGTTCAGCTCATTGAAGCGGATGATTCGGCGGCACTTCATTACATATACGAAAACAATAATGCGTTGCTCGCAAAATCCAATAGCCTTGTCACCGCTCTTCAAAGCAGTGCGCAGGTAAAAGTGGCACACCTTAAGCGATTTCAGATCACATTTGGGATATTATCGCTGGTTTTATTTGTCATTGTCATCAGCATTTTGAAAAAATTTGTCATTCGTCCGATATCAGAAATTGATTCGGCGCTAAAAGAAGTTGCTAAAGGCAATTATACGGTTCATATCGAACATGGGAGCGACGATGAAATTGGAAGACTGGTGAAATCGCTCAATCAGGTTTTGACGCATATCAACAAGAGCGCTGCGCAATTGTTGGCGCTTTCACAAGGAGAGGCGGTTACCAAAGCGGTCGATGTACTCGAGACGGATACGCTGAGCTTAGCGCAAAATGCATTGATTGACAATGTTGATGCGCTATTTACGGAAATAAATATGGTATCGCTTTCTGTGGCAAAGGGTGCGCTGAGTGATAGAACCGAAATCGTGAAATTTGAAGGTCGATGGCGAGCCTTGCTCGAACAGGTCAATCAAATTTTAGATCAGTATGAAATGCCCATTAAGGAAATCATTCATATGGGTGAAGCGCTTTCGGTTGGTCAGTTGGATGTGACAGTACAAGAAGCGTATGAAGGTGACTTTAAGGTATTGATGCAGAGTCTGCTTCAAATAAAAGAATCAGTAGAAAGTCTTATTCAGGAAATTAAACTGCTTATCCATGCGGCAGAAATGGGCGATTTGAAAGCGCGAAGTGATAGCCGTGTGCTGCGCGGCGAATATCGAATGGCGCTTGACAACATCAATTGTCTGCTCGATCTCATTATTAAACCGATTAATGAATCAGCTGCGGTTCTCGGCAATATTGCTACCGGACAGTTTGATCGTCGCGTTGAAGGCGATTACAGGGGTGATCATGCGATTATCAAAGATGCGTTGAATGATACAGTCAATAGCATGAAACTCGTTCTGAATGATCTAACGTCACAGATGAGCTATATGGCAACGGGTGATTATACAAAACGCATTGACTCGGGTTATCTTGGTGAATGGGCTGACTTAAAGACAGCTTATAATCAAACGGTCGGCAGTGTTCGATATGTGCTCAATCAAACGCGTGATTCTTCAAGAGCAGTTGATGGCGCCGCTGAAAGTTTAGGGGTATTAAGTCATGAATTGTCTCAGGCGTCTACAGAGCAGAGTGCCTCAATTCGTGATATCATGCAGTCAGTTGACGGTTTTGCTAATCAGATCCACAACAATGCCACCAATACGGCAAAAGCAAACGAACTGATTAAGCAAGTGGATACCAAAACGGAAATCTGCAATCAGAGTATGCTTGGATTAGAGCAGTCTATGCAAAAGCTATCTGAATCGTCAGCGGCTATTTTAAAACTCGGTTCCGTGATCAACGAAATTTCACTTCAAACGAATTTGCTGGCGCTTAATGCCGCGGTTGAAGCAGCCAGGGCCGGTGAGCACGGGAAGGGCTTTGCCGTCGTTGCAGAAGAAGTTCGGAATCTCGCTGTCCGAAGTGCGGCATCTGTTGAAGAGACGACAGCGCTGGTCGAACAGTCACTTGTCGATATCAAGACGAGCAAGCTTAAAACGGGAGAGACTGCTGAAGATTTACGTGCGATACAGGCGGATATGCAGCGCGTAACCAGTCTGATTGAAGAAATCAAGCGCACGTCACAAATGCAGTCGGATACGAGTCAGCAGATTCTTTCAGGTATTGAACAGATTTCCATTGCAACAGATATTAGTTCCAAGACAGCTGAAAAGACGGCAAATGCTTCGGAGTCGCTTATCCGGCAATCAGAGAAAATGAGTGAACTCATGGGACAGTTCATACTTGATTCATAAGCTTTTAGCATCGCTGCTTTACGGTTCAATCAACGGAAAGATTTATAAAGTGTATTGTTTAATTTAAAACCCGGCATTTTTGAAATGCCGGGTTAATGTTTAGCGGATTGTTTAAAATCTGCAATGCAATATGAATTGATTGATGATGTGGCCTAACCTCTGTAAGCGGCAATGCCGCCGCGAAGGTTGATGACGTCTGCCATACCGACCTTGCTGAGTACTTTGCATGCTTTAATGCTTCTGCTGCCTGAGGCACACATGACGACGACGGGTTTATCCGGTGTGATTTCTTTTAATCGACTGCGGATCTGATCCAGTGGAATGTTTTTAAAACCTTTGACATGATGCTGTTTATACTCTTCTGAGGTTCGGACATCAATAAGCTGAAGCCCCTTTTTATTTTTTGAAAGCATGGATTCGAGTTCAGTACCAGTTACCATTTTAATGTTTCGTGTCGACCACTTCTGATAGAGCAGATAGAGTATGATGGCGATGACGACTGCGATAATATTATACATAAGTGATGCCTCCCAATTTATTATACCCCCCTGCATAGGGGTATGGTTATCATAACACTTTTTTGCTTGTTTGAAAAGGATAACATTAAAAATAGGGAACAAAAAAGACCTTTGAATTGAATCAAAGGCCATTTTGAATGAAAGTAACAAAAGTTGTGTTATACGGTTGAAAAAATTGCATCATTTTGGTGAAAGATCAGCTGAAGACTGTTATGCAATTTCCCTTGTTGTTAATTTTCGAGATTTTCAAGTTTAAAACCGTGACATTCGACGACGGGTACGACAAAGATAAAGCCGATTCCCCCTTTATTGAGTTCGTCCATGCGCAGTTCTTTTTTGATGAGCGATACAGCTTTGTTCAGTTTTTCCTCATCGCGAATAACGCTGATAATAGTCTTGTTGTATGGTTTGTCGCCGTCAACCAATTTTCGAAGGCCGGCAAAGACGGGGATGTTAATATTGTTTTCTAAAAGTACTTTGCCCATGCCGATGCTGTCAAGTGTGGTTGCACCGCAGCCGACTTCAAAAAAAATGTTGTGTATGGCCTCCAACTTGGAAAGATCATTTAGAATTAGAAACAATGCGTAATTCATGGGAACCTCCATCCTAAATATTTGTTTCATGGGCCTTTGTGATGGCGTATTTCGTCATCATAGGACCAATTATTTCAGTCGCAATGGTTGTTGCGAGCAAAATGGTAACCACCAGTGTTCCCAAATCTGTTCCTGGAAACTCGCGACTAACGGTAATCGCGAGACCGACGGCAACACCCACTTGGGAGAGCAGGCCAAATCCAATATACTGTTTAACAACTTTAGGTGCTTTTGATATTGTAGCGCCAAGTGAAGCACCTGAAACTTTGCCTATAATTCTGAAAAGGAAGTATGCGATGCCCAGCAGTCCGATTTGCGGAATATAAAAAATGTTCAAGCGTGCACCTGCCAAAATGAAGAAAGCAGCAATAATTGGCGGTGAAAAGTTTTCAATCAGCGAAAAGGCCTTGTGCTTTTTCGAAGAAAGATTGGCGACAATAATGCCCAGTGACATGGCTGAAAGCAACGGTGACAAATGGAATGTCGTGGCCATACCGTCCATTAATAGCAGTGCGCCAATAATAAACGGCAGCATTTCCATGTCTTTTTTCGACAGTCTGAGTAGATATGTCAGAACGATGCCCATCAAGCAGCCAACGACGATTGAGACGATAATTTCTTCAAGTGGCAAAAAGAGGACTTTGTTCAAGGTGATGACATCGTGGTTGACAAAAACTTTAGCAACCGATGCAGCCATGGCATAGATAATAAGACAGATGGCATCATCCACGGCAACAACACCCATCAGTGTACTGGCGAGTGGGCCCTTTGCACCATACTCTCTTAAAACCATTACCGTAGCGGCGGGGGCAGTTGCTGCTGAAACAGATCCTAAGATCAGTGCGACTTCGGGTTTTTGTGTAAGCGCGTAAGATATCAATGTTACAAAGAAGAAGGCCCCCAAGGCCTCGCAGAGCGCAATGACGAAAATTGATCTGCCGAGTTTTTTTACAACAGACAGTTCGAGTTCACTGCCGATATTAAAAGCGATGATACACAGTGCGAAATCACTGATTGAGGAAAATTGACTGATGGCATCAGCATTTAAAAGATTAAATCCTGAAACGCCTAAGATGAGGCCGGCGATGATATAGCCTGCCACAGAGGGAACCTTGAGCTTGTTCATGGCTTTGCCGCACAAGACCCCGAAAATAATTGCGATACCGATTCGTATGAACGGATTCATGAGAAACACTCCTTTAACACGATAAAATCATACATTCCATTTTATGCTTTTCCAAAAAAAATGCAACACCTGTGGCAGATATTTAAAATAAATCTTACGTAGCGGTAGATGATGATGCCTAAAAGATAGTGGAAATGCAGGCTAAGATGATGAAATTTCCTAATCAATGTAAAAATTTGTTCTGAGACTGGTATTATAACTTTTAAATGTGTAGAATACTACTATATAGTGGTCGTACAAAAGGCCTGTTTTTTAATAAAGGTGGAGAAAATTGAAAGCACTCTTTGCATATATCAAACGGCAAGTCAGGCTGTTTACTCTTGAAGATAAGCTCTTTGCGATCTTGTTGGTCTTTGGCATGATCCTGTCTATTGTCAACGTCGTTATCAATAATGCCATTGGCTTTCGTTTTGATGCGAATTACAAATGGTTTGTTTTTTTCGCATCAACGGTTCTCGCATTTGTTTACCAAATTAGAGGCGGTAGTGCGAAATATGTGCGTAATGTAATTTTTTTTGAAATCGTTTATCTGTTTTTACCCAACGGCTGGCTGTTAACACGCGGCAATTCGTATTCTACGATGTCATATCTTTTTTTAATCACTGTTTTGATCTGCTTGGTGCTTGAGGGAAAAAGCCGTCTTTTCTTTATTTTTTCAGAACTTGCCATCGTCATTGGACTGCTTTATTATGAATACGTACAGACGATTTCGCAGACAAATGCTGACGATATCGTCTTTAGGATTGATTCGCTGTTTCAAGTGCCCGTGGCAATGATCACGACGATTTCTATACTTGTCCTATTCTCCAATGCACACCGGAAAGAGGAGCGACAGCTTCAGGAATACAGTAATCTTATGGAAGAGAAGAATCGCATTTTGACAGATATTACTGTAACAGACGAATTGACGGGTGTTTATAACAGGCGTTATGTTTTTCAGAAGCTTGAAGAAATAAAAAGTCATTTAGATTTAATGGCATACCAAGTCCATATTGCCATTGTAGATATTGATAATTTTAAGACAATCAACGATGCATTTGGACATGTAACCGGCGATCAGGTCCTGAGGAAGGTTAGCGCTATTATGCGCGAAGTCGTTGCGCAAAATGGTTATGTTGGACGGTATGGTGGGGATGAATTTGTGATTATTCTCAATGATATATCGCATGCAGAGAGCAAACTTATTATTGAGTGCCTGCGGCAGGAAGTACAGGCAATTACTGATTTTAAGGACTTTACCGTGACTGTTAGCGGTGGGATGAGTCGTTTCTATCCATATGACGGCATTGACGATGTGTTGAACAGAGCAGATGCCATGCTTTATAAAGCCAAAAGCGAATCGAAGAATCGCATGATGCTTGAGAGTCAAGAGAATATATAAAAAAGGATACATTGAGATTCTTTTTTTTATGATATAATGTTAAAATATTAACAATTTATTTGATTCGTATGATAGTTCGTTCTGAAATCGCTAAAGTTTGCATATCTAAATGTTACAAAAAAGACATAATATCAACGTGGCTAATCGGATCAATTGTCATTAAGTGGGAGGTTTGTCGCCAAAAGAGATCATTAGTCCGCTGCGATTATGACGAAAATGTCATAATTTAAAAAGAAAAATTTTGAAAGAAGGAATTTACAAACTTTAAGTATTGTGATAATATTAACGATGTAGATAATGTATAATGTATACAATACAATGGAGGAGATTTCATGATGGAAATCAAAGTGTGTATCGGAAGTGCCTGTCATCTTAAAGGTTCTTATGATGTGATCAAGACGCTGCAAGCGTATATCACGAAACACGGTTTGGAAAATCAAATCAACTTAAAGTCCTCCTTCTGCTTGGGGAAATGTGCAGAGGCGGTCTCTGTGCAAATCGATGAGGAGGACATTATTTCGGCGACACCTGAAACAATTGAAGGAATCATAAATCAACGTATGAAGGGGTAATCGTTATGAAATTCATTGAATTCGACGTGGAAAAATGTGATGAATGTTTTAAATGTTTGAGAGTTTGTCCGACAAAGGCCATTGCCTTTACGAAAAACCGTCGGCACATTATTGATGATCTTTGTATTAAATGCGGTCTTTGTCAATTACAGTGTCCACATGGTGCATTGACCATTAAGCTTGATCTTCAATACGTTAAAAACGCTATTTTAGCAGGGAAACGTGTTGTCGCGTCCATTGCGCCGTCATTTGCAGGTGCTTTTAAAATGCAGGAGACGGGACAAATGGCGAGTGCTCTAAGAACACTTGGTTTCTTCAAGGTTGAAGAAACGGCAAGAGGGGCTGAAATCATTTCAGAACTCTATGAGACACGTATTAGTGAGAGCAAACTCGATAATATTATTACCAGTTGCTGCCCGTCGAGCAATGATCTTATTCAACGCTATTACCCTGAAGTACTGCCTTATGTGATTCCGGTTGTTTCACCAATGCTTGCACATGGTTTTGACTTAAAGACGCGGTACGGTGATGATATTGTCGTCGTGTTTATTGGACCATGTCTTGCTAAGAAAGCTGAAGCTGTAGAAATTGAAGATAGCATTGATGCGGTTATTACGTTTAAAGAACTTGAAAACTGGTTCTCTGAAATGCATATTACGCTAGATGCCTGCGAACCGATTTCCTTTGACACGCCAACAACGCGTCGAGGGAAATCCTATCCGCTTGGGGGCAGCTTGTGGAAAAAGGATCTGAAAACGCGAATCAATCCACAGTATCAGTATATGCATGTTGACGGAATAGAAAATTGTCGAACCTTCTTAGATTCCCTTTCAAAAGGTGAACTGAAAGGTTACTGTGTGGAACTCAATATTTGTACGAACAGCTGTATTAATGGTCCCGATATGCCGACAGAATCCGGCAATGTCTACAAACGACGGGACAGACTGGAACACTATGTCGTTCAGAGCCCCGAAACAGTTGCGTATTTGCCGGTAACGACAGAAAGCAATTGCTTTAACAGAACATTTAAAGCAAAAGATGTTTCCAACTTGGCTGTTAACGAGCATCAAATCGCCGAAGTGCTTATCGAAATGGGCAAATATACGGAAAAAGACCAGCTCAATTGCGGCGCATGCGGATACGCTTCCTGTTATGAAAAAGCAGTTGCCATCGTGAAAGGCCATTCAAGCATTGACATGTGTTTAGACAGATTACGGCATAAGGCAGAAAGCCTCCAAGCCATTATTTTTGACAACAGCCCCAATGCGATCTGCATCTTGGACAGCGAGAGGCGTATTCAGGAAGTTAACCCTGCATTTAATGAGATATTCAATGCTTCAAAAATCAAATTAACCTATTGGCCAATTGCGGCTTTTATTGACGATCCGATCTTTGACCAGATTACGGAAAACCAACATCATCGAATGAGTAAAAAAATCTATGTCCCAGAGGTAGAGCGTACCTTCTTTTCAAATGTCGTCAGCATTCAGGGAGGCAACATCCTCGTGGGCATATTTACAGATATTACTGATGCAGAACACAGTAAAGAAGAGCTTGAACGCGTCAAGCGCGAGACGATGATCACCTGCCAGGCCGTCATCGAAAAACAAATGCGCGTTGCTCAGGAAATTGCCAGTTTGCTCGGAGAGACCACGGCTGATACAAAAGTCGGTCTCAACAAACTTAAGCAGCTGGTACTGATTAATGGAGGCGAATAATGCACCATTTCATTGATGTCGCCCATCATTCTCTCAATAAGCACGGCGAGGAGTTATGCGGTGACAAAGTTGAGATTTTAAAGACAGAAGACAGAACGATCATCGTCCTAGCCGACGGCTTGGGCAGCGGCGTCAAAGCAAATATACTCGCGACAGTGACGACGAAGATCGTGATGACGATGCTGCGAAGCGGGGCAGAACTCGATGATACCATCGATACCATTATCAACACATTGCCGATTTGTTCCGTCAGAAAAATCGGATATGCGACATTTAGCATTATTGAAATTGACAACGAGCTCAATTGTCGAATGATTGAGTTTGACAACCCGCCGATTTTCTTCATGCGCAATCAGAAAATGGTTGCACTTGAAAAAACAGAACTCATCCTGTCTGGGAAAAAACTGAAACGATCTCAGGTTAAACTGGCAGTAGGCGATACATTGGTACTATGCAGCGACGGTGTTATCCACGCTGGCGTCGGTGTCCTTTTAAACCATGGCTGGGAATGGTCGCATGTCGCGGCATATTTGGAAGACCAGCTGCATCACTCGTCAGAATACCTCAACCGTCGACTGATTGATACCTGCAATAAGCTGTATGATCAATCGCCCGGCGATGATACGACTGCTGTAACAGTGATGATTAGAGAACCGCAGTATATTAATGTCCTTACAGGTCCTCCAATATCGCCGAGAGAAGATAAAGCGATTGTCGATCAGTTTATGAATTCTATTGGCAAACATGTGGTTTGTGGCGGGACGGCTGCCAATATTGTTGCAAGAGAATTGAATGCTACTGTTGAAACGACACTGGAATACTGTGATCCTAAGATACCGCCAATTGGTTTTATTAAGGGCGTTGATCTTGTCACAGAAGGTGTTTTGACGTTAAAAATGTTATTGAGTAAATTAAAAATGATCAATCGAACCTGTGAAGAACCGGATCTCAGCAAAAAGGACGGTGTGACCAGATTGCTGAAACTCTTTATTGAAGATGCAACCAATATTGAGTTCTGGGTTGGACATGCCATCAATCCCGCGCATCAGAATCCGGATTTTCCAAAGGACTTAGGTATCAAGATCAATGTTGTCAAGGAATTGATCGAAGAACTTTCCACGATGGGAAAGCAGGCGCGAATGCTCTTCATAGATGGCGATTTTAGTAACCAGCGAGAGGCATAAATTAGATGCATAATGATAGAGGCAAAACATGAGAAAATATGAAAATCAAGTACAGATGGTAAAAAGTGAAGTTTTAAAAATGGTTGCGCGATATGCTTTTGAAGGCACGCTTGAATCGAAGCTTCCAGAGATCCCCGTGCTGGTCAATCCCGGCCCGGAAGCGCGATTTAGATGTTGTGTATACCACGAGCGCGCGGTTACGGCCGAGCGTGTCAAGCTTGCAATTGGCGGCAATCCCTATGTGCCAAATGTCATTGAAGTGATCGAACCAGCTTGTGATAAGTGCCCCGTGGACCGTTATTATGTAACGGAAGCGTGTCGAGGCTGTCTTGCTCACCGATGCCAAGGCAGCTGCCCAGTAGGTGCCATTAGCATCGAAAATGGCAAAGCACATATTGATCAGGAAAAATGTGTCGAATGCGGCAGATGTAAAGAAAGTTGCCCATACAATGCAATTGCAGATGTGATGAGACCGTGCAGACGTGATTGTCCAACGGATGCGATTAAGATTGACCATCGCAAAAAAGCGGTGATTGATCACGATAAATGTATTTCTTGCGGCTCATGCGTCTATCAATGCCCTTTTGGTGCAATCCAAGACAAATCAGAAATCACAGAAGTCATTCGCTCTCTAAATGACGCTGATATAAATCTTTATGCAATGGTGGCACCAGCTGTATCAACACAGTTTGAATATGCCAGCTTAGGCCAAGTTGTACAGGGACTTAAGCTTTTAGGGTTTAAAGATGTTGTCGAAGTTGCATTGGGGGCAGACATTGTAACACTTCATGAAGCAGAAGAACTGTTGGAAATGAAGAATCTCGGCAAGACGATGACGAGTTCTTGCTGCCCCAGCTTTGTGATGTATGTTGAACAGCAGTATCCTGAACTGCTGCCGCATGTTTCAAAAACCATATCGCCAATGATTGCCACAGCACGCTTGATCAAGGCGACAGACCCAACGGCTAAAGTGGTTTTTGTAGGACCTTGTATTGCAAAGAAAAAGGAAAAAAATAAAACGGCAGATACAGATTTTGTTCTGACTTTTGAAGAACTGGCAGCACTTATTGATTCCCGCGATATTGATCTTGAAACGTTGGAAGGAGCGCCTTTAGATAACGCTTCTTACTATGGTAGAAAATTTGCTGCCAGTGGTGGTGTAAGTGGTGCGGTTGTCGGACATTTGAAAGAAAAAGGCGTTTCAGATGTCAACGTAGAAGCATGTGATGGTATTGCCGCATGTGACAAAGCGTTGAAGCTTTTGAAATTTGGAAGACTAAAAGCTGATTTCATTGAAGGAATGGCTTGTAAGGGCGGTTGTATCAAAGGGCCGGTTACCATGCACCATGGTCCCAAAGATTTAAAAGCACTTGATCGCTATGCAGGTGAGGCAAAAGAGAAGACCTCAAACAGTGCCGTCCAAGTTTTTGAAAATTTGAAAATTGAAATGCTATAAACCGGGGGATCCCGTTTAGCGCTATCCATCATTAAGCGTACGGCGCCAGTCTTGATACGATGAAAAAACTGGCGCACCGTACGTTTTTTTATTGCATGTAGAGAGCGTGTGAGATGTTGATTATTTTCTTGAAGAACAGTAAAATAGAATTAAACAATGACAAAAGCGTTAAACGCATACAACAGATGAGAGAAAGCCGGTGTTCACAGGCGAAGTGTATTGTGAATCCGGTTTCTTTTAGGCGCATTTGCTATCCTTTGGGGCGATGCGGTCAATCATGAGGTTTAATATGAAAGATAAGCACTTAACACTTTTTTCCGATGCGGCACTTTTGCTGGTAGCGGCGCTTTGGGGCGGCGGTTTTATCGCCGTTAAAGACGGGCTCAATGCATTGACGCCAATGGTATTAGCAGCGCTTCGGTTTATGATTGCAACGATTATTTTTACGATTTTTTTTCATCGTAGAATTGGCGGCATAACACGTTCAGAATGGCTAAAGGGAAGTATCGTCGGTTTTTTTCTCTTTCTTGGTTTTGCTTTTCAAACAGTGGGGTTGCAATATACGACAGCTTCAAAACAAGGTTTTTTGACGGCGACCTATGTGATTATGGTTCCTTTGATTCATTGGGGAATCAGCAGGAAAATGCCGAAGAAGAAGGTGTTTTTGGGAAGCGCATTGACCTTTGTGGGAATTGGACTGGTTAGTTATCAGGGGGCGCTCTCTTTGAATGCAGGTGATACGCTGACGCTTATTTGCGCCGTGTTTTTTGCGCTTCACATTATTGCCATCGATGCTTTTGGCAAGGGGATGTCTTCGCTGAAATTGTCGTATTTGCAAATGCTCGTCGCGTCAGTGCTCTTTGTGGTTTCAGCGATTTTTATGGAGCCGCTGCCTCGAGAATTATCTTGGCAGGCATGGCGTGCCGTGCTCTATTTAGGCGCTTTTTCGACATGTCTGTGTTTTACACTCCAGACAGTTGCTCAGCGTCATACACCGCCCTCACATGCGTCCATGCTGTTATCGCTGGAATCCATTTTTGCTGCCATTTTTGGTATTTTAATACTGGATGAGGTGATGACATCACGTATGATCTTTGGCTGTGCCTTAATTTTTATCGCGATTTTACTCATTGAACTCCAGCTCCCGAAGCGAAAATCTATCTCAGTGGAACCCGCTGAGGCAAAGACGCAATGATATTAAAAAACATTTTGAGAATGCAAACATTGTAATGTTTACAAATCATTCACAATGAAGCTGCATGAAATATCATGCAGCAGGCATACATATAAAGGCATTGAGATGTTTCATAGATAAAGGGGAATGCGTATGTATATTGCAAGGCAACCGATTTTTAAAACAAATTTGGATGTATATGGCTATGAATTGCTCTATCGATCTGAGGAATCGACACTTGTATTCGATGGTACAGATGCGACAAGGGCGACAGCAGGTGTGCTCGCAAGTCTCTATGAGGCTGGAATTGAGGAAATTACCAATCGAAAAAAAGCATTTATAAATTTTGATGCACACTTTTTGCACGAAGATCTGCCGGATTTTATTGCAACGGATGCAATGGTTATTGAAGTACTTGAAGATGTTATTGTTGATGAGTCGCTCATTGAGCGGATTAAACTGCTAAAGACAAAGGGTTACCGCATTGCGCTGGATGACTTCGTAGAAGATTTTGAATCTTATCCGCTCGTTCCCTATGCCGATATTATTAAATTCGACCTGCTCTTAACGCCATTGGATACGATTCGCACTCAGGTTGCCGCTGCACTTATGCAGCATAAAGTCCTGCTGGCAGAAAAAATAGAAACAGAAGACGTTTTTAATGAAGCAAAAGCAATGGGCTTTACCTTGTTTCAGGGCTATTTTTTCAGCAAGCCCGTCGTGATGAAAAAATCGGCCTCAAAGCTCAATTCAAAATCGCAGTACCTCAATATACTCAATGAACTCAAAAAGGAAGAGCCCTCTTATCAGGTGATGGCTGAGATTATTGAAAAAGATGTCAACTTGGCTTACCGGCTGATGCGCGTCATCAAGTCGCGTTCTGGTGATGACCTCGTTTATTCGATTAAACGCGCACTGACTTATATGGGGCTTCGGGAAATCGAACGCTGGGTCAGTATTTTAATGGTGCAGGATCTTGGCTCAGATAAGCCAAAAGAACTGACAACGCTGTCTCTTATTCGTTCAAAGTTTGCAGAATCCATCGGTGTTCATTCAAACCTTAAGCGCGTTAAGCATGAAATTTCCATGATGGGGCTCTTTAGTACCATTGATGCAATGCTCAATCAATCAATGACAGATGCACTTGTTGATATTGCACTTCCGAAAAACATTAAAATGGCACTCTGCGATCACACCGGGCCGCTCTATCCAATCTATGCGCTGATGCTGGCTTATGAAAATGCAGATTTTGATTTAGCAGCCGCAGAGGCGAAAAAAATTAATATTCCAACTTATGCGCTGATGACAGACTATCTCGAAGCTGTCAAATGGGCAAATGAAATGACGTCGATGATTAACTGAAAAATTGTTTTTCAACAGAATAATATTCTGAAAATTCATAAAGTTTTGCCTCGAAATTGCCGATAAATAGTCTGTACATATGTAGGGCAACTGCATCATATCCTCAAGTTGAGCCTTTGTCGCAATATGTTGAATTTTAGCCTTGCGAAGGCTGTCTATATTGTGGTGAAAGGATTGAAATGATAATAATGTAATTGCCTCGGGTAGCATGGAAGCTATGGATTGACGCAAGGAGGTAAAAAATGAAAATCAGTGGTTATGCGGTTCAGCAAGAGGTTCAAACGAGCCTTACGCGAAGCGCAAGCGAAAAGCTGACGGTTCAGGTGGAAGAAATGCTGGAAGATCCAGTCATTAACCTGAGCCCTCTTGGGCTTGCCAAAAGTGAAAACGTTGAAGACGACAAGAGTTTTGAATTATCTGAAGAAGATCAGGTGAAAGTCAAACTTTTAGAACACGTCTTGTCCGTTATTACCGGCAAGCCTTTTAAATTTAGGATGGTCGTTAAAATTCCGAAGAAAAGGGGTGTGAGCTTTGGGCCGGATAATGTACTTGCAGCCTCGACATTTGCCACTGGCGGCAAAATTCGGAAGCAGAATGTATCGGTTTCATTTGACAGAACCTATGCTGAGGAAGAAACGTTCCAATACCACTCAAACGGCATTGTTCGCACAGAAGATGGCAAGGAAATCTCATTCGACTATCAGCTCAACATGAGCAGAGCTTTTTATGCATCAAATTCGGCAAGGCTTGATTTTACACAGGAAGTAAAGGATCCGCTTGTCATCAATTTTGATGGAAAGGGGATTGCGTTTGATCATTTTGACGTTGAGATGGATATTGATCTGGACGGCCGGAAAGATACCTTTAAAGGGCTTGCACCGGGAAGCGGCTTCCTTGCCCTAGATAAGAATGACAATGGTCGAATTGACGACGGCAGTGAGCTATTTGGCCCGAAATCCGGCAGCGGTTTTTCGGAGCTGTCCGCCTATGATATGGATCATAATGGTTGGATCGACGAAGGGGACTATATCTATAAAAACCTAAAAATTCTACAGTATAACGAAGATGGCAGCTCTGAAATGCTGGCTCTAAGTGAAACGGGCGTCGGCGCGATTTACTTGGGAGCAGTGGACGGCAATTATCAGGTTAAAGAAGCGATGGAATTGTCAGGCGCCATTAAGCGAAGCAGTATATACTTAAGTGAAGATGGTAAGGCGGGCGTTATCCACGAAGTGGATTTGAAGATTTAAGGATTTTACCCTATGAATAGAACACAAAATGACTAGAACACAAATGGGTAAAAAAAGATGTCAAAAAATGTGTAAGATATAAAATGATTAGTAGGCAAAGGAAAAACAGACAATAAAAAACGGCTGTTTCATCGCAATGATATTAAATGCGTTGAAACAGCCTTTTTTCATTAAATACGCTACCAATCGCATTTAATGTGATGCTTGTTTTTATAACGATAGCAATTGCAATAAGCTTGTTACAGAATTGTTTCTATTTAATGATTTATGTGCTGAGATTTTTACCGGTCATTAGATTTCCGTTGTCCAAAGTGATGCCATAGATGGACCGCCGCCAACACAGAGTGATGCACCGCCGACTTTGGCACCGGTTCGTTCCATTTCATAATAAAGTGATACGATAATGCGAAGTCCTGTACAGCCCACTGGATGTCCCAGTGAAATGCCGGAGCCATTGTGATTGATTTTATCAAAATCGAGTTCGATGCCCGAATCTTCCTTGATAGCTTTTTCAACACCTAGAACTTGTGCTGCGAAAGCTTCATTAATCTCCCAGTAATCGACGTCTTCGAATTTCATATCAGCTTGCTTTAAGCATTTAGGAATGGCATAGGCAGGGCCAATTCCCATATATTTTGGATCGACGCCTTCACCACAGATGTTGATCAGTTTCATAAGTGGTTTAATACCAAGTGATTCTGCTTTTTCTTTTGACATGATAATGACTGCAGCTGCGCCGTCATTGATTCCGGAAGCATTTGCAGCGGTCACGACACCGTCTTTTTTGAAAATCGTTTTGAGTGCCCCAACGCTCTCCATGGTTGCATCGGTAATAACGTGTTCATCAGTATCAAAGAACTTGACACCTTTTCGCGACTTAAGTTCTACCGGAACAATTTCGCGTTTGAAACGACCTTCTTCGATTGCCTGTGTCGCGCGTTTGTGGCTTAAAACAGCGAGTTCATCACAGGCTTCTCTGGAAATATTGTATTTTTCTGCGACATTTTCTGCTGTCATTGCCATGTGACCTTCAGAAAGTTCATCGTATAAACCGTCGTGAAGCATGGAATCTTCAATCTTTCCCGGGCCCATACGATAGCCTGAACGTCCTTTTGGCAATAAATAAGGTGCGTTTGTCATGCTCTCAACACCAACGACCAAACCAATATCCGTTTTGCCGAGCATGATGTTGTGACATGCGATTTCCAGTGCGCGCATGCCGGAAGTACAGTTTTGGTTAACGCTGACAGCATTGCTTCGATGCGGCATGCCAATGCGCATGGCAACTTGTCTTGCAGGCAATGAACCTTGCATACCCGTGTAGAGTTGCCCCATGCAGATTTCATCAACCATATCGGCTTCAATCCCCGCGCGTGTAATCGCTTCTTTGCCGACTGTCATTGCAAGTTGTCTGGCAGAAACATCTTTTAAGCTTCCCATAAACTTGCCAATCGCTGTACGACAGGCGCTTACCACTACTACCTCATGAGTTTTCATAAAACCTCCCTCTGTTTTACGTAAAAATTTATCTCAACACATCAATTTGTGATGAAAATGATGTGTTTTGAGCACTGTGTACGGTCACAGTTTGAAGAAAAATAACCAATGACATAAAAAATGTCAACGGTGTGTCTTCCTTTGACCGATAATCTATAGCAATTCGTTGATTAGAATCGTGCTGCGGCGCTTAAATTTCAGATTAAGCGGTTTTGATGGAACGGCTAAATATTCGTACATTTGTTTTGCAGCATAATAAACTTCGATATCCGGCGTTTGGCAGACGAGTGCATCAATCGTATTCGTCGCCATAAGGTGCCGTGTGTCTTCGGTTGTTTCGTGCCCGATAATCGATAATTTGTCTTGAAAGCCTAAAGAAAGTGCAGCTCTGCCGACGTAATTCGTCAGACTGTTGGTAACATAAATACCTTGCAGGTCTTCATATTCGAGCAGGATGCGTTCGGTTAAGTGCTGGACGTCGTCCTGATAGTTTTCGTAGTCATATAGATGATTGCCGCCGCTGACATCGTAGACATTCATGACTTCAATTTCAGGGAACTCTGAATGGAGTTTGTGGAGAAATCCCTGAATGCGTTCATCGATGCAGAGTACTTCGCGATGAATGGCAAAAATAAGAATTTTTCCCTTACCCTTAAGATAAAGGCCCATGAGTTTAGCAGCCGTTTCACCGCTCTTGACGTCATCGACGCCCATATAGGCAAGGCGGCGGCTTTCAGGGCTATCGCTGATAAATGTGATGATGGGAATGCCTGCTTCCGCATAAGCATCAATCGTACTGTTGAGCTTTTGAAAGTGATGAGGGACCATGCAAATGCCATGGACACCCTGATTTTTAAGGGCTTCAAGTGCGTTAACCTGTTCCTCGATATTATAGCTTGACGTCGTGTGGACAACAAATTCCACGCCAAGCGGCTGTAGTTCTTTTTCAGCACGGTCAATGCCGTCTTTGACTTTTGCCCAGAAATAACGTTCAACATCTGGGAAGGTAATACCGATTTTAACTTTGCGTCTTTGCTTGGCCAATGACTGTGCTACGCGATTGGGTTCATACTGCAATTTTGCAACAGCCTCTTTGACGGCTTTTTCTTTTTCAAGACTTACATTGCCGCGATTGTTTAGTACGCGGTCAACAGTTCCGATAGAGACATTCGCAAAGCGTGCGACTTCGCGGATTGTTGTTTTTTTGTCAATAGACATGCTGATAACCTTCTTTGTTATGATTTCTATCCGAAATGCTAAAGATATTAAGTTGTGACCGTTAACAGTCAAAGTTATATAAATACTGTGACCGTTAACAGTTCTTAATTTATTATATGCCTTTTTTGTTTGCGTTGTCTTCGAATTTTATAAAAAAATTAAATTTTTTTGTAAGAACCATTTAAAAGCGGTATAAAAGAATGTTTTTAATTGAGAACACTTAATGTTAATAGTTTTGTAACAAATCCTTCAAAGAATGTTAGTAGATATCCGTTCTCAATTATGATAGTTTGTTAGTATGAAACTAACTAATTTGAGGAGGCAGTTGTGAAAGAATCATTGAGAGAAGCATTAGAGCGTTTGCTGACGCTAAAAGGTGAATGTACTTTTCAAATTTTCAACGACTTGAACGCCGGCCAAATTACAATGACGCAACTCAACTATTTAAAATATGTCGATCAGCTGCATGAAACGACGATTAGCGAACTTTCGGAATCTTTAAATTTAAGCAAACCTACGGTGACTGAAACCATTAAAAAACTGCAAAGGTGCGACTTGGTGCATAAGCGCCAATGTCAGGCAGACGGTAGAAAGTATTATATTGAGCTAACCGATAAAGGTGAGAAGCTGGCACATATGGAACAGCTCAGCGTCGTGCGATTAGCGGAGAAAATCACGTTGGAACTTGATGAAGAGGCTGTTCAAAAACTCATTGAAGCGCTGGAAGGCCTTAAATGATACAGAGATAATAATAAATAAGGAGGTATGGACTATGTATGGCGATCAGGAAAAACGCATTTTAAATGTATTAGGCATTTCGGATATTGTTCTTTTTAAAGGCAATGAAATTACGATTAAAATTAGACGTGAGGCAGGTCATAATTTAGAGCAACGCCTTGTGGAAGACCAGATGATGGCACTTGGGATTTCGGTGAAAGAAGCAAAGGAATCACAGTCCTATGAAATAAAAGACTTCTATAAGTCAGGTGTATTAATGGAAGTTAAAAATATTCGATATGAAAATGATTTCTATGTACTCAATATAAAGGCACTCGAGAAAGTTCGCGTTGAACGTTTTTACGAAGAAGCGGGCGAGCTAATGGCGGAATATGACATTTCGCCGGATGTCAATGATTTGGAAGGTGCACCGCTAGCCGAACTCTTGAAGCATATTAAGGGACTCGTCAAAGATATCAGCATTTATTTTAAGGGATCCGAACCCTTTCTTCAGTATATTGAAGAAATAAATGACATCGAATTGCTGGCAGGTGTACTGCTGCAGTACATGAATTTAACAATGGAAGAGAAGTATCAAATTTTCGAGACGCATTCCCATAGTGAAAAAGGTCTGAAATTGATCGACGCTTTGATGAAGCAAAAGGAATTGTTTGCCTTTCAAAAGGAAATGGCCGACAAGTTTTCAACGGAAGCCAATAAGAACTACCGCAAGGCGTTTTTAAGAGAACAATTGCGAGCCATTCAAGAAGAACTCAATGAGGATGCT
Source organism: Fusibacter paucivorans (assembly GCF_018390735.1). Lineage (GTDB taxonomy): Bacteria > Bacillota > Clostridia > Peptostreptococcales > Acidaminobacteraceae > Fusibacter > Fusibacter paucivorans. The sequence continues at coordinate 24,293 of NZ_JAHBCL010000022.1, forward strand.
CCGAGCAGCAATAAAAAAGATTATCGCGAGATGATTGAAAATAGTACGATGCCGGAAGAGGTGCAGAAAATTGCGCTGGATGAAGTGGCGAAACTAGATGGCCTCTCACCGCAAAGTGCGGAACGCAATGTTGTGATCAATTATCTCGACCTTTTAGTCAATTTGCCTTGGGGTAAATTCAAAGCACCTGAAATTGACATAGAAAGTGCACGTGAACTACTGGAATCACAACACTATGGTCTTAAAGAAGTCAAAGACCGCATTATACAGCATTTAGCTGTATTAAAGCTGAAAAAGGAAAAGCAAGGTAGCATTTTACTCCTCGTTGGGCCTCCGGGAACTGGCAAGACAAGTTTGGGTAAGAGTATTGCCGAAGCGCTTGGCAGACCCTATGTGAGAATGAGCCTCGGCGGCGTTCGCGATGAAGCCGAAGTGAGAGGACATCGCCGCACCTATGTGGCAGCGCTCCCGGGACGCATTATTCAAGGCATGAAAAAGGCAAAACAGACAAACCCAATTTTCGTCCTAGATGAAATTGACAAACTGCAAGTGGCAAATAGCGGCGATCCAGCCAGTGCGCTTCTCGAGGTGTTGGATCCTGAACAGAACAGCACCTTCCAAGATCATTATCTTGAAGTGCCGTATGATCTCTCTGATGTCTTCTTTATTGCAACGGCAAACTCGCTTAGAGGGATTCCGGGGCCGCTGCTTGATAGGATGGAAGTCATTGAGGTTTCCAGCTATACGAATAACGAAAAGTTTCATATTGCTAAAAATCACCTTATACCAGAGGTTCTGGAAGATCACGGTTTAACGCGACATGAGCTTGAGATTACAGATGAGGCATTGAAACAGGTCATCGATGTCTACACGCGCGAAGCAGGCGTTCGGAACTTGAAGCGTCAGATTGCAAGTCTTGCACGTGCGGCATCTGAAAAAATTGTCTTGCATGCTGTTGAACTCCCTTATCGGGTACAGTCAGCAGAATTGGAAACGCTTTTAGGGCATCCGATTGCCAGACATGATGTGATCGGCAAGGAAAATGTGCCGGGTGTTGTCACTGGTTTGGCATGGACGCCGGTTGGCGGTGAAATCCTCTTTATTGAAGGTTCGTTTATGCCTGGCGGCGGTCAGTTGATCTTAACGGGTAAGCTTGGCGACGTCATGAAGGAATCGGCGAGAATTTCACTCAGCCTTGTCAAATCCAGACTGGCAGTTCAAACGGCTGGATTTGAATTTGGCAAACGCGATTTGCATATTCACGTCCCTTCAGGCGCGGTGCCAAAAGACGGTCCTTCTGCAGGCGTTGCACTCTTTACGGCGATTTCATCACTGGTGCTTGGCAGAAAGGTTCCTTCTGATTTTGCCATGACGGGTGAAGTGACGCTGAGAGGCTCGGTCATGCCGGTGGGCGGTATTAAAGAAAAAATTATCGCAGCGCATCGCGCAGGTGTTAAACGCGTTATTATACCAAAAGAGAATGAAAAAGACCTTACCGATGTCCCAAAAGAAGTGGTTGAAGCATTGACATTTTATCCGGTTGAGAATATTGAAGCTGTCGTCAAATTAATCTTTGACATTGACTTGCCGGATGCCAATTTTGTAGAGCAGCAGCTTTGGCAATCTGCTGAAGGCGGCATGCACATGCCTTCATAAAAGCAACGCTTTGATATCCGAGTTCCGACAGATCGGAAACGGTGATGTCGATTAAAGAAGCGTTTCATATAGATACAGTGTGCAGCACATTAATGAGAATAAGGTTGAGCCGGTATTTTAAGCACCATTTATGGGCTTTGAATATCGGCTTTTCACTTTAAAACAGACAAAAAAAATCTCAAAACAAGAAGAATATTCTCGTTTTGAGAAACATGTCACTGGGACACGATGAGGTGGAGGTAAGAAATATTACCTGCTCATATTAAGAAAATTATAGAAAGCTACTGATTGGGATACCCCCTATCGAGGGGGTTGTTATGAGTATATCACGCACCTTTAAAACTTGCAAGCATATTCATATGAAACTGTATGAGAATGTGATAGAATAAAAGCAACGATAAAGATAACGTGTACGTTAGGAGATTGAAACGATGGATCAAAAACATGTGGCGTTAAATTTCAGCCAAACATTTTCAGGGACGTTAACAGCACCTAATACAACGGCGGCAATTGGAGCAGTCGAGGGAACACTCGCACCTTACGATATGTTGCTCGGTGCACTAGGTGCATGCCTTTATGCGACTTTTTTAGAGATCGTCAATAAAAAGCGATTGACATTTGAAGAAGCGGTTATTCGTATTGATGGCGTTAAACGTTCAACGGTGCCAACAACGCTTGAAACGGTTAATGTTGCAATGACGATAAAAGGTGCAAGCAAGGAAAAGGGATTTAATCAGGCTTTGCAGCTTGCAACGGAATACTGCAGTGTCTATCAAACGATTTCTAAAGTGGCCGAAATGTCTTATACGCTGGATTTTCAGTAGGTTTTACCGAAAAGGTGTGATGAAATGGGTTTTAAAATTAATTTTAATACGTCTGCCAAAGCGCCTACGCCTAGTCAGTCTTATTATGATACAAAGGCGCGTTTTCAGTCAATTCTTCAGGACAAGTTAAATGTCAGTAAACCGTCGGCATCTGCATCAACTGCAGCAGCAAACAGTGACAATGATGTATCTGCTTCGGGGACTGTGGATTTCAATGATCTTACCAAAAGGAGCGGTGCGTCGGCAACGATGATTGATCAAGCACTTGAGGGCACCAATATGGCTGGATTGGGTCAGGCTTTTGTGGATGCGGAAGATAAATATGGCGTTAATGCGTTGTTTTTAGTAGGATTGGCGGCACATGAATCAGCTTATGGCAGCAGTCGTATTGCGCAGTCAAAACAAAATCTCTTTGGCTTTCAGGCATATGATGCGTCGCCGTTCAACAGTGCTAAGACGTTTGGTACGTTTGAAGATGGGATCGATTCTGTCGCGGAATATTTAAAAACATCTTATTTGACACCAGGTGGGAAATATTACAACGGCGCGTCAATTGATGCTGTCAATAAACGGTATGCAACGGATCAAAACTGGGCGAATGCCATTAAGAAGCACGTTCAAAATATGACAGGGGCATGATGCGACAAAAACGGTGCTGAATCAGCACCGTTTTATAATTAATAATTTTATTCATAGCTGTTAGTGCGATACCTGACTGATTTGAAATAATACAAAAAAGCGGCTATTCTGCACTTTCTTTGTCATCTTGCATCTGCGACATGAATTGCATGGCCGTTTCAATGCCTTTAGTGAGTTCTTCCTGAATGCGAGCTTTGCATGCTTCTGATTGGCCTTCGCGCACGGTGACGCGTGCAGAAACTTTGGACATTTCGAGTTTGATAAAATCATCGCCTAATGTCTTAACGGCCATATCTTTTAGCATTTTTTTAGAATCTTCTTTGACAAAGTATTCGGAAAGATGATCTTGAATGACGATGACAATTCTGCCGGCATCGTCCAGTTTAATGGATTTAATAAACATTTCTAACATTATGAGGCGCCTCCTTTAAGTGTTCACTTTATATTCTAGCACGAAAGGCGCAGGGGTCAAGTCTATGATAAGGAGGGCATAAATGTCAAAGATCAAACAGTGGTTTCAGTTCTTTAAAGCAAATTTGGCGAAAGGGTTTAAACGCTTTCCCGTAACGATCGGTTTTGCCGTCGCCTTTGTTGTTATTGCTATTTATTTTAGCCATGCTTCGGAAAAAGCACCATACATAGACAAAGTAATGATGGCGCTGGCCATTGGCGTTCCGCTCTCAGGCGTTATGAAAATGCTCGAAGAACAATTTGCTTTTCACAAGTGGCTCGACGTCGCTGTCGCGGTTTCATTTGTGGCGGTTTATGGTTATCTGATACCGTTAAATCCAGATGATGTCTTTATGCGGCAATACACAGCGCTATCGGCAGCTTTGTACAGTTTATTTTTCATTGTTCCTTATCTAAAGCATTCAGTGTCATTTTCTCAATATTTGTTTTACAATATTTCTAAATTTTTTTTGACGGTGCTCTATGCGTTTATTCTCTTCGCAGGGTCGAGTGCTGTTTATTTTACAGTCAATGTCTTGTTCGAACTGCAGTTGCCCGAAGTGGTTTATATGGATTTAATGATGATCTCATTTGGTATTTTTGGGCCGATGCACTTTTTGGGACATCTACCCAAAAGTGAACAGCGTGAGCTGCCGTATGCGATGCTTTTTGAACGACTGTTTACATGGATTGTCCTGCCGCTAATAATGATTTATACGGTTATTCTTCATGCCTATTTTATAAAAATTCTACTGACGCGAACATTTCCGGAAGGAATGATTGGCAACCTTGTCGTCTGGTATGGTCTCATTAGCGTGGTGACACTTTTTTTCCTCAACGAGATTCGATCAAAACAGCAGTGGCTGGCAAAAGTGACAAAGTATTATCCGATTGGCATGATCGCGCCGCTTTGCATGCTCTTTGCGGCAGCGTGGATGCGTATTGATCTCTATGGTTTAACACTTTCCAGATATCTGTTAGTAGTTGCCGGCTTGTTTGAGATCATTGCGGTCGTATTGATCTTTTTTAGACGTGAACGCGCCAATGTACCGCTTGGCATTATCGCAGTACTAATGATACTGTTGTCATTTTATGGTCCGATTTCCGGTGACAGTCTGGCAAGACGACAGCAAAATGAGCGGCTTCGGAGTAAAATTGAGATGCTGGGTGCACTTGATACAAATGGCAATGTAAACGTGAATAATCTCGATGTCTTATCACAAAATGAGATTAGTTTAACGGCGACCTATCTGGCCGATACCTATGGTGTCGACAGTCTCTATCTGGCTGAAGAAAATGAAACGGCAGAAGCATTTGAAAACAGAACGGGAATTGATTTAAGAACCTATCGCTACCAAGTCCCAGACAAGGAAACGTATTTTAGCCATTATGATGAATCGCTTATGTCAAAGGTGATGTTGGATGGCGCCGACTATCTTTTAAAGGTAACATCTTATGATTCTCTAAAAATTGAGCTGGAAGCAATTGATATCAATGTCAATGTTGAGAAAGCGGCATCGTCCGATGTTATTGAAGTTCGTTTTGAAAGCAGTAATGGCGCGGTATCAGAACGTGTTGACTTAACGGCGTGGGTGAAGTCAATGATCGCGCTGGAATCTTTCGAAGACGAACGGGAGATTACTTTAGGTGATGCACAATATGCGATTAAGTGGATTCTTTACAATGTTAATGGCTATCGTACAGCAGAGACAAATGCCGCGCCGGATGAATCAGGCTTGAAAACAAATGATTTAGCCAGTCATCAACAAGAGATGATCATTGAGTATTTTGAAGGCTACTTACGAATTGATAAAATAGATTAACTTAAAGTTCATAGAAAGTAAACGCTGCCTTAATTCAAATTTTAAATTGGCTTGCTACAATAAGGGCATATGATTGCGAAGTTCCTTGCGAAACAGCGATAAGTTTGAGATGCAACATAAGGAATTTTTTGACATTGCAAAGTGACTCAAACTTTGTAGAAGGAGGTTAAAATATGATTAAGGCAGCAATTTTTGATTTTGACGGTACATTGATTAATACTAATGATTTGATTTTTGAAGGTCTCCAATACTTGGCAACACGTTATCGCGGCGAAAAATTACCAACATCCGTATTGAAGGGATTGTCCGGGAAATCACTATTCGACCAGCTCTCTGCAATTCATCCAGATAAAGTTGCGATCATGGAGGCACAGTTTCAGATCTGGTACAAACATAACCACAATACCAAAGCGAAAGTATTTCCGGGTGTGCCGATGCTCTTGAACCATTTAAGCAGCATGGGTATCGAGATGGGAATTGTCACAAATAACTCACGTGAGATTCTGACACTCGGATTGAATCATCTCGGCATAGGCAATTATTTTACACATCAGATCACACGAAATGATGTCGCAAAAACTAAACCGCATCCAGAAGGATTAATGCGTGTTCTCGAAGTGATGTCACTTCGGCCGGATGAAGTGATTTTCGTCGGCGATACGGAAAACGATATTCTAGCAGCAGCGCGCGCCGGTGTTATCAGTGCTTTTGTAGGCTGGTCTGTTTTAGACACGGCTCAGCTTCAAACAGCGCCAAATTATGTTCTGAATGAAGCGGAGGACTTGTTGCACATCGTTAAAATGCACAATGATCTTGTCGCCTAGCAAAATCTATTGGGAAGGCCTATCATTTGGATAGTTTTTTTTGATTCTAAGAGAAGGTTCACTGCCTGAAAAAAATAGATGAGAAGGTAGTGAACCGTTGTGTTTCGGTGATGTAAAATAGATAACTTAACCGCAGGATCTAGTGACAAGCCAAATGACGTTTTAAGTGATGACAACCTGCGTGCGGTAAAAAGGTGTTAAGCGTTTACAAAAAATTCTTTTATTGTTATCAATTCATTAATAAACCTAGGAGCCATAAACTTTACAGGAATCGGGAATAACCGTATAATATTTAGTAAGACGAAAGAATGGAGGCATCCTAATGGACGCAAAACGATATACTGAAGCGGCGTTTATTAATAAAATGACAACTGTTTTTAGACAGCGCGCCGTATCAGAGCCATCGCTTTTAGGCGTTGAATTCGAACATTTTTTGGTAGATTCGAAGACGCTGAGAAGTTATGCTTATGATGAAACGCATGGGCAAGAGGCGCTTTTCAAGGCTTTGAGTGCAAATGGATGGGATGTTTTACTGGCTGAAAAAGGGCGTATTCTGGGATTAAAACGCAATGGACACACGCTGACGCTGGAACCGGGCGGGCAAATTGAAATTAGCTTGAAAGCTTATGATACACTGGCGGCAATTGAAACGGCTTATCTTGAAGTTGTCAATGAATTGAAGGGAATGCTTCTGCCCTCTCAGCGACTTGTGTCACTGGGCTATCATCCGGCAACTAAAATTAATGAATTGACACTTTTGCCGAAACAGCGTTATCATTTGATGTATGATTATTTTAAAGACCATGGCAGATACTGCCATAACATGATGAAGGGAACGGCATCAACACAAGTATCAATCGACTATAAAGACGAAATGGATTATCATAAAAAGAACCGCGTTGCACAAATGTTATCGCCAATTATGGCGAGTCTGTTTGATTCAACACCGATTTTCGAAGGCAAACGCTATGATCAGGAAAACTGCCGTGTTTGTATTTGGCAGCAAACGGATATCAAGCGGTCAAAATTTGTTAAAGGCAGTTTTGATCCAAAATTTGGTTTCGAAGATTATGCAGCATATCTGTTGGCGCTGCCGCCGATTGTTCTTAAAAGCAACGGCGATTATTATGATACGGGAGACCGTGTCCTGCGAGATTTATTAAATGATTACCCACTTGACGATTCTGATTTTGACCACCTAATGGGGATGGTATTTCCCGATGTAAGGTTGAAGGGCTTTTTAGAAATCCGTATGGCAGATGCCATGCCATATCCCTATAACCTTAGCGTACCGGCATTGATCAAAGCAATTTTCTATGATGAGGCGTTGCTGACAAAATATGACCAAATGGCAAATGGCGTCAATGAAACGTGGGTACAAAAAGCCAATGAGGCACTCTTGACACAGATAAATCCAGTCGTTGACGGTATAAATTTTAAGGAAGTTAAGGATATGTTGCTGAATGATGCTCTAATGGTTTTGACGCCAGCTGAAGCGAGGCCGCTGATGATGCTTCGCTCCATAGCGAATGAAAATGGTTCCATAAAGCGTTGGCTGTCGGAAATGTATGAACGGGATAAAGAACGCTTTTTAGAAGTTATTGCACTTTAACATTAGATTAGGGTCGGCGTTTGCCGGTTCATGGTCATGGGCGCATATTCATGCGCTTGTTTATAGAGATAAAACATTGAAAAATGGATACGGATGATGAGGAGCTTATTTTGAAAATCGAACAGAGGTTAATAGATGAGGTACGTACGCATTTGATGAATTATCGTGAAGATGCGAACGCCGTACAGGATGCGGTAAAGCATTCCAAAGCAATTTATAAAGGAGAACCTGTTCCCTATTTGTATTTGCCGAGAATTTTTGATGCAGAGGATGTAGAGACGTTTCAGGAAGCTACAGAAACAATGGCGGCGCTCTGTGCGCATGTCATCAAGCTGTACCAACAGGAACAAAGCATTCGAGACTTTTACCATTTTGATGAAAAGCTGGATGCCTTGATTAGATTGCCGCATTATTATGAGACGCAGGTGCCAATGGGGCGTTTTGATATTTTCTACTATGGTAATGGCGCATACCAGTTCTGTGAACTCAATGCAGATGGTGCTTCTGCCATGAATGAAGAATATGAGCTCAGTAAGATATTGGCGCATACACGTGCGATGCGTGATTTTTCATTTGACGTGCAGCCGACAGCATGTGAGCTGTTTGACAGCTGGGTTTCAGAAGTCGCGGAGATCTACGCGGACTATTCTATACAAACAAATCGCAAACAAGACCGCAATAAGCCAGTGAATGTTGCTATTGTAGATTTGCTGGATAAGGGAAGTCCAATTGAATTTGAAATGTTTAAGGAGGCGTTTGAACGCGCTGGCTATGCTTGTAAAATAGTTGATGCTCGATCACTCGCCTTTAAAGATGATCAGTTATGGGCGGAGGAAATGGCAATCGATGTTATTTATCGCCGCCTTGTAACGAAGGATTTGATGGACGCCTATGATGAACTCGAAGATTTTGTAAAAGGTGTAAAGGCCAACGCTGCATGTCTCATTGGCCCGATTAAAACACAGATTATTCACACGAAGCGTTTTTTTGAATTGCTCTATGCACCTGTTTTGCAGCCTTTTCTATCAGAGGAAGAACAAGCATTTATTAAAGCGCACGTCCCGTATACGGCGCCCTTAACACGCAGTCAAGTGTTTATCGATTCGAAAGACGATTACATTATAAAGCCAGTGGACTATTATGCTTCGAAAGGTGTTTGTGCCGGTAGGGATTATACGCCATCGGAATGGGCAATGCTCCTTGAAGATAAATATGATAACGGCTATGTTGTTCAGCGTTATTGCCCGTATGCACTTGTCGATAATGCCGTGCTAGTGGATGGCACGCTTCAAATGGAGACATTCAGGCATATTACGGGACTTTTCGTATACAATGGCAAGCTGAAAGGCATGTATTCACGCGCTGGACGCAATGCTATTATTTCAGGACTGCACGATGGTTTTACGCTGTCATCGCTAGTTGCAAAACCACTGCCGCTTTAGGAGGATATGAAAAGATGGATTACGGCATCCTCAGACTGCCACATCAAAACAGCCGCTATGACGAAGCTACAGAAAAGTTAATGGCACATGAACTTGCCATTGTGATGAACGGCATAGGTCAGGCTTATATTGCCAAAGGCTACCAGTCTTTTGGCAGCATTGAACTCTTTGTTTTTAACGTTTCAGAAGCACTGTCAGAACGCGTCTTTTCAGCGCTGGAACGGTTATCTTCACGTTTGGCACTATTTGAAATTTCAGGTGATTGGCTAAAACCTGTTGAATCGTATTGGTCACCTTACATGAGATCTGATTTTGCCAGTATTCTTAAATACAGCGGCAAAACCAATGAGGCTTTTACCGGAATGATGATTAATATAGGCATCTTTAGCAGTGATTTTGCAGGAGACTTTAATATGCCGCTGACGGTTTTTGATCCGATGAGCGGACGCGGCACAACGCTCTATAAAGCATTGATGGTAGGGTATCATGCAACCGGCGTAGAACTCAACAAACAAGATGCCGTTGAAATGAATCAGTATGTAAAGCGGTACTTGAAGTATCACCATTATAAACATGAAACGCTGCACCAGACCATTGTCAAAGACGGTAAACAATATGGGACGAAGTATACCATCACGACGGCGGATACCAAAGAACACTATAAAGCCGGTGAACAGCGTTCCTTGCAGTTTGCCAGCGGTGATACCGTTATGTCCAATCTGTACCATAAAAAACGACATGCACATGTGCTGGTAACTGACTTGCCATATGGTGTTCAGCATTCGGGGAAGGTTGTTATGACACTGCTTCAGAAGGCACTGCCGGTTTGGCATGCGATGCTGAAGACAGGCGGTGTTGCGGTCGTCGCTTATAACACCTATCATCTGGATCGAGCAGTACTCGTGGATGCGTTTAAGGCTGCTGGATACAACGTGATGACAGAGGCGCCTTACGATGATTTTGAACATTGGGTTGAACAAGCGGTCAACCGGGATATAATTGTGGCAAAATGTGAACGATAGAATGCGCGTATAAAAGCGACTGAAATATTCTTTTAGAATAATCAGTCGCTTTCTGTATTTTGTATTGAATCACGGTTTAGAAGATCGCTTTTATTTTCAATAATATCCTGTAAAGTGAATTCCTGAAGAATGGCCTGAAACTCATTTTCAGCTTTGGAAATGACAAGTGATATAAAGAGTTCCGTTCCCGTAGAAGGAACCGAATCATAGCTGGTGGACTGTGTTTCAAATGCTTGATATACACTTAAAACGGTTATTTTTGCAGGAGATTTAGTGATGCTGTAGCCACCGTAACGTCCGCCAAAGGAACGAACCAGTTTGGCCTTCATCAATTTGGCTAATATTTTCCGAACCGCAGTTGGATCTTCACCAAGTAAGCCGGCAATATAGTTGCTTTTCAAAATTGTATCTGACTCAGCCATTAATGCCATTGCTCTCAATGCCACATGAAACCATTTTGGACCTAAATCACCGGATTGAGTGACGATTTGCATATAAATGCTCCTTTTTGTCGGGATAATACCAAGTAAATGTGCAGGACTATTATAAACTGATTAACTTTTAATTGCAATAGAGGCTACAAGAAACGCCAAACGATGAATTGAAAATTAAATATTTATTGTCAAATAGATTGACGAATTAATTCAGAAGGGTTAAACTTTAAATGTGCAAAAAAAATCACAAATAAATCGCATTTTTAGCGTGTGCTGGTTTAAGTTTTTATTCCCTAGACAATGAATGGAGGTAGAAATGGCGTTTTCTTTAGATCCAGAAATAAAGGCACTGCTTTCAAAGAGTGCACAAAGTGCAACTTCAATTGAACGAGGCGATTGGCAAACTATTCGGGCGACATACAGTGCGATGTGGAATGCGATGGCTGCAGTTGCCCCAAAATATCCTGATGTGGAAAGAAAGTCATTTTCAGTTATGGTAAAAGACGGTACGATGATTGATCTTAGATGGTATACAAAAAAGGGATCGAATCCCGGGTCTGCTGTCGTCTATGCACATGGCGGCGGGAAGATACTTGGCAGTGTGGAGGGTCACGATTCTATTGTCGCTAATTATGTTAGCCAAAGCGGTGTGCCGTTTTTATCTGTAGAATACAGGCTTGCACCTGAATATCCGGGCGCTGTTTGTACAGAAGATACTTATGCAACTTGTGTTTGGCTTGCCGAACATGCCTCAGAACTTGGCGTTGATCCGACAAGGATTGCTGTTGCCGGTGACAGTGGCGGTGCAGGGATTATGGCAGGTGTTGCTATTTTAGCACGAGATCAAGGTTTTTCGCTGGCAAAGCAAATACTCATTTACCCAATGCTTGACGATCGCACAGTTGAACCGGATCCGCTGATGGTGCCTTTCCTTTCGTGGTCATACGACAATAACTATACAGCTTGGTACGCAATTATCGGGGATGACGTGGGTGGTGATCATGTTTCGCCCATCGTTTCACCAGCCCGCAATAAAAACTTTGAAGGATTGGCACCGACTTATTTAGAAGTTGGTGAACTCGATATCTTCAGAGATGAAACCGTTCAGTATGCTTCAAAACTCTGGCAGGCAGGCGTTTCGGTTGAGCTGCATGTTCATCCGGGATGCAATCATGGGTATGATGCAACGCCCATTCAAGTTGCAAAGCGGGTAATGCAAGATCGCATACGTGTAATTGAAGCGATATAAGTGTGTAGAAGCTTTATAAACACAAAAGCAGCTATGCTTATCACTCAAAAAAATGTATCAATTGCGAATAAATGAATAATGGCTTAGCTTAAGTTATAAAGCTGGGGAATGGAATCATCATCGATTCTATTCCCTTATTTTTATGAAAATTAAGATCAAAAAACAAATGATTTACCGTCGCGAATTCAGATTAATGGTAGAATAGTGATGAACGGCGTCTGCGTGTATCTTATTTATGGGGGGAAAATGCAGCGTTAAAGTATGACATGGGATGGGGGTGTCCACGTGTTTAAAAGTTTGAAAATCAGAATACCGGTGGTTATATTGCTTTACGTCTTATCGGTGATTTTTGTCAGTTCATTCATCATTCTTCACACCGTACGCGTACATTCGATTAATGAGGCGCTAAACAAGAACAGCGTTATCTCAGAAACCATTAACGAAAAAATTGCACTCTATTTGGAGAGTGCAAAAAAGACTATCGTTACAGCCGGTAATTTTTCAAGTCACAGTCTATCTGATGAAGAAAAAATCAAAGAAGAGCTTTCGCGTATTTATGACAACTACGATTATTTTGATTTAATTTTCTACATGGACAAAGATGGAAAGCTTATTTTTTCGAAACCGATCAATGAAAATGCCATTGAACGCTATGAGTATACGGATCGTGACTACTATCAGTATATTATGGCAAACGGCGAGCCCTATATCAGTCGGCTCTATATCAGCCGCGTTTTGGGACAGCCGCATTTTGTCGTGGCAGCCCCTATCTTTGATGAAAATCATAACATATCAGGGCTGATTGCCGCAGGGATTCCACTGGAGAATATCAAAAATGTCATTGCATACAAGGAACGGGATTTTAACGGCGATTTTTGGGTGGTTGATTCTTACGGCGCGCTTATCGTCGGTCCGGAATCAGCAGAAGCCCTGCCGGATGGTGAACAAATAGGCTATATGGCGGACAATCCCGTTACACTAGAAGGGCAGGAGACATCGCTCTACGGTGTGCTTGCGGACAAGCTCGTCGGCATTGGGGAAACAAAAAAGAACGGTCAGATGTATTACGAAGCCATCACATACGTGGAGAACACCGGGTGGATGGTTATGGTTGAACAGAGTGAAGCGGTCATTCTGCAGGATACCCAGAAAATTATGGATCGCCTGATGTCCATTTCAATTTTTACCGTCATTGTCAGTTTGTTTTTAGGCCTGTTGCTGGCATACAGCATCACACTTCCGATTGAGAGCCTTGTGAGTAAAGTGCGAAAACTGAGTTATAGCGGTTATGCACCAACACTCTTTGAACATCAGTCTAACGGTGAAATCGGTGAGCTGTACGATGCCTTTAAAGATATGACGGTACAGCTTGACAATAAAGTCGTCGAACTGGAAGCGTCTATTAAACGGGAATTTAACCTACAGCAGTATTTGAACAACATCTTGATGAGTGCGGGCAATGGTGTTCTCGCCATTGATGCCAATCGCGAAATTACTTTATTCAATCATGCGCTTGAAAACATCACAGGGTTATGGAAGCGCGACTACGTGCACTTCCCTTGTGAAACGCTGTCGCAGGCGATCAAAATAGACCTTGGCGGCATTATTGACGAATATGAGAAAAATAATGACAATACCGCAAACTATGAGCAGGTGCTCATTCGCAATCAACAGGAATCCATTCATTGTCGAATCAACATCTCTTCCGTTGCCAATGCGAAGGGAGATGTCGTCGGTTACGTCTTCCTCATTCAGGATACGGAAAAAGAGAAAATGCTGGATGAAGAGCTGAAACGTGAAGATCGCATTAGCATTCTCGGCGAATTCACATCATCAATTATTCATGAAATTGGCAACCCGCTTTCGGGGCTCAGCAATTTGCTGGAACTTTTCCGAAACGACGACGTTACAGAAGAAGAAAAAGAACACATCCTCGATTTGTTTGAGAAGGAACTGAAAGATCTCAATGATATTGTTCTAAACTATTTAAACTTTGCGCGGCAGAATAAAAGCGGCAGTACTGTTGTGAATCTTGGCAAAATCGTTGATGAAGCAGTTAATATTTTGAAAATGGAACTCATCAATCATAACATCAGCATTCGCAGAAATTCTGACAGTGAACATATTGAAATCAAAGTCAATCGCCGCGGCTTAAAACAAACGCTGATTAATATTATGAAAAATTCCATACAGGCTATTCGAGATGAGGGCAGCATCAGTATTACGCTCAGAAAGCGCGGGGAAATGGTAGAAATTATCATACGAGATACGGGTGTCGGCATTCAAGAAGCGGATATTAACAATATCTTCGAACCGTTTTATTCGACGAAGCAATCCGGCAATGGGCTCGGTCTATCCATTGCTTATAAAATCATACGCGACATGGATGGTGAAATTGCCGTCGAAAGTAAGTTAGGCGTCGGGACGACGTTTACAATATCATTGCCAATGGCTTAGGGGGGGCGAAACGTGAAAATATTGATTATTGACGACGAGGAGAGTATTCGATATTCATTGGGATTAAAGCTTTCGAAGATCGAAGGCGTAGAACTGTTAATGGCGGGAACAGGCGAAGAAGGACTCGAAATATTAAAGCGGGAAGCGATCAAACTTGCCATCATTGACATTAAATTGCCAGGCATTGACGGCATTGAAGTATTGAAGCAAATTAATCAGATCAAAATTGACACGGTTGTCATTATGATTACGTATATGAGTGAGGTAAGACTTGCGGTCAAAGCGATGAAAATGGGCGCCTATGATTACTACACAAAGCCTTTTTCGCTGTCTGAGATTAAAAAGTCGGTTGAAAGCGTGCTAGCATTTATTCAAAAGCGTTCTGAAATCGAAGTTGATCAATCAGGCATCAATGGATTTATCGGTTCGGATGAGAGCATTCTTCAAATCAAGGACACCGTTAAACGCATTGTGAACAGCGGAATCAATACCAATATTCTCATTCAGGGAGAAAGCGGTTCCGGTAAAGAAGTGATCGCCAAATACATTTACGACAGTTTTGGCAGTAATCGACCCTATGTGGCGCTGAACTGTGCAGCCGTCCCCAAATCGTTGCAGGAGAGTATTCTCTTTGGCTACGAAAAAGGTGCTTTTACCGAAGCGAGAGAACAGCGAATCGGCCTGCTCGAAAAAGCAAATGGCGGCATTCTATTTCTTGACGAAATTGGCGATATGGATCTTGATCTTCAGGCAAAACTATTGCGCGTCCTTGAGAACAAACAGTTTAAGCGCGTCGGGGGTACAGACGATATTGCCTTTGAAGCGATGGTTATATCGGCAACCAATAAAAAGATTCGCGAAGAGATCACCTATGATCATTTCAGACTCGATCTTTATTATCGGCTAAATATTATTCCGATCAATGTTATACCACTCAGGCAACGGCGTCAGGATATTCCGCTGCTGGTTTCACATTTTATCGATTACTATCAGCAGAAAATGAATACATCCATTATCGGCGTGACAGATGAAGCGATGGCGCTTTTAACCTCCTATGAATGGCTTGGCAATGTCAGAGAACTTAAAAATACCATCGAACGGATTATGATTCTCTCTGACAGACGGTACATTGACGTGGATGACCTGCCTAAAGATGTATTTTTTGAAGTTGGCAGCAACACTGGTATGGATGGCAATCTTGAAAATGCAGAACGGGAAGTGATTGTTCAGAGCCTCGCGAAAAATCAGTACAACATTACGAAAACAGCGAATGATTTAGGTATTTCAAGGACGACACTTCGCAATAAAATGGAAAAATACCGTATTGATAAACCTTAAAAAGCCATTAGGATGCGATCATTTCATAGGAAATTGATATTGTGCATCGTGAAATGGCTGTCAAGAACAACGATAAGGGAATGGCTAACGAAAAGGCAAGTTGATTTAGATAACAACTTTATAAAGCATTGATATTTGACAGGGCAGTGGCTGAAAATTGACCGGAGTGGTTTATTTTTAGCCACTTTTTTTGTTGCGAATGATGCGGTTTTCAATTGACCTGAATCTGGTTCAAACCTTTGGAAAATCAATAACCAAGGGGGAAAACAAATGTTGTTTGAAAGACTGGCATCAAATTTGCGAAATATATAAGTATGGCGCGGGGAGGTGTTATAGGGCGCCGCTTTCCACAGCATTATTGTGATAGGGGAAGAAATCAAGCACTGCATTTATCGACATTATAAAGTTTTTTGGAGGGGGTTTCATATGAACATTCAGCTTATTACGTTGATTGCACTCGTCGTTGCAATCTTTATCGGGTTCAAGCGAAAGGTTAACACGGGGCTCGTCGGCATCGCTTTTGCCTATGTCGTCGGATATTACATTGCCGGCATGTCGGCGAAAGAAATCTATGTATCCGGTTTTCCAACGAAATTATTCATTATTTTATTGGGCATGACACTGCTCTTTAGTATTGCAAAAGTGAATGGTACTCTTGAACTCATTGCCAGAAAAGTTTCGGCAATGGCCGGGGGCAATACAAAACTGCTGCCGATCTTCTTTTTTATCATGTGTACTGTGATTGCTGCAGCGGGTCCGGGACCGATCGTCGTACCGGCGCTGATGCTGCCGATTGCCATGGAAGTGGCTAAAGAAGAGGATATTTCAGACCTTTTAATGGCGACTATTGTTATTGCAGGCTCATTGGCCGGCGGCTTGTCACCGCTGTCTCCTTCCGGCATTATTGCGAGCAATCTTGCGGCAGAAGCAGGGGTTACCAATTATACGCCAATTTTCATAAGCGTTATTTTGACATCGACATTACAGGCCATTGTTTTTTATTTTGCATTTGGCGGTCATAAACTTAAAGGGCGTGCCACAAAAGAAAAAGCGACGATTCAATTTAATAAAGAACAGCTCCAGACAGTGGTTGTCATTTTGCTTGTAATCGTTGCCATTCTCATCTTTAAGCAAGATATTGGCATGACGGCATTTCTTGGTGCCGCTGTCCTGTTGCTCTTATCGCCAAAAGTACAAAAGGACGCCATTGCCAATGTTCCTTGGCCAACGTTACTCCTAATTGCAGGGGTTGCCATTTTAGTCAACGTCGTGAAGGTATCCGGCGGTATTGATGCGCTTTCTACTTTCTTGGCAGGCATTATGAGCAAACAGACAGCACCGGCGATCATGGCGATTATGGGTGGTCTGATGTCATCTGTCTCCAGTGCTTCAGGCGTTGTTATGCCAACGCTGATTCCTACCGTTAATGGTATTGTTGAACAAATGGGCGGCACGATCACTGCTTCGTCGCTGATCTCAGGGATCGTCGTCGGTGCACATGTGGTCACATATAGTCCGCTCTCAACACTTGGTGCACTTGCGATGGCATCTTCCACCGATCGCGTTGACAAAGAGAAATTCTTTGCAAAGCTCTTGGCACTCGGCTTTGGATCCATTCTCTTTGCAGCACTTTTAGGCTTTATCGGTTTATATCGATAAGCGCTGTGACTTTGTTAACCGTAAATTTTTATATACCCAATCTAAAATCCAATGCTTTATTGGTACCTCGGTCAAATGCGATCGAGGTTTTTTCATTAAATTGGTATGATATTTTCTAATAACGGATGCGAAGGAGATTAAAAAAAGTTAAAATAGGCATAGGAGGCTTTTATGAAACCGGAGTATTTAATTGAACAGCAAAACGAAATAAATGCACATCATATATACCGTAAAATAGCAGGCCGTATTAAGGATGCTCACAATAAAGACATCTTGCTCAAGATCAGCAAGGATGAGTTAAACCACTATCATCGGCTCAAAGCGCAGACGCAGCGCGAACTAAAACCCAACTGGCTGCTGATTAATTTTTATGCAGTGATCAGTTTTTTTCTGGGATTTACCTTTAGCGTTAAGCTAATGGAAAAAGCAGAGGATGCCCAACAAGCAAAATATCAGGAGCTCTACGATGATGATCCGCTTTTAAAGGCCATTATTGAAGACGAAGAACGTCATGAAAAGACACTCATTGATATGCTGGACGAAGAACGGCTCAACTACGTCGGATCGATTGTCCTAGGTCTAAACGATGCCCTCGTAGAGTTAACTGGGGCGCTGGCAGGGTATACATTTGCGTTTCAAAATGCTAAAATCATTGCATTGACAGGTCTTATTACCGGTATTTCCGCATCCTTTTCCATGGCGGCATCTGAGTTCTTATCAACACGTCAGGAGGGTGAAAGTGAACATGCACTTAAGTCGGCAATTTATACGGGGATTGCCTATGTATTTACGGTTATATTGTTGATCACGCCATACCTGCTCATTGGAAATCCGTATATCAGCTTAGCAACGATGCTGGTGGTAGCGGTGTTGATTATTTTTGGATTTAATTATTATATTTCTGTTGCAAAGGACTTGCCGTTTAAACGACGTTTTTTTGAGATGGCCGGTATAAGTTTGACTGTTTCGCTGATTTCTTTTCTTATTGGTGTTGTCGTTAAAGTCGTCTTTGGATTCGAATTATAATGGTAGAAAGACAGAATCTGGGGAGGAAGCAATATGTATGATATTAGAGATGTCGTCCAGAAGGCCATTGGGCTTTCCGTAAGGAAAAAGGAAATCTATGAACAGCAGTGTCAGCGCGTTGAAGACCCAGGACTGCAATTGGTCATTCGCATTATCGTGAAACAGATTGATAAAGATATCGAACACTATCAGGCGATTATTGCCAATATTACAAATGAAATGGCAGGGGCTATTGATTTTGGGACTTATGACAAAATTTCTTCTTTGGTCAATCAGTTTTCAAATGTAATGATTGCGCCGGATATTCAGACACGGCATGATTTTATGACATTCGTTATTGCACTCGAAGAAAGTCTGTATGCACTTTTAATTGATATACAGGGACGGATGGTTGTCAACGAAGTTGTTGCGGCTTCGGTATCTTATTATGTACTCAGTGAGTTAATTGAAGAGAAGGGCGATTTTGTTAAAAAGCTGAAAAGCCTATAGTGTATAAAGTGGACGCAGGATGAATGTTTGGGTAATGTTATCGACATTGGGTAATTAATAATATTACGATTTGGAGGTTTAAATGACTGAAAGAAAAAAGGCTGAAAAGCCTAGGAGCATGCAGACGCTTTACGCATTGAGCATACACATGAAATATGGTGAAGTGCTGCATGTGGAAGGCATCGACCGCGAGGAGCGAGACCAGTATCTGGCGCTTGCCAAAGCGGCGGGCAGTACCATGCTCCTCGAGACAAAGCATGAAGTTCGACAGCTTCGCAGTGATGATATCGCGAAGGTTTCCATTATCTCCTACAATGCAAACTACATCAATACATGGCATCTCGCAAAGCGCATGCTGCTTGGTGAATCCTCTATCGGGCGTTGGATTTTCGGATTTATGATTAAATTTTTTGTTTTTCTGTGCTTTGTTATTGCCATCGCGCAGCTTGGCCTTCGCGTGATTGACGGGACCATTATGGATGTGCTCTTTGACCCGACACAGTTTGTTGCTGTCATTGATGCGGCGCTGGTTCAGATGAAGACAGTCTTTAATTATGTCGTCGTGTTTATGATACTCTTGCATTTGCTTGATATGGTACTGGCACTCAGGAATGATTATTATATTAATCAAGATGGTGCGCCGTGGGTTGAACAGACGACGGCTGCTAATTTTATTTTAACAGGTGGTCTCATTGTCGGGTTCTTTGTTGTAAAAGCCGTGATCGGCGGCGTTATGGCGATGCTTTGATGAAAAATGACAAAAAAGAGGTTCATTGCAACGGCGAAAACCGAAGCGATGAACCTTTTTATCATTAAACACTTATAATATTTTTTCACCATGATAAATTTCGCCGCCGGCATCTTTTAGAAAACCATAATTGACAGTCCAATGTGTTTTGTACTTCACGGCTTGTGCATGGATCATATCCATATGACCCGGTACTTGTCTTACGACGCGTGCCGGAATGCCGACAACCAATGAATGCGGCGGGATGATTTCATTTTCTTTAACCACTGCACCGGCAGCGATAATGCTGCCGCGGCCGATAACGGCGCCATTTAAAATCGTCGCACTCATGCCGATGAGGCAGTGATCTTCAATGGTGCAGCCGTGGATGACGGCGTTGTGGCCAATGGTGACAAAATCACCAATGACCGCTTCAAGATGATCGGCAACGTGTACGACGGCATTGTCTTGGACGTTTGAGTAGGCACCGAGGGATATGGCGTTGACATCGCCTCTAAGTACGGCATTAAACCAGACGCTGCTGTATTGGCCAAGTGTGACGCGTCCGATGACGCGTGCGCCGTCAGCAATAAAGCTCTCGGGATCGCATGTTGGGCGAACCCCTTTGTATTCATAAGTCATAAGACCTCCTTGACGGTTTTTGCGCTAAGGCGATAAGTGACACAGCCACTGCATGTGTATCGTAAAATTGATGCAGGTGGACCGTATGTGTTTTTTAGGCGAGCCTAATAATATCAGCATACCGTTTTTCAGGTGAAATTTCAACGGAAGATGTTTGATAGTCCGGATGATCGCCTCTTCCCATATCGACGCGGAAACCTGCACTGACAATTCGCCGCTCAATACATTGACGGCAGTGTGCAGCTTCATCTCCCGTACAGATTTTATTGTCGTAAAGCGCATACTGTTCTCGAACATCTGTTGGTGAAAGATTGGGCATGACGACATTGGCGCCTGCGCGCAGCGCTTTTTCCCTTCCTTTGGAGTCCAGTGTGCCAAGTGCTGTTGTCGAAGGCAAAAGCACTTGGGGGAGTAAGAGACGCGTCAGCGCCACCATGATTAATGTCATGCGTACAGAGCCATGCGGTACTTGACCAAGCGGTGTATCCTTTTGCGGAATAAAGGGACCGATTCCCACCATTTCAGGCGACAATTGCTTGAGAAAACGAAGGTCGGCAACGAGATCAGCATGAGTCTGGTTGGGGAGTCCCACCATAAACCCCGCCCCGACTTGATAGCCAAGTGATTTAAGGGTATAAAGACACTGGATGCGGTTTTCCTGAGACATACCGGGATGCAGTGATGCGTATAACGATGGTGATGCGGTCTCGTGGCGCAGCAGATAGCGATTTGCACCAGCCTCTTTCAGACGCATATAGCTTTCGCGTGATCGCTCGCCAACGGAAAGTGTTACCGCACAGTCAGAAAAAGATGACTTTATAGAGCGGATTATATCGACGAGGCGGTCATCGGTATAAAATGGATCCTCACCGCCTTGAAGTACAAAAGTACGATACCCTAGGGCATGACCTTCTTCGCAGCATTGCAGAATTTGTGCTTTGTTGAGACGATAACGTTCAACTTGCCC
Source organism: Fusibacter paucivorans (assembly GCF_018390735.1). Lineage (GTDB taxonomy): Bacteria > Bacillota > Clostridia > Peptostreptococcales > Acidaminobacteraceae > Fusibacter > Fusibacter paucivorans. The sequence continues at coordinate 45,573 of NZ_JAHBCL010000022.1, forward strand.
ATTATCAGCACGGATACCGCAATAAGCGCAACGCTGTTTGCAGTAATTGGTAAATTCTATAAGGCCGCGCATATAAACACTGTCGCCGTAATGCAGCTGTTTTTTGCGGCGGGCACTTTCAAAGAGGTAATGGACATCGTCGTCTGACATGCCGTCAAGGAGCGCTAAAAGCGCTTTATCACTCAAATCCGACTTTTCAAATAACTGATCAATATGTGCTTTCATCAAAGCCTCCAAAAAAAAATAAAAATGCTCCTTAAGAGCATGAAATGATCGCATGAAAATGGGTATCATTGCCTACGAGATCAGAATCAACTTCTCAATAAGGTAATCGTAATAAAAGGCTCGTCCCAAAAGCAAGAAGCACTCATTGAGAAAAGCTATTTGTTAATAATTTATCAAGGATTTGTCGCTTTGTCAAGCAATTGCTTTTATGTTATGCTAACTACGTATAGAAACGAGGTGCACAATGAAGCGCAGCAGCGGTATTTTAATGCATGTATCATCACTGTCAGGTGCTTACGGCATTGGTGATTTTGGGGAAGGGGCCTATACATTTCTCTCATTTTTAGAACGAGCCAATCAAGCTTTCTGGCAGATTTTGCCTTTGGGCGTTACCGGCGTTGGCGATTCACCTTATCAGTCCTTTTCTGCCTTTGCGGGCAATCCCTATTTTATTGACTTAGACGCTTTGGTTAAAGAAGGCTTCCTTGATACGAAAGCAATTGAGCATTTTTCGTTCCACAAGGCGCCATCTCCCATTGATTATGAAGCGCTTTATAGAGGGAAAATGTCTCTTTTGAGAATGGCATTTGATAAGGCTCAAGCGCCGCTCGCACATGCGCTTGATGTTTTTTATGAACGCGAACACGATTGGCTGGATGACTTCAGCACATTTATGGCGTTAAAAGCGCATCACAACGGTGCCATGTGGTCTACGTGGGAAGTCGCGTATCAAAATCATATGTCGGAAGCCGTCTTTCAATTTAAGCAGACACATGAAGAGGAGAGACGATTTTGGATTTTTACACAGTATCTTTTCTATGATCAATGGTATCGGCTTAAAAGTACCGCTAATGACAAGGGCATTCGCATCATTGGCGATCTGCCGATTTATGTTGCCGAAGACAGCGCGGATGTCTGGGCGAACCCCACTTTGTTTCGGCTCGGCGAAGACAATCGGCCTGAACAAATATCTGGATGTCCGCCGGATGCATTTTCCGAAACGGGCCAACTGTGGGGGAATCCGATTTATCATTGGGAACGTATGGCGGAAGATGGCTATGCGTGGTGGATTAAACGTTTTAGACATAGTTTTGAATGTTTTGACAAAGTTCGTATTGATCACTTTAGAGGGTTCGAGTCGTACTGGTCTATTCCATATGGCAGCGAGACTGCCGAAACAGGTAAATGGATAAAAGGGCCGGGGAAAGCTTTTTTTGATGATATTTTTATGGCGCTTGGTCCGCTGGATATTATCGCTGAAGATCTTGGCATCTTGACGGAAGCCGTCGTGAAACTTCGTAAGGAACTCGGTTTTCCAGGGATGAAGATCTTGCAATTTGCTTTCAGCGTTGATTTTGAGAGCACTTACCTGCCGCACCATTACATGGCAGAGGATGTTGTCTATACGGGAACGCATGACAATCAAACGATTATGGGATGGTATCAAAATGCGCCGAAAGCGGAAAGGCGATTTGCAAAAGATTATTTGAAACTCAGTCGTTCTGAAGGCATTCATTGGGGATTTATCAGAGCGCTGATGGGTTCATCGGCAGGGCTTGTCATCATTCCCATTCAAGATTATCTAGGACTGGATGATTCAGCGAGGATGAACTATCCTTCAACGCTCGGCGGCAACTGGCAATTTCGTATCAGTTCAAAGATGCTGACAAAGAAATTGGCAAAGTCAATTGCTGCAATAACAGCGCTCTATTGCCGGAATAAGCAAATACCGGAGAGTGCGATAAGATCATAAAAATTAAAGGAGATGACCGACATGGATCATTTGGAAGCATTACTGCAGGATGAAGTCTTTAAACATTTCCTGGCACTGACAAAAATTCCGAGAGAATCGGGCAGTGAAAGAGCTGTTAGTGACTATTGCGTGCAATTTGCAAAAAAATTAGGACTGGAAGTGATTCAAGAACCTTCAATGAATGTCATTATAAAAAAACCCGCTTCTAGTGGGTATGAAAAACATCCAACCGTTATTCTACAGGGACACCTTGATATGGTATGTGTTAAAAAAGACGATTATGCATTTGATTTTGAAACACAAGCTATTCCGCTCGTGTTGGATGGGGATACGCTTAAAACCGAAGGCACGACCCTTGGCGCTGACAACGGAATTGCTGTTGCCATGATTATGGCAATACTGGAATCAAAGACGATGCAGCATCCGCCAATACAAGCACTTTTTACTGTTGAAGAAGAAACAGGGATGGGGGGCGTCATGTCCCTTGAGCCTTCAAATTTATCGGGGGACATGCTGATTAATATTGACGCTGAAGAAGAAGGCGTTATTTTGGCATCGTGTGCAGGAGGCGTCAACAACATCTTAGAGTGGCCGATTAAATGGCAGAAGCCAACGATGACAGAGGCGTTTTCACTAAAAATTCAAGGCCTAAAAGGCGGTCATTCCGGTATCGAAATTGATAAGATGCGTGCAAATGCCATTAAGCTTGCAGGCAGGACACTTCAAACACTGATGAAGACAATTTCATTCGAACTCGTCAGTGTTGAAGGCGGCGAAAAAATGAACGCCATTGCAAAATTTGCGACAATGACACTGCTCGTTCACCCAGAAGCAGTGGCATTGTTGGAGGAAACTGTTTCGAAACTTTCTCAGCAGTTTAGAGGTGAGTATCTCGGATCAGATGCAGAGGTTCAGCTGGCGCTGGTAAAAGCGGAAGTTCCTGAAAAGTGCTTTGACTCAGAGACGACTAAAGCGGTGGCGGAAGGTCTCTGTTTAATGCCGTTTGGCGTACAGAGTATGAGCAGTACCATTGCAGGACTTGTTGAAAGTTCATCAAACCTCGGTGTGCTCACGACTGAAGAAGAGATTGTAAAACTGACGAATTCCGTAAGAAGCTCTATTGTTTCCCTCAAAGATGAAATCAGTGACCGTGCGGCGATGATTGCATCGTTGACAAGCGCTAAATGGTATCAAATTTCGGATTACCCAGCATGGGCGTACCGGGAGATATCACCACTTCGAGACTTAATGACAGCTGTTTATGAAAAGCGATTTGAAGAACCGCTGAAAGTGGATGCCATCCATGCGGGACTAGAATGTGGCTTCTTAAGTGAAAAACTTGGCGATATTGATATGATCGCCATGGGGCCGAATATGCATGATGTTCATACGCCTTATGAAAGCGTCAGTGTTTCATCAGTGAAACGCGTTTATGAATTCTTGTGTGATGTCCTTGAGCAAATAAGATAGCAATGATTTGATGTTATAATGCATCGATGATGACAAAATGCAAAAAGCATCCAATCGTGTTGGGATTGGATGCTTTTATAATTTTTAGAGCTATCGAGTAGAGGCATATAAGAAGCAAAATGATGCAATAATGCAACGAATGTATCGGCTGAATAAAAACCCAAAAATGACGCCAAGCAGCATAAAGCCCACCATCAAACGCTTTCAGACGTATGGGCAGCCATTGGCACAAAGATTGCGTTGTATATGTAATAGCATGACAGATGAGTATAATGAGTTGTTTATAGACAATAAACAGCCGCATATTTATTGACAAAAAATGCGTAATGTCGACAGGAGGGACGATGGACGAGCGTATATTAAATGATGGCGATAAGAGGCTAACGGCAGTTAACGAGATGGCGGACGTACTGATTAGGCCAAAACTCAGAGAACACAACGGCGATATGCACATTATCGGCATTGAAGATAACAGCCTAAAGATAAAATTGACGGGGGCTTGCAGCGGCTGCCCGCAGGCAGATTTATCCACCAAAGCCTTTATAGAAGCGACGTTGAAATCGCAGTTTGAGTGGCTTGAAAGCGTTGCAGTCATTCAGGATGTGAGCCCGGAACTCATTGATTTTGCAAAGGCAATTTTAAATGGCAAAGTTGGGAAAGCTGAATGACGGAAGATAAAAAGGTTAAGACGATCGGCGTCAAATTTTGTGGCGGGTGCAATCCAAAGTATGATCGAAAGGCCGTTTATCACCGTCTGCTTCATCTTTATGGTGAAGCGCATATTCGATTAGCAGATCCCAAAAGACATGATGCGATCCTCTGCGTTATATGCGGCTGCCCCAGCAAATGTGCTGCATACCGTGCATATCGCTATGATCGCATCGTTTGGATTGATTCTAATGAAGAAGCTGAAGGTTTACTGCTTAAATTCGGGGATGCCCCAGAATGACGAATCATCAGATGCTGTGAAGGTTGTTTCTGAAGGCAGGGTGTCTTCTATCTGAATACCGTAGAAAGCAGCTTCGTCATGATAAGCAGTATACTGATCGTGCTTAAATTGCCGGCTGACTGTAAGACTCAACGCAATAAGGCAGAAAAGCAGGCTTAGCTCAATAATTGTACGTTTTTTTAGGTGTTGCATAGTGAATACTCCTCAGTTCTTGTAATGGATAGGCCAATGCCTACGCAAATTATCATATAGTGGTTGGCCTAATAAGTCAAGATGGGATCATTTAATATTTTGTGAAGTGTTTATAGCGAATATACCACATAGATGCAGGGATAACCGTTAGAAAGATGAGGGCTGTCGCTAGTAAACTTTGACCAATGATGGAATAATAGGCTAGTTTGATACTGATATATCCTCCTGCCATAATGGCCAGTGGATGGGCATAATAAATGTGTTCAGTGGCGAGAGCAAACTGATGCGCCGTGGATGAAAGCGGATGATTGGGAAGCCAATAAAAGAGAAATGCACATGCGGCTAAACTGTAAAAGGTATACAGCGAAGCCGCTCCCCATTGCGGCATTGAAATGCCAAAATCAATAGCGCCGATAAAAGTACCCGTGTAGATGAGGCCAAGCAAGAGTACTGCCACTGCTGAGAAGCGTTTATACTGATTGAGGTGATGCATGGCAAAACCAAATAGATAATAAGCGATATAGCTTATAAAGAGGCGGTCGCTATAGGGAATTGTCAAAAATCCGACTAAAAGCTGTAGAAATAATGACGCCAGCCAGAATGGCACGACGCCAAATTGGCGTGCGCCTTTGATGAGAAGCGGCGAAAAAATCGTCAACTGAATGAGAATGATCATAAAGTAGAGATGATAAACCATATCGCCCAGTATGAGGTGTTTCAGATAAAATTGTGGTGAAAGCGGATATCCGGCGGTTTTTACGAATACGAGCATATAGAGAAGCGTCCAGAGTGCATACGGCACAACGAGATGTTTTATTTTTTTGACATATCGTGCCGGCTGAAATGGTTTTGCAGGCTGGTATGCTAAAAACCCACTGATAAATATGAAAACCGGTACAGAAGGTTTGGCGATTCTGTTGGCGAAGATGAAAACAAGCTGTTGAATACTCATCGGTCTTAGTGTTATCACCGGTGTTGCAGTGACGTGAATGACGATGACGGCAAGACAGGCTACGATTCGCAATCGGTCAACTTTGGGATAGTATGTTTTTTTTGATTCGATCATGCGATTTCAGCCTCCTTTGCCCAGTGATTAATCGAATATACCTGCACCTATAACAGGTCCATTTCATAGATCAGTCAGCCCTGTAATTTACTGATTTTCAGCAGGCAATACGTGGGTTTCTCGTGCTATTATAGCATATGCGCAAGAGGGCGTGAAATAAATAGATATAAAAATAGGTATAAAAAAAACACCAACAGCATGTCGGTGTCCAAAGTTATTTGCAGTTCCGGGGTCGTACAAACTGGGTTTGTATGTTGAAACTGAAATTAGTTTAAGCTGGATTTCTTAACGTGAGCTTTTCTATTTCTTAAATTTTTCTAAAATTGATGTGTGCCTTAGTTGATACATGAAAACTTTCCAGAAGGACTTCGGAACGGATGTGTTGACAAAAAGATCAAATCATACTATATTATAAAAAAACGCATATGAAGGCATTGAAAAGGCCAGTAGATTGCGGCGCACGGATAGAGAGGATATTCACCGGCTGAAAGGTATCCCGTAAGCGAGCAATTGAACCCTACCTTGGAGCTTGCAGAAAATCTGCACGGGTCATTCCGATATAAATGTTCAAGTGGTGTGCTTAAGTGCACACAATTAGAGTGGTACCGCGAACCTTCGTCTCTAGCTTTGGCAGACGAGGGCTTTTTTATTTTCAGAAAAAGTGTATGTAAAAAAATGAGGAGGCAACATGGCTACAAAAGATTCAAAAGCATTTGTCAAAGACATCACGCCAATGGAAGAAGATTTTGCCCAGTGGTATACAGATGTCATTCGAAAAACAGATCTCGTAGATTATTCTCCCGTCAAGGGCTTTATGGTCATTAAACCCTACGGCTATGCTCTGTGGGAAAATATTCAACAGTTTTTGGACCGACGTTTTAAAGAAACGGGGCACGAAAACTGCTATTTCCCATTACTGATTCCAGAAAGTCTGCTTAACAAGGAAAAAGAGCACGTTGAGGGCTTTGCGCCAGAAGTTGCATGGGTAACACACGGGGGCAGTGAACCGCTCGGCGAACGCCTTTGTGTCAGACCGACTTCTGAGACGATTATTTGTTCCATGTATTCGAAATGGCTGACTTCTTATCGGGAATTACCATATCTCTACAATCAATGGTGTTCTGTCGTCAGGTGGGAGAAAGCAACACGTCCTTTCCTCAGAACATCGGAGTTCCTGTGGCAGGAAGGCCATACGCTGCATGAGACGGCAGAAGAGGCACAAAAAGAAACACTTCAGATGTTGGATATCTATCGTGAAATGGCAGAAGACCTTCTGGCGATTCCAATGGTCGTCGGTCGAAAATCAGATCGTGAGAAGTTTGCAGGTGCAGAGGCGACTTATACCATTGAAGCACTGATGCACGATGGCAAAGCGCTTCAATCCGGCACTTCGCATAATTTGGCGCAGCATTTTACCAAGGCGTTTGATATTACGTACCAAGGTAGAAACGGCGACCTTGAAAACCCTCATCATACTTCTTGGGGCGCGAGTACGCGTCTGATTGGCGGCGTCATCATGGTACACGGCGATAATCGAGGTTTGGTACTGCCGCCTAGATTAGCACCAATACAAGTCGTCATCGTACCAATTGCGCAGAAAAAACCAGGCGTGCTTGAACGTGCAGAAGCACTAAAAAATGAATTAATTGCCGCTGGCATCCGCGTCAAGCTTGATGACAGCACCAGCAATTCGCCTGGATGGAAATTCAATGAATATGAAATGAAAGGTGTGCCGCTCCGTGTCGAAATTGGGCCTAGAGATATTGAAAATGGCGTCGCCATGGTAGCAAGGCGCGATAACCATGTCAAAGAAAGTTATGCACTCGAGGGCTTTGCAGCGCAGATGCAGACACTTTTAGACCAAGTTCACGGCGACATGCTCGAACGTGCGCGTGCGAGCAGAGATGAGAAGACGTTTACATTTGAAACCTACGAGGAGTTTAAGCAAAAGATGGCTGAGACGCCGGGCTTTGCCAAAACGATGTGGTGCGGCGATGAAGCATGCGAAGCCAATGTCAAGGCGGATACAGGCGTAACCATTAGATGTATTCCTTTTGAACAGGAAAACCTCGGTGACACATGTCCATTCTGCGGCAAGCCTGCTAAAGAAATGGTTTATATGGCGAAAGCTTATTAAAGTGACAATTTAAGATCAATTCAGCATCAATTCAACATCAATTCAATATTGATTCAATATTGATTAAACATGACTATATTAATATGAAGAGAATATAAAAAGACGCGGGCAGGCAATAATCTGTCGGCGTCTTTTTTAATACGCAGAATAGATGAATTTTTTGAAAGTAGATCAGCATTTAACGCAATACATATTGATGATGGATCGCCAAATTTAAAATTGCATCGTTGAAACTTGCTGATACAATAAATCATTACTGTGTCGATTGATATGGGTCCGATATAATTGAAACACTTTGTAAGCAATATCAATAAAATCTTTTGTATATTCTGGAAGGGTATAATCCGTTCGATAAACGAGAGACAGCACATTTTCGTCCATATCATCACGTATGGGAAAAATGTGAAAAGAATCCCCCAAGCTATCTATTTCACGCGTGTTCTGATAGAGTGCAACCGGTGAAAAAATACCAACGCCATACCCTAATTTTGTTAACTGGTAGAGTAAATCCTGTGATTCTGCTTCAAAGGCAAAATGCGGATTGATGCTGTATCCGGAAAAGAGACTGTTGAGACGTTTGCGCAAACGGTTGGATGAACATAATGTAATGAGCGGCAGATAGGCAATATCTTTTAAATCGGCGCCCTGCTCGAATTTTTGCATCATTTTACGCCAATTATTAGGGAAGCTTCTCTGTAAAAAATCTTGAGACATGCAACATTGCATTTGTTCACGGGCCAACTCGATGAACTGCTGATTGTGCGTTGCAGGAATATCAATACCAACATAAAGGTCAATTTTACCAGACTGCAAAAGTTCCTGAAATTTGTCGCTGTTGCCGTCAACGAGTTTGATCGAAACGTTCGGGTAAGTTTGATGGTATTGACTTAAAATCATCGGAATAAAAATTTTGCCGCGAAGGCGTGAAATCCCAATGGTGAGGTGTGCATAGCAATCGGCGCTGATATCTGATAATTTTGAACGCAGACACTTTTCGGAAGTCAGAATTCTGTTGCCATAATGAACAAATTGTTCGCCGCCTTGTGTAAGGCGCAGCGTGGGTTTTCGCTCAAATAACTGGATGTTGTACTCGCTTTCCAAACGTTTGATATGACCGCTTAGAGCCTGTTGGCTGATATACAAACGTTCTGCGGCGCGTGTGAAATTCATTTCTTCAGCAGTGACTAAGAAATACTCAATGCTCTTTAAGTTCATTTGTACCCTCCAATTTAAATGGGGTTATTACTTGGAAGTACGACATTAAAATATAATAGTTTGTGCTTTAATAATTATAACAGATAATTAACAGATAAATCAATATGCCGCAATTCGCTAAAATGTGTATACTTCAAATCTGCTGAATAGAAATTGCATACATGTTAAAAACTGGTTTGTATTTATTGGTAAACAATCTTTTGGTTGTTGGGCGGGTAATTTTTTACTGTTGGGAATAGCGCGAAAACTCCATTAATATTAAATTGTATCATCCAAATGATTTGAAAATCACAAGGGTCATTGTATTTTCACGGTATGATATCTCAAAATTTACAGGAAGGAGGGCATCTTTGAAAAAAGAAGTAATTTATGCATTATTTCCAGAGTTAATGGAAATTGAAGACGAAACTTTGAGAGCTGCTAGTGTACTGGCGTTTCAGCTGGCGATTGAAAAAGGCGGTTGGCGAGAAGATACCGTTGAATTGGTTCCAGTGACGGTTAACTGGAAGATGTGTAAACGCAATTTGATCAATCATATTCATGATGTGACGAAAACATGCATTGACAATTATGAAAATCTTCATCCATTGTATGCAGCCAATGGCATTGCTTTTGATCGTGATATTATCATTGCAGGAGCACTGCTTCACGATATTGGAAAGTTCCTGGAGTTTACTTTGGAAGATGGAAAACCTGTCTTAAATAAAGAGGCGTCTTTAATGCGACATCCACTATCCGGTGCGCTGCTTGCGGCACAGGCGGCATTACCGGAGAAAATTGTTCATCTCATTGCGATGCATTCTTTTGAGGGTGATCAGTCAAAGCAAAGTGCAGAGTCTGCATTTGTACGATCAATTGACGATTTTGTCTTTAAATGTACAGTCTTTGGCATACACTGATGAAACGACAATAAAGGGATCAGTCATTATCGTTTTAAACAAATCATGGCTTTCTAAATGCAACAGTGATTAGGTATGGGAGCCTAGTGACAGCAAGTAGAAGTCGGTTTTTGCGAAAAAATAATGGTTGTTTCCTTAAGTATGAAGGGTTTAAAAAAGCATTGTGTAGCATTGGCACTACCAAGAAAAACGTGTTGAGTAAATGAAAACGGGAGGCAAAAAAATGAAAAAAATATTTTTAATTGTTCTTGTCGTACTTACAGCAATGGCTTTAATGGCATGTGGGGATACTAAACAAAGTGAGGCGCCGGCAGCAGAGCCCGCAACTCAAGCATCTACAGAATCGACATCTACGGAACAGGAACCTGAAGAGGCATTTGAATGGCCAACGCGTCCGGTTAATGTAACGGTAACGGCTTCTGCAGGCGGTTATACCGATATTATGATAAGAAAAATGGGAGAAGCTTTTCAAGAAGCTACGGGGCAGCCTTTTGTCATTACAAATGTATCCGGTATGAGCGGGTATGAAGCTGGCAGAACTGCAGAGCCAGATGGCTATAACTTCAGCACAGCATCGACATCGCTGCTCACGTATAAACCAATGGGAACTTTGAATTTTACTTGGGATGCTTATGAACCGGTAGCATTATTGGGCATGGATGACACGATGGGCATCGTTGTAAATGCAGATTCACCATATCAGACAATTAACGAGTTATTTGATGCGATTGAGGCTAATCCGGACAGTATCATTTGCGGTTCTTCAATGACGGGATTCCCTTATTATTGGCGTCTGGCACTTCAAGAGTCACTTGGCTTTGAGATTTACAGTGCTTCTATTGGTGATACAGCTGAGCGTAATGTCTCATTGATTGGCAACCAAGTTGACTGTATTATTACACCTTATGCAGCGGTTAAAGCCTATGTAGAATCAGGTGATTTTAAAGTTTTGGCGATTGCAGCAGAAGAGCGCAGTATTATGTGCCCAGATGTACCGACGATGTTGGAATGCGGCTATGATTTCACATTTTCAAGTCAATTCGGTTGCTTGATGGCGCCTATTGGGACGCCTGTAGAAGTACTCGAAGCGTGTAATGAAGTGTTTAATCAAATGTTCAGTGATGAAGCAAAGGCCAAAGAGTTTAAAGAACTTGGCTATGCCGTTTATCCCGGATACGATTTGGATGCCATTGATGCATTCCTGACGAAAGGTCAAAGTGATATTGAAAAATGGGCGACTGAATAAGAAGCTTAAAATTTGATTGGCAAGGTGGCTTAATGAAAACAATCAACATATTTACTTTAAAAACTGTCAAATTCTTATATCAATATGCAAGCATCGTCATTGGCGTTGTCCTCTTAATTGTTTCAAGTGTGATGATGTATTTTACCAAAGATATTACGGTTGTGTCGAATGGGCTAACATCAATCGATAATGCCGTCTTTATGCCAAGAGTCGTCTTTGGTGCGTTAATTCTGTTGAGTCCTTTTCACATCGTTGCCGGTGTTCGTCGCATTAAGACGAACATAAGCAACGGTCCAAGCGATGAAGAATTTGAGGAGATAGCAAATAAAACACTTCGCTCTTTGACGGCGTTGCTGTTACTCATTGTCTATGTTTGGTTAGTGGGCAAGCTTGGTTTTATTATTTCTGCTATTCTATATCTTTTTGCAGCAATGATGTTTATGACAAAGAAAGAAAATCGAAAACCCATCCTATATGTGGTGGTATCTGCAATTTTAGTGATTATTGTTTACTACTGTTTCAAACATTATTTATACATTAATCTGCCAAATGGGATTTTGAAAGGGGTGTTTTAAGCGATGATCGATTTATTTGTATCGGCTTTTTTAAATCTCATGACAGTATCAAATATTCTTTTGATGTTGGTGGGCATTGTGGTTGGCATTATTTTTGGTGCCATACCGGGATTATCGTCTTCAATGGCGATTGCACTCTTTTTGCCGATTACTTTTGGACTAAGCCAATATGCAGCATTTGCATTACTAATAGCACTTTATATCGGCGGGGTGTCCGGTGGCCTGATTTCGGCGATTCTGATTAATGTTCCGGGTTCGGCCATGTCTATAGCGACTTGCTATGATGGTCACCCCATGGCGGCGAATGGCCGTGCGCATCGTGCGTTGGGAACGGGGATTGTCTTTTCATTTATTGGAACGATTTTTGGTGTCTTTGTTCTTATTTTCGCGGCACCTTATTTAGCGGATATTGCCGTAAAGCTAGGCCCATTTGAATACTTTACGCTAATCCTCTTTGCGTTGATGCTGATTATTGGGATTAGCGGCGCTGATTTAGTAAAAGGCATCACAGCGGGCGTTCTAGGGATGGCGACAACCATGGTAGGACTGGCGCCTGTGGATAGCGTCAAGCGTTTCACCTTTGGTTCCTATACGCTGTTGGATGGTTTTCCGCTTCTCCCTTTAATTATTGGTCTCTTTGCGGTGACGTCAATTTTGAAAACATCTGAAAAGGCTATTGGCGTAGAAGATTTAGAACACTTTGCCTATAAAAAGGAAAAGGGCTGGGGTTTTACGCTTGTAGAATTCTTTAAACAGACAAAGAATACCATTGTATCAGCGGTGATTGGCGTCATCATCGGATTTCTTCCGGGAATGGGTGGTACACTCGCCAATCAGCTGGCATATGCGACTGCTCAAAAAACGTCGAAGCATCCTGAAAAATTTGGAACAGGTATTATGGATGGGATCGTCGCTTCTGAAACGTCGAATAATGCATCCATAGGTGGTGCAATGATACCGCTGCTTGCATTGGGAATCCCTGGTGATGGTCCGACTGCAATGCTGCTCGGCGCTTTTACTATTCAGGGACTCGTTGCTGGGCCGCTGTTGTTTAAAACAAGTGCGGATCTCGTATATTTGATTTTCGCTGCGATGCTGGTTTGCAGTATTCTAATGATTGTCATCGAATATTATGGTATTGCCTTCTTCTTACAAGCGATGAAAATTCCGAAAGGCATGCTGCTGCCGATTATCGTCATGCTTAGCTCTGTTGGTGCCTATGCGTCTGGCAATAATATGTTTAATCTCTGGACGGTTGTTATTTTCGGTATTGTAGGTTTTGTCTTTGGCAAAATCGGATTTCCAGTTGCACCGTTTATTCTCGGCGCCGTATTGGGACCGAATATTGAATCGAATCTTAGGCGTGCACTGCAATTGAGCCGCGCATCGTTTATGCCGTTTATTACACGTCCTGTTTCACTAATTTTATTGCTCTTGTCATTGGCGGTGATCATTAGTACAGCGATGATTCAGAGGAAAAAGCATCAGGAAGAAAAAGCAGCTGTCAATTAGATGGAAGCACGAAGGATGACATGATTGGAGTGACAAATATGGATAGAGCAACATTGGAAATGAAACAAGAGGAGCTATCAAGGCGTGCAGAAAAATACATGAAAGAACCTTGGACGTTGGCTCAAAGGCCATTCAAGGTCATTGAAAATATTTATTTTGTCGGGACCAGTTGGGTATCGGTTTTTTTAATCGATACACCTGACGGGCTGATCTTGGTGGACTGTGCCTATCAGGAAGTGTTGTACCAAGTGATTGATTCTATTCGCAGTCTTGGGTTTGATCCTAAAGACATAAAAAAAATGCTGATTACGCATGGTCATTTTGATCATTGCGGTGCAGCAAGAGCAATTCAGGAAATGTCGGGCTGTGAAATATGGCTTGGGAAAGATGATGCTTATTTCTTTACAGAACGCAGGGATCTGATTGCCTTGGAAGATCACGTTGCAGATTTTAAGATTGACCAGTTTTACGATTATGAGAACGTGATTGAATTTGGCGGAATGTCAATACGGCCGGTGCATTGCGCTGGCCACACACCGGGTACGACTTGCCTGATCTTTGATATTATGCATAATGGTAGAAAATTGCACTGCGGTATTCACGGTGGATTGGGCACGAATGGACTTTCAAAACTTGAACTTCAAGATAATGGGTGGCCGTTAAGTCAACAGCAGACCTATATTGACAATCTAACAGCACTAAAAGAAATGCCCATTGATGTTGTACTTCCCTCGCATGTAAGCCATGCTGTAGATTACGATTTTTTTGAAATTGCAGCCAATGATGATGGCACAGGAGACGGCTTTATTGACGGTGGTGCATGGAAGCGCATGCTGGAGAGTAAATTAATGGTTATGAAAGCACTAATTGATCAAGAAGAAATGGAATTGAAAAAATGAATTGCAAAAGCAATAGGAAATAGGAGCTATCAATGAGTATAACAATATTAGATTGCACACTTCGGGATGGTGCAAATGTAGTTGGAAAAGGTTTTTCAGCAGAACTTACAGACATGATGCTTGACTGCTTAACAGCGTGTAAAGTGCCATATATTGAGTTTGGCAACGCTGGCGGTATCGGCGCCTATGAAGTGGCTGGTTTTACAAATGCAGAAACAGATGAAGTTTATCTGGAGATTGCCAGTAAGTATTTAAATCGAGGCAGTGCGTTAGGCATGTTTCTCAATGCGGGTCGATTACAGCGAAAGAGCGTTGAACTCGCAAAAAATGCAGGTTTGGATTTTATCAGAGTTGGTGCGGATGCCGGAGATGGCAGCAAAAGTGTTGAAGCGGTTAAAGTGATTAAAGAACTTGGCTTAAAAGCATTTTACTCTCAAATGAAAGCATATTTGCTTTCACCGGAAGCACTGGCAGAAGAAGCTAAGATGTTAGCAGAACATGGATTAGATCAGATTACAATTATGGATTCTGCCGGGACGATGCTGCCTTCAGAAGTAAAGGCCTATGTTAAAGCATTAAAAAATGCAGTAACGATCCCCGTTGGCTTCCACGGCCATAACAATTTGGGACTATCGGCGGCAAATGCGTTGGCAGCTTACGAGAGCGGTGCGGATGTATTAGATTGCGGACTGATGGGAATGGCAAGAAGTGCGGGCAATCTGCCGACAGAAGTATGTATTGCGATTATGCAGCGGTATGGTGAACTGAAAGATATTGAACTGTTTAAGATGCTGACTTTTATTGATACACAACTTCAGGCGAAGATGGTGAAGCACCATTATCACAATGCTATATCACCAATTGACTTGGTTTTAGGTGAAACTGGCTGTCATTCGAGTTTTGTCAAAAAATTCGAGTCAGTCAGTGATGATCAAGAGATCAATCTCTATCAACTGATTACAGCAGTTTCCGCAGTTGATCGAAAGAATCCTTCTGATACATTAATTGCAGAAACTGCCAAGACGTTATAATAAAGGAGCAGCTTATGAGAATTGCATTGGTAGGACAATATCCTGAGCATACATTTGAAAAATTACGAGCGTTTCTACCAAGAGACACATTTGATCTAGTGGTGATCGACAACGAAGAAGCTTACCAGCAAATGACGGATGCACAGATTATCATATTGCGAATTTTTAAAGCACAGAAAGAGATGATGGAGCGCAACCCAGAGCTAAAAATGATATTGAGATGGGGCACTGGATTTGAAAAAGTCGATATTGAAGCGGCCGGCGAACGCGGCATTATCGTCACCAATACACCGGGGGCGAATGCGAATGCCGTTTCAGAATTGGCAGTACTGCTGATGCTGGCAGTCGGACGAAAGCTGCTTTGTCATACAGAGAGCCTCAATGGCGGCGTCTGGAGTACAAATACGTATATAAACAGTTCGTATTGTCTTCATAATAAGTTGGTTGGAATTGTAGGCGGCGGCAATATAGGGAGAGAAGTGGCACGAAAAGCGCATGCCTTTGGTGCACAGGTGCAATATTATGATCCTTATCGTTTGGCAAAAGAAACGGAAAATAAATTAAATATGCAGTATGTATCAATGGAGACGCTGTTAAAAACATCGGATATTATATCACTTCATGTGCCGGTAACCGATTCGAATTTTCATATGATTGGTAAACTGCAATTTGATCAAATGAAGAAAGGTGCTATTCTAATCAATACAGCACGCGGAGCACTCGTTGATAATGAGGCGCTGCTGGAAGCAGTAAATGATGGGAGATTACTAGGGGCAGGACTTGATGTCGTTGATAATGCGCCCTTGCCGATTGGCGATCGCATGCTCTTAAATCCCAATATTATTATTACACCGCATATTGGCGGAGGGACAGCGGATATCGGCGATGTCATCATAATGATCCTCGTCCAGGATATTTTAGCCTTTTCAAAAGGTGTTGTTCCGGAGCATGTGGTGAACAATAGGTATCTCAATAAAATTGTTTCATAGATGATGACGTTTGTTGATAGATATTTCCCCAAAAAGTGACGCGTAAAATGCTAATCAAACATTTTACGCGTCATTTACTATTTATTCATTTAAGTAATATCGAAGCAGTTTAACGTGTCTGATAGGAGCATCAGACATTGATACCATGAAAATTGAGACTGATTACCACTCAGCCATGGTGCCGTCGTAATTGCGCCATTTTGGGTTGCTCCATACGAGACCTTCAGCAGAGACAGCTTTGACGACATCTTCGTCTATTTCAAGACCGAGCCCTGGTTTTTCAGGGATATTGACGTAGCCGTCTTTATATTCGAAGATATCTTTGTTCTTCACAAAATCCAAGAGGTCGAATCCCTTGTTATAGTGAATGCCTAAGCTTTGCTCCTGAATAAACACATTTGGTGAGCAGACGTCTACTTGAAGCGTTGCTGCCAAAGCAATAGGGCCATAAGGTGCATGTGGTGCTGCGCCCATATCAAAGGCTTCAGCCATGGCGATAATTTTTTTCATTTCCAGAATACCGCCGACTAGTGCGACGTCAGGTTGTATGATGTCGATGATCCCTTCTTTAAAAATACGCTTGAATTCCCAGCGGCTTGTGAGCCGTTCGCCGGTGGCAAGTGGTGTAGCGACATGCTTGGCGATTTCCTTAAACGCTTCTTCATTTTCAGGTAAAACGACTTCTTCCATAAACATAAGCTTGAAGGGTTCGAGCTCACGGGCAAGTACTTTTGCCATAGGCTTGTGAACGCGTCCGTGAAAGTCGACGCCAATGCCAAAATCGTAACCACAAGCTTCTCTGATTGAAGCGACGCGTTTGACGACATCATCAATTTTGCTGAATGAGTCCACATAGTGAAGTTCCTCTGTACCGTTCATTTTGATAGCTGTGAACCCTCTGTTTTTCCGATCAAGGGCTTCATGCGCGACGTCATCTGGTCGATCGCCGCCAATCCACGAATAGATTTTGATGCGATCGCGTGCCTTGCCGCCGAGCAGTTCGTAAACCGGTACGCCGAAGAATTTTCCCTTAATGTCCCATAAAGCCATTTCAAGACCGGAGACAATGGTGCTGTTAATGGGGCCACCCCTGAAAAATGTCTTGTGCATTTCCTGCCAAAGGCGCTCAATTTCAAACGGATCTCTTCCGATTAAATACTGCCCCATTTCCCGTGCGCCTTCAACAACGGCACGCGTTTTTGTCCCCGATATCATTTCGCCCCAGCCTTCAATGCCTTCATCTGTCGTGATTTTTACGAAAATCCATCGAGGTTTTACTTCGTAGACGGTCACGTTTGAAATTTTCATACCTTCCTCCAATTTACGATTAATCATGTGATTATGCCATGCTGTCAATGATAATGTTAAAACGGTTTTTACGACAATGGTTCGATGTTTTTAAAAATTGTACGTTGCAATCGTCTATGTTGATACCCTTTATCAATAACGTTTGCGGTGCAGATCTTGGTTGTGATTTCATGATATTCTGTTATTTTAAGGACGATTTCCGGAACAATACAATGTTCCGGAAATCGTTGGTGCTAATGTTGTGTGATTTACAATGCTTTATTAAATTAAATGACCAATAAAGCCGCTGATCAAACTAAAGATATATTCAATGATGTGTGTGCCGGCATCTTCAGTTGAAATCAATTTCATACCTTCTGTGAGCTGGAAGCCGCCGGAGATGGCAAGTTGTGTGTGAATCTCTGCCATACCAGTTGAAATCAGCAGCATAATGCTCGTGAAAATGACACAGGAGATAAAGCCGCGAACGACATTGCCTTTACCAAATGCTACAGGCCAGGCAGCAAGCCACATTGCCATATAGGCGATGTCAGAAAGCGGAAGTAAACGGTTGCCTGGTAAAACGGCTGCGAGAATAATGGTTGTTGGCACCATTAAAATACCGACTGCAATTGCAGAAGGATTGGCAATCGTTAGTGCTGCGTCGATTCCAATGTGGAAACGGTTGCCTTCAAATTTCGTATTGAGCAGTTCTTTGATGCCGTCTGCAAAAGGAACGAGACCTTCCATGAGGATTTGCATCATCTTAGGCGTGAGCACCATGGCAGTTGCCGTACTCATACCGACGACAAGTGTATCGCCCACGCTGTTGCCGCCGAGAATACCAATACAGAGCCCCATGATAGAGCCGACGACCATTGGTTCACCGAGTACGCCGAATCTTTTTTGGATGGATTCAGGATCGGCTTTAATTTTATTGAGCCCAGGAATGCGGTCATATACTTTGTTGAGCAGCCATGCGAGCGGCGCCCATCCGACGCTGTTGCTCGTTGGGAATGAAACGCCGGGTATGCCGAAGGCCTCTTCACAGAGCGGTTGAGTCCAGTCGGCGAGCTTAAAGGTAATGGCTGCGAGCAATCCGCCTGTAATCAGTGCAACGACAACACTGCCGCTGGCATACCAGCTGAGTGCCGCGCCAAAGATAAAGTGGTTGTAGCTCCAAAAGTCGACCATAACACAGTTCGTCCATTTAAGGGCGAGCATGATGACATTGATGCCGAGTACGATGAAGACGACAACTGCTGCCATTGGAAATGCCCATGTTGCCGCTGCACGTGCCGGCCAGCCAACATCCATGATATCTGTTTGCAGATTCCAGTTGCCAACCATGGCCACGACCGATGGACTCACTTTGGAAATAAAAAAGTTGATGGTCAAATTAACCCCTGCAAAGCCAACCCCCGTTAGCATACAGGATCTTAACAGCGGGCCGATTTTTTGTCTTAAAATTATTCCGATGACAAACATGATAATCGGCATCATAACCATTGGTCCAAGACCGGCTATCCAGTTCAGTGCATTAATAACACCATTCATTAAAGACCCCTCCTCAAATAATTCACATTAAAATACATCATAAAAATTATAAAATCAATATACAAATACTAACGTAATACTTCAATAATCTCTTCGACAGTTGCTTTTTCATTGATTCCCGTCACAAAACTCGTGCCGCGAATAACGGGGATACCATCTGCTACTTTAGGATCAAGTGCACCCGTTGGGACAATGACGTCGGGTCTGTTCACTTTAATTTTGCCGGGAACTTCAGAGAATTTGCACTGAATAAATTCTACCGGGATATCCGCTTTTTTCATTGCTTCTGTTAATTTTTTGATGGTGAGTGTCGACGTTACCATCGACGAACCGCAACATACCATTATTTTTTTCATACTTCGCCTCCAACACTTAAAATCTTTTGTACTGCTGCCGCTGAATCAGCTGCGATAACTTTTGCCATGAGCGTTTCATTAGTGATTAGCCCCATGATCGCTTGAAGCACTTCAACTTGCTTGCCGCCATCAGCCAGCGCAATGTTGAAAATAACGTGCACGTCTACTGTTTCATCTGAATCATCCATGCGATGAAAAGGCACAGGCTGTTTCAAGATGGCGATCGCGAGCGCTGACTGATTGACGTACTCTGGTGACACATGCGGGATGGCCACATTGAATTTCGGAAGCAAGAGCCCTGTCGGATAATTTGCTTCTCTTTCGAGAATCGCCTGATAGAACGAATCTTTGACATAACCGTGATTAAAGAGCTTATCGAAGAGCAGTTTTAGCGCTTCCTCCTTTGAAACACAATTGACTTCTGTCAAAATTAAGTTTTCTGTTATTAGATCTCCAAGTTGCATTTTTGCGATAACTCCTTTCAAAGGCCGATCTTTTCAGCAAATGCCGCCAGTTGCTGTCTCAGTGCTGTCACATTTCCAGCGGTGACATCCTCTTTATTGAACATAGCGGATCCAATGCCCAAAAAAGTGGCACCTTCATTTAAATAGTCGTTTGCATTTCCTGGTGTGACGCCGCCGACTGCCATAAGCGGCAGTTTCCCAAGCGGTGACTGTAGGTTTTTGAAATAACGAGTGCCTACATTTTCCGCGGGGAAAACTTTGACGATATCGGCGCCTAGATTGAAACATGACGAAATCTCTGTTGGAGAATAGGCACCTGGGATACTGATAACGCCGTTCTTCTTGCAGTAATCGCACATTTCCTTGCTGAACATCACAGGCGAGAGCACAAAGTCAACACCAAGCGCAACGACTTCTTTCAGGTCGTTCAGTGTTAAAACAGTACCGGCACCAATGGCCAGCTTTTCTGAATATTTTGGGATAATAGCTGACAATATTGATTTTGCATTTGGTGTATTGAGTGCAATTTCAACGGATTTAAATGAGCTCTCAGCAAGCAGCTCGAGCAATAAATCCGTTTTTTCTAAATCATATCCCCGCAAGATTGCTGTTACTTTAGGGAACGATGTCACCGCAACGCGCATAGGTATCCTCCTCATTGATTTCGTTTCGTTGAAAATAAATGTTCAAAAATAATAAACCATAGACAAATTTTAATGACAAAACAATTTAAAATATAAAAAAACAAGTGTAACATGCTACACTTGTCTATAACGCAAAAGCTGTGCCAAATTAAGCGGCGAATTTTGTCCACTATTGCATCAATCTGAGCACTTCAACCTCAGAACTAGCTTTTTTAAGGGATTCAATCCACTTCTCGTCTCGGATTTTTTGATAAAATATTTCGATATAATCACCACATTGTTCGTCGATGGCAAATAAAAACACACAATCTGCCACTAAACCTGCCGACCAGTACAGAGGATGTTCAAGTTTCGCCACGGCGATTCCAGGCTTAATGACTTCAGCATTATCGCCGTGTGGAATGGCAATACCAACATCCAGGCACGTGTCGCCAAGATTTTCACGTTTATAAACGCTGAGTAGAAAGCCTTCGGATACATAACCTGCTTCAACTAATTTGCCGGTTAGCAGGTCGATGACTTCATTCTTTGAAGTTGCCTGTGGATTGCAAAGTGTGATATCGGGTCTTACGAGATCGGAAAGGCGCACTTTTAGCTGCGTTCGCTGTGACAGCAGATTGCTGAGCGCCAGTGTGCCATGACCTGTCATTACATAATCCAGTGAGAAAAAGGGAATGCCCGGCAAATCGGGGTTAATGGTGCCGACGATGGCTGTAATGTCGCGGGTTTTCTGGAGGGTATTGATGCGTTCTAAAAACTGATTTCGATCAAAGAGCCCCAGCTCGATCATTTCAATATTGCCCTTGATTCCCGGAAAGGACGTTTCCAGGACATTTCTGATATTTCGTGCATTTCCCTCGCCGGTAATGCAGAGCGTGATCAGTACAGGGGGCTTTCCTGTAAAATCGCCTTCCGGGACGTGAATACCATATGACCGTCCTGCTTCCAAAGCTTGTGCCAGCGCATCCACCGAATAATCCTCACCAAGATTGGCTCGCCTGAGGGCATCGAGTACCATCAGTGTATCAGCTCTTGCAACACAGCGGACTTTAATGCCCGTGCGTTCTGTGATTTTCTGACCAAAAGAAACCAGTGACCCCATGTCGACGAGTAGAATACAGCCTTGTCCTTCGTCAATGCTGACGACGACATTACAGACGCGCTCAAAGGCACTGTCAACGCTTTCGTCCAGCTCCATGGAGATCCCCACGGCATTATTGACATCCAACATGCGGTTGGCGACATCTGCCATTGCCTTGCCCACTTGACCGTGCGTCAGAACGATGACGCGAATGCGTCCGCCCGTCTTGCCGGAAGAATAGGCTTTCAGATACATTGCGACGATGGCGGCTTCTTCTCCGGGAATGGTTAAGTTGAGTTCGTTGGAAATCTGTTTGATCATGAGTACTGCTGCCGCATATTCTGAAGGAAAGTTTTTGGCCGTTTGGGCTAATTCTGTATTCCGAAGATAACTACCCATGGCAAGTGATTTGACAACGGCATCGAGATGTACCGCTAAAATACTTCGAATATTAGCATCGAGCCTTGGGAACTGCGGTTTGATAAAAGTAAGTGCATGATCTACAGTGGTAATGGTTTGGGCATCGACAATCGAATCCCATACATTTTCCTTTGAAGGATTTGGAACATCGACATACCGTGACTGCAAGGCGCGGAGGTGAGCGTCAATCTGTACTTTGACCGCATCCATTCGCGTTTCATCATCAGCGCTTAAGTGAACTGCCTCATTGAGAGCCGTCTGAATCACCTCGTAAATAGTCGGTGGTTCTTCAGTCATCAAGGTATCAGCACCATCATGGACTGAACCGTTCATCACATCGTGGGCGCTTTCGGGATCAAAGATGATCTCTCTGGTATAATGGTTGAGCTTTCCGACATCACCGCCGATTTGATTCATATCCGGTTTCATCTTCTCCAGCAATGCGGGTGTGATATTGACTTCATCACTTTGCTGAACCATACGTGCGAGGAAACCTTCGGCGCAGGCTACCTGAATATCGCCCTTCATCTGTCCAACATTGCCGGGGCACTGATAAGTCAAGAGAATCCTAACGGCCTCTGCTTTAACGACGATCTTCTGATTCAATTTTCGCATTTCTTCGTAGAAAAAATGCCGCAGGAACGTATAGCGTTCTTTTAACGGGCGTTCGGATAGAGGCGGTATGGTAATGACCATTGGCATTCGACGTCTAAAAGTCAGCAGCAGTGATGATTCCGGCGGTTTTGTCGTTGCGGCAATGACCCTGACGTCGACACGTCTGACAGAACCGGAATCGCCCAGTCGTCTAAATTCTCCTTTATCGAGTAGATAGAACAGAAGCTCCTGCCCTTCACTGGGAAGACGATGGACTTCATCTAGAAATAAGATGCCGCCATCTGCTGTTTCAACTAGTCCCTTTTTATCTTCCGCAGCCCCGCTGAAAGCACCTTTGACATGACCGAAGAGCTGACTCATCAAGAGCTGTGGATTATCGGCGTAATCTGCACAGTTGAAAGCGATAAAAGGTGCCTCTTGTTTTAAGATACTATTTTGAACGCCAAAGCGGTACATGGCTTCAGCGAGATAAGTTTTTCCTGTTCCGGAGGGACCGATGATCAGAGTGCTGAGCCCCTTTGGCGGATAGGCCATTGCGGCCTTTGCCTGATTAACCTGCGTCAGCAGTCCGCCTTCGCGGCCGATGATGCTGTCAAATCCCTCGTCGAACGGCGCTTTTGTCAGGGTTTGCATTGGTTGTATCGGTGACGGTATTTGATGGTTGTCTATTGATGGCGCTTTGCCAGCAGAGGGCGAAACGATGGCTTTGCCTACAATTAGTTTTTCTCTCTCGGCACATGTACTGAGATTGCCGTCGATGATTTCATCGCGTACAATTTTAACTAAATAGCGTGAAATGGAATAACCCTCTTGTTGGAGTACTGTTGTTAAGTGGCGAACAGATTGATCGGGATCTTCTTTGAGCAACGGGATACAGGCTGCAATCAACTGTGCTTTTAATCGTTCTCTTGAATCTGGAATGCCAAGTGACATTCGCAGTTCAATCACGCGCTCTCTGCGAAGTGCCAGAAGCTGCGCCAAATTTTCGTCCGTATAGGGCTGCTTGGGATTTTCTTCTGCCAAAATGCGTTTCAGCTGCTCAACCATTGAACCTCCTACTTACCTGAAAAAAAGCGCATTGGATTATAAACGGTCATCATTTCGAAATCCGTTAGTGAGATTCTTTCGAGTAACGCTTTTTTCAGATCTGTCAAAATATATTGAAAACCCGGTGTACCGCCATAGGCGGGCAAGTAATTCTTCTTGCCCATGTCACCGGATAAAAAGACTTGTTTGCCGTAGCCGCGTGCAAATAATGATGCAATCATTTCAACTCTGAATGCATCACGATTATCGAGCTCTCGACCGATATGATCGATGAGTATGTTGACGCCCATATCACAGAGCCGGCATGCATAATCAATATCTAGGCTGCTGTCGATATGTCCTAGGAGAACATGCTTCGGGTCGACATCATGCGCTATAAAGGCACGCACTTGTTCAATACCCATTGTACCGCGATCACAGTGTGTGCTGATGGGGATGCCGGTTTCGAGATGAACTCTTGAAACGGCTTCAATGGCGCGGTATTCTTCCGGTTCAATGTGGTTTAAACTCGTTCCGGCCTTGATGACGCCTGGCAAAACAGTCGTGTCATCCATGCCGTTTTGGACGTCGTTCAGTAAAACTTCATAGAGCGTCTGATTGGATTCGTCAGCAAACCAAGGCGGCATAAAAAGCTTTTTATGATACCCTGTACAGGCGATGACGTGTACATCCGTGCGTTCGGAAATCGCTAAATAACCTTTGATATTTCGACCGTAGTGAAGCGGTGTCATTTCAACAATGGTTTGTCCGCCTTGCGCTTTAAAGGACTGTACTTCTGCTGTCGTCGCTTCGAGATCATCGAGTGTATAATCTGTGTATTTAGCATCTTGCAGCTGCGGTTTTACGAGTAAGTGTTCGTGTGCGTAGGTAATGCCGAGTGCTTCTGGTTTGACAGTGCCTTGGACTGTCATCGGATAATTTTTCATAATGGGCCTCTCTTCTCTCAAATGTGCTAGTCATTTGCGGTATTTGTCCAATTGGCCTTGTCATTGAAAATTTGTTTATGGTTATTCACATTATATATCAAAGTGACGTGCAAAACAAAGGAAGAATATTGGTTGGTCAAAAGATACTGTGACGGTTGGAAGTGCTGTATTTGCGATGACATCAATAAGGATAGTGCATGAGAAAAGCTTGAAATATCATCTTATTTATGGTTAAATGTTTGCAAATAAATTTGAAATGATCATCAGGCGATTAATCGTCAACAGCATATCAACTGCACAGTTTGGCGATGGCAAGAAAGGAGAGGCGATGCTTCCTAAAATAGAACTTCACTGTCATTTGGATGGGAGTTTAAGATTCGAGACAGTGCGTGACCTGCTCGAATTATTAATGACTGATACATTGAAAGATTCATTGACGCCTATATTGAACGGTCTATCGACCGATACTGTGATCGAGGATGATGAGAGGGCGTGGGTACGTGAATTACTTGCGGATGATGAATTGCTGAGGCAACATCTTTCAGCACCAGTACCGTGTTTATCGCTCGACATGTATTTGAAATGCTTTAAGATTCCAATGATGGTACTTCAGAATGAAATGGCGCTTGAGCGCGTTGCTTATGAACTCATGGAGGATGCATGGGAGGACGGCGTCAAATATATTGAAATACGCTTTGCCCCACAGCTTCACACGGCGCGAGGTTTATCCCTTGAGGCGATCATCGGTGCGGTACTGGCTGGAATTGAACGTGGAGAACGGACATATGACATCCGTGGTCGGCTCATTTTAGGTTACCTTCGCAATACAAATCCAGACGGCATCTATGATGTAATTCGGGCGGGAGTGCCGTTTTTGCATAAAGGGGTTGTTGCTGTTGATCTCTGCGGCGGCGAACATGATTTGTTCTCCAGCCGATTTGAGGCGGCATTTACCTATGCGCGTGAAAAGGGATACCACATTACAGTCCATGCAGGTGAGACGGGAATCTTGGGCAATATTAAGGAAGCCATAGAAATATTGAAAGCCGAGCGCATTGGGCACGGAACGGCGCTTATACAATCGCCGGCGCTGTATACTGCCATCAAGGCAAGCGGTGTGACGCTTGAATGCTGTCCAACGAGCAATCTTCAAACGAAGGCCGTAACAGCTATTGAAAATCATCCGATCGATAGTTTTAGAGAAGCAGGCATTGCGGTGACGCTAAATACTGACAATCGAACGGTTTCACAGACGACGATGACGCGAGAATGGCAGCTGACAGCGGGTGCTTTTGCGTGGGATGAAGCCGCTTGCCGTGCCATAACGCTACAAACCATTGATGCGATTTTTGCCGAAGAAGCGGTTAAAGTGTGGCTGCGGGAAATGCTTTGAATAAAAAAGCCCAGCATTTATTGAAATGCAGGGCTTTGCTTTTTTCGTATTCACATCATGACTCGGATCAAGAGGCGACAAAGATCAAGCGGGCTAGAAATCCAAGGAGATACAGATCAAATCGGATACGGATCAAGGCAAGTGATAAATGGCGCCGCCAATAAGGCGATCACCTTGATAACAGACGATCCCTTGACCGGGTGCAATCGCTCTGACGGAAGTTTTAAAGGATAATTGAACAATGTCGTCGCCGCATCTCAAAAGTTCAGCATCGTAAAATGGCGACCATTGGCTGGTTTTGATGCGTACAGCCATCTGCTCAGGGGCTGTGGGCGAGATAAAATGAAAATGGGTAAGGATGAGGGTCTCTTGATAGAGATCTTTTTCTTCGCCCAAAATGACTTGGTTTTCAATTGCATTAATACCTGTGACGACATAACGTCCGGAAAGTGCAGGATTGAGCTTTCGCTTTTGACCGATGGTATAATTTGCCGTACCAAGGTGACGACCGAGACGCTTTCCATATTTATCGACAAAAAAGCCGATTTCACTGGCGCGGCTTTGCTGCGCTTTTAAAAAATGGGTTTGCTTGCCGTGTTCGATAAAGCAGATCCCCTGACTGTCTCGTTTTTCAGCCTTTCTTGCGTCATGGGCGGCATAGGTGCGCCGGAGTTCCGTTTTAGAAACAATTTTGCCTAGAGGCAGTATAAGCTGTGCGAGTTGTTCCTGTGTCAGGTGAAAGAGATTATAGCTTTGATCTTTTGCGGTGTTGACAGCGCGCTCAACAGCGTATTCGCCGAGGTTGGAATCGTAAACGATCTGTGCATAATGTCCTGTTGCAAACTTTTCCGCACCGTGCTTGCGTGCAAAATCCAGAAGCAGTCCGTATTTAAGCTTTTGATTGCAGATGAGGCATGGATTTGGCGTTTCTCCGGCTTCATAGGCATGAATAAAAGCATTGATGACTTCCTTTTTAAAGGCATCGTGCAAAGGAAGAACGGTGTGCGTAATACCAAGCTGGTCGGCCACCTCCGAAGCGGATTCGATTTCAGCTGTTTGATGGTCGAAGAGCGACATGGTAATCCCCATGACATCGTGTCCGGCTTTTTTTAGTTGCAATGCAGTGGCGGCACTGTCGATGCCGCCGCTTAATCCCACGGCAATTTTCATCGAAAACCTTCTTAATGATTAATAGAAAAATGTATTGAATAACAGTGATCAAACAGCGGTAATGAAGAAAGGCAATTTTCTTAAAAAATTATTATTTGATCGTATGGCAAGAATTGAAAACCCAGCGCGTCGTATGTTGTATACGGCAATGCTGGGCATCGTGGTCTAATTAAGATAATGTGCGGTCGTCGCCAAGAAAGGCAATGGCGATCATATCAGGGCCGACATGAGAAGCAATGGTCATCGAAAGTTCAGAAACGATGACATTGGGGATATTTCCCTGTTCTTCGATTAATTCTTTTAACAGCAGGACGTCATCTAAACAATTGCCATGACCAATCAGAATGGCTTTGGCTTCTTGACGGTCAAGATGTTTTTCGAGTTTCTGCGCCAGAAGCGAAATTGATTTTTTTCGGCCTCTCACATTGCTGTATGGCTTTAGAACGCCAAACTGATCTACAGTAAGTGTCGGTTTTACATTCAGCACATTGCCGACGAGTGCCGTCGTTGCAGAAATGCGACCGCCGTTTTTTAAATAGTTCAAGTCGTTGACGCCAAACCAGTGATGG
Source organism: Fusibacter paucivorans (assembly GCF_018390735.1). Taxonomy (GTDB): domain Bacteria; phylum Bacillota; class Clostridia; order Peptostreptococcales; family Acidaminobacteraceae; genus Fusibacter; species Fusibacter paucivorans. The sequence goes on from NZ_JAHBCL010000022.1 coordinate 73,260, forward strand.
CATTTGAGTTTATAAGATTCGATCCATTCGATAAGTGCGTCAAATGACATGCCCGCTTCGGCGCGCATCAGTGCTTCAACGGCAAGAACCCCTTGGCCGATGCTGGCGCTGAGCGTATCGACGACTTCGATACGTGCATTTGGAAATTGTTCAAGAATTAGATTTTTTGCAATGACGGCGCTATTGAAAGTGCCGCTCATGCCGGAAGAGAAGCCGAGATAGACAACTTCAAAACCAGCTGCTATATATTCTTTAAACAGCATCTCAAAGCGATAGGCGTTGATCTGAGAGGTGTTTGGCATTTTCCCCTGACGCAGAATATTGTAAAATGCTTTATGGCTGTAGGTTTTACCTAAATCATCAATGCGCGTTTCATCATCAAATTGGATGGGCATTCCGATAACATGAAGGCGGTCGGCATTGGCTTCAACGAAATCAAGCGGCAAATCGCAGCAAGAATCTGTGATAATCTTTATGGACATTTAATCCCTCCCCACTTTGATTTAAAAACTGATATCATTTCAAATGTTTGAAAGATGATTATCTCACGAATAAAAGGGCATCTAATCATAAATACCCCTTGAAAGCATCCAATACTAAATATACCACATTCCCATTATAACTGAAATAACAATTTAGCGCCACATGGATTATTCGTGTGAACAGCAGATCATTTCGAAGAATGTTCCTGTTAAATGACTATATTCATTTAATCCGGCGTTAACCCTTTCGTTTTTAGGGTATAAACTTCATGATTTAGATCGAATGAGGAGGGTATGAAGCTTGTTGGATATTGTCATTATAGGTGGCGGTGTCGTTGGGTGCGCCATCGCTAGAACATTATCAAAATATGATGTTGACATTGCACTGGTTGAACGCGAAAAAGATGTGTCGCTTGGCGCCTCAAAAGCAAACAGCGGCATTGTACACGGTGGCTATGCTGGGAAATACGGCACTCAGAAAGGCAAATTCTGTATCCGCGGCAATGCAATGTACCCGCAGCTTGAAAAGGAGCTGAATTTTGGCTTCAATCCCATTGGCGGCGTGATGCTCGCCTTTGAACCAGAGGATTTTGAAGTCATTGAGAAACAAATTGAAAATGGCAAAAAAGTCGGTCAAAACGACATGGTTCGCATGTCGAGGGATGCCATGCTGACCATGCTGCCACATGTTAATCCAGCTATTTTAGGCGGCGTTTATATTCCGAGTATCGGTATTGCGTCGCCTTATGAATTAACCATTGCACTGGCTGAAAATGCTATGGCAAACGGTGTTGCATTTCACCTTGGTCAAACAGTGACTGGGCTAAAGCGCAACGAGGTTGGCGGCTTTGATGTTATGACAGATCATGGTATGCTGCAAACAAAGGTGGTCATCAATGCCGCCGGCAGATATAGTGGTCAAATCGCAGCCATGGTCGACGATGAAATTATGATTAAGCCGCGGAAAGGTCAGTATATTTTACTGGGGAAAGATCAAGCGCATTTAGCGTCCAAAGTTATTTTTCAGACACCTGGACCAAAGGGAAAAGGTATCTTGGTAACGCCAACAGTACGCGGTAATTTAATGATTGGTCCAGATGCTGAAGATTTGATGCAGGATGTGAATACGGACACAACTGTTGAAAACCTGACAGCAATTGTGGAGAAGGCAAGGCAGTCTGTACCGGCTTTTGATCTGCGCCGTTCACTGACGACTTTTTCAGGTGTACGTGCGATTGCAGCAGATGGTGATTTTATCGTAGAGCGCAGTGCGTGTGAAGGCGTCTATCATGCTGCCGGGATTGATTCGCCAGGATTTACAAGTTCACCGGCGATTGCGGCTTATATGGCAGAATTGCTTTTGGAAGATGGTATTATCCAGCGGGAAAAAGAAGCGTGGTCGCCTGAACGCCGTGGTATCGTCATTCCCAAGGCGTCTGACTTTAAAGGTGATTTAGAAAGTGATGATCCTGAAAAGCATATTATTTGCAGATGTGAACGCGTCACTGAAGCTGAAATAGTCGACGCCATGTCTCGGGGCATTTTGCTCGACAGTACTGATGCGATTAAGAGGCGAACCAGAGCGGGTATGGGCAATTGTCAGGGACAATTTTGCGGTTCTAGGGTCAAGGCCTTGATGGCAGAGACACTGGGGGTAGATCCGGAACAAATATCAAGGCGAACGGAGACGGCACCGCCACCTCAACGCGTTGATATTCAAACGATTCGAAAGATGAAATAAATGCTGAAAATGAAATAATAAATCGGAGGACTGTCTAGAGAAAAGAGGCGAGCAAAATGGATCAAGCGCAATTGAAGCAGATGATGGAAGATCTCAAGTTGTTTTTTAAAGCGGCATTTGATATGGGCGAACGTTCCACGAATATTATTCGAAAAGAAGCAATGGATGAACTGGATAATTTTATGCTGCTTTGCTATGGTGATTTGTTGGGGATTCCTATTCCGACTTCCTATTATACGCTGGAACTTCTGCCTTATATTGCAGAAGATTTGGAGGGTTGGGAAAGACGCATTTTAAATCGTAAGAGCGTTGTAAACGATCGATGGGGCGATTTTTGCTGTTAGTCGGAAGGGAGGCTTTTCGAATGAATAAATTTGTATTTTTTGGTGGCAAAGGCGGTGTTGGCAAGACGACTTCTTCAGCCGCTTATGCTTATCATTGTTCAAAAGAAGGGCAGAAGACCCTTGTGGTTTCCACCGATCCGGCACATTCGCTGTGCGATATTTTTCAAATGCCCATTGGCCCCAAAGTCATAACCATCGGCCTGAACCTTGATGCGCTGGAAATTGACCCGGCGCTTGAGAGTGAAGCCTACATTGAACGGATCAAGATTAATATGAAAGAAACGGTCAGTCCGGTTATTATTGGCGAAATTGAAAAACAACTTGATGCCGCTTCTGTTTCGCCGGGATCGGAAGAATCAGCTATCTTTGACAAGATGATTGAAATTGTCAATGACTATGGAGATCGCTATGACAAGATAATCTTCGATACGGCGCCGACGGGACATACGTTAAGATTGTTGTCACTGCCAGAACTCTTGGGAGGATGGCTTGACAAATTGATCGAAAAGCGGGAAAAGGCCGTTAAACTGCTTCAAATTGCTAATCGCGATGTCAAAAAACCCGTTTCAGAAGATCCTATTGTTTCAATATTATCCAAGCGGAAAGAAAGCTTGGAAAAGGCGCGTGCGACATTGATAGATGCGGCGCATATTAGTTTTGTATTTGTTTTAAATCCAGAAAAAATGCCGCTTGAGGAAACGAAGAAAGCGGTTGCCGTCTTAGAAAAATATCATATCCCCGTCAATGATATCGTCGTTAACCGCATTTTACCGGACCATATGACTGATTCATTTTGGCAGGCTAGAAAAACACTGGAAAAGCAGTATCTTTCTGAAATTGACAGTTCATTTAGAAATCAGCGTATTATTAAAATACCGCTGCTTGATTCTGACGTCAGTGAGGCGCATATTGCCGCGATCGCGGCTTATTTCAATGAGATCAGTCAATAAAAAGAAATAAGGAGAAACGCATGAAAGTAAAACTCAGCGAGCTACTAAATCAATCGACGCCGGTTGGCAATAAACTTGCACCTGAGGAGAGGGAAAGACGTATCAAACAATTGGATCCTGTTGCATTTGAAGTGACGCAGAACAGCGCAACAGAGAGACCGTTTTCACATGCTTACAATGCAGAAGACAGGGAAGGCATTTATGTCGATATCGTTTCAGGCAAACCGCTTTTTTGTTCGAAAGACAAATTCGATGCAGGGTGCGGATGGCCTAGCTTTACCAAGCCAATTGATTCTGAAACGATTGATTATCAGGAGGATTATTCACATCATATGGTGCGTGTTGAGATAAAAAGTCATGATTCTGACAGCCATCTTGGACATGTGTTTGACGATGGCATAGAACCGACGGGACTGCGCTATTGTGTCAATGGCGCAGCGCTTAGATTTATTCCCAAAGAGCGCTTGGAACAGGAAGGGTATGGCAGCTGCTTGGCGCTTTTTGACGAATAGGATGCATGCCGGGTAATGATGCACCTTTGGACAATGATGCATTTGGCGCCAATAGACATTGTAAGAATGCGTATTTAAATTTGGATATTGTTATGAATAGGAGGCGTACATGAAGAAAGTATTAATTGCAGGACTCATACTCGTGCTTAGTATGATGGTGCTGACAGGATGCCAAGGCGAGGTGAAAGCGGAAGAACCGCTAAAAATTGGCATGGAACTTAAATATCCGCCGTTTGAAACAAAAGATGCGGACGGGAATCCGGCAGGCGCATCTGTTATGCTGGCCAATGCACTTGGTGAATATTTAGGGCGTGATATTGAAATTATTGACACGCCTTATACGAGTTTGATTCCGGCACTCGAACAGGGCAACATCGATCTGATTATCTCTTCAATGACGATTACACCATCAAGAGAAGAGGTTGTCGACTTCTCAGAACCATACACGACGAGTCAGCTGATGATGCTCGTGTATAAAGATTCTAAAGTGCAGTCAGCAGCTGATCTCAATGATCCGGATGTCATCATCGCTTCCAAGACGGGAACAATCGGTGCCATTTGGGCAGAGGGCAATGCGCCGGAGGCGCAAATTAAGAACATTGACGAAGAAGCCAGTGCGGTTCTCGAAGTGGCCCAGGGAAAGGCCGATGTGTTTATTTACGATCCGCTTTCAATCATCAGACATCATGAAAATTATGCCGATACGACTCGTGCGGTATTAGAACCGCTTCCAAACACCAAAGGATGGGGAATCGCAATGCGGAAAGGTGAAGAGGCGCTTAAAGAACAGGTGAACGCCTTCATCGAAAAGGCCAAAACGGATGGTACTTATGATAATATTAGAGAAACGTATTTACAGGATAAAATTAAAGAGTTTGAAGACTACGGCCTTGACTTTTTCTTCTAAAGTGAATACGGATAAAACAACTGTTAATTGAAGGGGCGTCCCCAATTGCTTGAAGGGGACGCCTATTAATGAAAGGGCAAATTATGAAAAAAAGCATCAGTTTTGCACTCGCGCTCATTGCCTATTTATTCTTTTTCTATTATGTTATGGTGCTCGCAGTTGATAAAGTCTCTGATTACAGTATTTATGCAGTCTACTGGCGTGTTATATTCAGAGGATGGCTGACAACCATTATGCTCAGTGGCCTTTCGCTCTTGCTGTCATTGCTCGTCGGTCTCGTTCTGTATCTAATGGTGGAATCAAAAATTAGTTTCTTCTATTTCTTGGCAGAAATTCACAAGACCATTATTTTTGGGACCCCGCTGCTCGTCGTGGCCATTGTCGCCTATTACTATATCGGCGACGCCTTTCACATTGATTCAAAATTCTGGGTTGGCGTGTTGACCCTAGCGCTTTATATTGGCGCCTATATATCCGATATCTACAAAGGTGCGATTGAAGGCATTCATGAAAATCAGTGGCAGACGGCGAAAATGTTTGGCCTCACTAAATACCAGACTTATCGCTATGTAATTTTTCCACAAGTATTAAAGAGTATTTTGCCGCCATTGGCTGGACAGTTTGCTTTGACCATTAAAGGGAGTGCTTTGCTCTCCTATATGGCAACAGATGAATTTTTGAATACTGTCAAAACGGTACAGTCCATTAGTTTTCGGTATCCGGAGGGCTTTATCATTATTGCGATCGGCTATTGGCTTTTAACCGTTCCATTGGTTGTTGTCGTTAGAATATTTGAAAAACGCGTCAATTATAAGGAGCAGACATGGAACTTAAAATAAACGGATTGAGCAAGTATTATGGCAGCAAACAAGTTCTGTCAGATATTCATATTAATGTTTCGAACTTGCAGGTGCTGTCACTCATCGGGGCATCCGGCAGCGGCAAATCTACGCTGCTGAGACTGATTGCCGGATTAGAGCCTTATGAAACCGGCGAAATTATTGTCAATGGTACTGGGATTAACCAAGGTGATTTATCTGACTACCGAAAGAATGTTGGCTTTGTTTTTCAAGATCACAATCTTTTTGCACACCTTTCCGTATTAGACAATATTTTGCTTATTCTCGACAAGGTGCATCATCTAAATGATTCTGAAACGAGAGCGCGCGTCATTTCACTGCTCAAGCAATTTGGCCTCGAAGAACATATGCACAAACTGCCGCATCAGATCAGTGGTGGACAGTCGCAGCGCGCGTCTATTGTCAGAGCGCTAGCCATTGAGCCGGAAATTATTTTACTCGATGAACCCACTTCGTCATTGGACCCCGTACTCACTTATGAAGTGCTGACGGCGATAAAAAAGCTGGCAGAGAATGCAAGAGACTTTATTATTGTGACTCATGAAATCGGTTTTGCAAAACATATCGCTGATTATGTGATCTTTATGGAAGACGGTAAAATTATTGAACACGGCAGCAATGCTATTCTCGATTCACCGCAGACGGCACAGTTAAAACATTTTCTGGATAAAGTCCTGTCATTCACGGCGTAAAGTCCTAATCATGCGGTTGATAGACCTCGGTTTTATGACAAAGTGTATCATTTGTGAACGAAATGTAAATCATAGGGGACGGTACTTGAATTATCCTTCCGTTGTGCTATACTATAGCCAAGGTGAGGTGATGATATGGCACGAAAAGCAAGAAAGCTAGATGCTTTCGGAATCTATGCCATCCGTCAGACCGCTTCTGATAACAGGCCTTTGTTTCAGGATGATGCAGATCGGGTTAAATTTTTAAAGATTGTCAAACAGGCAAAAATGCGTTTTAAGTTTAAACTTTATGCATTTTGTGTTAAAGCATCCTCGCATTATGATCTGATTATTGATGCAAACGGCAGCGACTTGTCACAAGTGATGAAATCCATTAATATCGCCTATGCGATGTATGTTGGTGCAGAGGGCAAGCTCTTTAAAGATCGTTATAAGAGTGAGCAGTTGTTAACAGGCGATCCGGTAAGATCGCGAATAAGGCAGTTTTTAGATGAGCAGATGTCTTGTGAACATCTACAGGCTTTTGAATCGGTAACATCTGTTATTGATCTTTATGCAGAGGGCGATGAGGGTACTGATGATACGACGGTTTGTGAAAATTGTCTTCAGGATATGGATGCCGCGGTAATGAAGCTGGCAGAAATCGCCAGAACAAGGCAATGCCCTGTGGGCTCGCTATTAAAAGATAAGGTAACCCGTGACCAGCTGATCTTAGATTTTAGAAGATCATCAACGCTTTCACTAAAAGAATTGGGAGAGGTCTTTGGCGGTCTGTCCGAAAGTACTGTATGTAAGATATTGAAAGATCAATGCCGCAAGGCATTTTAAAAAGCAAAGCAATTCAAGTAACGTCCCCGATGTAGGGGGGAAGGAGTTCGTCATGAATTTAAATTTCGATTTCGGCAGTGTTAAGAAATCACCTGCACTTGATGAGAATATTCTTTACGATGTACTCATCATCGGCACGGGTCCGGCGGGTTTGAACGCTGCACTCTATGCAAAGCGAAAGGGTCTTTCCGTAGGGATGTTCACTTCAAAGATGGGTGGCCAAGTGGTTGATACGTCAATTGTAGAAAATTATTTGGGTATTCAGCAAGTAACGGGTGAACAACTGGTTGAGCAGTTTGTTGCACATGTTAATGCGCTTAAGATTCCAATACTTAAGGATGCAGAGGTCCTGAAGATAAAAAAAGATGAAGACGGCTTGTTTAAGATACAAGCATCCGGTTTTAAGATATATCGTTCTAAAACCGTTATTATGACAACAGGCAGCAAGCCGAGAAAGCTTGGCGTAAAAGGTGAGGATACTTATCTGGGCAGAGGGGTTGCCTACTGTGCCATCTGTGATGGTCCACTGTTCGAAGATCGCAATGTCATTGTTGCTGGCGGCGGCAATTCAGCAATCGAAGCGGCAATTGATCTCTCGAAAGTTGCAAAGCATGTACAAGTTGTCCATCGAAGCCAGCTTAGAGCCGATCAAATTATCGTAGATAAGTTAAAAAATATTCAGAATATAGATATTTTACTGGAGACGAAAATTGTTGAGGTCAAAGGCGATCAGCTCGTCAATGGCATTATCGCTGAAGATAAATCGGGTAAGACGATTGAAATACCTACAGACGGTGTTTTTGTTGAAATCGGTTATTTGCCGAATAATGCACTGGCAAAGGGATTGGTTGAACTCAACGACCACGGTGAAGTGAAAGTGAATTTACGGGCGGAGACTTCTTTGCCTGGGCTGTTTGCAGCCGGGGATGTGACAGATGTCCCATATAAACAAATTGTTATCAGTGCCGGCGATGGTGCTAAAGCAGCACTTTCGGCCAATGATTACATTAATAAAATGAAATAGCAAACGCATGTTAAACGCATTGAATGCACACTGAAGATGCTGCCGAAAACGCGGCCAACTAACAGGAGGTTTAAAATGAAATTATTAAACGATGACTTAAGAAACCAATTGAAAGAAGTATTCCAAGACATGAAAGATGATGTAACAATTGCTGTCTTTACAAAGTCGGGAACTTGCAATACCTGTACAGAAACCATATCATTTATGGAAGAGATCGAAACCCTCAGCGATAAAATTCACTTAAAGAAATTAGACATTGAAAACGATGCAGAACTTGCTAAAGCCTATGATGTACAAATGGTGCCAAGTATTGTTCTCTTAAATAAAGATGAAGCTTATGTCGGTATCAAATTTAACGGTATTCCGGCTGGACACGAAATTAATTCTTTCATTCCAGGGATTCTAGAAGTTTCCGGTTCAGGTGAACAACTGCCTGAAGGCTTTTTGAAACAATTAGAAACGGTTAAAAAGCCTGTCAATATTAAAGTGTTTGTAACACTAAGCTGTCCACACTGCCCGGGTGCTGTTCAAAAAGCACACAAACTGGCGCTCGAAAATGAATTTATTAATGCGGAAATGATTGAAGCACAGACGTTTGATGAGATTTCAAATAAGTTTAACGTATCCAGTGTACCGAAAATCGTTATTAACGATCAATATGAATTCGTTGGTAATCAGCCGCTTGAAGTCTTTGTTGAAGAAATTCAAAAGACACAGGCATAAAAATTTTCCGATATCATGCATGAGGCTGCGGAACGGTTTGAAATAGATTAAATAAAATATCAATGGCAAACACCGGAATGTATTCCGGTGTTTTTGCACTGGATATCTGTTTTCACCGACTGTTTCGGCAGATCATAAAGATAAAATCAAAATATAATTTGTAGGTTTATACCCTTGATTGTATTCACATGTAGAAGGAGTGGATCGTGACATTTTTGAAATTAAACAATGGCATTCAGATGCCTTTATCAGGTCTTGGGACTTGGGATTTAAACGGTGAGGAATGCATTGATACCGTTGCGACGGCATTGCAAAATGGTTATCAGCTAATTGATACGGCACAAATGTACGGCAATGAGCAAGCAGTTGGTGCGGGTATTAAGAAGAGCGGCGTTAAGCGAGATCGTTTATTTCTAACCACGAAGCTATACAGGAGAAACAATAGCTATAATAAGGCCAAAAGTGCAATTGATGAATCACTTAAAAAACTAAATGTGGACTATGTTGATTTATTATTGCTGCATGAGCCCCATTCGCAGGAACTGGAAATGTACAGGGCGCTGGAAGAGGCGTATAGAGCCGGCAAAGCGAGAGCAATTGGCATTTCAAATTATGATAAAGACAGGTATGTGCAGTTCATTGAAAAATGTGATGTGCTTCCCGCCGTTAATCAGCTCGAAGCACATGTTTATTATCAGAAATGGGCGTATCAGGAATTCATGAACGAGCAGGGGACACAAATGCAGGCGTGGTCTCCGTTAGCACAGGGAATAGATCGAATTGCTGAACTGCCGGTACTAAAAGATATTGGCATGAAATACCAGAAGTCAGGCGCCCAAGTAGCGCTTCGGTTTTTAGTACAAAGGGGCATTTCCGTGATTCCAAAATCTAGACATAGGGAACGTCTATTAGAGAACTTAGCAATCTATGATTTTAATCTTTCAAACGAAGAAATGAATCAAATCAAAAAAATAGATCGAAACGATACGCTGTTTCCATGGACAAAGGCGTTTTAATAACATTTGGGCATAAACAAGATTGGATATTTTAAAATTGCACAATCTATCAGGGCAATGAAGCAGTGTCCATTGAATTGCGACGGATTACATTAAACCGTTCATTTGAGATTTCTCGAAACAAATCGCCGCAATCAGAACGAAGTCGAATGACGGTTAAATCTTTAGAGCCAGTTCTCATAGACGTTTGGGGACTGGTTATTTTATGCTATAATGAAAATAATGAGCATAGACAGTGAGGAATAGCAGCATGAAACAATCAGAAAATAAAATGGGCTATCTGCCCATCCCGAAACTAATTATGACGATGTCGCTCCCTGCGGTGCTGTCGATGATGGTACAGGCGCTTTACAATATTGTAGACAGTATTTTCGTCGCAAAAATCAATGAGGAAGCGATTACGGCACTGTCTCTGGCATTTCCAGTACAGCTCGTCATCGTCGCTTGTTTTGTCGGCATGGGCGTCGGCATTAATTCGTCGATTTCAAGAAAACTTGGTGCGAAAGATACAGAAGGTGCAATGATGACAGCAGAACACGGTTTCTTAATTGCCGGTGTTCTCTATGGATTCGTTGCATTGTTGGGCTTGTTCTTTGTCGATCCATTTGTCAAACTTTTTACAGAGGATGCTTTGATTATTCGTTATAGTCACAGCTATTTAACCATTATTATGCTTTTCGCCTTTGGCCGTATCTTTGCACAGGTTGGCGTCAGCATTTTTCAGGGGACAGGTGAAATGCTCGTGCCAATGGTATCACAACTCATAGGTGCCGTAACGAATATCATTTTAGATCCGATTCTTATATTTGGGTATTTTGGTTTACCGGCGCTTGGCGTCCCGGGTGCTGCGATTGCAACGATTATTGCCCAAATTGTCTCGATGATTTTTGTCTTGTTGTATTTGACGCGTTTCAAACGTGTGATAACATTTAAACTTAAAGGCTTTCATGTGAATAGGCTTATTTTAAAACAGATTGTCATCGTTGGATTGCCCGCAGCAGCTATGCAGGCGCTGGCATCTGTAATGCTGGTGGGTTTAAACCTCATCTTAGCGGGGTTTACCACAACGGCAGTTGCCGTTCTCGGGATCTATTATAAATTGCAGTCTTTTGTGTTTATGCCCGTTTTCGGCTTGTCGCAGGGATTAATGCCGATCGTTGGCTATAATTACGGCGCTCGTAATAAGACGAGGCTAACATCTGCATTAAAATTGGCACTGGGTATTGCTTTTGCATATATGACACTGGGACTTGTGGTTTTTCAACTGTTCTCACGCGAAATGATCTTGTTGTTCAGTGGCACCGAAGATATGCTGGCAATTGGTAAACATGCATTTCGAATCATCAGCATGGGTTATCCGCTCGCTGCGATTTCCATCGTTATCAGTACGGCTTTCCAAGGGCTGGGGGATGCCTATTTGAGTATGATCGTCGCGTTTATTCGTCAGATTATCGTATTGCTGCCATTGGCGGCACTTCTTGGAAAATTCTTTGGAATCGACACACTGTGGTATGCCTTTTTCTTTTCTGAAGTTGTAGGCACGAGCGTTGTGCTTTGGTTTTATCAAAAAACATATCGGACAAAAATTGCAATGCTGGAGGAAACGTCGTCATGATTTTAAATATTTTATTATTGGCAGTTGCATTGGTACTCGGTGTCGGGCTCTATCTTTCGAGACAGGCGATGTATCCTAAGACGAGAAGTGACGACTCTGTCTGGCAGGCCGAGCTAAAACGTATGCCAATACTTGAAACTTTTTATAATAATGCAGCAATTGAAAGTGTTTTGATCCAATCACACGATACGTATATGCTTTCCGGATGGTGGCTTAAATCGCCGGCGGCGAAAGGTGTTGTGATCGTCGTTCATGGGATTCGGCTGAATAAATTTGCCTCTGTCAAGTACATGCGCATGTTTCACGATCTGGGCTATCATGTTTTGGCTTATGACCAGCGCAATCACGGTGGAAGCGGTGGCGATTTTACGAGCTATGGGGTTTTGGAAAGTGAAGATTTAAAATGCGTAGTCGATTGGGTACAGGCAAGAACGTCAAATCTTCTTGATATTTATACGCATGGTGAATCGATGGGTGCGGCAACAGTGCTGATGCATGCTGCAAAAGACAGTCGGATTCAAGGGACAATTGCCGATTGCAGTTTTTCAGAAGCTGAACGCACCTTTAAAGAACGATTAATGATAGATTATCATTTGCCTAAATGGCCGTTGATGTTTTTCGCGGATGGCTTTAACCGACTTAAAACGGGTATTGGATTTCAGGATATGAGTCCGTTAAAAACGCTGTCGGACATTAGTGCACCGGTAATGATTATACATGGTACCACAGATCGTTATGTGCCCATTGCACATGCGGAACAGCTTTATCAGACACTTGAATCATTTGGAAAAGTCCCCGTTACATTTTTCCCGGTGGAAGGAGCGGGGCATGCTAAGTCGATTTCGACGAATTACGAAGCTTATCTGGTGGGATGTGAATCATTTTTGACGGACTGTGCACGTATACAGGCAACTGACGCGGCGGTAACTGCGTAATTGATGAATGACAAATGAGATTTGTTGCGGAAGGAGGAAGTCGTATGTTTGAGCAATTAATGGATTCGCTGTACGAGGGGATTTATATCGTCGATGGCAATCGAAAGATTACTTTTTGGAACAAAGGCGCGGAACGAATCACGGGATTTAAGCCGGAAGATGTTATCGGCAAATACTGTCACGATAATATTCTAAATCACGTTGATGCCCAAGGAAGGTTGCTTTGTCTAAATGGCTGTCCGCTCCATATGACAATTAAGGATCGGCTGCCGCGTGAAAGTCACCTCTTCGTACAGCACAAAAAAGGCTACCGCATTCCCGTAACGATTAAGACAGTACCACTCGAAGGGGCAGAGGATCCGTTGTCGGTTGCAGAGATTTTCACTGAAAATTACAATGTAGGTGACAATATCCCAGTAATGGCATGTCCTGAACCTGAACTCATCAAGGATCAAATAACCGGTTTGCCAAATCGTGAATATTTAGAGCAGCTCTTAAGGCATCATATTAGTTTAAACCGCACACTGAATTTGCAGTTTGGTGTTATTCTCACCGATATTGATACTTTTGAGGAATTTAATAATATCTATGGAAGGCGCCTAAGTGATGATGTGATGCGGATGCTGGCGAAGACGTTGACTGAGACATTTAGCCATGCAGAAGTCGTTGGCAGGTGGCGGCAAGATGAATTTTTGTTTATCTTTAGCGGTGCCTCTAAAGAACAGTTAAAAAATCTCGCTGAAGGTATTCGTATGCTGTCTGAAAGCAGTGCTCTGAGAGGTGCTACGTTTAAAGATGTCGATGTGACAATATCCGTGGGTGCAACGCGCTATCATGCCGGTGAGACGATGGAAAATCTAATCGCGAGAGCTTATGAACTTCTCAAGGCGAGCAAGCGAAAGGGAGGTAACTTTGTTACCGTCAAGTAAATACTTCAACAAGGTGAAAGTATGAAAGACTTATTAGATGCTCTGGAGCCAAAAGCTGAACAGAGTTTGAAAGAAAAATTTTTAAAACAGTTTATCCGCATTGTAGGATTCTACTGTTTAATCTATACAGTTGTCTATTTATCCCTAGGCGTTTTTCGACCGGCGATTATTGAGTTCATCGCCGGTGTAATCATTTGGGGGACACAATATACGCTGGGGACATCGCGGGAACGTGTGGGGATATACGGTATGTTGGTCGTAATTTACCTCGTCATTTTGATTCAAATCGTGTTATTTTTCGGTGGCATGTACAATTTTCAATATATGTTGATCGGGCATATTGGCATTGTTCTGCTCATATATGAGAATCGGCCGTTTTATTACCAGCTGCCAATGCTTTTGTATTTGTTGACAACGGTTGTTATTATTGTGACAAGTCACTTGTGGCAGGCCATTTATCCGGTTGCGTTTGATGCGCGAACGGTTAGCATCTTTCAATATACATCACAGTTTGCCGTTTTGATCGGCATCGTCTTCTTCCTTTTCTGGTTGACGGATAAAATGAAACAATTAACACAGTCGGTCGATTATCTAAAACAAATGGACGATTCTTTGCCTGTGCGAAAGCAAAGTGCGTTGATGCGCATTGGCAATCAGTTATTCGAAAAGGATCAGCATTTTATTCTCATGCTGATTGATACAGATCATTTTAAATCGATCAATGATACCTATGGTCATGATAAAGGCGATTTTGTCTTAAAAGCACTTGTGGAGAAAATCAGTTATTTTAATAGTCCGCAGAGTATGATCGCCAGATATGGCGGCAGCACTTTTGCTGTGTTGATGACGGGAACATCGCTTGAAATTGTAAAAGACCAAGCGGAATGGCTTCGCGGGGATATTGCTTCTGCCATGATTAAAATTGATGAATTCTTAAGCATTAATGTCACGGTGAGCATTGGTGTCGCAGAGCGCATGCCATCACATACCCGTTTCTCATCAACGCTATCCAGAGCAGACGAGGCGCTTTATCTCGCCAAGGCGCGCGGACGGGATCAAGTTGTGATTCTAGGCAAAATATAAGAGACCTTCGCCATTTACGGCTAGGGTCTCTTTTTCATGGTGTGCGTGCGTCCAGCAAAGCTGGACGTTGCTTGCTGGTGAAAGTCCAGCCATGGTAATCGCCAAGGAGCCATGTAGCCAGTCCCGGTGCGTCGCAGTAATGCGGGGTGCTGAGCGG
>NZ_JAHBCL010000023.1:0-66614 GCF_018390735.1 Fusibacter paucivorans
TCACTTGCTTCTCTTCAACAAAGAGAGCTACAGAAAGCGGTATGCATTAACCAAGTAAAGTCGTTATCTGGCAATTGTATTTTTAATTGCCATTTCATGTATTTTATTATTGCCAAATACAAACCATCCTTTTACATCGCCATCGACATTAACTAATTTAGATTTTATTAAAATATTTGAATAAATTTTAGAAATTTCAAATATCTCTTTAATTCCAATTCCAATGGATGTAATGTAATCAATATGTTCCTTAGTCATTTTATTAATAAAATTTTCGTACATATTGTCTCCTCTCTTTTGATGATAATTTTACCTAACGTTCCCGCGATTCCCGATGTTCCTCTCTTTTAACGCCTCAGCGGAAAAAGTGGCGTATGACTTGCCTCGCAAGGCATGTGACATCGAGAGGAATGTTGGGAATCGGCGTGTTAACTGACGTGCACATGTTTTATCAAATTTTTCAGAACGACTCCATGTTGAACCAAACCTTTTTTAGACGACACTCAGCGATTGTCACTGCGCTTCTAATTGTGAGCTGAGTGGCGGCGACACCCTAGACTCTAAACCAAAACTTCCGGCATCGCACAGCTCAACCAATTCTGGTAAACAATCTGCTAATGACTCCATTATTTCTCAAGAGAAAAACAAATTCGCTTTTCTATTTCTATGTATATATTCGCGAATCACTTCGGGAATCCGCCTGATTATTGATATTTTCATCATATTAACCCCGCATGTTAGTTAACGTTCCCGCGATTCCCGATGTTCCTTCCTTTTAACGCCTCAGCGGAAAAAGTGGCGCGGTGCTTGCCTCGCAAGCGACGTGTCATCGGAAGGAATGTTGGGAATCGGCGTGTTATATGATGGACAAAGTGCATTATTCATTTTTTCTCCAATACAATTTAAATATTGATAATATAAAAATTGTTAGCGATGATATGGATAACACATCTATATTATTCAACAAATAGCCATTCATCCATTGTATAATTACCGGAAAAATTTCAACTAAATAATACTGCAATCTTAATGTACCAAAAAAGAATGATGGAACTAATATTAGTACTATAATCTTATATGAATTAGTATTTCTTTCAATTAACTTTGACAATATTATCCACATACTTGAATATAAGAATATTAAAATTACACATAAAAACTCATAACCCAGTCCTCGTATCAAATTTGGGATTTTATGAGTTGCATAAAAAAATAATGCTGCCAAAGAATAAAAAACTACATTCCAAATTAATAGCTCTATTATGTCCTTTTGATTTTTCATATCCTTGTCCTATTCTATGTATTAATTAATTTTCCATATCAGGAATACAGTTATGTAGGGCCCAACTGACTTTGTCTTTCATATAACGTTCCCGCGATTCCCGATGTTCCTTCCTTTTAACGCCTCAGCGGAAAAAGTGGCGCGGTGCTTGCCTCGCAAGCGACGTGTCATCAGAAGGAATGTTGGGAATCGGCGTGTTAGCTGAAGTGCTACCTTATACAAAATATATTGTCATCCTTTATCGTCCTCTTTGAAGATATACATATCCATATTTATCGTTGTTCCAGTGATATAACAGAATTCTATAATTTCCTTATTGAAATAAATAATAGGTTGCTCTTCTCCGTAAATATATGGAACTACAACAATTACATAATTTACATCAAACTTCTCTTTGATTTCTTTTAAAATTTCAATTTTCCCTTTCAAATTTTTAATAGTGTCCATACATTGAGCTTCCACATCAAGCCTATTGATTTCTGATCTTTCAGCATCCCATGATGAAAACATGTATTGAGTTCTATTTTTTCTAAAATCACCTTTTTTCCAGAATTTGAACGGTTTTATTCCAAGTCGCTCTGTAATGTAATCAGGATCAAAGTCTCCATTTTCATTTGCCACTAATCCACGGTTGCCAATCACTCCATTACTTTCGATGCCAAAATAAGTATATGTCTTTGTTTTCTCCATATTATACCTCTTTTTTACTAACTAGTTTTTAATATCATTAGAAGCGAAGTTCCCATTAGGTAGCATTTTAGCTAACTCCCATATTCCCGAATCACTTTTTAATGAATCCAATATCCAGTGGAAGTACGATGTAGTTCGGGAAAAACCCATGTGTAAGTATTCGACAAAAAAAGACAAACTCCTTCCACATCCTGTAACTTTCTGAATTTTATGCAAATTTATAAATCATCTAGTGGATTGGCAATTTTCTGTATGGTTTGTGTCGTTACATGTGTATAAATCTCAGTCGTTTTGCTGCTAGCATGCCCTAAGAGTTCTTGAATTATGCGAATATCAACGCCTGTATCCAATAAGTGTGTCGCAAAGCTGTGTCTTAAACTGTGAAAAGTAGCTTCGTGTGTTATTCCAGCTTTTTCTTTTGCATCATTGAATACCGTCTGTAAAGTTCTCGATGTAATCCCACCAGAGCGGTTTTGATTTTCAAAAAGCCACTCATATGGATGATATTTTTCTTCGTAACGTTCTAACTGTACCGCCATCTTTTTCGACAGCGGCACAATACGATCTTTCCTTCCCTTTGACTGTCTTATGGTAATAATCCCGCGCTCCCGATGAATATCTGAAACTTTTAAATTGGCAACTTCACTAACACGCATGCCGCATGAATAGCCTAACATCAGTACGGTTTGATGCTTAATGTTTTCAGTCACATCAATGATTGCTTTGACCTCCTCCTTGCTCAAAACCTTTGGTAACTTAAATTCTCTTTTCGGCCGTACAAGCTCCAAATAGCCGTCACTTAGCAAACCTTGCTGTTTAGCAAATAATTTCAAGGCATTAATTGCTTGGTTGCAATATGCATGGCTACACTTTCTGTTTTCAAGCAATTCAATCATATATGTATTGACTAACGTCACATTCATTTGACCTTTACTGAATGCTAGAAAACGATCGACATTCGTCACATAATTTTTTATGGTTTGCCGGCTATATCCTGCCTGCATCATATAACGCCGCATTTGCGTCAGCGACTTTACAATGCGTATTTCAAGCGTGGTATCTTTGTCCATTTCACGATTAGGATGATAGGCATGCCCCCTCTTACTCAATGATTTCTCTGCATAACCATTCCCGCCACGGTTTTTCATCTTCTGCTGCTCAGTAAAATGATCTTCAGAAACACGATTATCATTACGGCTAATTTTATTATTCATATGATGTGCTTTGTTCATATTTGGGATATCATCATCCCCAGAATCAATCGTTCGATAAGCACGTAAATAGCTATCTGAATTTTCATTCTGATAATATCCATCTGAATGCAACGATTTCACACTTCGCATGCCTATGCGATCTCCATTGACCTCTGATTGGAGCGCCTTTAATACACTAAACTTTTTCATTGGAAATGTCCAAACACACCTTATGGCATCCCAACGCCCGCCTCCAATTTCCCTTAATGCATCAACGACATCAGCCTGATAAGGAAATTTAACAACAACTAAATTTTTCTCTTTCCAAATATCCATAACAATAATCCTTTCATCATCAAAATATCGAACAAAACCTCACAATCTATCGCTATTGCGAATTGAAACACAGACAAATTGCAAATCAACAAATGCTTTTCCATATTATACCATTTATTTCTTTTTGATTCTATTTAATCAATGCGTTAATCAATACATTTAGATATATTTCAACACTATTTCATGTTCAACACATTTCAAGTTCAACACTATTTCAAATGCGTTAGACAATTGCATTATAATTATAAGTTAATCCTTTGCCGCAAAATTTTGAATTAGCGTCTATAATAGGATCTACATATCAGGGCAAAAATATTAGAATTTGAATGACATATAACACCTCACATAGCCTTTGAAGCATTGTTACTTTAGAAGCCAATGTTCATACACATGAATCCAAATAGCATCTTTGGACATCACTTCATACGCGAGCACCAACGATTAACTAAGAATCAAAAAAATAGATCATCGTAACACGATGGCCTATTTCTTAACACTATGTTATTTTGTTTTATTTTTAATCTGATTTTTTTCGTTTGGTTTATTTTTCGTCAGGTTTCTTCATAACGGGAATCCAAACTTCATAAAGTGCATTCTCCGGGTCAGCATTAAAGTAGACTTCAATGTCAGGGGCATTAGCATATTCGTATCCGGAAGTCGGAAGCCATTCTGTTACAATGCGTTTTTCAAGCATCTGTATAGACTGTGCATTGCCTTTTCCCGGAAAAATTGCCCACGTCGCTTCCGGTACCGTATAAGCCTCATATGCGTCGCCAATGTCTGCGGAACTCGCAACGCCGATATAGTATCGCCAAGCTTCCAGTTCATTGCAAACACTTACACCTAATACCGCTTTTGGTTCAGCATCCATCAATGTGACTAAGTGGCCGACGGTTCCGTCCATTGCCATTTTCTGCCACATCCCCGGCACAATTTCAAAATTCTCTTCAATATTGCTCAAAAGTGGGTGCGAAATGCCAATCATTCTAAATGGTTCTTTCTTTTCAATCCTATACGTCATTTCAGCTTCTCCTTTAATGATTATTTTGAAGCTGATCGCTGGGAATGCTTTAATCTCAACGCCCTCGTCCCTTGCTTTTGACGGTGTGATCCCGTGAATATTCTGAAAGGCACGCGTAAATGCCGTCGGCGATTCATAACCGTATTTCAGCGCAACATCCAAAACGCGCACTTCCCGATTTTTCAAATCCACTGCAGCCAGAGACATCCTGCGTCGCCGTATGTACTCAGAAAGAGGCATGCCAGCCATGTAAGAAAACATCCGCTGAAAATGATATACTGAACAGCACGCTTTTTGTGCAAGCACCTCATATGCAATTTCACCTGTCAAATGTGCTTCGAGATACGCCATCGCATCATTTAATCGATCAATCCATTCCATCTCATCAACTCCTGTACTCATCATACTAAAAGGCCATGTCTATGTCCTCTCAATCCATGCACCAAAATGCGCGTTTGCCGTATAGATTCTAACATAATAATCATTTTAGAATACTTAAGCTCACTTAGATCACTTAGATCACTTAGATCACTTAGATCACTTAGATCACTTAGATCACTTAGATCACTTAGATCACTTAGATCACTTAAATCACTTAGATCACCAGATCGCCTAGATCGCCAGATCGCCAGATCGCCAGATCGCCAGATCGCCAGATCGCCTAGATCGCCAGATCGCCAGATCGCCAGATCGCCAGATCGCCAGATCGCCAGATCGCCAGATCGCCAGATCGCCAGATCGCTTAGATCACCTAGATTGTTTTGATCCGTAAGACCCTCGATCACTTTTTGATAGTTTTAGACTATTTTATCATTTTTGCAGGTTTACAGGTATTGCTTCTGATGATTTACAATTTAAATGGGAGTGATCGCTTTTAATCTCACGGCGTTTTTTTAACTGCCAGCAGCTTTTGCCTTGCCATAACGTTTTCTAGCGTATCTTGAAGTGTCCCTTCTGTGCTGGATAACACATTACTCTGGTCAAAGAGATAGGTTGACAGTTCATTTTTCAGCCTGATATCATCAGTTGCATCACGGAGTGTCATCGCTGTCGAAATACCGCCTGCACGTGCGCGATAAAGCATTTCTACATCAAACTTATTAAGGGTTCCCGCTAAATAGCGATTGGCATTATATTGAACCACTAGACTGTCAGGATTGGCAACCAACAGCGCACAAAACATCAGAACACCTGAGATCACACCAATTCTAAATAGATCAAATGATCGCCTCTGATAGATAATAATACCAATAAAGATACCCACCATCCAAAACATCAGAACACATGGCAAAAGTCGTTTCATCGAAAGACCATAAGCATTAATATACAAAATCATTTTGCTCAAAGCAGTAATGATAAAAACGAGTGTCATTACCGCCATCAGTGCATTTAGCCATTTTAAAACATTTTTTTTAACTTGTTCCACCGCTGATAGAGCGTTGGCAAAACCCAAAATTATCAAATTGATCATAGCAATTTTAACGAGTTCAAAAAAACCTTTGCGCGCATATTCAGAGTAGATTTCCATACCATCCGGTAGTTTCCCTGAAAAGGCAGAAAAATAATAGGGCAACTGACTGCCAATGAAAACAGCATAAAGCAATACAACCATCCCAAGTGTCAAAAAAACAGTCATCTGCGGAATCATTCTGAAATCTTTGTAATTAGACTCAAGCTTTTCAAGCTTAAGCATTTCAGCATCACGCCAATAATAGCTGCCCGCCAGTAACCCGAAAAAATAAAACGAAACTGGAACCGCCAAGATCAAGTTAAGTACATTGCCCATTGCGTCATCTTCGAACCATGAAAACTGATCGATCACGCCACCAACAATCTTTGCAAAACCACCACTATCAGCTGATAATAACAGAGGTACCACAATGATAAAAATTAAACCCGTTATCGCAATTGCCAATACAAAAGATCCCAGCTGTTTGTGATTTGTCTTTGTTTTCCCTGAAAACTGTGTTAAAGTCCGCATCTGCAAATCCATATGCCGAAATGGCGTTCGCACCAAACTCTGCACACCATCTGTTAAAAACCATGAACCCGTTTGTCCCGTTACAAGCCTTCCCGCAGCAGCCGTTACAGCATACGCCGCACTGCATATAAGAAAAAATCCGGACCACGGTCTCAATCCCGGATTGCCATAAACGCCAAAACTCATTCCCGTGAGCAAAACGACGCCAATCCAAAATAGACCGGGCTTCATTTGAAAAATGTCTTTTTTAATAAAATATACCATCATCGTTATACAAAAAAGGATTGTAAACAGTGAAACACCAAACCCTCGCCATTCAAAAAATACCCAGCGAATAAATAAAAAGCCTAAAATAGCGACTGCCAATGCTAATTTAAGATCCACTGAATCCGCCGTAAATTGTACTTGCTTCTTTATTGTTAATTGCCTATTGTCCATCATATCAACTGCCATCTGATGCCCCTTTCAAACTTATTCTTGAACACGATCGTTTCTCAGTAGTAGTATAGCATCAGAAATAATGATATGCAATATATATTTATTGTTTTTCGATATATTTATATCCTTTATCATGTTGTTGTGATATGTTTATCCTTTTGATCTTTGCCCTTATCGCCTTTTCTTACACCTAATTTGCGCCTATTTCGTATCTGTCATACACCTAACTTGCACTGCACCTTCTCACGCCTGTCTTACACCTGACTTGCGCTGCACCTTTCTCGCGACTGTCTTACACCTAACTTGTGCTGCACCTTTCTCGCGACTGTCTTACACCTAACTTGCGCTGCACCTTTCTCGCGACTGTCTTACACCTTTCATTTTGCACTTAAAAGATATTTAATCCCTTTTGAACTGTGAACTGCAGTTACAGATCCTAATACGCATACCTGAACCTTTTAAATTTTTAAACACAAAAAACAGGTGTCTTCAATAACACCTGTTCTACCGTCTATCATATCATTCAAATCGCTTTTACCCTTCTCACTGCCAAAACAATTTGGAATATAACACCGCTTCGTCGCTATACGTCTGGCGGCTGGTATTCCAAAATATCACCAGGCTGGCAGTCCAACGCTTTGCAAATGGCTTCCAAAGTTGAAAAGCGAACCGCTTTTGCCTTGCCGGTTTTTAATATAGATAGGTTTGCCTGACTAATGCCCACCTTTTCTGCCAATTCACCAGAGGACATTTTTCGTTTGGCCATCATCACATCAAGATTTACGATAATCGGCATCAATGCCCTCCTTTTAGATAGTAAAATCAACCTCTTCTTTTAGTGCAACCGCCTCGGCCACAACATTTTTAACAACACGTACGATCAATCCCATGAATGCCGCTGCAATGGCAATAAAAATCCATGGTAAATAGTAGCTGGCAGCAATCAAAGCGATTATAGCACCTGTAAAGCAGCTCCAAGAAATACGTCTGAGATCTATTACATTGTTGCTGGTAAAAACCACACCGCGTTGAATGCGGTTCAGCATGCGAAATAAACTGTACAGCAATATGCCAACCGGCAAACTGCCAATGTAAATAGTCGCAATAAAATACATTTCTGTTCCAATTAAATCCGCTCTCGAAAAATCAATGAAAAAACGCGTGAGAAGTGGTGCGCTCGCTAAGATCAGCACCAGCAAAACCATAAATAAAACCACACATATTCGACTGAGTAATATTGATTTATGACTATTCCACATATGGCCTCCCCATTATTTCACATACTAATTCGTATATCAATTCGCATATGAATTTATATACAGTTCATATACAATCTCATATATGAATAGTATAGCACGACTTCATCATAACTTCACCTTGAAAGCGGTTTTTTATATTGTTTTTCAATAAAAAAGGACTGTTTTTCATAAAATATCGGACATAAAAAAGGACCTCCATTATGATGTTTTCATCTGCATCGCTGATGATCATCAACACAAAGATCCTTCATGCGCAAGCAAACATGATGTTTAGCGCAATCTTTTCACTGAAAGTATATTAATTTGACACATTATTGCACGTATTTTCAATCAAACTATTCAACAGAGCTCTTTAACACAGCTCTTAAACAGTGCTCCTGAACACAACTCCTGAACACAACTCTCTAACACAGCTTTTCAGTACATCCCTTTTTAACATCACTCCAACACATCTTTCAATACACCTTAACGATGCTCTATATAGAATACATTTAAAACGCAATGCCTTTGTCACTATTTAAACTGAATGATTGGCGCTTTCATGATATTGGCGACAATCATTTGAATAAGCGCGACGGGCAAGTAGACGATCAAACTTAAGATCATGGTGAGTTCATAAGATAAACGCATCTTTTCTTCGCCAAACAGATTGCCCTTAACGATTGGTTTGCCTTTGAGCCGACTGCGGAAAGCACTTAAAGCAATGCCATAGGCATTGCCGACCATAATCATTCGAATGGCACCTAATATCCCTAATGCCTTTGCCTCGCCATAATAGGCGACAATCTTTTCCCATGCTTCTTCCGATGGAACACCGCGTGTATCCGCGTAATGCTGCGCAAAGACAATTGCGGGGACTTGCTCCAGCGGCAACTCACTGGTATCGCCTGTCAGCAGTTTTTTAATTTCTTCCTCATCCATACCAACTTCTAAAGCCATCTTCGTGTGTCCATATGAACAAATTTCACAGCCATTCACTTCTGTCACCGCGAGCATAATCCGTTCGATAAAGGGATCATCCAACATCCCGTCCTTCTTTGCACGCTGCATGAAGCGAACCGTTCTCAGCCCGTTAAACAGAATAGGATAAAATGCTGACACCGAATAAACTTTCTTGTATAACACTTGTTCCATAAAACTTTCAACCTCCAATTCAGTCAAATGCCATTGTGCTGCTCGAACCCTTTTTTATTCTCTAGTCCTTATTTTACCCCTACGATATGAACGAATTATGAATGTTCACACATTTTGTCAAATTTTGTACACACTGTTAAAAAATTATCTAGAATACACAAATATTGACCCGATGTTGAGAAATAATCACCTGATCTTTCATGGTATACTGAGCATGATAAAGTTAAAAAAATAACAATTTCAAAGATTGGAGTGATTGACATGATAAAAACCATTATCGCACCCGGCAAGTATGTACAAGGTGAGCAGCTCCTCGCCAGCATCAGCGACTACACCAAGGAATTCGGCAGCAAATTGTTGTTTATCGCCAGTGCAAACGGTATCAAACGCACGGAACAAACCATTGAAAACAGCTACAAAGCACTTGATGTAACCCTTGGCTTCGAAGCCTTTAATGGCGAATGCTGTGACAAAGAAATCAATCGCATTAAAACCATCATTGAAAATGAAAAGTATACGGCCATTATCGGCATTGGCGGCGGCAAAATCTTTGATACGGTCAAGGCCGTTGCCTATGAAGCAGCCATCCCCGTTGGTATCGTTCCAACCATTGCTTCCACTGATGCGCCATGCAGTGCTCTTTCAGTCATCTATACGGAAAGCGGTGTCTTCGACCGCTACCTAGTATTGCCAAGCAATCCTGAACTCGTCCTCGTCGATACGACGATTATTGCCAACGCACCTTCACGGCTGCTCGTCGCAGGTATGGGAGATGCTCTGGCTACCTATTTTGAAGCACGTGCCTGTGAACGTTCCTGCGCACCCAATATGACGGGCACACAGTCAACGCTCTCTGCCAACGCACTTGCAAAACTCTGCTATGAAACATTGCTGAAAGACGGCTTTATGGCCAAATGCTCCGTTGACAAAAAAGTCTGCACCAAAGCACTCGAAAACATTATTGAAGCCAACACCTTATTGAGCGGCATTGGCTTTGAAAGCGGCGGACTTGCAGCAGCACATGCCATCCACAACGGCTTTACCGTCATGGAAGCGTGTCATCATCTATACCATGGTGAAAAAGTCGCTTTTGGCACCATTGTTCAACTCGTTTTGGAACACGCAGATGCAGATGAAATCAATACCGTCATCGCATTCTGCAAAAAAGTGGGCTTGCCTGTAACATTAAAAGCCATGGGCGTTGAAAATATCGTCGAAAGCGAAATCAGAGCCGTTGCAGAAGCAGCCTGTGCAGAAGGTGAAACGATTTACAATATGCCTTTCTGCGTTACAGCCGATATGGTCTACAGCGCCATTATGCTGGCTGATGCACTTGGAAATGCCTAGTCCGAACTTTGGGCACTCCTACATTGTGAAATACTTGAACAAGGATTCATTAAGCAATGACATTAATGAATATCATCGTATTATCTGAAATTGATTGGCTATTGACTATTGAAATCATTAATTGAACTCATTACTCGAGAACATTAATCAAATGCTTTAATCAACAAGCCAATCTGCTAAACAATACGTAAATTCCGCTAAAAACGCTATCAAAAAGCGCCTTAAAAAGCTTCTCGACAACAAAAAAGAAAACGTCTTCTATTGACAGAAACAGCGATATGACCTCCCATTCCGTATGTTAACAAACGGCGTCATATTACTGCTAATAAGCTGTCGATAAGGCGTTTTCTTTTTATATAAGACAATCGCATCATTACCCTTAATGGGCGCCTTCACTTCAATAGTTTGAACTTCGTATGATGAAAATAGTACGTATTGTCATGAAAGGATTAGGATTAGAATAATACAATTTCCTCATTTAAATATTACTTGAAGACATATTTTCTGTGATATAGCTTTCTGCGACATTGCTTTCTTGTAACATTGCTCTCTGTGACATTGCTTTCTGCGACATTGCTCTCTGCGACATTGCTCTCTGTGGCATTGCTTTCTGCGACATTGCTTTCTGCAACATTGCTTTCTGCAACATATTTTTCTGTTATTTGGTTTCAAGACGAACTGTTTCGTGGATGACTTTATGAATTCGTGCATGGAATGCGTTATCCTTCATTGCCAAATTATTGCTGATCTATTGCCAGGACGCGAAAATTCCCTCGACGACTTCAATAAAATGGCGTGCTTCACCCTCGGTGACACAGATTGGCGGTCTAAAGAACAGGATATTACCGCTTCTGCCGAGCAGCAGCCCCTTCTCTTTCGCTCCCTTAACAATGATATCAGTTAATGCTGCATTTGGTTTTCTGCTGCCATCACTCGTTACGAACTCAATACCATATACGGCACCCATGCCGCGGAAATTATCGACAACATCGTACATGTGGCACCATCGTTCAAATTCCGGCACTAGATACGCTTCAATTTTTTTTACGTGTTCTAACCATTGTTCTGATTCCAGTATGTCAATAACGGCATTGGCAGCTGCAATGGTAATGGGATTCGATCCCGTACCACCTGCGAGAACGGTTCCATTAAACTGATCCATAATATGTGTTTTGGTCATCAGTGCTGCGATGTGAAAACCGTTTCCCAGCCCCTTGCCCAAGACGAGCATATCAGGCGTCACTCCTTCCCGCTGATACATAAACATATCGCCAGTCTTACCAAATGCCGTTTGGATTTCGTCGAAGATCAGTAAAACATCATGACGGTCTGCCCATGTGCGAAGCTTTTTCAGGTAACCCTTTGGCGGCGTTACCATCCCTGTTGATCCCGTAAACGGCTCAATCAGTATTGCAGCCGGCAGTTCAGAAGCCTGATAGTCCAGCTGCCTGTCAATATCGTTGGCACAGGCACTGCCGCAGGTTGCTGAATCGAGATTTAGATAACATCTTTGACACGTTGGGTAAGGGATGTGAATGATGCCTGGCGCCTGAACACCAAGTCCTTTTTTGCGGCGGTCAATGCCTGAAAGGCAGGCTGCCATATACGTGCGCCCATGAAGGCTGCCCGAATAGGCAATGACTTCGTTTCTGCCCGTATAGTGCCGTGCGATTCGCACTGCCCACTCAATGGCTTCACTGCCACTGGTGCTTAAAAATATTTTTGGGAAATCGTTATTCGTGAGCCGCAATAGCTTTTGAAATAGCGCCACCTTATCAGATTCATAACCTTTGACCGGCGTATAAATCCCACATTGCATTGCTTCGACCATTCTTTCTACAAACACTTTATGATTTTGCCCAAGCATACTGGTAATTTCATTGTAGTTCGCATAGATGCGCTTATCGCACGTCATAAGTCGAATACCTTCCGCCGATACGACTTCTTCCTCAAAGGAGCCTGTGAAAGCAATATCGTGTTCACGTAGAAAATCTGTCCCCATCATGATACCTCATAGCTCTCTAGATTCTCGAGAAAGCGCACAATATCATCCACTTTAGCTTCCATGATCTGTCGCCCTTTTTCTGCAGTCGCCAACGTTGCATTGCCGTGAATACCATGCGGCGTCGTCATTTTACCCGCTACGTGCACTTTCTTCACACCATTGTAAAAAGCGCCTTTGATACCCGTTCGATATTCTTCCACTGCTTCGTCCATATGTACCAAGTCGGGTTTAATGTACAGCATGCACGATGTTTCGCTTTCATCTGCATGTCCGCCCTTTTCCTGTTCGAGAAGCTTCGCTTCAACTTCACTGCCGAGGCCGATAATGTCCGTCACGCCCACAGTAATGCCATAAGCATTGTGAAGATCGCTGGCCAAAACTTTTAATGGATTATGCGTTGAAACACCGCCATCGACAATCAGAAATTTTTTAACGCCAAACTTTGCAAAACTTACGATGATATCGCGCGTATGATGCATAAACACTTCGGATGAAATTGACACACTTCCAATAAAATCGACAAAGGCCGGGTAATACGCATATGAAACAATTGGCAATGCCACAATATTGCAGCGTTCCACCAATCGATCGACAATCCAGTCGACGACGTACATATCCGTCCCGAGTGGCAAATGATAGCCATGTTCCTTTGTCCCGCCTGAAATTGGCAGCACGATAATTGTCTCTTCATTTAATAATGTCTTTGCTTCTTTATAAGTTATTTCTGACAGTCTGATGCCCATTGATCTCACTTCCCTTTTATCGTCATATGTTGGCAGAAGACACACCCTCTATGCCGCTTGTTTCCAAATCCGGCAAGCTGCGTCTCCAATTTTCGTTTTTATATTTTTTTACTTCATCATGTTTTAGCTTTATCGCGATTTTACTTCATCACGTTTTTGATTTGTGACGTCTTCACTTTATTACTTCTTTATTTGTCATTTCTTTGCATTATCATTTTATTACTTTGTCATTGCTTTGATTTACCACTGCTTTGATTTACCGCTTCTTTCATTTACCACTGCTTTGATTTACCGCTTCTTTCATTTACCGCTTCTTTCATTTACCGCTTCTTTCATTTACCGCTTCTTTCATTTACCGCTTCTTTCATTTACTGCTTCCTTCATTTGCTGCTTATTTGATTTTCCATTTATTTGATTTATCATCTCTTTACTTTGTGATTGCTTTGATTTGTCGCTTCTTTGATTTGTTGTGTTTTGACTCGTCACTTCTTTTACCTTTTCAGGGTTTTGTGATGTCAATATAACAATTTGTCGATTTCCTAATTGATTAATTGAGGCAACTAATTGAGGCAACTAATTGAGGCAACTAATTGATGCCATTAATTGCATCGTTCAAATTTTGATCCTTTCGCCATAATAAATATCCCACCTTTAAAAGAAGGCCATTCAACCTATTATGGCGAAGGATCAATTTAAGCAACACGACGTTAATACAGTCATCATTTGTCGATCAGATCGCTCTGTTCGCGTCGTTTATTCTGTAAATGCCGCATCTCTAAAGAACAAGTATCCAAGTTGTGATTGATGCCATCCTTCGAGTTTTGGATTGACCAAAATTGGTGATGTCGCATAGTAAAGCGGTGCGATTGGCATATCATCCATGAAAATCGTTTCTGCTTCATGCATGTATGCAACGCGTTTCGCTTCATCCTGTTCACTTTGTGCCTTTTCAAGCGCCTCTAAATACGCATCGTTGTGCCAATGAGAGAAGTTAACCCCACTGTTGTCCGTATACATATTCAAATAATCTGTCGGATAACCGTAGTCACCTGTCCAGCCCCCGCGTGAAACCGTATAATCGCCTGACTTGACTTCTTTGAGGTAAACGCCAAATTCCTTTTCTTCAATGGTTACTTTGATATTCAGGTTTTCTTCCCACATTTCTTTAACAGCTTCAATGTAATCCTTGCCGTTGTCTTTGATCATGAGTTCCGGGAAACCCTCGCCGTTCGGATAACCTGCATCCGCTAGGAATGCTTGTGCTTTTTCAACATCTCCCGATGCCGGCATCCCGTAGTCACCGCCAACTTCTCTAAAATCTTCACCATTGACGACCATGCCAAATGGTACGAGACCTGAAGCCGGCACTTGACCTGCCTGTAAGATTTGTGTGCAAATCGCATCGCGATCAATGGCATAGGCTAACGCCTTGCGAACATTGACATCATCATAAGGTGCCATTTGGGTATTAAAGTTAATCCAAATATGTTGGATGTACGGCATTAAATAAAAACCTTCCACTTCCATGCGAAGCCTTGGAATGTCTGCACTCGATACGACTTCTGACCCATCGACTGCACCTGATTCGAATGCAGCCAGTGCATTGGCGGCATCTGTTAAGAAATCCAGTCTGATGGTTTCAATCGCCACATCATCTGCACCGTAGTAATATGGATTTTTTACGAGCGTAACCGATTCGCCTGCCGCATAATCTGACATCATATAAGGCCCGTTACAAATAAAGGTCGATGGATCTTTAAACCAGTTTTCGCCTTGGGCAACAATGTCTTCTCTTAATGGGAAGAGTGTCCACGTCGCCGTTAAATTTAAGAAATAAGGTGTTGGATTCGCCAGCGTCACTTTAAAGGTTTTATCGTCCACAGCTTCAAATCCAACCGCGTCCATGTCAACTTCGCCGTCAAAGTACGCTTGTGCATTGGCAATGTGTTCAAGTATAAAATAGCCGAATCCCGAAGCGGTTTCAGGCGTAATCACGCGCTGCCATTCATAGTAGAAATCATTTGCCGTCACAGGCTGTCCGTCACTCCAAAAAATATCATCTTTTAAATAGAACGTATACACGAGGCTGTCTTCGCTGATTTCCCAGTGATCGGCCATTGCCGGAATTGGTTTGTCATTTTCATCGAGTGTCGTCAAGCCCTCAAATGTATTGGACATAACTGTCGCAGGCGTACTGTCTGATGCCAGTCCCGGATCAAGCGACGTCGGTTCATCTCCAATGATAAAGACCATGTCCTTTTTCACTTCCGGTGCCGCCTCGCTTGGTGTTTCAGCGGCAGTTGTCTGCTCTGTGTTTTCAGCAGCCGGTGTACTTTCTGCCTCTGTACTGCTTGTTGATGCATTGCCGCCACAGCCGGACAGCATAAGTGCCAACAGGGCAATCGTCAACAATAAAGCCGTTAATTTTCTCATTTTTTCCCCCTTCTGGTGCGCATGTTTTCATGCAGGTAATGCCTTGAGCATTTGTCATCTTTCCGGCGAGCATCGTATGTCATTTGTGTCGCCATCCTATGACAGTCGTACATTAAAATCTGATAACGCCGAGATGGCACGATCATCACCGATTAGCAATTGGCTGAGATATAGTTTACCAATCATGTGATAACCGTGTCCTCGTCATGCATTTAACACCCATCACGCCTACTTTGATCGAATTAAGATCAGAATTAAGCTCACGTAATCATCTCGTACTGTATAGTAGACAGATTTCTTCCAAGTCGTGTACAAGACCTTATATAAAAGACCTAAAATCCAAGACTTATATACAAGCGGTATATACAAAACGTATCGATGATATCTGCAAACAAAGTACATATCGCGCTTAACATACATCCATCAAGCTTTCATGACGTTTAAAAAATGCATTGGTGGTACAATATTCTATTTATTTAAGGCAATGGCATCATCATTCGTTGATCCTTCACGACAATAGGTAGCATTTTCGTCTTACGAAAAAATACATCTTGCGATAAAAGGATAACCATTATAATGATGCAATTTCCTCATTTATTAAATGGCAAGCCACATAATAATCCGGTTCAATTGCCTTGAGTTCAGGCACCTTTTCTGCACATATATTCATGGCATAACGACAGCGCGAGCGGAAACTGCATCCGCTGGGTTTATCAATAGGACTCGGTATGTCACCTTGGAGCGCCACGGTTTGCCGCGCATCTGATGCCGCGGGATCTGGTATTGGAATAGCGGCCAGCAATGCCTGTGTATAAGGATGGCACTGCTTTTGAAAAATTAAATCACTGCTGCCCATTTCAACAATATTGCCCAAATACATAATGCCAATGCGATCCGAAATATATTTGACCATTGAAAGGTCGTGCGCAATGAATAAATAGGTTAGGCCAAACTCTTTTTGCAAATCGATAAGCATGTTGATAATTTGCGCCTGTATCGAAACATCCAGTGCCGAAATCGGTTCATCACAAATGATAAATTTCGGTTTAATCGCCAGCGCGCGTGCAATGCCAATGCGCTGACGCTGGCCACCTGAGAATTCATGGGCGTAGCGGGCTGCATGGCCCTTGTTAAGCCCAACCTTCTCCAGCAGTTCACCTACTGCCGCCGTTATCGCCTCAGCATCATTCATGCCAAAAGCGCGCAGCGGCTCTGCAATAATTTCACGGACGGTCATCCTCGGGTTTAAAGAAGCATAAGGATCTTGAAATATCATCTGCATTTCCTGACAAAGCATGCGTTTAGCTTCGCCCTTTAGCATTGTAATGTCTTCACCGTTAAAGTAGATATTTCCCGCTGTTCGCTTGTGCAGGCCTATAATGCTGCGCGCCGTCGTCGATTTACCGCAGCCGCTCTCGCCTACCAAGCCAAAGATCTCACCTTTGTCGATGTGAAAACTAATATCGTCAACGGCCTTTACATAGTGATGAACCCTTCCCAAGATACCTTTTCGCACTGGGAAATACTGTTTTAAATTTTCCACGCGAAGCAGTTCACTCATTGGTCTTCATATCCTTTCATCTTTTTAACCTGCGGATCCAGCAGCCAGCATCTCGCCTTATGGCCTTCATGGTCTTCGTAAAAATGCGGCAAATGGTTAAGGCAGATTTTCATTGCCTGCTGGCATCGCGACGCAAACGGACAGCCCTTTGGCGGATTGACCAGTGCCGGCGGCGAGCCCGGTATCGCTTCCAGTCGCGCCTTGCTGTCAAGCTTTGGCATGGCATTTAAGAGGCCAACCGTATAAGGATGCTTAGGTGCATAGAAAATGTCTTCGCGCGTCCCCGATTCAACGATAAGGCCGCCGTACATCACCAGCACGCGCTGGCACATCTGTGCCACAACGCCAAGATCATGCGTTATCAGGATAACCGACTTCGACTGTTTTTTCTGCAAGTCCTTTAGCAGTTTCAATATTTGATCCTGAATGGTTACATCCAGCGCCGTCGTCGGTTCATCGGCAATGAGAATATCCGGATCATTTGCAAGTGCAATGGCAATGACCACGCGTTGGCGCATGCCGCCGCTAAATTCATGCGGGTACTGCTTGAGTCTCAATTCGGGCGAATTGATTTGAACGGCCCGCAGCAGTGCAATGGCTCGTTGTTCGCGTTCAGATTTTGAAAGCTTGGTATGAGCTTTCATCGTCTCCATTAACTGACTGCCAATGGTCAACACGGGATTGAGCGACGTCATCGGGTCTTGAAAAATCATGGCAATATCGTTGCCTTTGATTTCTCGAATACGATGCTTTGACAAATTTAATAAATCTTCATCTTTATATTTTATTTCACCTGCCACGACGCGACCGGGCGGTTTGATGATGTTCATAATGGATTTGACCGTTACACTTTTGCCGCAGCCGCTCTCGCCGACAATGCCAAGAATTTCACCGCTTTGGAGTTCAAAACTAACGCCTCTAACAGCTTCGACTTCGCCTGACGATGTAAAAAATGATGTTTTCAGTTGATTGACTTGTAAAATTGGATTCATCAGGACTCCTTAATGCTTTAATCTAGGATCAATGGCATCTCTTAAGCCATCGCCTAAAAAGTTAAAAGCAAACATGGTGATCGAAATGGCTATTGCCGGTGCAATCAGCTGGTACGGGTACATGCTCAGCGTTTGAACCGCATCGTTGCAAAGGGTTCCCCACGACGCCATCGGCCTCGGCACTCCCAGCCCAATGTAGCTTAAAAATGCTTCGACGAAAATGGCCTGCGGGATCAGCATGGTCATGTTGACGATAATCGGCCCAATGGCATTTGGCAGCAAATGCTTTAGCAGAATCGTGCGATTGCGCGTGCCCAGCGTTCGAGCCGCTAGTACAAATTCCTGCTGTTTAATTGAAAGCACTTGTCCTCTGACGAGTCTGGCCATGCCAACCCAGTACACTGAACTAAGCGCCAGAATAATACTCTTAATGCCGGCGCCAACGACAACCATAATGAGAATGACGTAGAGCGTCAGGGGAATCGTGCTGATAATATCCACAAAACGCATCATCAGGTTATCCACCTGTCCACCCGAAAAACCGGAAATACCGCCGTAAAGGGTGCCGATAAACAGATTGACAACGGTTGCCACAAAAGCGACGAGCAGTGATATGCGCGCCCCATAGACCACCCGAATAAACAAATCTCTGCCAAAAGCATCTGTTCCAAAGAGATTATCTTGATTCCAGAAGGTCTTCCCCTTCACGAGTTCATTGCCGTCGGCATCATAGTAGCGAATATTCTTTTTATCACTGTAGTCCAGCATCACAGCATTGTCCTCGCCGTAATATGTCAGCGCATGCATCATATCTTCTTTATTGGCTGTGAGCAATGCTTCTATATGGCCGTCCTGTACGCGATAAATACGATAATCTTTATTGATAAAATACGTGTTGCCCTGCGAATCCGCAACGGTCTGCAAAATCGGCGGCATGTTCACACGATCCAGATTGTCATCCGAATAATCAACTGCCGAAAAAAAAGGTATAAAAACGGCACAAATCAGTAAGAGAATGATGACAATCATGCCAAAAACGGCTGTTTTTATTTGTTTTAAGCGATTCCATACTTCTCGCCAGTAAGGCTGCTGCGCCGTGCCAATATAATCCAGCACGCGGTCAGCGTCATCAATTGGCTGCAGCATCGATTCTTCAATTATCAGATCACTCATATTCTCTCCCTTAGGTGTATGCTCATGATGGCTTAAAACAGCGCGATCATTTAAGCTTTTCATCATTCCTATCGTTTTCTATCGTACGCTAAGTGCGCGATAGTGCTCATCGTTTTCTATCACTTATCGTTTGCTGTCGTTTTCTATAGCGCTCTATCGTTTCCCGTCATACGCCGTCTTTCTCTATTATCACGCTTTCGTTCTCCATGGTTCTCCATGGTTCTCCATGGTTCTCCATGGTTCTCCATAGTCTTCTATAGTCTTTCATGATCTTTCATAGCCTTCTGTCGTTTGCCATACCAAGCACTATGCCTTCACATCAATTCTCGGGTCAATGAGCACGTAGAGAATGTCCACCACTAAAACCATTACGGATAAAAACAAGGCATAAAACAAGGTAATCCCCATGATGACACTGTAATCGCGGTTACTGATTCCATCGACAAAATAGCGTCCAATCCCCGGCAGGCCAAATATTTTTTCAATAACAAAAGTGCCCGTCAAAAGACTTGCCACAGAAGGCCCCAGCACCGTTACCACTGGAATCATGGCATTTTTTAACACGTGTTTAAAGATAATCGTCGACTTGCGAAGGCCTTTGGCATCTGCCATGGTAATATAATCCTGTCCCATGACATCCAGTACAGAAGACCGCGTCAGCCTTGCAAAGTAAGCGATGGAAAATCCCGCCAGTGAAACCGAAGGCAAAATATAACCCTTGGAATCTTGAATGCCATAAAACGGCAGCCATTGCAGTTTAACCGCAAAGATATACAGCAATATCGTCGCAACGACAAAAGAGGGAATCACCACGCCAATGGTGGAAATCACCATAATCATTCGATCCGTCAGCGTTCCAGATTTGAACCCTGCCGCCAACCCCGCCGGGATGCCAATGAGAAAGAGCAGTAAAATGGCAATGCCACCGACACGTGCCGACACCGGAAATCTTGAAACGATCATATCACCGACCATTTCGCCCTGATTTTTAAAAGACGGGCCCAAATCAAGCCGCAAGAGATCCATCATATAATTGATATACTGCTGATGTAGCGGCAAATGTAAGTCATACTTTTCCATAAGTGCCTGTTCGATCTCAGGCGGCATTTTTCGATCTGTTGTAAATGGCCCACCCGGCACGGCATGCATCATAAAGAATGTAATGCTCGCAAGGATAAACAGCGTGATAAACAGTGAAACAATGCGTTTTAAAATATATTGAAACATTTGAAGCCTCCTGTCAGATCTTCAACTTCATATTGATGTTCATTTCAAATTTACTGTATTCATAATAAATCTTAATGTATTCAAAAGGTATGCCTGATGCATCATAGGCACACCGCTCAATTTGAAGCACCGGACTGCCGACCATTACATTTAAATGCTTTGCGACTAAGCTGTTTGCTTTGTTTGCACGTATCGTCTGCATACCGTTGCCAAGAATCAAATGGCCATATTTCACAAAGATTTCATAGGTCGTCGTCATTTCAATACGTTCTGCTGTAAAGAGATCTGCATACTTAACAGGAATAAAGATTTCAGAAAGCGTCGTCGGTTCACCGGCGTTCTCATGCAGCCGTAAAACATAGAGGCATTCAGATCCAAGCGCTTCGAGAATTTCCGGCTTTACCATGTTGTCAACGCGCATCCGCTTCATGTGCAGAACGCGTACAGTCGTCCCCTCACCTTTTGAAACAATGCCGCTCACCGTTTTGAGCTCACTTAAATTATCGCGATAAACCTTGCCGACGCTAAACGTGCCCTTGCCTGCTTTACGAACAATGCGCCCTTCTTCTTCCAAGACTTGAAGCGCCTTGCGAACGGTGATCAGACTTACGTCAAAGCGGTCAACGAGTTCTTTCTGCGGTGCAATGGGGATGCTCTCATCCTTGTGACGCTCTATTTCATCTCTTAAAATTTCAGCAATTTGTATGTACATGGGTACATCGCTCATTCGATTGACCATAGATCCTCCTCGTTCTGTTCATGTCTATAGATGTCTTGCTGCTATACAGTCGCTATTCGTTGTTAGCCGGTTATTCTTTATCTGCTATCATTTGTTCATTATTAGTCTTTATTAGTTAGTCTTTATTAGTTAGTCTTTATTAGTTGGTCTTTATTAGTTGGTCTTTATTAGTTGGTCTTTATCGAGTACTTTTTATCAGGTACTTTCTATCGGGTATTTTCTCTCGGGTATTTTATTATTCTTTTATTCTTTATTTTCTTTATTCATTATTCTCTGCACCTCAGCATATTGTCTCTTGCCAAAACTGCTTTATGGTTTTTGCACTGCTTGTTTAAGATAATTGCTTCATAGCCTCACGTTCATCATTCATCACAATAGGTGGTTCCCCTCCTACGAAGGTCATATCTATGATGGCGAGAAGATTACTATTTAAATACTTCAATTGTTTTATCTATCTTTTTTAATCCGATGTCTTCGGAGAAATTTTTGCATATGGTTTTTCGCTCTGTCCCTTGGCATATGTTGCTTACCGAATATTCTCTTTGTGTATGCTTTTTACGCAATATCCCTTTGATATGCCTTCTTACCGGGTGTTCGCTTTGCGTATGCGCTTTGCATTCTGTTTTCTGCATAACGCCTAATGTTAAGTGATTAGTATAGGTTCGCATGATTAAAACAAGCGTCTCATCATGTTTTTGGGGATTACTCGATATAATATTATATAATATTATACGCATAACCTTTCTGGAGTTCAACCTATTTATTACAAAATCGTCATGAATAATTTCTATACATCGGCGCAAATCGTTATTCAGCATTAAAAAAATTGGCGCCATATGCTCTAGGCTCTTTGATCTAATGATGCAAATATCACCAAAAACAAAAACCGATACGCATCCTTCTCGTCAAAGGGCAGCATATCGGTCTATTCATCTTAATCAATCATTTTATATGCACGATTATTCGTATTATTCGTTATTGCTTCGAATTTCATACAGCAGATCGTAGGTGAAACTACTCGCACCATCCATTGGGATTAAAACACC
This sequence comes from Fusibacter paucivorans, assembly GCF_018390735.1. GTDB lineage: Bacteria > Bacillota > Clostridia > Peptostreptococcales > Acidaminobacteraceae > Fusibacter > Fusibacter paucivorans. The sequence goes on from NZ_JAHBCL010000023.1 coordinate 22,601, forward strand.
GCTGTCGAAATCATTGTACCCGGCATAGGTCACGTCTGCACGCATTTGAATGCCATCCTGTGAGAATTCAAAGCTCTCAAACGTATGACTATCAATGGCATTAACCAGTTCCTGCGATAATTTTGAATACAGTCCCACCGTCTTCTGACCATTGGCAAATGCCAGTCCTGATAATACCATGTACTGATCATTCGAACCAACCCACCGCTCTTCACCAACAATATGCGTTTCGAAACCGACGGCAACGAGTGTGCCATTGACAACTTCATACGTGAAGACCGGTCTTTCTGAAAAACCGATGCCAAGATAGACCGTACTGCCATTCTGTTCCTGCTCTGCCCATTGCCCGTTATCATCCAAATAATACTGATCCGAATCCATTTGAAAATACTTTAAATAGTAATTGTAATTTTCGGCGAAATCGGCAACTGTAAGGTCACCACGATTTGGCGGCAGAAGTTTCATCGCCGTCGCTGTATAGAGCATGAAGATGAGCAACGCAATGCCGCCAATATAGGTTACATAACGGTATTTTTTTGAATCTTTCAGTGTGTATGCAATGTCTTCATCCCACGGCAACGTCTCGAGGTCGCTGCACATTCTATAGCTCTTCCAAATCCGATACAGATTATAAAAGGGAATATTGTAACCAAGGCCTTTGCCAATGATTCCCCATGTTCGCGCTACCCCTTGCCCATAGGTCAAACGACCGCCATCATCACTTTCAACCTTCAAACCAAGCAGTGCCTTCCCGGGTGTCGTCCCAAAGAAATGCAACCATACCGGTTCGACAAACAACATAATCATCAAGACGATAAATCCTTCAATAATACTGCTGGCATCTGACTGAAGTGAAGGATTCTGATTAAAAAACAGCATCATGGACGCACTCCAAAGCGAACTGTACAGCATCATATCAAAAAATCTTGCAAAAAAACGACGCCAAGGCTGATGCACTTGTGGTAGTTCATCCCCTTTAACTTCAAAATAATCACTTCTGCGTTCACGGGCACCCGTTTCAATGGTCATCAAATACTGCATGGCATTGAGTTCTGAAAAGGCCACGTGATCCGCCAGCATGGTTTCACAGACTGAAGCTGCCAGTGACATATCTTCCTGAGCCTGCTGCAATGTTTGCAGCTGTACTTCAAGTACTTCGTCAAGCAATCGATTGCCTCTGACAATTGCCTTGATATCGGATAGTGAAATTTGCAGACGCCTAAGTAATTTGATTTTCAGCAATTTATGTACATCGCGTTCTGAATAGTCTCGGTAACCGTTTGGCAAACGACTGGGCGCTATCAGCCCTTCGTTTTCATAAAAGCGTATATTCGCTCGCGTCATCCCCGTTCGTGTTTCCAATTCTTTGATCGTCATGGTTTCCGTCCTTTCACATTTGTCATTCGAATAAAGCTTGTTCGTCACGATTATAAGCTGTAAAGTGACTTTACAGTCAAGATTTTTAATGGTTTTACGCTAAATTTCAAATCAAAAGACTATTTTGAGCAATACAGCTCCTCAAACAGCCTTTAATTCATCTTAGCATATTCTATGGGGACTAAAACAGCTGCGGCATTTTTGTAAGCGAAATGTCATAAAAAAGCGATAGAGGTCTCCCCCAAATAATAGAAGTAGACGTTCTAGTGCTATCCTGTTCGAACTCATCTCGTTGAAATATTTGTTGAAGTATTTTACATAGCGTGTTCATCTTAACAAGCAAGCTCATCCATCCTTTCAAAGGAAAAAGCCGCCTATTTTTTAACAGACGGCTTTTGATCTTAAATTGTGGATGGTGTTCTTTAAATAATGTATACGCCTTAAGCTTGCATTGCCACTAAAGGGCCGGTTTCCGCACCGGATAACATACTTCCGTCACCCAGTCATCTGGATTTTGCGATTCATTGGGGCTGACGTGATAGATACAGAAGGATGCACCGTCAAAGGCGTAGCCGTTGTCGCTCACCCAATTGGCAACGGCCTCATTCACCACGCTGATGCTGTCGTATGAACCATTGAAGGTCGCCGACGCCATGAGAATCGGCGCTTCTTTCTTAAAGACCACATTGGCTGTATTCGCATATTCACCCACCACCGCTAATTGAATCTCGACATCTACATCTGATTCTTTATAAGCTTCATCGTGAAAAATCGCCAGTGAATAGCATGGATTGTTCATTTGTAGATTTAGAGGTCCTGCTTCTGTCATCATTTTTTGCCACAGCATCCCTTCTTGATCGTAAGTTGGAATCACTTCTCGTACACTTGCTACATAACGTTCCGGCAGTGTTTTTAAGGTTACTTGATAACTCATAACGGTTCCGTCCTTTCTCAGTCTCTCAATGGTTGTTTCAAGACGTCGCAAACGGCGTTCGATGACTGCTGCCTCGGCTTTGACTTCACTCTCTTTGACGGTCAAAAAGTCAATGAGTCTTTCCGGATCACTGTAGGTTGTCAAAATATCGCCAATCGTGGCAAGCCCAAAGCCCATCTCTCTCAATGCCGATATCCGATTTGTCACCGTAAGCTGATCTTCACCATAATATCGATAACCGCTCCCGGCATCAATATGCTTTGGTTTCAGCAGTCCAATCTCATCATAATGCCGTAGCATCCGAATGCTAATCCTTGAAAGTTTTGAAAAATCACCTATTTTTAACATTTTTACACCTCGCGAATGTGTATGGTTGAGCTCAATTTTAGTATAGAGTATCACATAGTGAGAGGGTCAAGGCAAAAAAATAATTTTTTCAACAAAAAAATCACGCCTAAAAGGCACAAAAAACGACCTTCCGAAACAATGTCATGCCATTCAAGACATTGTCTCCAAAAGATCGTTTAATCATCGTTATTTTATTGATCTACCCCTTTATCATTTGAATCTTCACAATTTACATTTTCATGGTCTACAATTTCATGGTCTATAATTTCATAATTTGTATCTTCTTGAGCTGCACCTTCATGATTTGTATCTTCACGATCTGTATCTTCACGATTTGCATCTTTTTTGATCTACATTTTAATGTTCAGTATCTTTATGATCTGCTAGCTTCATGAGCCGTCTTTTGCGAATCGTATGTTTACCAACACATCATCCGGCATCAATCATCAGCCGACCCTAAATAACGAATGTACTGATTCGTCGTCGCCAGTTTCACCGTGTGTGAATAATGATTATCACTTTTAAGTGCTGCATCGTAAAGGCCAAACTTCACGTAAATTGGCAGCTTCGCCAGTTCTGGAGCGATCTTAAAAAACGCCGCTTCATCATGATGAGTATAGATAATGACTTCCAGTTTTGCAGCCAACGCTGCCTGAACCAAAGCAATCATTTCGCCTGACTGCTCTGTCCATTCAAGGCCCGAGAGAATAATTCCCTGATTGAGTCCATTGCGTCTAACCGACCGAATAATCGCTTCCGGCGAAGCCATCATCGTCAGTGAATCATCCTTTAAGTGCTCATTGATACAGTCGGGACACGGCATGCTGCAACCGTTGGCAATAATCACGGCGCCAATAAAGGGCGCATCATTTAATATGTTGTGAACAATGCCTTTGTAACGGATTTCCATCTTTTTATGGCCTCACTTTCACACGCGCCGTATCATTTGTCTTAATCGTATGTGTCCGTGACGGCTCTGCATCTTTTACGCGATCGGTTCGCGTGTCAAGTCGTCCGGAAACGGCATCAATTTGTTTGCGGTCTTTAAACTCCGCTTTCTTGCCGTCATTGAAGCGGCTAACCGGTCTAATATAACCTGTAACGCGCTGATAGCTCTCCACTGGCGCGCCGCAGTGCGGACATGTTTCTTGGTTGCCGTGAATAAAGCCATGTGTTTCACAGATGCTGTAGACAGGCGATAACGACGTGTATGGCGCTTCAAAATTTTCGGTTACATACTTGATAATCGCCTTTGCTTTATCTCCGGAAATTGATGTTTCAAGGTAATTGTGAATAACCGTACCGCCAGTGTGAAGTGCTTGCAGTTTATGCTGATGATCATATAAGCTGTGGATGTCTTTCACTTTTTTCACAGGCATGTGACAGCTGTTGGTGTAGTAAGGCACTGATTCGCCTTGAGTTTTAATATCCTTGTAAATTTTGCGGTCTGTAGTCGCCAGTTTATACGCCGTGCTTTCAGCAGGTGTCGCCTCTAAATTGAAAAGGTCACCGGTTTCCTCCTGAAAATCGCGCATGCGATCACGCATATATTCCAGCACTTCATACGTAAAGGCATAGCCCGCCTCGGTATCAATGCCTTCACCAAGTAAATTCTCACACATCTCATTGGCACCGACATAACCAATGGTGCTGAAGTGATTATCCAGCGTGCCTACATATTCCATAAAAGCCGGCAAAAGGCCACGATCAAGCTGCTGCTTTAAAAATTTGCGTTTGATCACCAGCGATTCTTTTGCAAGCAGCATGTTTCGGTCTAGTATTTCAAAAAAAGCTTCCTTTGTTTTCGCTTCATAAGCATACCGCGGCAAATTGAGCGTCACAACACCGATTGAACCCGTTTTTTCCCCTGAGCCGAAGAGTCCGCCGTTGCGTTTCACGAGTTCCCGCTTATCCAATCTCAGACGACAGCACATGCTTCTGGCATCTTCCGGCTTCATGTCCGAATTAATGAAGTTCGCAAAATATGGAATACCGTATTTCCCCGTCATTTCCCAGAGCAGTTTTTCGTTTTCACGATCCCAGTCAAAGGCTTTATGAATGTTGTATGTTGGAATCGGATAGCTGTGAACGGCACCATTGGCGTCGCCTTCCAGCATTACTTCATAAAAGGCTTTGTTAATCATGTCCATTTCAGCCTGACAGGCATCATAATTGTAATCAAGCGGTTTACCGGCGATGATAGCAGGGGTATTGGCCATGTCACTTGGTACCATGAGGTCAAATGTCAGGTTTGAGAAAGCGGGCTCCGCACCACCTCTGCTGTTGGAATTAATTTGGAAGATAAAGCTCTGCATCTCCTGTTTCACTTCTGTATAAGAAAGATTATCTTCTTTGACAAAAGGCGCCGTCAGGGTATCAAAAGAACTAAACGCCACAGCGCCGGCGATCTCATTTTGATAAATGGTCGTCAGATTGGCAACTTGCGCCAGCAGACTGCCAAAGTGCTTTGCGGGCTTTGAACTAGGGATATTGCTAATACCCTTAACGCCTTTACGAATAATATCCATCAACGAATAACCACAGCAGTAAACCGTGAGGGCACCGAGGTCATGAATATGAAAATCACCGCTCTTATAAGCATTGGCAATATGTGAAGGATAGACGCGATGCAACCAGTAATCCCGCGACTGCATTTCTGAAATGTATTTGTTCAGCGCACCGTAACTGTAATGCGCATTGGAATTTTCTGTGACCCGCCAGTCGATTTTATCCATGTATTCATCTATTTTATTAATGTAGTGATCAATGCCCAGACGGCTTTTGGCATGCTCTTCGCGATATAGAATGTACGCTTTTGCCACAGCATAGTAGCCATAAGCCATCAGCGTCTGTTCAACGGCATCCTGGATCGCTTCAATGTGGACAATTGGCTTATCCAAGCGTTTTACCGTTTCAGCAACGAGAAACGACAAAGTGTGTGTCGGCGTTACCCCCGTCTCACGAAAGGCCTTTGCCATTGCACCCTCTATCTTATTGGCATTGTAAACTTCATTTTGGCCTTCTCTCTTAATCACTTGCAAAATCATATGTTGACCCCTTTCCTTTCTGTGTGAGCCTATAGAATGACATAAAAAACACTGCGCGCTGGCAGTGTCTGTGTTTAAACGAATCACACAAAGCATTCTTCCCACCGAAGATTAACGCTGCGTCTGCAGGCAGGTCTCCTGACTCGTGGTCCCCTTACTCGCTGCCCTTCCCGTCTCGCAACAGTGGCACACAGCTTTCATCACACTTACAGTAGCGGGGGCTGTGGAAGATTTTCACTTCCTTCCCTTTTAACATTTCGACCTGCAAACTCAATATAATGTATGAATCTATTGTACTCACACTATATGTAGTTGTCAATGGGCATTCACTAGGTCCATTGTCACAAATGGCAGCATTTCGCCTGTAACCGTTTAAAAAACTGCTAAAAATAACGCCAATTGATAAAATTTTAGGTTATTTTAAGGTTTACAGGATATGCTAATGAAAACAGGCGTTAACCGCAAGTTAATCTTCAGACAAAATAGAGTCTACTAAAAAGGAGTCCCTATGAAAGCTTTAAAATCGAAAAAACTGATTATGGTATTCATCCTAATGCTATCTCTTGCAGGATGCAGTGCCGCTGAAACAGTGAACTCAACCAGTCCAATTGATGACACGCAAGCCGGCAATACCGAACAGACAGGCTCTGAATTCCTTCCGGAATCTCAGAATGCCAATTCGGACGATAATCTAAATAACCATGTCGGTGAAACGACTGGCAGCGCTGAAGCCGTCCTCGATCTCGACAATATGTTTTCAGATCGCGACCTTGAACAGACCGCGGATACGAGCAAAGCCGTTGCCATTGCACTAACAGATGGCAACGATGTCAATATATTCGAAGAAGGCGTCTACGTGCTCAGTGGTGATGTTGAGAACGTCACCGTGACTGTTCAAGCAGACGACGAGGCAAAAGTACAGTTGGTACTGGATGGCGTCAGTATTACAAATGAAAATACGGCACCTATTAATATCGAATCCGCCGACAAAGTGTTCATCGCCCTCGTATCGGACGAAAACACCCTCTCTGTCACAGGTGAATATGTCAATACGACCGATACCAACATCGACGCCGTTATCTTTTCAAAATCCGATTTGGTGCTAAACGGTACCGGCAGCGTTACAATCAGTTCTGCCACAGCAAACGGCATCACCTCAAAAGATGACCTCAAGATAACAGGCGGTACCTACACCATTGCCGCTGCCCTCGACGCCGTGGAAGCAAATGATTCCATTCGCATCTATGACGGCATCTTTATCATTGACACAGGCAAAGATGCCTTTCACAGTGAAAACGATGACGACCTCAATCTCGGTTATATGTATATCAAAAACGGCAATTTTACCATCAGTGCTGCCGATGACGGCATGCAGGCCAACAGCATCATGCAGATAGACGGCGGCGATATTGACATCATCACGTCAACAGAAGGAATCGAAGCAACTTTTGTTCGGATCAATGGCGGCAACATTGATATCTACGCAACTGATGACGGAATCAATGCCTCTGACAACAGCGATTATACAGTTGCCATAGAGGTCAACGGCGGCAATATCAATGTCGAAGTAGGCCCCGGCGATACCGATGGTTTTGATGCAAACGGTACGATCACCATCAATGGCGGCACCATTGCTGTAACCGCTAATTCAGCATTTGACGCCGATGTGTCGGCAACCCTGAACGGCGGTGACGTCACTGTCAATGGCGAAACCGTCACTGAACTGCCGACTGCTCAGCGCGGCGGTGGCGGTGGCGGCAAAGGTACTCGTCCTGAAGGCGCCCCTACCGATGCCCCTACCGATGGTCGCTCTCGTACACCAATGGCGCCACCATCCAATACGCTTTAACCAAAAGCATTATCAACCCTTATCATTTTGCGGATGAGGCCAACTGATAAGTGCTACAATGATATTTGCAGATGAAATTTGTAGCACCATTCCAATATTGTCAGTCGATTTTAAAACCCGGCTGCAAGGTAAAACATACCTATGCAGCCGGGTTTTTATGTCATCAATCATCTTTATTACACGTTACTGCCGTACCTTATAAATAATGCCGGCAATTTCATAGGCCTTCCAAAAGACGATGATCCCAAGGCATACCATGATGCCGCGAACGCAAATAAGTCCATAAGCCAGCGAAACCATGTCCCCCATTGAACCCATTTCAAGAAATGACGGAATTGCACTCGCTTGTGCCATTATTATTTGAAGATTACTGGTAATAAGCAGCAAACTGAGCATTTTTAGAATCAACTGCCCAACTGCCAAATGATCGAATTGATGATTAAATAGTTCATCAGCACATTTTATATGCTTCATCACGACAGTGGGTTTCACCACGAGCACCAAGCCCAGTGCGAACATCAGTATATTTGGCACTGTTGTAAACCAATTTAAGTCAAAACTGTCCTTAATAAAGACAGCGCTTATATGCAGTATGCCTTCGACAAACCCTCGATAAAGGTAATACAGCCCAAGTGTCACAATTGACAGTTGCATTATTTTTTTCATTGTCATCATGCCTCCTCAAATGCCTAATCACCATTGAATATTAACGTTGGTGCATTATTGCTGATCCCACGTCACATGTCCATCGCCAGAAATGGGAATCGGATCACCCTCATATTTCGGCAATGCCCCTGTCTCCACATCCATCACGGCTTTAACACGCGACAAGCATTCACGAAGTTGCCATTTTGCACGTAAAATCCACTTATATTTCGTTTCATCCACAGCATAGCCTACCGCATCAATGCCCAGCGATTTGGCGATGTAAACTGCCCTGCTAATATGAAATGACTGCGTCACAATAATTGCCTGATCGACGCCGAAGATATGTTTTGCCCTGTAGAGGCTGTCATAAGTGTCAAACCCCGCATGATCCATAAAAATGGCCCTGTCATCCACCTCTGGTGCATTGGCCAGTATATATTTGCGCATTGCATTTACTTCATCGTAATATTTTTCTCCGTGATCGCCGGAGAGCAAGAGCTTTGCGTCATCATCCATCTGATATAGCGCTATACCCGCAAGCGTCCTGTCTTCAAGTACCATGGACAGCCGATCACCGTGAACAGATGCCCCTAAAATAATGATCGCTTGTGTATTGGGCACATCATCCACGCCTGTGTAAATTTGATCTGCCGCACTAGCCAGTACGAGCAGATTGCAACCAGAAACCAAAATGACCAATAGCATCAAAACTAAAAAAACGGTCTTAAACAAACGCCTTTTCATAGGTTTGCTTTTATGGCTCACTTCTGTAACATCTATTAAAAGTTCTTCTTTCGTCGATTGATTATCTGTTTTTAAAAATTTTTTCTTCAATTTAAACCTTCATCCTTACGTTGTTTTTTATGCGGTTAAGCATCACCTGAGCAAAGCAATTTTGCATCACCATCATTATACCGTATTTTATAATGATTGCCATGCGTTCAAAGCCCTGTTTTTTGAATCATACTGTTGTTAAATGATTGTAAAGCTACTTGACATATACTCAGCACTGAGTATAATTATAGTCAGCACTGAGTATAATTCATTAGAAAGGATGACTATAATGATCCCACTCTATATTCTTGGGTTACTACAGCGATTTGGCCCGCAGCACGGTTATCAGCTCAAAAAATTAATCGCTGAACAACTCGCTGATTTCACACAAATCAAGCTCCCGACACTCTATTATCACTTGGAAAAAATGGCAAAGGACGGCCTGATCGTCGGCAAATCCGAAAAGTCTGACAGCCGACCTGCCAAAACAGTTTACACGATTACAGATGAAGGCATTGCTGCGTTTAAGGCACAGCTCCATACACTGCTGGATTTTCAATATCGACCAACATTTGAATCAGACGGTTTATTATATTTCTCTGATTATATGGATGAGACATTGATTGCATCGCAATTGGCGACTTATATTGATACATTGTCATCAACGCTCCATTACTTGCGTCACCATCGGGATGAGACATTAACTTATGTTCCGGAATCATTTTCTGCAATGGTCACTATTATTTTTAGTCATCACATTCATCATTATGAAGCTGAGCTGAATTGGGCTCGTGAAACCCAAAAGACTTTAACACTATAGGAGGCATTTATGGCAAAGCCAAGAATCATCGAAACCAATGAAGGCATACAGGGCGAAGTCACCGTTGAAATTTATGATCAATTTGCAAAGACAATGCGCGACAGAGGTTGGCATGAAATCGACAACCTATTAAAGATCGGCATGACAAAAGGACACGCCCTTGAAATTGGACCCGGTCCGGGTTATGTCGGTTTAGAATGGCTCAAAAAAACCGATGACACCATGGTCACCGGCTGTGAAATCAGTCCTGATATGCTGAAACTTGCTCAAAAAAACGCTGCCGAATACGGCTTTGAAACGCGAACTGCTTATGTTAAGGGCACCGGCATGACAATGCCCTTTGAAGCTGAGACTTTTGACAACGTCTTTTCAAACGGCTCACTTCACGAATGGGAAGATCCAATTGCCGTTTTTAACGAAATCGCCCGTGTCTTAAAGCCCGGCGGAAAATTCTGCATTTCTGATATGCGGCGTGATGTCAATCCACTTCTGAAATGGGGCATTTACGCCATTACAAAACCTAAAGCCATACGGCCAGGCTATCTCACTTCATTAAATGCCGCATATACCACGGATGAATTAGAATCACTTTTATCCAAATCAACGCTTAAGCATTTTTCTGTCCAAAAGGCTTTCTTCGGACTTACCGTTACTGGCTGGCAATAAGTTGATCAAATGAATCGCCCCACTTATTCGAGTACATTTTTCAGTTGACACACTTTCCTTATACAATGTCTTTAGGTTTTAAAGGACGACCTATAACCTTTAAAGCTATCAGCAATTATACATTTACATGTATAATTAATTTATTAGATGGAGTGATGTCTGTAGCTTCCTTGAATCTTGACTTCGTTATTGAAAGACTAACAGCTCTATTTTATAGCATTCATTATATGTCTGTTTGACATAACTTTATCTTGCATTGCCTATTCGGCATCATCAGTTGCAAACGCATACTGATTCTTGCCGTTTTTTTTCGCTTGATACATGGCTTGATCAGCCCTTTTTACCAGCATAATCCGCGTCTTGCCATCACTTGGAAAAGAAGCCACCCCAATGCTAACACCCGTTGTCATACTGTTGCCGTCGGCTTCAATCGGTTTAGCGACACCAGCCAAAATCTTATCACAGATATGCGCAACCGCCACTTTATCTTCAGTCTGATTAATTAACATAACGAATTCATCGCCGCCGAGTCTGGCAACAAAATCACCGCCGCGTACCATTATTTGCAAGCGTTCGGCAACCGCTTGAAGCATTTTGTCGCCATTATCGTGTCCAAAGGTGTCATTAATCCACTTAAAACCATCAAGATCTAAAAAGAGAAGCGTAAAGACAGACTGATACCGAAGCGCATTGGCTATCACTTTATCTATATAGTCGTAAAAATAGCGCCTGTTCGGAATGCCTGTCAATTGATCGTAGAACGCCAGTTTTTCGATTTTAGCTTCATTTAATTGCCGCTGTTCAATTTCAATCAACAATTGTGCGTTCGCTTTTGTCAGATCTTGTGTTCGTTCCTGAACAACGATTTCCAAGTGTTCATAAGCCGCCAATATCTCATTGCGATGCACTTCTAGCTCATCGTTGGTAACTTGAAGGGTCATTTCTGTTTCCTGCAACGTTAAATGCGCTTTATAAACCCTTACGGCAATGAGAACGAACCATGTGAGGCCATAAACTGCCGCAGCAGCCATGGCGAGATTCATGTTCTTCTTATAGCCCAGTGTAAACATTAGTACATCCAGATTGTAAACATTGCTTAAGAATAAAATGACAATCACTAAGACGAGCTCACCAGAATCGATATTTAAATGATCATCTAATAAAAAACGCGTGACGACACTTAGGAGTACGATCGGCAGAACAATCGCCGTCAACGCACTAATGAAAGTCCAGATAAAGGGATAAGTCATCGTATTAAAGAGCATGACGACACCTAAAATCGCATAAACTCCCGTTAAAAGAAGTGTTGCATTTTTCGAAAGCAATTTCGCATCCAATAAATGAATCACCGTAAAGAGTGATATAAACAGTAGGCTGATGGCAATATATTCGATTCTAATCAATAGTTCTGTCGAAAGATTACCAAAGAAAATCATCAAAAGCCGCTCACTCAGTGTACCATTGACTATTGCAAACGTCACTACCGCCACAGGTAATAGATAACCCGCCGGTTCCCTTTTTCGAAAGTCTTTAAAAGAAATCACGAGCACTGACAAAACGATGCCAATGACATTAAGCGCTGTAAAAATCGCCATTTCAAAAATAACGCTCTGTCGATGCATTTGTACAATTGTATCCAGATGCCCGAATTGAAGTGATTCAACAATCCCGCCGCTGTAGTATTTGAAATTTGAGACCTGAATAATGATTTCAGCCGTCGATTGTTTTGGTTTAAAGTAAATGACTTCCGGAACATTACCCATTATTTCATTTTCCCAATTTGTTGCCGGCATGCCGTCTGTCATTGCCAGTTCACCGTCAATATAGATCTTGGAGGCCATGCGAATATTCTTTTTAATCAATCCATAACGCTGTGCTGTATCAAGGTTTCGAAGGATTAGACGATAAGTACCATAGCCGTGTACATCCAGATCATTCTGTTTTCCCCATGTTCCGGGAACTCGAATACTAACCGCTTGTTTATCGCGGTCTTCTTTAAAATCACTCGGCGTCAATAGTGCCTGCCAGTAAAAGTGCCACTGACCATCCAGCACAATGATCGTCTCATCTGTCAAAGCTTTCTGAACATCAATCACGCCATCGACAACATACGTTTCATGTTCGATTGATGCATAATAAAACCCAATCATGATGCTGGCAACCACTAGCCCCAACATTGTGAAAATACGTATTCTCTTCATTCAATGCCGCCACCTTTTAACGCAATGCAACCCCATTGACGAAATAATAGCCTTTTGCCTCTCGCCATTTTTTAATAATATTCTTTAAGCCGCATGAAAGCACACGCTAGCCATATTTATATATATACACCTGTTGCCTGAAAATAAGCATGTACATCTGGTAAAAGCACGCAAGAAGCCGTTTAGATAATAGTATCTTTTTTAAGCAGCAAAAAAACCAGTCTCCTACTTCGTTAACCTAAATAAGGGATACTGGTTTTTTTATGCTGATTTGGCATTATGCTGTTTTACAAAAAATTTTATTACTTACGGGTACACATGGCAATAAAATGTTCAAAAAATGGTTTTGAATCCGGGCCCAATACTGGATAACGATCCTCGCCACACATTCTCTCAGCGTGAAATTGAACGCCGAGCATCGGCAGTGTCTTGTGTTCAATCGCTTCAATCACACCATCCGGTGAATAGCCTGTTACGCGCCATTCATCACTGACAGAAGCAACTTTCGCATAATGGAAACTGTTAATCATGAATTTTGTACCAAAGACTTTGCCCAAAACAGAATCCTGCTCAACTTCGATTTCATGGGTAACACCACCTTGATGCTCGACGCCGTCATTCTTTGCAAAGTTGAGTTTAACCTTTCCACCCGTGCAAACGCTAATCAATTGATGGCCTCTGCATATGCCGAGAACCGGTTTTTTTAACTTGATAAAGGCTTCTAAAATAGCAATTTCCATTTCATCACGTGCAGGATTGAATTCTGAGCTCATCACACGCATATTCTTAAGATCATTTTCGGCCATTGAAGAAACTGTTTCGCCATAATATCGCGGATGTGGCCCTTCACCGCCTGTAATAATCAGGCCGTCTGCCATTTCAGCATAAGCTTCCGCCAATTTCGCAGTACCGGCGAGTACGGGAATACCACCGCCTGCGACAACCGCTTCCATATAATCCTTCCCCACGATATAAGCCGGTTTATTGTTCCATGGATGCGGCAGCCATGTAGAGGTTACTAAGATGACTGGTTTCATATTCTAATCCTCCTATTTTCGTTCGTCATTGTATGCGTTTTACGCCATTTCGTCATGCGTTATTTCGTCATGCGTTATTTCATCATGTGCTATTTTAATTTCATGATGTGCTAATTCGTCTTGCACACTTTCATCACTTCATGCCTATTTCGTCATGCTCCGTTTGACATCGCACGCGTCTTACAGCTGATTAATTTCACGTGTTAAATGGCATGCGACAAAATGTTTTGGCAGTACTTCCTCAAGTTCCGGTTCCACTTCAAAACACTGCTGCTTTGCATAAGGACACCTTACGGCAAAGCGGCACCCCGGTTTAGGATTGATCGGTGACGTCAATTCGCCTTTCAGCAAAATACGCTTCCTCCTATTGTCAATGGACGGATCTGGAATAGCCGAGAGCAAAGCCTTTGAATAAGGATGTAGTGTATTGTTGAACAAATCCTCTGCCTCACTTTTTTCCATCATCTTACCAAGGTACATCACCAAGATATCATTGGAAATATGCTTGACGACCGAGAGGTTATGCGTGATAAAAATATACGTTAACCCCTTTTCAGCTTGAATATCCTGCATTAAGTTTAGAATTTGAGCTTGTATTGACACATCCAGCGCAGAAACCGGCTCATCACACACGATAAATTTCGGATCCAGTGCCAGTGCACGCGCAATGCCGATCCGTTGACGTCTGCCGCCGTCCAGTTCATGGGGATACGTATTGTAAAGCCGTGCTGCCAATCCAACCGTATCCATAAGCGACTCGACTTTTTTTATGCGTTCGCTTTTGCTCTTGTAAATTTTAAACGTTTCAAGCGGTTCAGAGATCAGTTCAGAAACCGTCATTCTCGGATCAAGTGAAGAAAACGGATCCTGAAAGATGATTTGAATATTTCTGCGAAGCTGCATCAGTTTATCGCGCTTGACGCCAACAATGGGTTCATCTTCAAAATAGATTTCGCCATCTGTTGCAGGCAGCAGGTTGAGAATAACACGCCCAAGCGTCGACTTGCCACACCCGGATTCACCGACGACCCCCAGTGTTTCACCGGGCAAGATATTAAAGGTAACATCATCAACGGCATGAAGCTGACCAGCGGGTGTCGAAAAGTACTTTTTTAAATTTTTAACTTCCAATAATGGCTTCATGCTATTTCACCTCCCTGCAATCATCCGCATCCTCGGCATATAGATGGCATCGCACGATATGCCCCGGACTGATCTCATGGTTTTGAGGCGGTTCAATATCACATCGATCGCATTTGTTTAAACAACGTGGTGCAAAGCTGCATCCCTGCGGCAAATCAGTTGGATCCGGCATAATACCCGGAATAGGGTTGAGTCGATTGACCATAATATCTAAGCGCGGCAATGAGCCGAAGAGCCCCTTTGTATAAGGATGTGCCGTTTCATTATAGATATGCGTAAGATTGCCGTATTCGACGATTTCGCCTGCATAGATGATGGCAACTTTATCACAAATATCTGCGACAACACCTAAATCATGTGTAATCAGCAGCATGGACGTCCCGATTTTCGCTCGAAGATCACGAATCATGTCAATAACTTGCGCCTGAATGGTAACATCCAGTGCCGTCGTCGGTTCATCGGCAATCAACAGCGTCGGATTGCAGGCTAGTGCAATGGCGATAACAACCCGTTGTTTCATCCCACCAGAAAACTGATGCGGATATTCGTTAATGCGTTCTGCTGGAATACCAACCATCTCCAGCATTTGGCAGGCACGTGCCGTCGCCTCTGCAATGGGGATATTCTGGTGGAGTTTAATGACCTCACTAATTTGGTCTCCTACCGTCAACACAGGATTCAGTGCTGTCATGGGATCCTGAAACACCATTGAGATCTTTTCACCTCTTATTTTCCGCATCTGTCCAGCAGATTTGGTGAGCAGATTTTCCTCTTCAAAGATAATCTCACCGCTAATCACTTTACCCGGAGGATCTGGGATCAATCCGAGAATACCAAGTGCCGTTGTCGTCTTGCCGGCACCCGTCTCGCCTACCAAGCCAAGTGCCTCTCCTTTTTCAAGTGCCAGATCAATATGGTTGACTGCTTCAACCGTATCTTCGTCCAGCACATAATGTATTGTCAAATCTTTGATTTCTAGCAGTTTCATTCTTTTCTCCTTTACTATCTCTTCAGTCTTGGGTCAAGCGCATCGCGCAAACCATCCCCAACTAAGTTTAAAGAAAAGATAGTCATCATAATGGCAATTCCGGGGAATAAAACCAGATGCGGCTGATTACGTACATACGTACGGCCTGCTGAGAGCATGCCGCCCCATTCGGCCGTTGGCGGTTGAACGCCAAGTCCAATAAAGCTCATACTTGCTGCTGAAAGAATCGCACCTGCTACGCCAAGTGACGCTTGAACAATAATCGGTGCTAAGCAGTTTGGCAAAATGTGTTTCAGAATAATACGAACATTACTTGAACCCGTTGCATGTGCTGCTTCAATAAACTCTTGTTGTTTTACCGTTAAAACGGCCGATCGAACAACCCTCGCATAATTTGGAACCGTACTGAAGCCCACGGCAATCATGGTGTTCAACATGCCTGGTCCAAGTGCTGCGCAGATCGCAATCGCGAGAATCATACTGGGAATCGCCATCATCATGTCAAAGACACGCATGATAATATTATCGCTTCTGCCGCCAAAATAGCCGGCAATGGCACCGAGGCCGCCGCCAATGGCAAGACCAATGCCGACGGAAATAAAACCGACGACAAGTGATATGCGCGATCCGTAAACAATGCGGCTAAACACATCCCTGCCGAGATTATCGGTTCCCATGATGTGTTCAGCACTCGGTGTCTGCAGCGTATTGCGAAGATTTTGCTCATCCTCGCCATAAGGTGCAATCTGATTACTGAAAATAGCAACCAGTGCCAATAAAATCAGTACAATTAAGCCGATAACAGCAAGTCTATTCTTGGCGAAGAGCCTGGAAGTTTCTGCAAAACGACTTTTCTTTTTTGGTATTTTTTTCGCTGCACTAACGCTCATCGTGCTCATTTAGCAGTCCCTCCTGTCACTTCGCTGGCTTGTAGCGCCTTTTTCTTTTTGCCTGACTGATACTGAGAACTCAGCCGTGGATCAATGTAAGCATATAGAATATCGACCAAAAGATTGACAACACTGGTCGCCACTGCGATAAACAGGACGCCGCCCTGTACGACCGGATAGTTTCTGGCACTGATTGCCTCGACCATCATCTTGCCAAGTCCCGGAATAGCAAAAATCTGTTCCGTGACAATTGCACCGCCCAATGACCGTCCAAAGTTGATGCCCACAACTGTAATAATTGGAATCAGTGCATTTTTCAATGCATGTTTGACGACGATTTTATATTCTGTTTGACCTTTGGCACGGGCTGTTCGAATATAATCCTGTCGAATAACTTCAAGCATTGATGAGCGCGTCATTCGCATAATATAAGCAGAAGAGTTCATGCCGATTGTCATTGCCGGCAAAATCCAGTATTGAGGTCCATAAAACCCCGATGCCGGAAGCCAGTCAAGACGAACGGAAAAAAGTAAAATCAGCATAAGTCCTAACCAGAATGTCGGCATGGAAACACCTAATAGTGCAAATGTCGTCGCCGCATTGTCGAAGATGGAATATTGTTTTGTCGCCGATATAATGCCAAGTGGGATGCCTATAATCATTGATACAATGGTACAAAGCAATGCATAGACAAATGTCGTTGGAAATCTTGAAAAAATCTCTGTTGCAACAGGTAATCGCGTCGTGTAGGAAATGCCTAAGTCTCCATGTAATGCACCGATGACAAAATTAGCATAGCGCACACCAAAGGAATCGTTTAGACCTAACTCTTCTCGCAACG
Organism: Fusibacter paucivorans; assembly: GCF_018390735.1. Lineage (GTDB taxonomy): Bacteria > Bacillota > Clostridia > Peptostreptococcales > Acidaminobacteraceae > Fusibacter > Fusibacter paucivorans. Next base: position 40,164 of record NZ_JAHBCL010000023.1, read on the forward strand.
CTTCAACGGCTTCCGGACTGGCATCCGGTCCTAAAATTTGCCTTGCCGGATCTCCAGGCGTAATATATAAAAGCGTAAAAATAATGAGCGATACACCAAGCAGTACTGGAATCATCATGAGTACCCGCTTGAAAATATATTTATGCATATCAATAGCTCCTTCCCTTGCAATTGATAAGCCATTGCCGCCGAATTATACAGCGGCAATGGCTGTGTACGTTTCATTCAGTCATTGAAAGGATTCTTGCCTATTCAAAATGGATCTTTGTTAAATCCAGAACATTACCTGAATCCGGAATAAATCCTTTTACATTTGAACGAATACCAAACGTTGAATCAGTGAATGCAATTGGAACTAAGCCATAGTAGTCAATACATACTTCTTGAAGTTCTGCGTAGATTTTCGCACGATCATCATCTTTATATGTTTGTTTTCCTTTTTCCAAAAGCTCTGTAATCAGCGGATCATTATGAACCCCCGCCTCTGTCCAAGTCCAGTTGTAGAAGCCATGATCCGGGTCACCAGAAGATGCATTTGAATCAAGGATAATAACCGGCAAACCAGGATCAGCCATCGTCTGACTAAAAACAGCCCAGTCGAGAATGCTTGTTTCAACACTTAAGCCGATAGATTCCCACATATTTTGAACAATTTCACTAATGGCAACCGCTGATGCAGAACCCATTGTGACGAGTTTTATCGGCTGACTAAAATCGAAACCCGCTTCTTCCAGTAATGCTTTGGCTGCTTCTGGATCATATGAAACGATTTCATTTGACGTATGGTATGGAATTACTGAGGAATAGACAGAATCTGCAACAGTAGCTGATCCATGGTAAACCGCTTCGACAATCCCTTCTCGATCGAGTGCCATTGCCAGCGCCTTACGGACGCGAACATCTTGAAGATAATCAAATTTAACTGAGTTAAAGGCCACGCTAACCGTCGCATAACTTGGTACACTGATAACTTCTGTTTCCGGATTGCTTTCCAGCGAGCTGATATCTTGCTGTGCAATATAGAGCGAAATATCGGCGCCGCCACTCTCTAGTTCAATGGCACGGCTTGCATCTTCACCAATGACGCGGAAAATGAGATCTTTATACGCAACCTTGTCACCCCAGTAATCATCATTGCGCGCTAACTCTATATGGTCGCCTGCAACCCATTCTGTGAACTTAAGCGGGCCGCTGCCAATCGGATTCCTGCCGTATGCATCTGAACCCATGCTTTCCATCGCAGAAGCACAGACGATGCTGCCCCTTGCAGATGAAAGATAATTGAAAACTGGTGCAAACGGTTCGTAGACTTTGATGTCAATCGTTGTATCATCGATGACTTCTGTGTTGGCACCGTCAAAAAACTTGAAGAATGTACGGCTGCCTGCTTCTTTTTCAGCACGGGCAATCGAGTATTTAACATCCTCCGCTGTCAGTTTTTCACCATTGTGGAAATAGATATCGTCTCTTAAGTGAAAACGAATAGTCGTATCATCGACAATTTCCCATTCAGTGGCTGCACACGGTACAATAAAACCGTTTTCATCTTTGTCGACCAATCTGTCATAAATGGCTCTTTCAACCATAAACGAAGACAGTGACGTGTTGTTGTGCGGATCAAGGTTTGTCGCTTCACTTCTCGTGACGACAACCAGCGTATCCTTTGCAGGTGCAGATGCATCTGCATTTGAACTTGATCCTGTTGAAGCTGTGTTTGTTTCTGCTTCTTTTCCATTGCCGCAAGCTGTGATTGACAGTATCATTGCAACTGTCAGTACCAGTGCCAGCAATCTACGCAATTTCTTCATCATTTTATCCTCCCTTTTATTTATCCGCTACCACAGCATCTCTAATGCGATACATACAGTCCTCAATAACACTTTTCGGACTTGCGACATTAATGCGTTCGAAGCATTCCCCTCCATTGCCGAAGATAAAACCTTCGTCTAGAATTACTTTCGCTTTGTATCGAACTAGATTTTCTAATTCTTTATAATCGCTGCAATATGCGTTTAAATCGATCCAGACCAAATAGGTACCCTCAGGGTAAATGACATGTGCTTTTGGCATTTCCCTTTTCACAAAATCAATGACGAAATCAATATTTGAATCTAAATAACCCCTTAACTGATCAAGCCAGTCTTCACATTCATTGTAAGCCGTTGTAAAAGCGACCATACTAAACGGATTGCCCGGAATAATTTCCATGCCGTCTTTATATTTCACTTTCCACTGCTCCCGTAAATCTGCATTTGGTATGATAATCCCAGAAAGTTGCATGCCAGCAAGATTAAAGGACTTGCTTGGCGCTACGCAGGCTACTATGTTTTCCGCATAATCCGGGCACGCTTTTAAAATCGGTGTATGTGTAACCCCCACACGCGTTAAGTCACAGTGTATTTCATCACATATAATCCACTTATTGTATTTTTTACACACAGAAACCAACTGTTTCAGTTCATCTTCCCGCCACACGCGCCCAACGGGATTATGCGGACTGCAAAAGATGATCCCCTTATTTTTGGGGTCTGCCAGTTTACGATCTAGATCTTCAAAATCAATTTCGTAGCGCCCTTCCGCATACAACAATTGATTATAGACAATCCGTCGACCATTTTTTTCGATTTTTGAATAAAACGGATAATACACGGGATTTTGAACAATAATCCCATCATCCGGTTCTGTCATAAGATTAATGAGTAACCCAATTGCCGATACGACCCCTGGTGAAAAAATAATGTCATCACTGTTGATACGCCATTGATATCTGCGATCAAACCACCCTATCAGCGCCTCTTTGCAGACACCGCTAATGCGTGTATAACCGAATATCTTTCGGTCAATTCTCTGATGCAGCGCTTCAATAATTGGTTCTGCACACGAAAAATCCATATCAGCAACCCACAGCGACAACGCGCCGTCCCGTATTTCTTCCTCGTGGAGATCAATTTTTACTGCATTGGTGTCATGTCTGGAAATGAGTTGATCAAAGTTGTACTTCATATTTTGTTACCTCACTATTCATTGATAGTTAAGCCGCTTAACTTATAAACTAAATATACTGCTTCAAAAACAGGATGTCAATAATAAATTCCGAATTTTATTACAATTGCTTAAAATATCATTCAGTTCCATTTTGAAAAAAAACACTTTGGCAATTTTCAATTATTTACATCTTAGATATTGACATTCCTATGATAACATGAAATGATTAGCATATAGAATATTTGATAAAACAAGAATAAGGGGTGTTACATTTGAACACAAATTTAACTTCAATTCACATTAGCGTTGATGATTTAGTAGCTAAATCGGAAATCCTATATCGGTTCGTCGATCTGTTTTCCGATTACGAGGATACGCCTCGCGACTATGGGACAGGCGCCGTCATCTCCATGACGGAAGTACATACACTAGCCGCAATTGACGCAAACCCCGGCATAACGACGACGGGTCTGGCTGAAATGTTTAATTACACTAAAAGTGCTATCTCACAAACGGTTTCTAAACTGGTAGCCGATGAATACGTTCTACGTGTAACGGACAAACAATCACCAAGGCAAAAACAGATATTTGTCACCATGAAGGGCAAACAGCTCTGTAATGCACATCAGGCATTCGATGTTAATGCACTTACCAAAACCTATAATTATTTGCTGCGCGATTGCACGGAAGATGAAATCGAATCATTTTATAAAGTACTGGCCGTCTATAACAACATCATGGAAGCTGGCCGAAAAAAGCGTATGCGCAACAACAAAAATAGCGACAAATAATGCAATGTATTTATTGACAAAAAGATGGAGGTAACTTTATGAACGTGTTACAGACAGCAATTGAGAATTATTTAGATGACATGGTCCAATTCACCTCAGAACTCGTACGCATCCCAAGTGTTCGTACAGATGCCAAGCCCGGCATGCCCTTTGGCGAAGGCATTGCCGACTGCCTCGCCTTTACACTTGACAAGGCAAAATCACTCGGTTTTCGAACAGAAAATATTGATAACTACGTCGGCTATGCAGAAGTTGGCGAAGGTGAAGAGATGATCGGCATTCTCGTGCATCTCGATGTCGTTCCCGTCGGAGACGGCTGGACAGTCGCACCTTTTGGCGGTGAAATAAAAAACGGCCGTATTTGGGGTCGCGGCACATGCGATGATAAATACGCTGCTGCAATCATTCTCTATACAATCCGTGCCTTGATGGATCAAGGGATTCAGTGGCAAAAAAGAGTTCGCGTCATCTTTGGCTGCGACGAAGAGACAACATGGGAAAGCATTGCTTATTATAAGGAAAAATGTGAATGGCCTACATTTGGGTTTGTTCCCGATGCTGCCTTTCCGCTCATTCGTGCTGAAAAGGGACTCCTTCAATTTGAGATCAACGTCCCGGCTGGCATGGACGATGCAAAACTGCTTTCCCTTAAAGGCGGAGACCGTGCCAATGTCGTGTTGGCACAAAGTATTGCCGTTCTTCCAGAATCCGTGGCATTAACACCTAGCAACAACCCCGATATCACGATCACTAAAAATGAAAAATCAGTCAGTGTAACGTGTACTGGCCTCGCAGCGCATGGTGCAAGTCCTAAACTTGGACGCAACGCAGGGATCCATTTAATGCAATTTCTTCGTCAAAATGCTCTAAAAGGCAATTGCATTGATTTGGTTTGTGACCTCTTTGGCGATTCGCTGACGGGTGAAGGTTTCGGGATTGACTATACTGATGTCGAATCTGGTTCATTGTCGTTAAATCTAGGCGTTTTAGAAAAATTAGAAGACGGTTCTTTTAGAATCGTTACTGATATTCGATATCCCGTCACAGCCGACGGCGAGCAGCTGATTAAACAAATTGCAGCCAAACTGGCTCTTTATAATGCGACAATGACCATTAGCAGCCATAAACTGCCGCTCAATTACGCTGAAGATCATCCACTCGTCAAGACCCTAATGGCTTCTTACGAAAAGAGTACTGGCAGAACTGATAAAACCATGTCTATTGGCGGTAGCACCTATGCACGCTCGATGCCAAATTTCGTCGCATTCGGGCCACAGCTTGCCGGCGAGATGATCGACCATGGGTGTCACAAAGAAAATGAATATATTGAAATCGAAGAAATCCGACAAGCTTCAAAAATATATATTGACGTTATCGAAGCCCTTCAAAACTGCACTTTATAATTTCGTCTTTCATCGAATTGGTCAGTGAAAGAAAGCTTTACATCGTTTCCCCTTCTAGTGTGTCAAGCCTTTCATCATTCATGTTCATGAACTTTCCTGTACCCATTCAATATCTGATTGTTTGTCGTCAAAAGCGGACACGGTTTCCGCCGTGTCCGCTAAGACGATACATAGTCAGTCAAAAGTATTCACGCACAAAAAAACACCTTAGCTTCCGCGTCAAATAGGAGACGTTTCGCTAGGGTGTTTCTCAATTGCAGCCTTTTTTTGGGGGGTTCTCTAATTTTATATTCTTGATTCTAATTCGTTTTTTAGTTTGAACCGTCTGTTTCTCATTGTTTTATAAAAATCGCATTGTGAATATAGCGCCTGTACTTATGACCATGTACTCATAATATCGCTTTTATAAAAAGGCACTGTTTCTTTCTTATTGACGAATGCGATTGCCCAGTCTGCCAAGTGCATCGCTAGCATCCCCTCTACACAAATAACCAACACCATTAATACCGATATAGGGATTGACAGCATTGATATTAAGAATCGTGCCATCGGTCATCGTTATCGTGTAGATTACAGACTGACCAACCAATTCAAAATAGGTATCATCTTCACGGCCAATCTCAACGGTATGCAGCAATTCGACTAACGTATTGACCACCTCTTCATCCAATGTCAGTGTAACATCCGGCGGTATCAACTGAACCGTTGCAGATTCTATATCTGCCGCCTCAATATCTTTAAATGGCTTTTGATACCAAGGTTGAATCGTCAAGAGTATAATCGTCAGTAATAATATGCCGGCTAAAAAAAACATTATTTTTTTTGACATGATCATCACTCCTTTACGTCGAGCATCATGCATTTCACAGTTCACTCTCAGTATAGCATAGCCTGCCTTGATTTAGAAGCGTACCCAATGTTTGATGAGCCGCTTGCGATCAAGTTATTGGACGGCCTTTTTAATTGGCACCTTGGTCAATGCCGCGCATATTTTTATTTATTTTTCGTTCCTTCTTGGAACATTTGTTGATTTAGTTTATACTTTATAAGGAATGTGAATTGTTTAAATACCCACAAAAGGGACATTATCAATTGACATTTTATATTTTTAAAACGAGAGGAGACGCTATATGCCAATAGGAATTATTATCAATGTCTTATCTGTATTGATTGGCGGCGTTGTCGGAACACTTGCGGGAAAGCGATTTTCTAGCGAATTTAAAGCAATGCTGACATTAGTTTTTGGTGTCTGTGCCATGGGAATGGGCATTAGCGCCATTGTCTTGATGACACAAATGCCAGCCGTTATTCTTTCCGTCGTTCTTGGTACGGCAATCGGCTTAAAATTCAGACTTGGAAAATGGATTCATCAAGGTGCAGTTCTCATGCAAAAACCTATCACGCGCTTATTTGAAGGACATCATTCAGATTTAAGCCATGAAGCATTTATGTCAACACTGGTAACGGTAATCGTTCTGTTCTGCGCCAGCAGTACGGGAATCTACGGTTCGATTGATGCTGGTATGACAGGTGATAGCACTATTTTAATTTCTAAATCAATTTTAGACTTTTTTACTGCAGCTATTTTTGCATGCAATCTTGGTTGGGTGGTTTCATTTATTGCCATTCCCCAACTCATTATTTTTGGTGCTTTAAGCCTTAGTGCCCAGATGATCTTTCCACTCACTACACCTGATATGATTTTAAATTTTAAAGCATGCGGTGGTTTTTTGCTCATTGCGACAGGTTTTCGAATGGCAAATATTAAAGATTTCCCCATTGCAGATATGATACCGGCCATGATTATCATCATGCCGATCACATGGCTTTGGACAGATTTTGTCATGCCGCTGCTCGGTTAACTGAAATTTTATTCGTCAGCCGCTTGCCACCATTAGCACTATTCAAGAAACAGTTTAAATGAAGCGGTCAGATCAATATCGCAAAATGACCCCTAACACCTTTTTTGCTTTCTCTTTTCGATACGGCAAAAACGATTGCTAGAGGCCATTTTTACTTTTCCTTTATTATCACTTTTCATTCACAATTTCAAGCACAATTCAGTAGGGGGATTCTTAGAAATATGGATTGTTTCTAAACTAACTTGCTGAACGTCGATAGCTTGCCATCATTCTCGCGAGTCCACCACCATTTTCTACATTTTTATAACCGTATGCCTTGAGTATTTGCAATCCATAGGCACTGCGCGCACCAGTTGCACAGTAGAGCACGATTTTCTGATCTTTATCTTCCAGCTCACTGACGCGATCTTCTAATTCATCCAGCGGAATGTTAACGGCGCCTGGATAAGCACCATAAGCAAATTCATCTTCTGTCCGAACGTCAATGACAATCGGTCCTGCTGCTATTTCCTTTTTCACGGTTTCTTTTGCAACGGTTTCTTTAGCGGCATCCTCTTTTTCACCAAGTGTTTTGGCTTCTGGCGCCGGTAAATTCAAAACAAAATTTTTAGGTTCAATCGCTCTTCTGTAATTCGATAGACTGATAAACCCGCCGCTGACATTTATGACGCTGGTAAAGCCTGCACCCACCAACGTCCGCAAAGCTTGATGACCCTTTTTGCCCGTTGCATCATAAACGAAGATCAACTGATTTTTCGGTAATTGATGAAGCGTTGACGGCAGCATTTCAAGCGGAATATTGACAGCACCTTCAACATGCGATTTTTCAAAAGAGAACACATCTCTGACGTCTATCCAGAGTGCTTCTTTACCTTCTAAGTACGCATCGAGTTCTGGAATGGTCAGCGCCGGTGAAAAACCGGAGATTCTATTTTCTGCAACATAAGCTGCCATGTTAATGGCATCATTCGCATTGCCGAGCGGCGGCGAATACGCAAAGTCCATATCCGTTAGATCTGATACGGTCAGTTTTGCTGCGACTGCGGTCGCCAAGACATCCAATCTTCGATCTGCACCGTCGTAGCCTGCTGTTTGACCGCCGAGAACGACACCGGTTGCCTTGTCATAAACCACTTGAACCGCAACGAGCTCAGCCCCAGGATAATAAGAGGTATGGTTTTCTTTGTGAATGACAATGGCATCTGCATCAATGCCTTCAGCCCTTGCCGCCTTAAGAGAAATACCCGTAATGCCTGCAACTGCTTCAAAAACTCTAACAATGGATGTACCAATGGAACCCTTATATGGATGATTCTTGCCCATGGCATTTTCCGCAGCAATTCTGCCTTGGCGATTTGCAGGTCCTGCCAGTGGGATTCGCACTTTTTTGCCGAGTACGCGATGTTCCAGTTCGATCATATCGCCGGCAGCAAAAATGGCATCGTCACTGGTTTTCAATGTTGAATCAACTAATATACCACCGGCTTCACCCATTGCGAGCCCGGCTTCCTGTGCCAGTTTCAACGTTGGGCGAACACCAATTGAAAGCAATACCATATCGGCATCAACGGTTGTACCATCTTTCATTTTTACATTATTGCCGCCGATTTCCGAAACTGCTTTACTCGTATATAAATCAACGCCGTACGATGTTAATTCTTCTTGGATAAAGCCTGCAATCTCCGCCTCCATAATGCCCATCACATGCGGCATCATTTCAACAACGGATACTTTCATGCCTCTTTTTACAAGTGCTTCTGTCATTTCCAGACCGATAAATCCACCGCCGACGACAACAGCTGTCTTTGGTTTCTGATCTGTAATATAACGGTTGATCTTATCCATATCGCTTAGTGTCCAAAGCTGAAAAACATGCGCCTGATCTGCACCCGGCAGTGGCGGTGCAATTGGTTTGCCCCCCTGTGCCAAGATAAGTTTTGTATATTCAAACTGCTTTTTCTCGCCTGTTCTTGAATCCGCAGTATAAACGACCTTGTTTTCACGGTCAATTGCCGTCGCTGTTGTGTGGATATGTACAGCTGTTTGATACTGATCGTTAAAGCTTTCCGGACTTTGAAGGATCAGCTTAGAACGGCTCTTGATATCGCCGCCAATATAATATGGTAGTCCACAGTTTGCAAAGGAAATGTCAGCCCCTGCTTCAAGTATGGTTATTTGTGCATCAGCTGATAGTCTTCTCACTTTTGCCGCAGCGGTAGCGCCTGCTGCAACCCCGCCGATAATGACGATCTTTTCCATTTTAATCACCTCATCTAATGTATTTTTTAAAAGCAATCAAGGCTATTGGCCTCGACATATATCATATACTTTTTCATTTTACCCCCCCCTACACCGGGGGTGTAATTACATTCTATCGGTAAACTCTACTGATGTCAACCATCATAAAAAAAGTTTACAATTGGTTCATGATGACAAATAGGTTTAAACCAAAATGGAACCGCCTATTATCAGGCCGTTCCATTTTTATTATCTTGATTATCTTGATGAACTTTTATTGAATCTCCATTCACTTGTTTCTTTCATATCTCCAGATTAAGTGGTCTATATTTCTACAATTAATCCCTAAATACTTTTCTTGCAGCGTCGTTACCGCTTGTTCAATCATGTTTGTTGCTTGAATGTCATTAATACTTGACCCACAAAAGCTTTTAAGATAATTTTTAATATGACGATCGGGCTTAATGCTATCTTCATCTCCTGATAGCATATAGAAATATGACAATGATTTTCCGCTGCTTTGTCCCTTAATACTTAGAATTTGATCTTCAACTATTTGATTTTTCATCATTTTTTCAACGTCTCTAAATGCCTCAATGCCATTGGTCTTTAAAATAAGCGCAAATGCTCGTACTGCACGCGATTTTAGAATACCATTTCTTGATGAAGTTCTTTGCTTGTTTTTAAAGATCTCATCAGCTAATGCGTCGTCACTGTATCGCTCAATATCCTTTAAAAAATCACTAACTGTATACTCGTTCACTATTGAACTGTATGTCGTTCCATAATCCCTGAATAAAGCAACCTTACAATGCTTACTATAGCGTGTTACGGTATTTAATGTACTGGAATATCTAACACCAATTGAAAAGACTGCATCAATGATACAAAACACGATACTATTATAATAAAATGATTTCGAAAGGCTCAAGTCATTAAGATCAAGGGTTTGTTCCATATATTCTGATAAAACCATAAAACGATCACCTCATCGCATAAATTGTGCACATCACTTCTTCTGCCAAACCGGTTCTCGCTTATTTAAAAATGCATTGACGCCTTCATGTGCATCTTCTGTTGTGCAGAGTGTTGCAAAATGATTATTGGTTAAATCCAAAGCGGCGGTATAGTTGAGGTCTTCCATTTTATAAAAAGACTGTTTCCCCAGCTGAAGCGCCAAAGGACTTTTCTTCGCCAATTTAGCGGCAAAGGCCATGGTTTCCTCTGCCAGTTTTTCTGTAGGAACGACTTTATTGACAAGGCCAATGCGCTGCGCTTCATGGGCATCAATGAGTTCACCTGTCATAATCAGTTCAAGGGTTTTCTTTCTGCCTAAACTCTTTAATAAAGGCACCGCCGGCCCCATGCAAAATAAACCAACGTTGACAGCTGTTGCACCAAATTTTGCATTTTCAGCTGCAATTGCCAAATCACAGGCTGCAACGAGACCAATGCCGTTCGCCACGGCTATTTTATGTACTGACGCGATAACCGGTTTGCCCATTGAAGCAATGGTCACATTCATTTGTTCCATAAGCGTTACCCATTCTAAGTATTCTTTATTGCTTTTGCCTTCCAAATCATTGACGTCAATCCCCGTACAGAAATTGGCACCATTGGCATTAATAACGATGACATTGACCGCTTGATCACTTTCCAGTTCGATCAATGCTTGATTAAGTTCCGTCGCCAGCGGCACATTAAACGTATTATGCTGCTCAGGTCGATTTAATGTAACGATGCCGATATTGTCTTTTTTGCTAACGATCACACTTGAATACTGCATATAGACACTCCTTTTTCAAATAATCAAGGCATTTGCCTCAACCTTCACTTCTAAAAAACGTCATCAAAAGCTATCTTGCCTATCATTATCATACTATTTATCAATTAGATGAGCTACATCATTTACGAAATAAGGCCATATTTCACTTTAATTCGATCAAGTTTTTCCAGCATCGGCATCCCTCCAAACCATAGAAAGAGAACCGTTGACGCAGCGTGAATTAAATCCATCGGCATGCCCGTTAAATAGTACGTCAAAATAATGTTCACATTCAATTCATTTGCCCACATTAAAGCGCTGGCTGGATTCATAATACCGCCGTAGATGACAAATGCACAGAATGCGCCGAATACACAAAGCGATCCTCTCGTTCTGCGTAGAACCCCTTTTCTAAACAGTATACCCGCTGTAAACCCGATCATTCCCATTGCAAACATCTGCCACGGCGTCCACGGTCCCTGTCCTGCTAAGACGTTGGAAGCAACCATTGTCATCGCACCGACTAAAAAACCCGTTTCACCGCCAAATGCTACCGCAGAAATAATGACAATTGCAATTACAGGCGAAAAATTCGGCAATATCAAAAATGCGGCTCTGCCCGCAACGCCAATGGCGCATAATGAAGCAATGACGACGAGCTCCCTCGCTTGCGGCTTGCGTCCCTCGAATACAAGCGCAAACGGCAGCATGGTTTCAATTAAAATCATCAATGCAATAAAATAATATTTTTTCCCATTGAGATAGTAGATTCCAATAAACAGTGTTATTGGTATCAGCAGCAGCATAAGGACTGCCGCAGCAACCGTTCTCTTTGACAATTTGCGCTGATCTCGGCTGACCTGTATGGGGGAGATGGGTTTTGGTGATTTGCGTGCAATTGCTAACGCAAAAATGGCCAGAGAGGCAATGAGCAGTACCGCACTTTTCAACTGATTTTCAGCCATATTGCCTTGTCTGACGAGCACTGTTAAATCGGCGATTCGTATTGCCTGTATAAAAATAATAACGGCAATTAGTGCAGACAGTCCAGCAATTACTTTTCGCCAAAGCGGCAGCGGTTTTTCAATTGAACTTGCTTCTATCTCCTTCGTCACGATTGATGCAGGCGTTGACGCATCGATTGCCGGCTCTGGTTTTACCGTTCCGCCGCAGGCTAAGATGACATCCTCCGCCGTTATGGCATCCGGAAGCTTCGCTCTTGCCATGCGATTAGCAGCCGTGGTATAAAAACTATTGCCGGCAAAAAACTTTCGCGGTACTGCCGCCGTTACAATCGCACCATCAAAGAATAAGGCACATCGATGTGCATACTTTGCACAAAATTCGATATCGTGACTCACCATAAAGACCGTTACGCCCCTTGCGATTAAAGTTCGTATGATCACGGCAAAAACAGCCTTGAACGCTGCATCCAAACCTTTTGTCGGTTCATCCAATAATAGGATTTCCGGCTCAAGCAACAGGACTTTTGCCAAAGCAGCCCGCTGTTGCTCGCCGCCTGACAAATCATAGGGGTGTCGGTCTATGAGCGTCTCTAACTGGCAAAGCTTTATCATCTTCTCTATCTTTTCTGTTCGTACAGCCTTTGACATCTTCTTTCCCTTAAAGATTTCCTGCAAATCTTCCTGAACCGTTTTTTTAACGAACAGCGTCTGAGGGTTCTGGGGCAACATGCCCACACTGCCATTTACTGCCACATTACCGCGATACGCCTTTCGCAGCCCTCCGACAATGGAAAGCGTCGTCGTTTTACCGGTGCCGTTCCCTCCGAGTAGTGCCAAAAACTCACCTTTTTTAACCGTCAAAGAAACGCCCTTGACGACATCGCCGGCTTCTCTTTCATATTTAAACCAAACTTCATCTAATACAATCGCATTTTCTTCGCGATCACACCTTTCAAAACTTGGCCAATCGCTAAGTTTGACTGTATTTTTCATTGCAAATTCATTTAGCCAGTCCCTGCCTTCGCGAACCGTAATCGGACATGACGATACATTCGGCACTGCTGCCCATATGCGCATTGGCGTCGGCATCGCCATAAACATTGCATGATCAGACGTGTTGAGCTTTTCGCCGACAACATGCGGATTATCATCGGCAATGAGCCTGCCGCCATCCATGACCATGACACGATCTGCCATTGGAAACACTTCTTCTAAACGATGCTCCGTCATCATGATTGTCGTCCCCAGTTCACGATTGATTTTACCAACTGTCGCTAAAAAGTCTGATGCCGCAATCGGGTCAAGCTGGCTGGTCGGTTCATCTAAAATCAATACGGACGGGTGCATAACCATTATGGACGCTAAATTTAAAAGCTGTTTCTGACCACCTGACAGTTCCGCAACACTTTTGTGAAACCATGTTTGTATGCCGAAAAAACTTGCCATTTCAGCAACGCGTCCGCGAATCGTCTGTGTGTCATAGCCCAAACTTTCCAATCCGAAAGCCAGTTCGTGCCAAACCTTATCTGTGACAATCTGATTATCGGGCGACTGAAATACAAATCCGATCTTCTGCGATTGCTCACGTTCATCAATCGTGTCTAGCAACTTCCCTTCAAAGCATATTTTCCCGCACCTTGCGCCATGGGGTGTCAACACTGTCTTCAATTGCCTTAACAGCGTAGACTTACCACTGCCCGATGTGCCGCAGAGAACAACGAATTGTCCTTCCATAATATCGAAAGACAGTGTATCAATTGCCTTATGCTTCTGTTCGGGGTAGTAAAATGTCAGTTTTTCTATCGTGAAGGTTTCCATTTTATGTCCTCATAAATATTAATCAGTATCGGAGTGGCGCACAAAGCAAAATAGATGACCATAAAGCTAATTGAGAATGGTGAAAAATCTGCGCCTTTCATCACTGGAAAATAACGGAAGTATAAAGCGTTTAAAAGCCACCCCATTGCTATATAAGCCGTACAATAAATAAGCCAAATCAACGCCATTTTATCACGACTGTCAAAACGGTAGATTGCAAAAGCCGTCCTTCCGGTCAGACCGTACCCCCGCGACTTCATGCTGTCTGCTGTTTCAATGGCATTCTCAAGACTCCACGTTATCATAATCGATATGATGGTAATGCCATTTTTTAACCTTTGTATCAGGCTGCCATTTGACACATCTCTTCCGATACAACGCTGCGCTTCAGAAACCACTTTAATTTGCGTCAGAAACTTTGGTACAAATCGCAGCGTCATAGACAATATCAGTGATAGTGCCGGCATGATTCGTCCAAATAAGTACACGAACTTATCTGATGTCATTACGGCATTATAACAGGCAAACCATATGACAACTGCTGCAAGCATTGCCGCAGCAGCAATGCCATAGGTGATACTCTCTAAAGTCAAGGGATTGCCGTTTGGCAGGTACATTAAAATCGTTACCCCCTCATGGTTAAACGCAGGGTTTAAAAGTGCTGCGAGCAGCATCATTGGCAAAATGAAAACAAGGTTAAAGCGCCTCGACTTTTGACGGTTAAGGTATAAATTGTATCCAATCCCTGTTAAAAGTGATATTGCAAGCATGATCGGGTGCATCAAGCACATGGTAAATACGAATATCAATATGAAATACAGACAATTGATCAAGGGATGAAAACTGCTAAAAGCGTCAATATTTCGCATCTAATCACCTACTGCCTCACTGCCGCCGATGTCCTCTCCAAGATTGCAAGTATATTGCCATTCGATGCTATCGCCGTCTTGGAGGCCGTACCGACTGCAACCATAATTGGGAAACCAACCGTTTACACTGTACATCCAACCCGACTGCTCACCACAGTCAAACTCATAGAGATTGTGGATTCCTTCAATATAAGCTGAGTTGTAAATTGGCGTATTTTGGTACTCCATGTGGATCTTGAGTTGTTTACAAGTCCGCAGCAGGACATTAAAAACACTTTCCCCTTCATAAAAAGTTACTTCCATTGGCGCTAGTATCCAACCGTCATCCGGCACGAGGGAGACTTTTTCATCCTCGAGCCATGCCATATTCTCCAAAATAGTCGAACATGAAATTGACAGAGTGGCGGTGTACTGTGTATCGCTTATGACAACTGATTCAGGTTCAACAGGTATGGGCATACCTTCGGGAACCGGAGCCGTTTGGTATTGATCCAGCCCGGTCTCTTCATTGATAATCATGCCCCGAAGTGAGGAATCGGAAAAATCCGACGGAGTCGTATCTGTTTCGATATCACCAAGCCCCACTTCCGTATTTTCAACTTCGTCAGTACTTTCAACCTTGTCAGTACTCTCAACCTCATCTATACTTTCTGAATTGTATTCATTATATGAAATTTTATCATGATCACGCGTTGCATCAGTTGTATGCCAACCCCTTAAACCGGGTGCATTCCCGCCGTACCAAAATGCAAACGTCAGTACAACTACCATGATGACGAGCATCATAACTTGTTTTTTTTTATTTTTAAACCACATTGTTTTACCCCTCGATGAGATTAGAAAGTTTTAACAGCCGATAGACCATCTGAGCAATCTCACCGCGAAGCGCCGGTGCATTCGGGTCAATTGTCATTGCCGAATCCTCTAAAATACCCGCATCATAGCAATATGCCACAGCTTCCCTTGCCCATTCTGAAACCGTTGGATAATCTGTGAAGCCAGCCAGAATGTCTCTCTGTGCCATTGGCGTAAGTGATGTCTCTAAACCGCAGAGTTTTGCTGCTCTCGCCATCATTACAGCCGTCTGCTCACGGGTTAAGAGACTATTCGGATTAAAGGCGACGTCATCATTATCGCTGATAATCCCATATTGGCTTGCCGTTTCAACATATTTGGCATACCATTCACCCGTTGTCATATGATCAGAATCCATCACTTCTGTCAGCGGCAACCCTAAAGCAATGGTAAGCATCGCGGCACCTTCGCTTCCCTTCATTGGATTTTGAGGTCTGAACGACTGATCAGCTGTATAGCCGTTGATAATCGCTCGCGCTGCTAATGCGTAAATCGCATCTGTATTTGCCAACCCATCAATATCCGTAAAGTACACCGCTGATTTGGTAATCGGCACTGCCTTTACATCTTTATGTTTATACCGGAGGCCTTCACCCGCAGGAAGCATTTTGCTGATCACGCCATCACTGATCGAAAGGGCATCTGACATCCTATACAAACTGTTTTCGCCATTTGCAGCGCGTTTTGCTGCCACCAGTCCATAAAGCCCTTGCTCCGATGCCATTTGACTGCTGCCGCCGCCGCTGTGCGTATGACTAAAACTGCCATCTGTTTGTTTAAAAGTAAGTATATTATCAAGCAGCGAATGGCCATTTTTAACAAAGCGACTGTCTTCAAGATCGATTCCGAGTTCACACATTGCTACCAGTACTTGGACGCATGCCTCGACATTTTCTTCGCCCCATGACGTGTAGCCGCCATTTTGATTTTGCCCTTCTGAAAGACATTTAAGCGCTTTTTCCGTTGCCACCTTGACCCGATCATTTTCCTGATAGTCGGCGAGTGCTTGAAGCGCCATGCCAGTGAGATCGGGATCTGCGTTGCCGCTGCCGCCTTTTGCGTTTAATTGCCAGCCGCCATTATCGAGCTGACGGGATAAAATTTCATTCACATAAAGCATTCGCGTTGCCTGTCTCTCAGCATCGGCATTCACCGGCATTGGGTAATTGCCGCTGTCTAACGCGATTAACGCCCAAATCGGACCATTGATTCCCTGCCAAACCGTCTTTTCAAAATCACCCAAAGGGCGCGTTAAATCATAGCCTGCAACTTCTCTGGCATCAATCCCTATCGCTGTAAGCGCTAAAATAACACGGGCATACTCTGTGTACTTTCGTTCATCCAAGATACCATTATGTGCCTCTAAGTAAGCTTGCACTGAATCGGTATAATCTGCAACATATGCCTGTGATAGAGGGTACCCGCTTCGCGCCAATCCAATAATCGCCCATTCGCCGCCTATGCTGCCGATTTGGGGCTTTTTCACTTTTTCGTACATATATTTTGCAGAACTGTTCACTGCGGTGTCGAGAATCGAATCACTCGCGGCAAATGCTATGGGAAGCGAGGTCATCATTGCGATTAACAAAACGAATGCCGCCATTGTTTTTTTCATACACATCCCCCTCCTTTTTAAGCGAATATGCCCGCTGCTCAAATCAAGTGAACAGCGGGTCTCTATGTCGCTTTTATACTACACTCTGTAGCCGTTTATTACCTTCTTAAAAAGGCTTTTATGTCATAACGAGGTGCATTCGTATTAATCAACCAGCAGATTATAGAAAATCTGTGCCATTTGTGCACGCGTTATGTTCGCTTGCGGCATGAGCTTATGATCATATCCGCTAATCTTGCCTGCTTCGACAAATGTTTGCATGGCCTCTCTTGCATACGATGCCACTTCATCGGAATCAGTGAAGTCTGAGAGCGCTTTGCCCCCTGTGTTTGCTTCAGGAAGCCTGTCCAGAACGTCGAGCACGCGATACAGCATCGTCATTAAATCTTGACGCGTGATCGGTGCATTTGGAGAAAACAATGTGCCCGATGCATCTGTCCCACTGGAAATGCCAAGGCGTTTTGCCGCTGCCAAATAACCTGAATAATAAGCGCCGCCTGCATCTGCAAAATTATCACCAACCGTTGTATCAGCTGCAATGCCATAAGCTTTAAAGGCCATGGCGATAAATTCGGCTCGCTTGAGTTCACCGTCCGGATCAAAGTTGCCGTTGCCTTTACCGGCTGCAATGCCTTGTTGTGCGACAAACTGAACCGGATGATAATACCATGCGCCTTCAGAAACGTCTTCAAATGGATTGGTCCACGCCATTTCGTTTGTTACGGCAAAAGTTGAAAGATGTGTTGTCGCCACTTTTACAGCGAGCACATCGCCGCTTGTAATACACTGCCCTTCAGCTGTTTCCACTTCCCCATCATCCGAAATGATATAGACGACATATTGCTTACCTTCCAGATAAGTATCGTCAACCGGGATTGCCAGATTCAACTCATTGCCGTCAAAGCTGGTGACCGCTTCGCCGCCTGATGTTATACTAATTTCCACAATCATCGCTTGTTCAGCTTTCAAACCGATCGCTTTAACGTCATCGGCTGTTTTGCCGGCGATTGCAATGGCAACATCACTGCCGTCAGCCTGTGATACAATGGCTGTCAGCGTCTCGCTTGTCATGCCCACGGAACCTTCCTTGGTTTCAATGACAAGGCTCTTTTGACTGTCTGCAATTGCTTTTACCGCTGTTTTGGGCAGAAGCGTTTTGACATCATCTGCATCGTCAATTCTCGTTGCGGCAATACGGATAATCGCGCTGCCGGATGCTTTTGAGGCATTTAATGCATCAGTAATCTGTTTTGCTGTAACACTTGCGGTTGCAGCATTGCCGGATACTCTAACAACAGCTGATACCATCTCTGCTGAGCCGCCTAAATGCCCATCGAAAAGTGATGCGCCATCGGATCTCTCTGAACTTCCCGCGTTTAGCTTATCATCCCATTTGTCACTGCCTTCTTCTTGTGTATAGTCATCGGTATAGTGCCAAATGATGGAATCGCCGTCTGCAACGGGCTGCTCAATGATGCCCAGTGTCGGATGCTTGCCATTCACTGTATACATCCAGCCCGAAAGATTGCCATTTGTAAATTGAGCGAGCTTGACACCACTTGGCGTCGTAATGGATTTAATATAATTTGATGAAAGACCAACATAGCGATAACCATTTGCGTCCAGCACTTTTTTAAAGACGTCGCCAACACGCGACCCTTTTGGAACTGTGACGGAGGTCGTGTTGATCCAAGTGGTCAAATTGCGTTTTCTCAGCGTTTGGATCGTACCTTCACCGTTGTGAATCGTTGCACCCAACAATTTAAAGGTAACGGTTATATTGGTCTGCTCGTCGTTCGGATCGTCGTTGTCGTCATCATCCTCATCGTTGGTCACAACCATTTTGGTGACGACAAAAGTAGAGAGATGTGCAATATCAACTTCAACAACCAATTCACTGCCGCGCATTATGCAAAGGCCTTCATACGCTTCTACGGTACCGTTATCTGAAATAACGAAAACCGTATAGGACTTGCCGTCTTCGTGATTTGGTCCGGCAGGCAGTACAATTTTAATGGACTGACCGCCAAAACTCGTGATTTTATGATCTGCCGCCTGAATGCTCACCTCGACGGCAAATGCATCGGTCGTATCCACGTTGGCATCAATAATCGTCTGGTTCTGCTTGATTTGCGCAAGTTCTTCATCCGACTTTTGATCAACGGATATTGCAACATTTTCGCTGTCTGTCACTTGCGCAACAATTGATTCAAGTGCGGTTTGCGGAATATCAACCGTGCCGCTTTTGGTTTCAACGGTTAGGGAAATGGTTTCATCTGCATCGGCTATGTGCTTTGCTGCGGCTTTCGGCAACATGGCAGTAACTGATTTTGCATCGCCGGTTTCTTTCGCCGCAATGGTAACGCTGTCAGCGCCTTTCGCCTTTGCCTTATCCAGTGCATCGGATACCTGATCTGCCGTAACTTCGGCTTTTGCCTGATTGCCCTCTACTTTTATAGCCGCTTTTACTGCTTCTGTTACTTTTGTAAAACGGATTTCTCGCATATCATAGAGTGCTGACGCTTCATTTCTATATCGGTTGTATGCTGTAATGGCATAATAGCCTTGTTCAGTCGCCATCTGACTGACTGAATCGCCAATCGCATGACTGTACCCGCCGCCCACAATGGCGTATTGAAGCAGTGCATCAACGACACTTTTCCCATTTTTAACAAAATCATTGTTCGTGTGAGGATCAATTTTCAGTGCTGTCAATGCGACGATGATTTGACTGTTCGCTTCTGCACTGCCAAAATCACCGTGGTTATCCTGTTTCTTGCTCAGCAGTGCAAGTGCTTCATCAACCGCTGCTTTGACGGCTGTATTGCTGTCATAATAAGGTGCAAGGGCTTGAATCGCCATCCCCGTTAAATCCGAATCTGAAACCGTTTGACTGCTGTCTATATGCCAGCCGCCATCTGCTAAGCGGCCATCTAAGATCGTCTCAATGAGTGTATCCCTTATCGAACTTTCGTATGCATGACTGTCTAAGGCAATAAGTGCCCAAATCGGACCGTTGATGCCCTGCCATTTTACGTATTCAATGTTTTCAAGTGCCGTCGTCAGATTGTAGCCCGCAACATGGGTAGCATTCTTGCCAATCGCAGTAAGCGCTACGATTAATCGCGAATTGTCTGTCGAACTCATACCGTCTAGGCTGCCGCTGCTGTCAATGTGTTCTTTTACATAGGCCGCAACTTTACTGTAATATTGATCGTAGTATGCGCTCGGCACTTCAGCACCGCTTCGTGCCAATCCCATTACCGCCCATTCGCCAAATGTAGAACCAACATTTGGTGCGTCTACTTTGGTGAGCAGATAGTTCGCCGTTGCTGCATGTGATCTGTCAAGATCCGTTTTTTCTTCTTCTTTGTATTCGGCATCTGTTTTCAGTTTATCAATTTCAGTTTTATACGAAAGCAGTACCGAACTGACCGTTTCTGAACTAGTCGCTGCATTGATGGCCGCCTCGCCGTTTATCATGAGAAGGCTTAACTGGGACTGTTCTGCTTCACGGTAATCATCGGCGCTGACATAACCTTTCAAGCTGGCGATCGCGGCTGTTTTAGCATCGGCGAGCGCAGATTCTGCGATATATGCAGCGTCTGTTTTTAATGCGTTGATAGACGTTTTGTATGTTGCTAAAATTGCTGATACGCCATCGGTATCTGCTGCCGCATTGATGGCATCAGTACCCTCTTGGACGTACTGCTGTAGCATTGCTTTTTCAGCTTCGCGATAATCTGCTGGATTTTTGTAGGCTGCGAGTTCAGCTATCGCCTCTTTCTTAGCTGCTTTCAGCGCTTCGGCGTCTGGATCTGGATTAATGTTCGTATCTTCCTTCGTCCAGTCTTTGGTATAGAACCACTGTATGCTGTCTGAATCTTCCAGAACGTATTCAGCATAGCCCAAGTCGCCGATAATGCCGTTAACCCTGAACATCCATCCGGAATTTGGCCCAATGGTTTCATCTTTTTCGATCAGTTTTGTTCCGTTGGGATGTGTAATACTTGCAACATAAGTCCCGCCGGCATTTGTTTCAAAAGCGTATCCTCTATTTTGAAGTATGCGATCCGTCAAATACTTAACCGATGACCCTTCTGGTACTGTCATCGATTCTGCCGCAATCCAAGCCGCACCCTCACTGTCGAGCATCTCAAAACTTATCGTTATCTGATCATCATCGTCATCATTGTCTTTTGTTTCGCGCGTAATGATAATGGTGTGAATCGCTGTTGTAATACCATCTCTGGCCGTTACTTCAAGATTGAATGTATTGGCACCTACAGCGAGTGGGAAAGCATGTGTATGCCTGATATTTTGCTTTAGTAAAATCCAATCACTGTCGCTTTCTGCCTTTAGCTTCATCGTTGCTGCTTCAACACGCGTCGATGCTTTGAAGGTAATGCTTTCAACTGCATTCTCAACGGTGCCGATATATTGATCTCCGTTCTTTACAAGATTCATATCGCCCGGAGCAATTTGGACTGTCTTTAGATCTGTTGACGTATCAAAGTCAGCCGCTGCACCGCCTTTGACATGGATAACATATAGCCTAGGTTCTTTAATGTCATTTTGCAGGATGACGCGAATTGTTCGTTCACCGTTTTCATCAAATAATGCTGAAAATTCACCGACGCCAACAGAACGTTCGTTGTTGATATAGATATTGTCATTGCCCGCGCCTTTCGCTTTGACACTGGCTGTCTCGGTTGCTTGCGGCAGCACTATTTCATAATAGCTTACGCTGCCGTCGGTTGAAGTATCATCAGGCGTTTTGCTTAGCACATCAATGCCATTAACCGCAAGTTCTAATGCCGCTGCCGTCGTGCCTACGTCAGTGGTCGACTGATAATTATCCGTCCTGACAATGGTACCAATTTCCGACGACGCTAGCCCGGAAAAAGGTGAATCACAAACATTTTGAATGCGAATATAACTAATTTCATCGAGATTCGCTGGTTTGCCCGTTTGGTCGACCGCCCAGTCAATATCCATCACATCGCCGACGTTCTGGAAGGGGTCTACCGTGTATGGGTTATACGGTTCACCTGTAATGTAATACCTGCCCTCACTGTCTGCATTTTTACTGGCCGATGCAATTTCAGCATATCCAAAACCAACAAGCGTATACGGTGATGGCAGTAATGTCCCCCGATAAAGCATAAGGGTCTCTGCTACTTTACCGCTATTGAGTACCACCGTCTCGTATTGTGTTGAAAGCTCATAGTGCCCTTGTCCTGCAAGCGTATACCAATCGATCCCATCCTTTGACACGGATACACTGGCGGCTTCAGGATTGGCACCGCCTTGGAAAGAGTTGCCAACTACCATAAAGTCAATGCCATATGGATTTCTCATATCATTTTTAATTGGCTCATCATATTTAACGGTTAGATAACCGCCGAGACCACCAAGGCTAAGGTAATGATTCCACGCGCCATACGCTTCCATCACACCTACGACATCGTAATCATTCGCACCAAAGTTAGGGTTTGCGCCCTGTTCAAAGTCGACTATTTGATCCGGTGTATAAACGCCTTCATAGGGTGATCGATATTTTAGTGTGAATGAAAAGGCGGATGACTTATCGCCAGTTGTTACAATTACATTTGGTATTTCGGGCAGCTGTTCTATCGTATTATCTGCAATGGGGAAAATCACTTTGTATTGATCCAGAGATACCCCTGATGCTGTCGTCACCGCTTCCGGCAACTTTTCAATTTTGCTGTTTCCGATTCCCGTACTCGTATCAAAAGCAATGGTACTGTCTTTTGAGATTGTAAAATACATCACGGCTTCTTGCTGCGTATATTTGTAAATAAAGACATCCGAGCGTATTTCAGTTGTTTTCTGCCCGCTTTTGCCTGCGATTAAATCCTGTGCTTCATAAAATTGCTGTGAAAAGCCCAAAGCTGTGTTCTGCGTTTTATTGCCTTCTATATAATAACCTTCTACATCCCAAACATCGGCTATGTTTTCAAGGCCCCACGTTTCCATTTCACTCTTGATAATGTGAACGTTATAGCGCGTTGCCACATTGGGATCCGCAGCGTCTGCTACAATAAACTGAACATCTGTCACGGCTCCTGAAAGTACTATTGCGGCCGTCCACTTATGATTGATTGCTGCGAGATCGCTTTGCTGTGTGACGCCTGCGACCTTATACGTTAATTTTAATACGCCATCTCGCGCTGTTCCCAATGTAAAGATCACTTCGTCAGTATTGAGATTGACGTAATAATTATAATTTGTTTTTTCCGGATCAAAACCCGTCGCAGCATCATCCGTCCGCTCAAATGTCCCTGCTTTAAATGACTTGCCTTTAATATTCCCACTGGTATCATACGGCTTGTCGCCAACGGCGGAAAGTCCTAGAAGCGCTGTGTCGGTTTCATCATGATCGTCGGGAACGTAAGTGCTTATATCCGCAAATACAATATTGCTTTCACTTGTGGTATCGACGTAATTCTTCGTACTGGACGGTTCATTGGCATCGCCGTATACCGTATGCCCGTAGAGCGTAATCGGCTGCGTCGTACTGCCGAATAAATCACCTGAAAATTTCATCGCCGGGTTGTAGATGACAACATGCGCCAGTTGATCACAATAGTTAAATACAGATTTACCCATATTTTCAACCGTCGCAGGAAGCTCAATACTTTCCAGCGCTGAATTATAAAAGGCGCCGTCTTCAATTGTTTTCACGGATTCCGGGATCACTAAGCTAGAGAGCCTTATATTGCCGAAAGCAGATTTGCCGATTGTTTCAACGGAATTCGCTATTTCAATCGCCTTGAGTCCATCTGAATTACAGCCGCTAAAAGTCAATCGCGGGATATTTTGCCAGCCATCAGGCACGACAATTGTACTGTTTTTATAAGTATTTCCCGTTGCTGTCATTTGGTACAGCGCTGTACATTGATCAAACGCGCCTAGACCAAGCGAATCCAAATTGGCTGGCAGTTTTGCAGACGTAAGACTGCCATTTTGAGCACAAAGCTGAGAACCGATATCCGTGACGGTATTTGGTATTTCAATGGTCGTAAAGGTTGTGTGTTGGAAGACATTGTCTCCAATAGATTTTAAGCTGGAATCATCGTCAAACCGTATATTATTAATGCCATAGCACTTGTAAAAAGCTTCGTCATCAATAGCTTTAACACTGGCGGGAATTGTAAACGTCCCATTGCTTTCTGTATTGCTTTGCAGTTGATTTGAATTTTTAAAGGCATCTTCACCAATCGTTTCAACGTGACTGTCGCCAAAATCCACATATCTTAATTCGGAACACGCATCTAAGCCTCCCATCACTTTTACGGTCTCGGGAACCGTAAAACCGACGAATTTTGTATTGCCAAACGCACTGCGACTGATTTTCGTCACTTTAGAATCGCCAAAGTCTATTGCGGTTAAGCCACAGCCATAGAAAGCGCCGTCTGTAATGATTTTTATGCTATCAGGAATGGCGACTGACGCAAGGGCGATATTGTTGCTGAACATATACGAATGGAGTGCTTCCGAAGCAAACCCCACTTCAAAGCTCACACTTTTCAATCCCATATTGTCAAAAGTCCCCATCGCATTACTAGCATATGAACCGTAAGTGATATCGCCGGCGGGAACTGTTATATTTTCGACATTGCTATTGGCAAAAACACCATATCCCAATGATGCTAATTGTCGTTTTTCAGTTGCATCTTTCTCAAATAAAACTGTCTTTAATGTCGAGTCATAACCAATTAAACGAGAACTTCTAAAAGCATAATTACCAATGCTTTCAACACTGGCTGGTATTGAAACACTTTCCAGCTTCGAATATTGAAAAGCTCTTTCGCCGATGTCTTTTAAATGATCTGGAAAATCGATAGCCGTAATAGGAACGTTTGAAAAAGCCTGTTCGCCAATTGATTCTAACTGACTGCCATCCGCAAAAGTAACAGTGGTCATTTTGCTGCAGTTAGAAAATGTATTTTCACCAATTGTCTTAACAGAAGCGGGAATGTGCACACCGGTAAGGCTTCTGCAATTATAAAAAGCATCGTTGCCGATGGTCACTATACCTTCCGGGATCGTGATATGCGTTATATCCTGATTACTTTTAAAAACGTCGGCGGCAATACCGATTACTTTGTGATCGTTGAGCATTGCAGGAATGACAACAGCACCACCACTGCCAGTATATGCTGTTAGAACGCCCTCATCATTGACTTCAAAGTGATCTGTTTCAGGATCATTAGGATCATTAGGATCTTCAGGTGTTGATCCTGGTACATATTTGACAAACGTTACATTGTCAAATTGATCGGCAAAAGTCTTGGTCGTCGATGGATCTGTACTGTACAGTTTTATTGGCTGTGTCGTAAGGTTAAACATCGTGGTATCGGTGTTGTCACCATTTGTACCAAAAGCCATCTGTGCGTTTAATACCGTTACGCCTTCAAGTGATGTACATGAAAAGAAAACGCCATTACCTATACTAGTAACTGTTGCAGGCAGGATTACTGCTTTTAAATGCTCACAACTCCTGAATACCCAGTTCCCCAATGTCGCATTTTCTGCCAGACCTGTTAAGTCCACTGTTTCCAGTGCTTTTAAAATTTTGAATGCGTTATTCTCAATAGACACAATACTGCTGTTTGACTCTAGTTTTATCGTTTTAACCGCATCGCGGATTGATGATTCTGGTGCGTACGATTTGACAGCTGTTACTGTCGCAACATTGCCTGTTTCTGCATCGGTAACCGTCGATGGGATCACGAGGTTGCCGTCTCCATCCAGCGCCGCGGCTTTTATAACCGTCAACACATTGTCTTCTACTGTGTATTGAGCATTTGTTGCCGAGGTCGACACGGCGCCGCCGTTTAAGTCTTCAAACGTTACATTGTCAAATTGATCGGCAAAGGTCTTGGTCGTCGACGGATCTGTACTGTACAGTTTTATTGGCTGTGTCGTACTATTAAACATCGTCGTATCGGTGTTGTCACCATTTGTACCAAAGGCCATCTGTGCATTTAATACCGTTACGCCTTCGAGTGATGTACAGAAAAAGAAAACACCTCTGCCAATACCGGTGACTGTTTCAGGTAAGTTCACTGTTTTCAGACCGATACAACTCCTAAATACCCAGTTCCCTAATGTCGCATTTTCGGCTAATCCCGTTAAGTCCACTGTTTCCAGTGCCGTTAGGCTTTTAAATGCGTTGCTTTCAATAGACACAATACTGCTGTTTGACTCTAGTTTTATCGTTTTAACCGCATCGCGAATTGATTCTTCCGGTGCGTA
>NZ_JAHBCL010000023.1:66712-86651 GCF_018390735.1 Fusibacter paucivorans
AAGTGATGTACAGAAGTAATAAACACCTCTGCCAATACTGTTGACCGTTTCAGGCAAGATCACTGTTTTTAGACCAATACAGCTCCTAAATACCCAGTTTCCCAATGTCGCATTTTCTGCCAAACCTGTCAAGTCCACTGTTTCCAGTGCCGTTAGGCTTTTAAATGCGTTGCTTTCAATAGACACAATACTGCTGTTTGACTCTAGTTTTATCGTTTTAACCGCATCGCGAATTGATTCTTCCGGTGCGTACGATTTAACAGTTGTTACTGTCGCAACATTGCCTGTTTCTGCATCGGTAACTGTCGATGGGATCACGAGGTTGCCGTCTCCATCCAGCGCCGAGGCTTTTATAACCGTCAACACATTGTCTTCTACTGTGTATTGAGCATTTGTTGCCGAGGTTGACACGGCGCTTCTCGTACCTTCATCAGCGCTTACATTAAGGACACGATACATTTCATTGTCGTCACTTAAGCCTGAATCATCATTTTCCCCAGAATCCTCTCCAGATTTCGAATCATTCTCTGCATCTGGCTTTGTATGATCTTCCACCTCAGTGCCATCATTGGCGTCTTTACCAGCGTCTTCCTCAATATCTCCCCCTAATTTTGCATCATCCTCTGCATCTGGCTTTGTACGATCTTCCGCCTCAGTGCCATCATTGACGTCTTTGCCAGCGTCTTCCTCAATATCTTCCCCTAATTTTGTATCATTCTCTGCATCTGGCTTTGTACGATCTTCCGTCTCAGTGCCATTATCGGCATCTTTACCAACGTCTTCATCGGATTTTACATTAGTATCACTCGCTTCTGCTTCGTTATCTGCATCTGTATCAATATCTTTTTCACGTATATCATCTGATGCTTCGTCACCATCATCGTCAGATTCTGTCTTGCTATCATTATTCGATACAGGATCTGAACTGCCACCGTTTAAGTCTATAAATATTACATTGTCAAATTGGTCGGCAAAGACTTTTGCCGTAGAGGGTGCTGTGCTATACAAATTTATCGCTTGTGTCGTACTGCTAAACATCGTTGTATCTGTTCCGGATTCGTTTGTGCCAAAGGTCATTTGGTCATTCAAAACCGTTACACGCTCCAGTGATGTACATGCTTGAAAAACGCCATCGCCAATATTGCCGATTGCTTCCGGCAATAAAATTGTTTTCAAATGATTGCAGTTTTTAAATACCCATTTTCCCAATTTCGCATTTTGTGAAAGCCCCGTTAAATCCACTGCTTCCAGAGCTTCTAAATTTTCAAACGCGTTATTCTCAATGGCTGTAATACTGCTGCCTGCTTCTATCGTTATCGTCCTAATCGTTTCACGCATAGATGCTTCTGGCGCATAGGATGCAACAGTTGTTACTGTCACGGCTTTACCCGTTTCATCATCGGTAACTGTCGCCGGAATCACGAGGTGGCCGTCAGCATCTAATGCTTCCGCAGTAATGCCGGTTAACACATTGCCGTCTACCGTGTATCGACCATCGGTCACAGGTGCTGCAAAAGTCGGCATCGCTGTTACGGGCAGCATCGTCACGAGCATCATCCATACGAGAAACAACGATAGTAATCTCTTCATCATAAAATCTTACCTTTCCCTTAATCGCATACGATTGCATTTCCTAAATGCCCTCGCAAAAGAGTCAAAACGAAGCGGGCGCATACTCGCTTCGTTTTATGTAATGGTGCATCGTTTTACAAATTAATAAGTCGCTTCGCTCTTTGTATAATCTAAGACAAAGTAGAGTTTGCTGCCATCAGATTTCGGTTGTATCGGATATTGATTAATGGCAAGCTCTGGATAAGCTAAGATGGACTGTGGGCGATCGGTTCCGTCAAAGTACGTTGGTGACCAGCCATCCCAATAGCCGCTAATAACCGTCTCAGGCGTCGTACCCGTCACTGGCGTCATGGTGTATTGGCTTGAGTTAATGGCATCATAAGTAGTGTTTTTGTATTCAAAGTTATTGAGAAAGTCTATTGATCCATAACTTGTAATAGAAATATTATCAAGAAAACCAGCTGTGTGAGCCGCAACTAAAACATCTTCAAAAGTACTGCCTGCCGCTACGGTAAGATCAACATAGTTATCACCAGTAGGTAAATCCATCGCTTGGCCTAGCAGAATGCTTTTGCCTGAAAGATGTGTGTCAATAAAATTGTACTGTGCTACATACAATCTGACATTAATATCCGTTGTATCGTTTGCGAGTGCTTTTACTGGGGCGATTTCTTTTGTAACCAGCTTGCTTCTGTCCCCAATAAATAAGTTGTTGTGATGTTGCGATTTGAATTTTGCCATGTTCTTGCCTCCTAAGCATTATTTTTTTGACCCTCGATAAACGGCGGGGCACCCGTAATTTAACCCAAGCTCCTATACCTGTTGTTACTTGAAATAAAAAGGTATATTGAGCCTCGTATAAATCCTACTTTGACCTCAAATTGGTACCGGCTCCTGCGCTCTTTTTTCATCCAGACCGCGTATGACCGCCCTTGGCATGCTCATCTCTCAGCACACTTCTCTGAGCTGGTATCCTCTCCCAATGTGATTATGAAATTGTATTAAAATTACTCGGTATTTTTGCCAACAAAAAAACGCAGTAAATTTTCATTTACTGCGTCCGTTTTTACGCCGTTTGCAAAAGCATCGAATCCTTTTATGCCCGTCATTCTCTACTTTTGTACAAGCATTACCCGTCTTCTGACTTATGCGATTAGGACGATCGAAATCGTCTGCGTCAATTGTTCAGCCTTCCCCTAGGTATAAACCTAAAGTGACCGACTTTCGTCACGAACAATTGCCTCAACGCACTTACAGCGGCGGTACCGCTCCGGACTTTCACCGGATTCCCCAACTAGGGTCGCAACGCATAACTTGGTATTTTTCAAGTGTTAGCGTATTGAAATAATGCCGTTATTTAGTTGTCATATTTAAACATTTGTAGTGCACTATATGTAAAACAACTTGCTTTTTATACGATAGACATGCATGCACTTCATAGAAAAGTCGTGCATCAAAAAGCGTTTACTTATCTGAGCATTAATAACAACCTCATTATACAGTCCTTAATCGCTTTGTCAAGAGCTGCAAGTAAAAAAAATGATAAAATACCATATGATCCTAAAAAAATACTCTAAAACATTCTATTAGTTCTCTTTATATACGAACGGGCTTTATTAAAGACAATGAGCATGCCGAATTTCATATTCCACGTCTTGACGGCTCAGCATTTCTCTTTCTGTATGTGATCATCGTGATCATCGGAAAAATCGAACACACTCTATATCAAAATCAGCAACGAATTAAGAACGTATTTTACTTCATGGGAATCCCGATTATCATCAACTAGCTACAAATAATCACTTTGCATATTTTTTTCCACTATTCAGAAACTAAAAACCGGTTCACAGCATCTATAAACACTTCGGGATGATACCAATGAATCAGGTGATTGGATTCAAGTTCTATCAGCTGGCAGTCATCAATCAGCGCTACGGCCTTGCGTGCCTGTGCATCTGAAGATGCCGCCATAAGAATATTATCCGGTGAGTACTGCTCTTTTGCATGAATAAAAAATGTTGGCACGTGAATAGCTGACATTAGCGTTTCATGACGGATGTCGGCATGCCATGTGTAATCATAAAAATGCTCGCCAAAGGCAAAATCATACTGATCAACGTATTGAAAAGTCAGATTAATGGATTGAGGCATAAAGAAAAATTGAACAGGTTTATCCGGATGCCGAATTGAATACTGTTCCGCGTAATTTGCAAGGCCGGGCATTGCATTCGCCATATAGAGCTGTCCCCAATAACAATTTCGCAAATAATAAGCTTCCCAGCATTCTGGTTGATCCAACTGATTAAATGCGTGCATAACCTCATAAGTATCTACATAAGCAAACGATTTTTTAAAATAGTCAGGCTCTGTTGAAAAAACAGGCGGATCTTCCAATACTGCACCTGCGATGTAATCACCGCCGTACGCGGCAACATACGCAGCAATTAAACCACCTGACGAATGCCCAGAAACAACGGTTTTTTCCTCAATGATGTGTTCAATAAACCAAATAAGATCATTGCTGTTTTTATCGAGATAATACTTTGCTGCATCATGTGCAGAATTGCCATGACCATAACAGTCTACCGCAAATACATGCCAATGCTTGCTCAATTCAGGCAACACACTGGTATAGCTCTTCCAACTTCCAGTCTGGCCGTGAATCAACAACAGTGGCTCACCATGATCCGGCCCTTCTGAATAATTAATCATACTGCCATCTGGCAACACCACTTGCTTTTCTTCAAAACCAGCATTCATTGTTGCACGATAGGATGGCTGCCAATAATGTGTGCATTTGTAAATATAAATGCCGATTATGAATAATGTTGCTGTAAGCAATCCTAAGATGATAAACAACATCCATTTACCGCCTTTTCTTTTAATCATGTTCATATGTTTCTCTTTCGTCACTGTTTTGCGCTTTATTGATGTCATTAATCATCGTCATCTTCCTTATCCTCAAAAATCTTTGCAGTAAACTCAGCAAAACTGCTCTTAGGCGGTATCGCGATGCCACGCTTTTCATCTCCCAGAAGAATCAGTGTATCTCCGGGCTTGATATCAAAAATTTCTCTGGCCTGTTTTGGAATGACAAACTGACCTTTTTCACCAACTGTAACTGTCCATGCGTATTTTCCCTTTGGACTTTTTATATGAATCCCTCCTTCGAAAGTTCGTTTTGTTATACAAATCATACTGCCGTTTCACTGATATGTCAACTATGAATACAATGATTAGCTAATGTTTTAATATATAAGGGAATTAGCTCATCTGGATAACAATTCTAGCTATAGACAATTGCTCTATAAAAAAAATCCTGCGGAATCCTATTCCCGCAGAATTTTAATTATCTTTAATTCAAACGCCAAATCATTAAAACGCCGGCGGCGTTGTCATCCACAATGAAATACACGGTGCGGCGCTTCCATTCTCCCATCTGTGCGGAACAGAAGAACTTAAACTGATACTATCGCCTTCTCGAAGCATGTACTCCTTGCCATCTTCCCAAAATCTGAGCATGCCGCTAATGATATAGCCAAACTCTTCCCCCTCATGTATACTATCATCATCCCCAGAAGATGAACCCGGCTTTGCATACAAGATCGCTACCATGAAATCTTTTTTATCTTTTGGGGTAAGATAATACATTTCAACACCGGGAAATAAATTTTCAACCTTTCGTCGTTTATTGATCGATACGACATGAGAAGGCGTTTCTTGTTGCGGTTCCATGGAAATCAATAAATCTGCCAACTTAACACCTAATGCATCTGTTATACTTTTCAGAGATCGCATAGAAGGACTGGTTTCATTACGCTCTACTTGACCAATAAAACTGGCTGACAGTCCTGAAATTTCACCTACTTCACGTAAAGATAACCCCTTTTGTTCTCTGTTTTGCTTTAATTGATTTCCGATGTCCATTTACGTAACCTTTCTGCTATGATGCACTCACTATTAAAATTTCTCACTTGTGTACCTCTCATTATTATCTACTGAATAGGCGTTATTTGTCAAGAAAACAGGTCCTACAACCGAATTTTTACTTGTTCAAGACTTGAAAATTTATTTTTTCGTATCTAAAGCGATCATTCTGTTCTTGAAAGCAGTTTATAAAAAATGTAAAAACTGCACACCTCACGTCAAGAATGCATCTCATCATTTCTCAAACGTTTTGGTGTGCAGTTAATCGCCTTTTCATTTAGCTTAGCGCCAATTTTATTGTAAAATTGCGGTTCAATCAGATGCAGGATACAATCGTTCCAGATAACATACATGCAATTGTCACCGCGACAAGAACATATACCCCCTTTTTTAATGCCCAGCTGCTGCCATTTTCAAAAATATCAGATGACAGCATGATCGCTGCTTGACCGCTGCTGGAAGGCAGTAGACAAGCTGCACACACACCAATACCAATAATTGCCGGGAATACCGAAACATTGATTCCTCGATTAAAAAGCAAAATAGACAATGGTGCAAGAACTGAGCAAAGAATCATCCCAGTAGCCAAATTTGAGAACACTTGAGTCAAGAAACAAGACAAGATCGCCGTTAGTATAATGATAGGAATAATACTAATATGATTGAACAAATCTGTAAAAATTCCGAGCAGCCAAGGCGTAAAACCCGCGTTTTCTGCACCTAACGCACCGCCAAGTAAACTAACTGAAGCAATTGCAAAAATAATATCCCAATTAACCGCTTTAGCAAATACTCTCGCTGGTGACATGATCGGTTCGCCATCTACCTTTACGATGCTGAGAAAAGCAACACAAGCTGCCATAAAAAGTGTTTGTCCAATACCATTCAAAGTCATATAGACAGTAGAAGCCTTTGGAAAAAGCATAATAATCGTTGGAAACAGAAATGACAAAAGTACCGTTATTAGAATAATTCCCTGTTTCTTGGACATTTTCGTAAATTCATTTGTTTTTAACACGGATGTGTCTAATGCTTTCAGCTTTTCAAAATCAAAGTGAAATATAAATCGTGCTTCAAGCATCAACAGCATAATTGCTATCACTGCAACAATAACGCCTGTTAGCATATACGTCCCCTCATTAACAGCATAGCCAACATTTGAAAGCGAACTGTTAAAAAGGCCAATGAATATCTGCGCAAAAGGTTTAAATGGAAAAAGAAGTTCTGTAACCCCCGAAAGCGCAACGATACTAATCAGTAAAAATCGAACCCAGTCATCTGTCATCTTAATGCCTGCAATTGATACAATGTTTTCGAGCAAAACAATCGCAAGCATAATAATGCCAAGTGATCCTACAATCGTTCCCAATGCTACCATCGTTATTAAAAAAGTAGCTGTTAACATATAAGGATGTCCATTGACAAACTTTCTGGAGAGAAAGGCTCTAACAATATATTCAGCCGTTTTACTAGAAGAAAAAACCTCAACTAAAACAAAAATGAAAATGACAAGTATGTTGACCGTGGAACCAATTCCATTCGAAATAATCTCCGTCGCCGTATAATAGCCTGAAAGCGCCATTGCTACTAGTGCAATTAAACTCGGAACAAGCAAACCGAACCCACTTGCAGCTAGAACAAGCCAACCAAGTAGCGCACCAAGAATTTTCAAACCGATGGGGGTAACCGTCCCCCAAGTTGGGCACACGTATCCAAAAACAAATGTGAAAAATAGAGCAACCACCATTGTAATTATGCGTTTGTTCTTTCCCATTTCTAGTTCTCCTTTCATACGAGTCTATTCTTTTTTAGTATTGTTTTTGTATCGCGAGTTCTCTCTGTTCGATCAGGTCGTAGCCCAGTAAGTGTTCATATTCTTTTAAACTTAGCATTTTATCTAAAAATGCTTCTGTCGTACCAGTTTCCTTTAGTGAAGTCATCAAATCCAACGTACTTTTTGCATATGTCAGTGTCGTCGAAAGCGGGAAAACCACTAATTTATAGCCAATATTCTCCAATTCCTTAACATTGATATAAGGCATCCTGAAATGCTCAAGCATATCAAACATAACTGGGGCATCTATGCTTCTAACAACTTCTTTCATTTCTTCAATAGACTCTAACAACTCGATATAAACGATATCCGCGCCGGCTTTCGCACACGCCTGTCCCCGACTGATCGCTTCTTTTAATCCCAAGGCACTTCGACAATCTGTACGTGCAATGATTGAAAAATTTTTATCTTTTCTCGCATGTACAGCCGCTCTTATTTTTTCAGTAAGTTCATCTTTAGTAATAAAATTGATATCACCCAGTGCTGCACATTTTTTAGGCAATCCCTGATCCTCTATGTGTATTGCGGATACGCCAGCCGCTTCATATTCTTCCACGGATCGAATGACATTATTGACGCCCCCATAACCATTATCACAGTCACAAATAAGCGGAATGTTTACAGCTGAGACAATTCCTCTTGCATGTATTGCCATTTCAGATGCGGTGATCAAACCGAGATCAGGTTTTCCAATTAAACTTGCAGATGTACCATTGCCCGTCATATAGGCCACTTTAAAACCAACATGTTCTATAATTTTTGCGCCAAAGGCATCATGGCACCCCGGTGCGACAATTAAGCCTTCTCTATCCAGAAGATTCCTAAGTGTTACGTTTTTTTGCATTTTACAATCCCTCCAATGTTATAATGATATATTTATTACTGGTTTAATGCGTTTAATCTTATTGATGTAATCCAATGTTCCTTTTTAACATTCGTATCACCAATAAATTGTGCAATATAAAACTTCCCCTGTTGTCATGTATCCATATTTCATATTAGCGCGTAATATATATTGCACTATAACGACTCAATTACCAGATATGATGTATTATACTGCACATTAAATATTTTATCAAGCGATATACTGCACATTTTTTTTTGTGCAGTATATATTTTGAAACTGTTTTCGTTCTTTACTTTTCTCAATTCACCAAACATCCCTAAATTGTAATTTCAGTTTTATAATACATCTCATTTGCAAAAGTCGTAATAAACGCTGCGTTATATCGCACGTTGAAACGTACAATAAACTATGGTATCATACCACTGGATGATATCTTTTAGAATCATACCTGCAAGCTTCTCGTTTTTTTATGACAATCTGCTTTATCATGGGCAATGACGGGCAATCACAATCATTAAATTTAAATTTTAACGATTGCATGCGTTTATTAGTCAATGGGTATATCCTTAGTGACTGTATAGATAACAGTACACTGATGTCATAATTTGATCCTTTTTAGGGTTAATGAGCAGATCATTTTTATAGCGATCCAATGCAGGTGTGGTGAAACTCTATAGAGTGCTATCGACATCTTTTTTATTGCCTTATTGAATCTAAACTGGGGAGTGTGCATATGAATTTCAAAGAGAAAAACAGGCAGATTAACAAAGAGGCCAAGATAACAGTCGGCCTCTACGTATTCTTTTTCATCTGGTGGTTTGCCTTTGCTTACGGACTTGGCTTAAGGGATATATCTGAGTATACTTACATTCTTGGCTTCCCCGCATGGTTCTTTTATAGCTGCATCCTTGGCTATGTTGTCATTTCAGCGCTGCTCGCATTTGTAGTGAAAAAATACTTTAAAGACATTGATTTTGATGACAATAACGGGGAGGATAAAAACAATGGGTAACATGATGATTCTCATACCAATGATCCTTTATCTTCTGCTCATGTTTGGCATCGCGATTTATACCAATTCACGGTCTTCAGACAATGGCAATTTTATGGAGGAATACTTTATCGGCGGCAGGTCAATGGGTGGATTTGTTCTTGCAATGACACTGATTGCCACTTATTCCAGCGCAAGCAGCTTTGTTGGCGGCCCCGGTGTCGCTTATTCTACAGGCTATGCATGGATCCTGCTCTCCATGATACAAGTCCCGACAGCATTCCTTACCCTTGGCGTCTTAGGCAAAAAATTTGCCATAATATCGAGAAAAATAAATGCCGTAACTGTAACAGACTATTTAAAAGCGCGCTATGATAACCATTTCATCGCCATCACAACGTCCATTGCAATGATTGTTTTCTTCTCGGCGGCAATGGTCGCCCAGTTTATTGGCGGCGCAAAGCTGTTCGAAGCCGTTACGGGATACTCTTACGTTACCGGTCTCATCATCTTTGGTATTTCCGTTATCCTCTATACGACGATTGGCGGTTTTAAAGCCGTTGCCATTACCGATGCTATCCAAGGTGTTGTCATGATTCTCGCCACAACATTCCTGCTAGTTGCAATTGTCAACGCAGGTGGCGGCGTCGAAAATATCACGGCTAAAATGATTGAAACGAATCCAAATGCACTCACGCCAACAGCCGGCGGTGCTGTTTCCATTCCCTTTATCCTCTCTTTTTGGGTTCTCGTAGGTTTTGCTGTTCTCGGTCTCCCTCAAACCACGATAAGGTGCATGGGATTCAAAGATTCCAAGTCACTGCATAATGCCATGGTCATTGGCACGGTCGTCGTTGGATTCTTAATGCTAGGCATGCATCTCGTCGGCGCTCTAGGTGCATACGTTGTACCCGGTTTATCAGGCGATGGCGCCATTCCCGGTATCACAGTGCAAATACTGTCGCCAGTTCTGGCCGGTATCTTCATCGCCGGGCCATTAGCTGCCATTATGTCAACTGTAGATTCGATGCTTATTCTCGCTTCTGCCTCAATTATAAAAGACCTCTATTTAAATTATGGTAAAGGGAAGGTTCAAGAAAAGCATTTAAATCGTATTAGTTTTATTACGACTGGTATTATTGGGCTCATTGTTTTTATTTTCGCAATTAACCCGCCATCCATCATTGTATGGATTAACTTATTTGCTTTTGGTGGTCTTGAAGCAGCCTTTTTCTGGCCAACGATTCTCGGTTTATACTGGAAGAAGGCAAATGCTGACGGCGCAATGCTGTCAATTATCTTGGGAATTGGTTCCTTCTTTATCTTTACAATCTATTCGATCAAGCCCTTTGGCATGCATCAGATCGTTCCTACCCTAATCATTGCTCTAATCGCGTTTGTCATCGGCTCGTTATTTGGCAGAAAAAATTCTGAAGCAACCATCAAATTATTTTGGGAAGAATAATTTTCTTACATGATTTACGCAAAAAAGGGACTCCACGGAGTTGGTGGATTCCCTTTTTTTAACACAAAGGATTATGATTAAAATCATCCATCTGATATAATGAGTATCATTAAGTGGCAGCTTACTAATCATGGCATAAAACGAGGACTTAAGAACACAGCCTATAAAGGCTATCTGTTGGTATAGGAGGAAACGACCATGGCATTAACGTTTAACGGACTTATAATCGGGTTATCTGCTTTTCTAATTATTGGCATTTTTCATCCAATTGTCATAAAAACCGAATACTATTTTGGCAAAAGAGTCTGGCCGATCTTTTTAGTGTTCGGACTTGTCTGTATCCTTGCATCATTACTTGTAACCATTAACCTGCTCTCAACAATTCTAGGTATTTTAGGCTTTTCGAGTCTATGGAGCATTCATGAAATCATTGAGCAAGAACAAAGAGTGCTTAAAGGTTGGTTCCCTGCCAATCCAAACAAGAAAAAGTAACGCATGACTTTTATTCTTCTCATCGACAAAACATGCTCATCCATACATTAATGAAAAGAGGTCAACTGGCGTTCCCCAGCGTGAAAACTTTACTTGACTATTTTATTTCTGCCTGAATGCTTTGCTTGATATAACAATTTGTCTGCTTGATCAATGCATCTATCCAGGCTCTCCCCGTCTTTATACTGATAGACGCCACCGCTAATGGTTACATGCATCTCTTTTATCGCCCAATTGATATGCGCAATTGCCTCCCTGATTGCTTCAGCAATTTCAAAACCTTCTGTTAACGACGCGCCGTTTAGAACAATAAGAAATTCCTCGCCTCCAATCCTCCCTAAAGTATCATCATTTTGAATATATTTCCCCATTTCTTGTGATATCCGTTTTAAGACTTCATCTCCCATATGATGGCCATAGGTATCATTAATTGATTTAAAATGGTCAATATCCATCATAATGATGACAATCGAATCAGTACGATTTGAAGTCAACACGCTTTCCAATCGATGCATCACATATCGACGATTACAAATGCCCGTTAGTTCATCCGTTTCAGAAATCACTTGCAATTTACTGTTCATCTCCATCAGTTCTTTTTTTACCGTTTCCAGTTCAACCATGTTCTCATGGTATTCATGAATTATTTTATAGACCAGAAAGAACGTCAATAAAAATACCAGCGTAAATGCAAACCCCATATCAATAAGCCTTGTGGTTGCATTTGGATAAGGAACAATCATTTCAGGATATAAGTATTCAAC
This sequence comes from Fusibacter paucivorans, assembly GCF_018390735.1. GTDB lineage: Bacteria > Bacillota > Clostridia > Peptostreptococcales > Acidaminobacteraceae > Fusibacter > Fusibacter paucivorans. The sequence goes on from NZ_JAHBCL010000023.1 coordinate 78,605, forward strand.
ATACAGCAATGCATAGAATACAAGGATTTGTAAAGTCAAAATTATTTTATAATTTAAATGACGAAGCAGCAGTGAGCAAAACACGGCATTAAAGATCATAAAAAATGCTATGTTGCCATAACTGCCGGCATTGTTGAGCCACATTAGGGGATATATAATTAGAATCAGCGTTAATAGAATGAGATACGAAGGCCATTTATAGGCATTTTTAAACAGGGCAAAATAAACGACCATGGCACCGACGATCCCCGTCGCAATCGTAATGAATACCATGCTTATCCCTAGGTTGAGCAAAATGTTGCCAATCGTTGTAAATATAGAAAATATAATGCCGCCAATACCGGCAAATACTGCTATTTTCATTTCCAGCGGCAATATCTTCAATTTATCTTCAAACCACTTTTTCATAAAAGTCACCTTGGCGATCCGTTTTTTTATGGTGAAATTGATGTCCTAACGCTTCAATATGATTTTCTAACCCATTTTCTTATACACCAATTTTATCATTTTATGCCACTTCTTACATCATCAATTATGCCACTTCTTTCATCACCAATTATGCCATCTCTTGCATCACCAATCACTTGAAGCAATTTTCTGCTTCAAACATTGACGTCAACAATTATGCTTTGAAAAACGCTAAAGCCTATGTATTTTCCCTTAATTTCCTCAAAAACAAAAAAATATCCACAGTATGTTCAATACGGCAGACATTTTCTATAGACAATATCAAAGTAGCGCCTGCATAGCGCTACTTTATCATCTTCATGTAAAATTCCTTTAGAACACCATTTTTCGAACGTGCACACTGCCTAGTGCTTCGAGCTTTTGCTCAAGCTCTAAAGCTTCTTGATCCGCGTTAAGAATAAATTCAAGTAAAATCAAACCATCTTCACTGCACATTGTCCGTTCATCTGATGCGTTATGTAAGCCTAATCGCGTTTTGATAAAACAGCCGTATTCAGTTAACAGCGCTTGTACACTCGTCGCATCATCACGTCTTGAATCCACTTTAATGCCCAATATAATCCTCGACATATTGCCTCCTTATGCCTCTCGCAGCATTTTCAAATTTGTTATCAACACTTCTTCTTAATCCTTAAGGAAATTGCATAATCGCTTTTCATTATCTTTCACGACAATTTATTGCGGTTTCGTCTTGCAAAAAAATACAGATTGTCATGAAAAGCTTATCATTTAAACAATACTCATTTAGGGCTTATTTAAAGAATACAATCTCATATTATTTATAACACAGCATCTGTTAGCTTAAACACCCTTTAATGATTTATTTTACCGTGACCTATCTTTCTTAATTTTCCCCTATGTCCCGATAAAAAAGGTGATGGTGATCCCATCCCACATAGCACATAGCACATAGCACATAGCACATAGCACATAGCACATAGCACATAGCACATAGCACATAGCACAATTTAAACTATTCATTAGTATAAGTCAATAGACGCATTTTTCCGGGCCAAGTAACTGCAAATCTCAAACGCGATATAGCCAAGAATCATCATGATCATGGAAATGAGGATTTCATCGCCGATTAAATGATAGAAATTGCTTTGATCTATTCCCAACAATAGCCGTGATGCTTCGATGCTTCTTCTCAAAGGAACGATTTCGGAAATCCAACGTAGTTCCGTTGGCAATTTAGAAACCGAAAAAACAGCTCCCGTGAAAAGAATCAGCACTTGCTCCATCGTATTTAAAAACATATTCATATCGGTAATAATCAGTGCAAAGCTGCCGATTAACAATCCAAATCCCAGTCCGCTTAACATGCCGGAACCGATTGATAAAAACAGTTTGAAAATAGAGATTTCTGAAATTGGAAAGTCAAAGAATAAAGTACCTATCACAAATCCAATCACTACTCTGATTCCTATATCTATAATATGAAACATACTGCGAGAGATGAACAGTCTGAATTTATTCACAGGAGAACCCATAACAACCATGAGTGTGCCAGCCCTTCTTTCATCAACCGCCAATGTTCCAATGATAAAAATGGCATTTGAACTGGCGAGTAAAAAAGCATTACCGATGATCCAAGGCGAAATATCTTTACTGCCATACGCAAATTTAACCATAAACGCAAAAAAAGCAAGCTGCAAAGTGGGATTCAAAATCATCATTAGAAAAAACACCGTCGGATTAACATAGCTGTACATTGCCTTGTATGACAAAAAAGCCTGTCTAAATATTCTACCCATCATATGACCTCCAATGTAGCGTTTACTCTGGCTCTTAATTCGATCGTACGGTATAAGCCTAAAGAGACGACAAAGTATAACACCGTCGTCATAATGAGTCCAACAAAGTACAAATAAAACGCACTGGTGTTAACCGAGCCGGTAATGGCAAGTCGCAACAGCTTGATTGCATAGGTCGGGCTTAAAGCATATGAAAAGAACCTTAAATAAATCGGCAAAACCGTGATTGGGAACGCGCTCCCAGTCAATAGGAAAATGATATAGTCCATACTGTTCATCAGTGTTCTTGCTTGTCTCGAAACGGCCAGCACACCGGACAACATCATGGCGATCATCATATAGGATACAACGCTAATGAAAAACACTGCCAAAAATACAGGCACATTCACAATGTTAATCGGAACCTTGAATACGGCGCCGACAAATATGAAACTAATCACCATGGAGACAGCGCCTAAAAGCGTATTACCGAGCACTTTTCCCAGCATTATATAATAAAACTTTTCAGGTGTATTGAATATCTGCGCCAGTGCTCCCATAAACCGTTCCCTTTGCACATCGCTTGCCGAAGAAAATGCAATACTCGACCACATCGTCATTGTCGCTGTTCCTACCATGGCATAAGAGACAAAGTCCGCAGTGGATTTATCCATATACACAAATCCCATCAAAAGACCCGTAAAAAGCGGAAAGATAATCACAATATATCTGAACATTTCTCTTGCAAAGGTTTGCTTCATCTGAATTTTCATGGAACTGTACACAATCCTTAAAATGGGCTTCATCACTCAACACCCCTTTCAGCGCCAAAATAATGCATATAGACATCTTCAATACTTTTTATCGCCTTGCCGCTGTTTTTAGCGGCTGTATTAATATGAGCTGATGGCGACTGAATATCGACGATTTCACCTTGTTTGATAAAAGCAATCCTGTCGCAAAGTTCTTCCGCTTCTTTCATGTAGTGCGTCGTTAAAATAATGGTTTTACCTCGCGTCTTTAAGTCGAGTATAATCTCATGAAGCAGATGCGTTGCCGCAGGATCCAAGCCAATCGTGGGCTCATCCATGAAGACAATTTCAGGATCATTGATTAAAGCTCTCGCTATTTGAAGCCGTTGCTTCATCCCCTTTGAAAATGTTTCTACTTTTTTGTCTGCATATTTTTCTAATCCAACCAGTTTTAACAAACCCTGAACCCTTGATTGCATCTGTTTGTATTCAATGTTGTATAAATCCGCAAAGTAAATTAAATTATCTTTTGCAGTAAGGCGCCAGTACAAACTTCTCTCCCCGCCATAGATAAAGTTGATTCTCTTTTGAACTTCTTTGGCTCTTTTTACCGTATCATATCCTAGAATGGTTATTTTACCTTCATTCGGCGTCAACAGCGTCGTCAGCATTTTGATGGTTGTCGTTTTCCCTGCACCATTCGGACCTAATAGGCCAAAAATTTCACCTTGATTGACTGAAAAACTGATATTATTTACCGCTTTCATCGTTTCTGTTTTTCTATGGATGATTCCTTTCTTTGTGGTAAAAGACCTACTTACATTTAGCACCTCTATCATTTAATGACCTCCTTATCGTTGATATTAACCATCGTTATTAAGTTATTAGTTATTAGCTATTCACATTTGTCATTAGATAATTATATAATATATATTAGATGTCAATTGTTTCATATTATATTATCATCTAATATAGATTTGGTCAATCTCATTTTGATCAGCCAACTATAACAATGCCGACAGAATCACTATTAAGCAAAATAAAACCCCCAACATTCACATCGTATGTCGATATACGAGAGAAGGTCGGGGGTTCAGTTTTGTACTTTTTGTCAAACCAAATTGGTTTCTTATCATCAAATTTGTGAAGACATTAAAGCGTGTTTCTGTATGCATTCAACGCCTCTATAAAGGTATCATAATTGATTTGGTTGAGTGAAAAATATTTTATTTGTGCCACTTGTTCCACACTTAAAAGGCCAACGTCTATGAGCTGCATAATGTGATGCGTTACTGTAGGCGCCTTTAGTCCAAGTCTTTCAGCAATTTCTTTGCCATAGAGGGATTCATGACTCAGCATTTTGATGATCTTGAGTCTCGTGCTGTCACTCATCACTTTCATGATTTTTTCGATCTGCTCTATTGTCAATGCTTCGGCTTTCAGATGATTAGGGAAAATGGTCCAAAGTTCATCGTCGTTAAATAGTCTCATCGATTTTTCAATGGAGACGATTGGAACAAAGTAATAATACTTGTAATCAGAAATTCTTCGAAACTTTTTACCCATTATCTTCTGCGCGATATTAAGTGGACTCAATTCTTGAAAATCGTCACTAATCTGATTGATTTTTTCTTCATAGACACTATCGTCAAAATTCAGAAGTATTTTGGCGCTATTAATAATGGCAATCGCACCATCACGCGCATTGATCCAATCCTCTTCATCAATTGATTGAAATGCTTCTAGAGGGGTGTTTTCATGATTACAGTAATAAGCGTATTCTCTTATATCCAAATTTCTGATAAAATCCACGACAGAATCAAAGTCCTTTTTATCTGAGAATACAATAAATTCTGAGTGTGAAAACGATTTATCATTTTGCATTTTGGTTAAAACAGACCGCTCATTTTCAGATAAAGTTGCTCTCAACTGATCTGAAAACATGGGATTATTATCCTCAATATGAAAAATTGTTTCAAGATATAAATTAGATTCAACGGAAACCGTGTATTGTTTTTTCATAGACCTCACCAAATTCAATTTCCTTACTTAATACCAATTCCATTATATCGTTTCCCAGTTTAAAATCAATACAAGCCTGTGTTGACCACTTGAATGTGAGGTTATTTAATGCCATGTCCCGTAATTATTAATGGCTTCTGTATCGCGAATCTTTCGGGGTTCGATTCCCCTTTACAAATAGGAATAGCAAGAAAAAAGCGCTTCATTGTAAAATCAAATTGAACTAAATAAAAAATCCATAGAGATTTTCCTATGTTAAGATTGAATCACCACAAAACAAACTTGACAGAGAGGATAATCACTATGGATCACCCTAACATTACCACAAATTCACGCAAACAAAAACACCTAAATTTTGAAGAACGCGTTGTCATTCAACTGTGTCTTAAAGATGGTTTTACTGCGTACCGTATCGCAAAGGAACTTGGACGCCCCATCAACACGATTATTAACGAAATAAAACGTGGCACAGTGCCTCAAATTATTCAAAATAAAAAGGTAATGGTCTATCTAGCCGATGCTGGCGAAGCAAACTATAAGCGCAATCGCAAGCATTGTGGGCGTAAATTTAAGCGTTTCATATGCGCCGCTTTTATCGAACACATCTGTGAAGAGATGACTGCTAAGAACTGGTCTGTAGATGCAGCGGTTGGCTTTACAATTAAAAGTGGTAAATACCGCCGAGAAGACACCGTTTGCACCAAAACAATGTATCACTACATTGATCTGGGCTTGCTTGAACTTACCAATCTGGATTTACCATTAAAACTACGCAGGAACACCAAGCCTAAACGTATTCGCCGACATAAGATGAAACTAGGCGCAAGTATAGATGATCGTCCTGCATCTATTGAAAGCAGAGAAGAATTTGGACATTGAGAAATCGATACCGTTAGGGGTTTAAAATCAAAAGAAGACAATGTCCTTCTGACGATCACAGAACGCCAAACACGAAATACCATTATTAAATTGATTCCATCCAAGACTTCTGATGCTGTAAAAAAGGGACTTGAAGAAATCAAAGCACATTTCGGCTCTAAATTCAGCCAAGTATTCAAAACAATCACAAGCGATAATGGGTTAGAGTTTGCTGAATTATCAACACTTGAGAAAGATACGGAGACAAAGGTCTACTTTGCACATCCCTATTCATCTCATGAACGTGGTACCAATGAACGCCATAATGGTTTGATCAGAAGGTTTATACCTAAAGGTGCCCAAGTATCAGAGTTTGCTATCGAAGATATCGCTTTTATAGAAGACTGGTGCAATCAACTTCCAAGAAAAATTCTTGGTTACAGATCACCGGAAGAACTCTTCGATGAAGCGCTTGATATCATATATTCATGTTTATAAATTCAATCTTAAAAAAACTAGTTCAATTTATTATTGTAATTTAGGACCATTACTTATTGGTATTTTAACACTGTTACTTACAGGTGCTGGAGAATTATAAAAAGAGAACGTTATTATGGCAAAAGATTTACAAGTCATACATCACTTGTAAACATGATTGAAAGTTATATGGAGTATTACAATAATAAACAATTATAAAGACATCTTGGTGTATTAATCCCGATGGAAAGACATAAACAGTATATATTGTAAGCATAAAACTGCCACCAGTTTTCGTCTGGTGGCAGAAAGCAGTTCACTCTGGGATAAATTTATATACTTTCTTATATTTTTTTCATTTACGCATTTATGACATAATAACCAACCTTTAATCATCTTCAAATTATCATTTTTCCTACAGACTATACACTTTTTTCTTGAATTTAGCATAATAATTTTGTTGTCCAAATCCAACTTTGTAATATTGTCTTTGCTCCTGATACTTATAATTCTTCCTATTTTCTTCTCCCTCTCCATATTAAAACTTCAAGACTGCAGTATTAAATTCATCATATATTGTTGCTTCAATAACGTTTCCATTTGTAAAGCCATTTGTGAGTGTATACGCATAGCATGAATCCACTTTTCCATATTCATCAATTAATTCAAAGTTAAACGAATAGCTAGTACTATATTTCACTTTGGGACAAAAGCTGAGCGAATTATCATAATCCAATTCTAATGTTGTTTCATCCATCATATTATCAGGTATAATTAAATAATTTGTACATTTTAATATTTCACCATCTTTATTGTAAGAATACTCAAGCTTGTAAATATTTTCGTTTGAATTCATCCCATTATATTTCAAAGCTACGATATCTGTTGGTGGTTGCAAATTAGAATATTCCTGATTAGGCGCTAAAGTAGGCATAAAACTCCAATCTTGCTCAGTGTTTAATGTGCTCGAGTCTCCCCCAGTCAAAATAATAGACGAAGTCGTTGCATCCCATGAAATTTCCATACCAATGGCTTCTGCGATTTTTTTTGCAGGCAAATAAGTAGAACCATTATACAAAATAGGATAGCTTGTGTTCCCTAAATCATCAACACTCTGTAATTTAGTGCCATTTACTACTACATTAACATCTGGGGATAAATATGCGGTAACCGGCGTTTGCGTTGATGCTCCTATCGAGTACGATGCAAATACCAATACTACTGCGGCCATTACTGCAAATATTGCTTTTTTCATATGTAATCTCCTTTTAATTTTATAACAATATCCTAACATTTGTTGAATTACCAGTCAATTACATTTTATATTGTTTTTTCTATATTTTGTTCGATACTGTATAATTTCGTTACTTGTTCTCATCATTTTACATTTCATTACCAATTTCTTGCCATTTGCAACATAAAATTCTATACTGATATTGAAAGTCATAATCCACAAATCTGGAAGATGTGTATTGTAGGGGGAATTATACTCTAAAAATTAAAAAATGAAAACAAGGGGGAGCTTATGGCGAAAATACGAAACATATCACTTATTGTTTTAGTTCTAATGCTTTTGATTTCAGGATGTTCAAGTGATAATGCGGAATCGGATACTGTTTTAGCCCACGTGATTTGACTTTGCCTTGCTCTTTGTCTTTGTCAATGCCACGATGAAATAGATCACTTGTTTTGCCGTAGTCATTTGTTACAATACATGTAGCATATATGTATTGA
>NZ_JAHBCL010000024.1 GCF_018390735.1 Fusibacter paucivorans
CATGTCACTTCAGAAAGCTATTGTTCGTATTTCAAAATGGCTAGCTTTGCTGTACCTTCTTTTCAGGACAAGCATTATTCAAAAAATTTAAAATTGGTTGTTGACTTTTATTAGCTGGTCTGAATAATAGTATCATACCACAATAAAGTCAAAACAAATCGAAGAATTTATAGTATAATAGAAAAGCTCAATAGAAACAGAAACCGAGATAAACTCTAGTTTTTAAAAGGTGTGCCCCTATTGATCATGTAAAGAGGTGAAAATGAGAAAACTGAAATACATTCGTCCCAGCTACTATACTGACTTTACCTGCATTGCAGGTGAATGTGAAGACAATTGCTGCATGGGATGGTTCGTTGATCTAGATGATCGAACGTATAGAAAGTATCAGAAGATCCGACACCCTGAATTGACGCCTATTATTCAGCAAACGGTTCGGCGAAATGAACAGTGCGATGCGCCGGAGATCAATTATGCGACGGTAAGGCTGACAAAGCAGCAAAATTGTGCGTTCTTAGATGATCATAGGCTATGCCGTATACAGGCTGCATATGGTGAAAGCTATTTGTCCAATGTTTGCAGTTTATATCCAAGAATCATCAATCAGGTTAATGGGCGGATCGAAATGTCATTATCAGCATCTTGTCCTGAAGCCTTAAGAAAATATCTTTTTTTAGAAGACGGTATTGTCTTCGAAGAAGGTGTTGCCGCAATGCGCTTGCCCATTATCACCTATGATGTCTTTCAAAGAGCGCCTAAATATGCTGGAACACCTGTAGCGGATCTTAAGTTGATTCGTGAAGTGTCGAATGACATTTTAAGCGATCGCGATCTGTCCTTCGCTGAACGGCTGTTTGTACTGGGAGACTATCTTTGGCAAGCGCGTAAAGATCCTCGACGAAAAAAGATGATCATGCCGTCAAAGACAGTTTTTAGCGAACTTTGGAAATCGGATTTTGTCCGCATGGCATTTCAAAATCTGGATGTCGACAAGCAGATCGTTAGTAAGCGCTACCGCAAGTGGCATTTTCATGCAAGGGATTTTTATGAACATGCATCAAAAGATGCATTGAAATCTGCTGAAAAATTATTTAGTGACTATTTTAACCATCATGTCTATGTGTTTGAAAATTATTTTGTCAATCTTAGCTTTCGGAACTTGTTTCCATTTACAGAAGTGGATGATATTTTTGACGCCTATTGTCTTTTTGTCATGCGCTATGGCATGATGGCATATGACTTGATTGGCAATGTGGGCAGTGGTGTCATTTTGGATCAGTCATCCCTTATTGAATATTTTCAAAGTTTTTCTAAAGCAATTGAACACCACCAACATTTTTTTCAGTCGTTTGTATTGCAGCTGCAATCAGAGCGACTCAATAACTGGAAGTATATCAGTCGATTATAACGGGAGGAACATGTGATTGTCATTATTTGTATCGCTGGTTTTTTTGCAGCACTTGTCGATTCGATGGTTGGAGGCGGCGGCCTAATAAGCTTGCCGGCGCTTATTGCGACTGGGATTCCGACGCATTTGGCACTTGGCACGAATAAATTAGCATCGAGCACTGGTGCACTAAATAGTGCTTATCATTACTTTAAGTCTGGAAACCTTAATAAGAAAATTTTAATGACGCTGCTGCCTTTTTCCTTTATAGGTTCTGTGATTGGCGTCAATGCTGTTTTGAGCGTAAATCCGGATTTTTTAAAAGTGCTCATTATTTTTCTGGTTGCCATTATCGGGATATATACGTTGATGAATAAAAACTTAGGGCTAGAAGACTACTATGTTGAACCCTCCAATAAACAGCTTTGGAAAGGTCGGGGATTTGCCGGGCTCATTGGGTTTTATGACGGCTTTTTCGGACCGGGAACGGGGTCGTTTTTAATCTTTACCCTTATTCATCTCTTTGGCTTTGATTTTAAGAAAGCGGCAGCCAATGCAAAAGTGCTGAATTTGGCAAGTAATCTGGCAGCGATATTACTCTTCCTCATGAACAGACAAGTTGCATTCAAATATGGTATTCCCATGGCAATTGCCATGATGTTTGGTGCACGTGTCGGGACACATCTAGCAGTCACGCGAGGGTCAAAGTTTATCAAGCCAATTTTCGTCATCGTCTCTTTCACACTGATTGCCAAAATGGGATATGAAATGCTGTAGTTTTAAATGCGATCAGATTAACGGCTGTCAAGAAGCAGTTATAGCAGGTCTTAAAGCACTCAATTTCAATGATTGGGTGTTTTTTTATGTCATTAGGGCAACTTGCACAAAAAAAGACTGTAAAAGGAAGCCGGAAAGGATATTAAAGAAAAAAATCGAAAAATAAAATGTGAAAGCATCTACGAGAAGTGCAATATAAGAAAAAGTGTAGTCCCAAATGTACAATCAATATTTAGGTGTCGCGATTACGCGACACTTTTTTAATGCTTATGATCTCTGCGATTCGTGGTCTTTTGATTGACAAGTGTCAATGCAGCCATAAAAAGTGTAGTGCTGAAACGACACCGTTTATTTGGAAGACGATTGACAAAATACGAAAAACCTGTTATTGCAACGGGTAGCGCCCTCGATGACATTGTTAAAGTTTTGGCATCCTCTTTGCATATTTATAAAAGTGTACAGATAATCAATGTCGTTAAGGAGGGACAACTATGAATCGAGAAGTCGTAATCGTTGGTGCGGCAAGAACGCCAATTGGAAGTTTCTTGGGATCGCTGTCAGGTGTAAAACCTCAGACGCTGGGTGCCATTGCGATGAGAGAAGCGCTTATTAGGAGTGGTATAGCAGCCGGAGATTTGGACGAAGTCGTCGTCGGCCATATCATGGGAACAGAGCCAAAGGGAAATCCTGCTAGAGAAGCGGCGCTTGAAGCTGGGATTCCAATAGAAATTCCTGCATTTACTGTCAATAAAAACTGTGCTTCAAGTGTTAAGAGCGTAACATTGGCATCTGCCTTGATAAAAGTCGGTGAGCATGATGTCATGTTGGCTGGCGGTATGGAAAATATGTCTGCAATTCCATATATTTTGAAGAATGCTCGCAAAGGATTCAGAATGGGCGAACAGACGTGTAATGATTTGCTGCAAGACCTGCTCTTTGGTATGGGAATGACCGCAGAACGCCTTGCAGAAAAATACAGTATATCGAGAGAAGCGCAAGATGCCTTTGCTTTGCAGAGCCAGCAGAAAGCGGCGCGAGCACAAGCAGAGGGACTGTTTGACAAAGAAATCGTACCAGTCGAAATAACCACGCGCAAAGGTGTACAAACCATTAGCAAAGATGAGGGGATTAAAGGCAATACGACCTTGACGGATTTGCAGCGACTCAGACCGGCCTTTTTAAAAGGCGGCACAGTGACAGCAGGCAATTCTTCAACGATTAACGATGCTGGTGCGGCTGTTGTACTAATGAGCGCCGAAAAAGCGAAAGCACTTGGCATAAAGCCGCTAGCACGTGTACGCGGATGGGCATCGGCTGGCTGTGACCCGGATATTATGGGCATCGGACCGGTACCTGCAACACATAAACTAATGAAACTGACGGGAACGAAGTTGAGTGATTTTGACCTCATAGAGTTAAATGAAGCATTTGCGGCGCAGAGTTTAGCTGTTCTAAAAGAATTGCCATTTGATTTGTCACGCGTTAATGTCAACGGCGGTGCGATCGCCATTGGACATCCAACAGGTGCCACAGGTGCAATTCTCATTACCAAACTCTTATATGCCATGAAACAGCGTGGCGCAGAAACTGGGCTTGTCACACTATGCATCGGCGGCGGGCAAGGCATGTCACTGATGTTGGAAAACCTTTAATACGCAGGCAGCACTAAATAACGGAGGAAAAAATGGTTGAAATCATAGGATTGCAGGAAGCGGCAGAAATGGTGAGTGATGGTGCATCTGTCATGATCGGTGGTTTTATCGGTGTCGGTGGACCGAACAGTATCATTGAAGCGCTGATTGAAAACAATGTAAAGGATTTGACGATTATTTCAAATGATACCGTAACCCCTGATCTTGGGATAGGCAAATTGGTCGTCAATAAACAAATTAAAAAGGCAATTGTGACACATATTGGCACGAATCCCGAAACAGGGCGTCAAATGAATGCAGGCGAACTTGAAATAGAGCTCGTTCCACAGGGGACTCTAGCAGAACGCATTCGAGCAGGCGGCGCAGGACTTGGCGGCGTATTGACAAAAGCAGGTTTGAAAACACCGGTCGAAGAAGGCAAGCGAAAGCTCGATATCAATGGGCAAGATTATCTGCTTGAAATGCCGTTGAAAGCCGATATTGCACTATTAAAGGCATCCAAAGCCGATAAGGCGGGCAATTTGTATTACAATGGCGCAACGCGGAACTTTAATCCCGTCATGGCAACGGCAGCTGAACTCGTCATTGCAGAAGTTGACGAAATCGTTGAAATTGGTGAAATCAACCCAAATGATGTGATGACACCAGGCATCTTTGTAAATTTTATTGTCAAGGGAGGCCGTTAGGATGGAGAAAGCACAAATTATTGAAACCATTGCAAAACGTGTCGCAAAAGAACTCAATAAGGGCGATGTTGTTAATTTAGGCATTGGGTTGCCAACATTCGTTGCCAACTACGTTGATGCAGAGATGCAAATAATCTTTCAATCTGAAAATGGATTTGTAGGTTTGGGACCAGCCGCAGAAAAAGGCGAAGAAAATGCTGATATTGTCAATGCAGGAGGACTTCCTGTGACGATATTGCCAGGGGGAGCATTCTTTGACAGTTCACTTTCGTTCTCAATTATAAGAGGCGGTCATGTGGATAAAACGGTTTTAGGTGCACTTCAAGTTGATGAGCAAGGTAATCTAGCCAACTGGATGATTCCGGGGAAAATGGTACCGGGAATGGGTGGTGCAATGGATCTTGTCGTCGGCGCCAAAAAGGTCATTGTCGCTATGGAGCACAGCGCAAAGGGGAAACCGAAAATCTTGAAAAAATGTACCTTGCCGCTTACTGCTGCAAGTGAGGTGGATATGATTATCACGGAAATGGCGGTCATTGAAGTGACAGCTGATGGCTTGGTGTTGACGGAGTTGGGGCCGGAAACAACAGTAGAGGATGTTATTGCCGTGACAGAAGCAGAGCTCATTATATCAGATGCTTTAAAATAATGATGCGGGTATAACACCGCTAGTGGGCGGTGATTTTGGGTCGGCACCGATTCTCTAAAGTGCCGATCCGTCATAATAACAAGGGGGTTCTATGTTTAAGAAATTAACAAATGGTTGTATTGCCTTAGTGCAAAAGTATTTGCCGGATGCCTTTTTATTTGCGGTTATCTTAAGTATTATTGTATTTTTTCTTGGCATATTTATGACAGGTCAAACGCCAATGGCAATGGTTCAGCACTGGGGCAATGGTTTCTGGTCGCTTCTTTCATTTTCAATGCAAATGGCACTCGTCGTCGTGACGGGCTTTGTACTTGCAGATACGAAAGTGGTTAAACGCTTTTTGGATAAGCTTGCAGGTATTCCAAAGTCGCCAAAAGGCGCCATTTATATGGTTTCTGTGGTATCACTTATCGCAATGTTTATTAACTGGGGATTTGGACTCGTCGTTGGCCCACTCTTTGCAAAGAGACTGGCCAAACGTGTTAAAGGCGTCGACTATCGCCTTTTAATTGCTACGGGCTATGCGAGTATTGCAAACTGGCATGGTGGTATTTCTGGTTCGATTCCGCTAAAAATGGCTTCCGGCGGCTTAGAGGCCGAAACTGCGGGTGCTCTAACAGCTGCCATTCCTACATCTCAAACGATATTTTCTCATTGGAATCTCATTATTCAATTGGCGATTCTCATTATTATTCCATTGGTTAATCGTGCAATGCACCCAGATCCAGAGCATACAGTTGAAGTTGATCCGCGTTTGTTAGAAGATGATGTTGTCATTCGAAAAGATAAAAGTGAAATGACACCGGCTGAACGCATGGAATCCAGTATGGTGCTTTCAATGATTATCGGTGCAGGCGGCCTTGCCTATATTATATGGCATTTTACAGCGAAGGGTTTTGATCTTAACTTAAATATTGTCAACTTTATCTTCTTATTCTCAGCAATACTGCTTCATGGCAATCCAAAAGATTTCCTTGATTCCATCAGCCGTGCAGCACGGGGCGTTGGCGGCGTTATCCTGCAATTTCCATTCTATGCAGGGATCATGGGGATGATGATTGGGAAAAATGCAGAGGGAGTCTCAGTCGCCATCATCATGTCAAATGCATTTGTCGCCATCTCGACACCAAAGACATTTCCATTATACACTTACCTTTCTGCCGGTATTGTTAATTTCTTTGTACCGTCAGGTGGAGGACAGTGGGCAGTACAAGCGCCAATTATGATGCCGGCCAGTGCGAGTCTTGGCGTCGATCCAGCGATTACAGGGATGGCCATTGCCTGGGGCGATGCTTGGACAAACTTAATACAGCCATTCTGGGCACTGCCATCACTTGCGATAGCGGGTCTTGGGGCAAGAGATATTATGGGGTATTGTATCATAGACCTGTTTGTCGTTGGCATTATCACTGTACTGGGCTTTTTAATCCTTGTGTAGCGGCTTACTGATTTTAAATTTGGGACGGCGGTTGTCGTCGTCCCATCATACATAATGGAACATCAAATTGTGACAAAAAATTATTATTGCTTGGTGAAGGATATATTGCATCACACATAGAATACAAGCTTTGAGTCATCAGTTTATTTGAGTCGTCAGTTTAATCGTTAAAGTGAGGCAGATGTCGATAAGGGGGTATTTTCATTTGGATGTATATGTAAATGATTTTGCAGACATAGCTGGACAAGACTATTTAGAGTATCTTGAACAATTAACGGATCATATGTTTGATGGGATTGTTATTGAAAAATCGGGGGTTGTAATCTACTGTAACCGTGCATTTGAAGAAATCGCACAAAGAAACAAAGAAGAGGTGGTTGGTAAAAGTGTTTTTCAATTGTTTATGCTGCTCGGAATGGCGGACCTTATTGATTACAGCACATTTGACGAGAGAGAGTTTAAACTCGGCAACCGACAGATACAGTTTAAACACTTCTTAATTGAAGCAGATTCTGATATGTTGACCCAAGCGCTGATTTTTAGAAATGTCTCTGTTAAAACGATATCAGATGAATTCTCAAATGATCATCAGGATATCTTAGAAATTCTTGGTGATGTTTATGGGCATGCCTATCATGGTATGGTAATTGTCGATCGCGAAGGTAGAATTATCAAATGGGATTATGAAGAACTCCTAGGGTATCGCGAAGAGGATGTCTTAGGGAAATATGCACAGGATGTCATTGAAAATACCCGAATGCACATCGTGGTGAAAACAGGAAAGAAGGAAATTTTTCAGCTTCAAAAAGTGAATGGACGATATTTATTAACATCTCGGATCCCCATTTTTAAAAATGGGAAACTGATTGGTGCCGTTGGAACCACATTCTTTAAAAACGCAGATGAAATGAGAATTGTCGTTGGAAAGATTGATGCACTTGAAAACACAGTCAATAAATACAAACGCGAAATCAGCCATTTTTTTCAGGCAAAATACTGTTTCAAAGATATTATCACAAAGGATGCTGCAATGATGTCATTGATTGATGTTGCTAAAAAAGCTTCTAGAAGCAGTTCTACTATTCTCATTCAGGGGGAGAGCGGCACGGGCAAAGAATTTTTTGCCCATTCGATACACAATGAGAGTAATCGACGATACGGTCCTTTCGTCAGCATTAACTGTGCAGCGATTCCACGAGATTTACTGGAAGCCGAACTCTTCGGCTATGAAGAAGGCGCTTTTACAGGTGCGAGGAAACATGGCAAACTAGGTAAATTCGAACTGGCAAATGGCGGGTGCTTATTGCTGGATGAAATCGGCTCTATGCCAATTGAAATGCAGGCAAAGCTACTGCGTGTGTTGGAAACTAGGGAATTTGAACGCGTCGGCAGCACGAGTCGTATAGAACTTGATGCGCGTATTATCGTGGCAACCAATGAAGAACTTGATCAACAGGTTAAACAGGGAAAATTTCGCCAAGATCTCTATTACCGTTTAAATGTGATTAAATTGAAGATCCCACCCCTTCGAGATCGTATTGAAGATATTCCCTTGCTTGCAGCAAATATTCTACAAAATATGTCAAATGATCTTTTAATCGGCAAGCGCTGTCTCGTTGCACCTGGAACACTTCATATTTTAAAACAGCACGATTGGCCGGGGAATGTACGTGAACTTCGAAATGTAATTGAACGCGCTGTGAATTTATCGCAGGGCGAAGAAATTACCCCCAATTATCTGCCGGATTATCTTTTGGAAAAAGTTGACTGTTTTAGAGGGGATATTGAAGAATACGATTCGCTGAAATATGCAGTCATCAAAGCTGAACGCGAAGCAATTGTAAGGGTTATGAAAAAGTATGGCAACAACAAATCAGCTGCTGCAAAAGCACTTGGCATTCATCGCACATCGCTCTATAAAAAAATGGAACTATACCATTTGAACTTTGACCTTGAATGTTCAGGACAAGAATTGTAGCTTTAAACTACAAATTTAAAAGTAAAAATACGAATTCAAAGGATCTGATGATTTTTTTAATTGAACAAATAGCTGGATTAACTGCTGCCCCTATCACATGATGGGATATGGGCGGCGTTTTTTTGGTCAAAATTATTGGATTAAATGCCAATGGGGCTTGATTTTATATTTGGAGTGTGCCATACTATCAAAGTAAGTGAGTGCTCACTCACTTTTGGAGGATGATATGAAGAAGCGTGAAATAACAACCCAGCAGATTTTGGAATCTGCGGTAGACGTCATTGCCGAGAAAGGCTATAATGCCGCCAAAACACAGGAAATTGCTGAACGGGCAGGTGTAAGTGAAGCCACAGTTTTTAAATATTTTAAAAGTAAAAAAGGTATTTTGGATGGCATTGCAGTCCATGCTGTCAAACTCTTTGGCCGTGCAGTTGCCTTAACACCCATTAAGGAACTGCTCGAAACAAAGCGCGATGTGCCTGTCGATCAAGTGATTGATTTTGTTATTGAAGACCGTTTGAAATTTATTCAAAAGCAGTATCCGCTAATTGCCGTCATGGTGAACGAAGCGCAGTATCATCAGGCATTTCGCGATACGATTGTAGCAGAAATCTTTAATCCCATGTGTGAGGCATTTGAAGCGTATTATCAATACCAGGCTTCACTTGGCAATGTCAGAGAAGTCGAATCGCCGCGCATACTGTTCAGAACCATTGTCGTCAATATGATGGCGCCAATCTTTCAGCGCGTTATTATGGAGCAGCCAATTGAAATGGATGCGCTCAGAGGAGAGTACGAAACGATCAAAGATATCTTAAAACATGGGGTGATAAAATGAAGCGACAACTACTCATAGGACTGCTGCTCTGTGCAGTGATGCTGACGAATTCAGCCTGTACAAGTAAAGAAGCTTTTCGATACACTGGCTTTGTCGAAGTGGATACGACAAAAATAACACCGCTGATCTCAGGTCAACTGATAGCATTAAATGCAGTGGAAGGCGATTTTGTTCAATCTGGTGATGTTATCGGAGAAATTGATCCAGCAACCTTAAAACTATCGGAAGAAGCACTCGCGTATCAAATTCAAGCAAGAAAAATAAGTATGGCGCTTATGGAAGATGAAATTGACGATCGGGATTTGGCTTCTGCTCGAGAAGCACTTGATGGTGCAAGCAGTCAGTTGTCTTTTGCCAGAACTTCACAGAGAAAGGCTCAAGAGGATTACGATCAAGCCAATGTACTTTTTGATGCAGGTGCTATTTCGAAAGAGCAATTAAAACAGGCATCATTAAATGTTGACAATGCAGAGAACAGCGTCAATACGCTGCTGGCACAGTACAATCAACTAGCTTTAAGTTACGAAACACTTTCAGAAGGTGTTGATACGCGTAAGCTTGATCAAATTGCACTTGAGATAAAGGGACTCGAAAACGAGCAGGCGACCATACAGCAGCAGATTGATGACACGACGATAGTCGCGCCTGTTTCAGGAACATTGACAGCACTTACAATCAATCAGTCTGAGTTCTGTGTTCAAGGTTCGCCAATTGGCAAGATCTCTGATTTGACGAAGCCGTATGTTATTTTTTACGTCGGCAATGACTTGCTCTCAAAAATCGAAGAAGGCTCAGTTGTCAATGTCTATCAGGATGGCATCACGACGCCAAGCGAAGGTATCATCTATCAAATTGCCGATGAAGCACAGTTTACCCCCAAAAATGTTACGGTTAAAGAAGACAGACAGCAGCTCGTCTATGAAGTCAAGGCGCATCTGCCGGAAGATGCAGGTTTTTTGCCGGGGATGATGATAGATGTTGAATATCCTGAACAATAAGGAGTTGCTATGAATGCTGTAGACTTAAAAAAAATATCTAAAAAATTTCATCAGTTTACTGCGGTTAAAGAAATGAATTTAGCCATTCAGCCAGGTGAAATTTATGGACTCCTCGGGCCAAATGGCGCAGGTAAAAGTACAACGATTAAAATGATTTGCGGTGTCTTGCCGCCAAGTGCTGGTGAAGGGCATGTACTGGGCTATGATCTTCAAAGAGAAGGCGAGAAAATCAAACAGCATATTGGGTACATGTCGCAAAAGTTTAGTTTGTATGAAGACTTAACTGTATTGGAAAATATTCGTTTTTTCTCAAATATCTATGGTCTGACCAAAAAACAAGCGAAAGAGCGAATGGAGCAAATCATTCAGATGGCAGGGCTGGAAGGACGCGCCAATCAGATGACAGGTCATCTTTCCGGCGGGTGGAAGCAGAGACTGGCACTGGGATGTGCGATTATTCATAAGCCAAAGTTATTGATCTTGGATGAGCCGACAGCAGGTGTTGACCCCGTTTCGAGAAGACTTTTCTGGGAGATGCTCTATGAATTATCGGCACAGGGGATTACGATACTGGTGACGACTCATTACATGGATGAAGCGCAGAGCTGTGATCGCGTTGGTTTTGTTTTTGACGGCAGAAAATTGTTGGAAGGCGAACCGGAAACATTGATTAAAGAAATGCAGCTGAAGAATTTAGAAGATGTTTTTATTAAACTCGTCGAGCAGGAAACACAGATGAGCGTCAAAACGCGTTTTGACAAGCTCTCATTTATTAAGGAGGGTGAAGATGCAGCGCTTTAAACATATTGTCATTAAAGAAGCGCTCCACATTCGGCGTGATCGCGCCAGTATGGTAATGCTGATTATGATGCCGGTGTTCTTTATGCTGATGTTTGGCTATGCCGTAAATACAGAAGTGGATCACATCTACATGGGTGTGCTGGACAACGATCACACTTATGAGAGCCGCGAACTCGTTCGAACGTTTACAACTTCGAATTATTTTGAACTATACAGCTATTATCATGATATAAAAGCAATTGATACAGCGCTTGACAGCGGGGAAATTAAAACGGCAATTGTCATTCCAAAGGGATATGGGAGTGATCCTATTGAAAGTGAAATAGCCTTTTTCGTCGATGGATCAGATCCCACTGTAGCGAGAACAGCTCTGCAGAGCGGCAGTTTGATTGCTCAGTCGCAAAAGGGGATGACACTACAGGGAAACTTTAGGACAACGGTCTGGTATAATCCATCCATGGAAAGCAGGCAATTTACCATACCGGGACTCATGGGGCTCATTATGCAAAACATTACCGTAATGTTGACAGCATTTTCGCTTGTTAGAGAGCGTGAACGCGGTACCATTGAACAACTGATGGTATCGCCGATTAAATCGTATGAACTCATCATTGGGAAAATGATTCCCTATGTCGTCATTGGTAATATCGACTTTCTCATTACCATTTTCTTTGGTATGGTGTGGTTTAATGTCCCGTTTAGAGGCAGCATGGCTCTATTGCTGATTTTAGGAAATGCTTTTATTTTTAGTGCACTGGCAATTGGCATGCTGATTTCAACTGTTTCGAAAAATCAGCTTCAGGCGATGCAGATGTCTTTTCTCATTATTCTGCCAAGTGTACTGCTCAGTGGCTTTGTTTTTCCGAGAGATGCTATGCCGACATTCATTTACTATATTGGCTACGCCATTCCACTGACCTATTTTCTCGATATTCTTCGCGGCATTATTATTAAAGGTGTTGGCTTCGAAATCATTTGGCAGCAAACACTAGCGCTAACCATAATGAGTATTCTTTTACTCACAATAGCCTCAATTCGGTTTAAAAAGCGTTTAGAGTAGTTGTAACGCGGTTATAAAAATGTTACGATGATGAAAATGAGGTGTGGCGATATGATAAAATTATTAATTGTTGATGACAGCAAGATCAACCAGGTTTTTGCAAGAGATACGATTTTGTCGCATCAAATTGAATGCGATATTGATCTATGCAGCAATGGCGAAGAGGCACTAAAACGCATTTATGGTGCTGCCTATGACTTGATATTGCTCGACATTATTATGCCGGGGATATCCGGTGTTGAAATATTACAGAAGCTGCGGGAAACACCGCCGGATCACTTGCCGAAAATCGTCATGCTAACCAATATCAACAACCTCAATACCATTCGCACTTGCTTTGAACTCGGTGCCAGTGACTATATTAAAAAGCCATTTGAAGATGTTGAGTTTACATCGCGGATCAATTCAATTATTCGTGAAATTCACAGCGATAACGAGCGCATTGCAAATTTAAAAGTCATTGCAGAGCAGAATCAGGCGCTGAAAGAAGTGAATCAATCACTGAAAGAAGCACAATATTATCTGCTTCAAAAAGAGAAACTGGTGGCAATTGGTGAATTGGCGGCTGGGATTGCGCATGAAATCAATAATCCTTTGGCATTTGTCATGAGCAATTTTGAAATGCTGAAAAATTATTTTACAGATTTAACACCGATACTGGAAGGCATAAAAGCACTAATTGATGAACAATGCAAGGATGAAATGCAGTTTAACCGCATTAAGACGATGTGGCAGTCGCAAGATGTCGATTTTGTACTCGCCGACCTTCCCGATATCTTTAGCGATAGTGACAAGGGGTTAAACCGCGTTGCCAAAATCGTTCAGAGTATGCGAAATTTCGCACGTGTTTCGGAAGATGAAGTCTATGAATTTGTCAATATTGATGAAGTAGTCGAAGAGACCATGCTCATTGTCAATAATGAGATTAAATATGTTGCCACAATTAATAAATATGTTCAGGAAGGGCCTCTCATTTATTGCAATAAGGGACAGATAGAGCAAGTACTCGTCAATGTGCTGGTCAATGCTGCTCAAGCAATTAAAGCAAGAGAATATCAGCAGCTTGGCGAAATTAACATTGAAGTGATCATGACGGAACTCTATTGTGAAATTCACGTCAGCGATAATGGTACCGGTATTGATACTGCGCATCTCAATCGTATTTTTGAACCGTTTTTCACCACGAAACCAGTCGGTCAAGGGACTGGCTTGGGTCTGAGTATTTCATATGATATCGTTGTGAATAAACACAATGGGAAACTGGAAGTTCAGTCCAAAAAAGGGGTTGGCAGTGAATTCGTGGTCATGCTGCCGATACTGACAAATGAAGTTGGAGATAAGTAATGCTGAGAACAATCATCTGGTTTGTATACTTTTGGGCCAGTCTCATCAGCTATGTGCCGTCCTATCTTAAATTAAAGGACATGCCGAATGATGAGGCGAGGCTGATCGCAGCCGAACGCAAGGCGAGGCATTGGTCAGAAAAATTATTAAAACTTGCAGGGACGCAAATTGAAGTGAAAGGATTAGATCATCTGCCCAAAGACGGTCCAATCCTTTTTATTGCCAATCATCAGTCAAATTTTGACATACCGTTGATGATTGCTTCGCTGCCGGTACCCGTAGGGTTTGTGGCAAAATTGGAACTTGAAAAAATGCCATTTGTCAATGGCTGGATGAAGGCGCTTCAATGTACATTTATCGATCGAAGCGATATTCGAAAGCAAGTCCGTGCCATAAATGAAGGTGCAGTGCGCCTAAAAAAAGGCTATCATATTGTGCTTTTTCCTGAAGGAACGCGCAGTGCTGACGGCAAAATACAGGATTTTAAACCCGGTGGGTTGAAACTTGCGACGAAATCAGGTGCAGCTATTGTACCGATAACCATAGACGGCTCAATTGGCATTATGCAGAAGGGCAGTCTGAAAATTAACCCTGCGACAGTTACAATTACCATCCATCCGCGTTATGAGATGGAATCGAAAGACACTGTTGCCAATATGGCGGCAATAAAACAGCAAATTGGAACAATCATTGAAGCGCGTTCTCATGGAACGTTGCGTGAGGAACAGACAGCATGAAAGGCAAAGGCAAGCGAAAAAGAAGGCAGTTGAGACCGGGTGTCTTCCCCAAAATCTATGGTCTCGGTACACCGGTTTTATTTTTCGATGATATCTATACAGTGGTGCCAGCCACGTCGAAAAGCCACGTTCAAATACAGGATAAGACAATTTGTCTCAAAGTGGACTGGCACGATTCAGAGGCTGTCAAACAAGAGGTTTTAAAATTGCTGCGATTAGCGTTAACAGCGAAAATACACGAACGCGTTATGGTGTACAGTAATTATTACAATGTTTCGTACGGCACGATTCGCATTAAGAACATCCGATCGCGTTGGGGGAGCTGTTCCAGTCTGGGCAATCTTAACTTTAATCTTCAGTTAGCAGGGGCATCTGATACAATTATTGACTACATTGTTGTTCATGAGATTTGTCATTTGCTTCATCTAAACCATTCACCTGAGTTCTGGAAAACAGTAGAAAAGACGATACCCGATTGGCGGATACACCGCAAATGGCTGCGTGAAAATGGCCATTTACTGAATCTTGATTATCAATTTCATAAGTGAAGATAGGTCTAAAGAGCTACTCGAATAAGTAGCTCTTTTTCTTTTGATACCTTACAAATACGGTTCCAATACATGTACTGTTAAACTGTGAAGCGGTGATTCATTCGGTTTACAATAGGAATACGTGTTTAGAACTTTGGGAAGTTGGTATTAATCTATTGAATACCTATAGCAAAGGGAGGTAGGTAAATGAGTGATTTCAATACAAACGAACCGATGATTGAAATGTATATCTACGAGACGGTGCAACTCATTGATCGGCTGGAACAATTGGTGATGGAAACGGAGGAAACAGCCAGTTTGGCATTTGCCATTGACGAGATATTCAGAATTATGCATACCATCAAGGGGAATTCGATGATGATGCTCTATGAGAATATCGCCGTTGTTGCGCATCGGCTGGAGGATTTGTTCGACTTGCTCAGAAAGGATGAAAGTGTTGTTTACGATGTCGGAAAGATTACAGATCTGACGCTGGAAATGATTGATTTCGTCAAAGCTGAAATTCAAAAGTTAGAACGAGGTATAACCCCAAATGGGAACTCCGATGAACTGAAACAGACGATTGTCGCCTATATGAATTCATTAACATTCATGAACGATCAGCCGGACATTAAGTTAGAGGATACTGTCGACACCAATGACCAGCGCTATTATCTATCTCCTACAAAAACGGAGGCCAAAGCTGAAAATAGTGTTTCAGCAGAAACAGATATTCAGTGCTATAAGGCAAGTGTCCACTACGAGGCCGGCAGCGGCATGGAGAACATTCGAGCTTTTACTTTTATCCACACGGTGAAGGAAAAGTGGATCGAATACCATCATTATCCTAAAGATGTTACCAATGACCCGGATGCCGGCACAGTGATACTTGAAAAGGGATTTCACATTATCTTTAAAACGAAACTAAATGAAACAGAAGTTACAGCACTGTTTGATGCCATTAGCTTTTTAGACCATTACATATTAAATCCAATTGATGAGCAGCAATACATAGACTATCTTGAAGCGTACCAAATAGATAATGTCAATACTTTTATCAGTGAACCAAAGGTAGAAAAATCAGCTGAGGAAGAACTAGAAGCAGCTGAAGATGAAATGATACCGCCGGCATTTGAAACAACAGAAACAATGCCAAAATCGGAAGATGCTGCGATTGAACACATTAAAAAGGCGTTAAACCCTAAATCAAAAACAGATACATCGACGAAAGAAGTCAGTGTACCGGCACAGACTAAAGCTGCGATGATTAGTGTTGATGTTCATCGCGTTGACAAATTGATGGATCTCGTCGGCGAACTCGTCGTCTCAGAGGCGATGGTGACGCAAAATCCTGAAATTCAAAAGCTTCAGCTCGAAAGTTTTGAAAAAGCGGCTAGGCAATTCAGAATCATCATGAATGACCTACAGGATACCGTTATGAGCATGCGTATGGTGCCGTTGGCACTAACATTCCAGAAGATGAATCGAATCGTCCGAGACATGAAGAAAAAGATCGGAAAGGACGTGGAACTCGTCATCATTGGTGAACAGACGGAAGTTGACAAGAACGTTATTGAAAACATCAATGACCCTTTAATGCACATCATTCGGAATTCAGTAGATCACGGGATTGAAACGATCGAAGAGCGCGTGGATGCGGGTAAAAACGAAAAGGGAACGATTACACTTGAAGCCAAACATTCGGGAGGTGACGTCTGGATTATCGTCAAAGATGATGGACGTGGACTGGATCGTGAAAAAATTCTAGACAAGTGTGAAGATCGTGGGATATTGACAAAATCCCGAGAAGACTATTCGGATAGGGAAGTCTACGAGATGCTTTTTGCCCCAGGTTTTTCGACGAAAGAGCAGGTGACAGAGTTTTCCGGACGCGGCGTCGGACTGGATGTCGTCGCCAAGAATATCAAAAAGATCGGCGGAAGCGTTATTATTTCATCAGAGCTCGGCATGGGCAGTGAATTTGCTATAAAAATTCCGCTAACACTTGCCATTATCAACAGTATGATGATGCAAGTGGGAAAAACGATCTTCAGTGTACCCATTGTCTCAATTAGATCGTCATTTATTGCAAATGAACGCGACATCACAACAGACCCAGATGGCCATGAGATGGTGATCGTCAGAGGGCAAGCTTATCCAATTATAAGACTTCACAAGCGGTATAATTTGGAAACAGAAGTAAAAGCGTTAAGTGATGGTATTTTGATGATGATAGAGGAGAATGGACGAACGCGCGTCTTTTTCGCAGATGCTATTCTTGGTGAACAGCAACTTGTGGTGAAGAGTCCACCGCACTATCTAAAGCATGTAGAAGGCTTGACCGGATTTGCACTGCTGGGTGACGGACGAATCAGCATCATACTCGACCCCGATCAGCTGGTAAGTTAGGAGGCCATATGAATCATGAAAATATAGCGGAAGAAGCAGTAGCCCTAACCTCGCAAGAGTTGAAGAAATTCTTGACCATCAGCATTGATAATGAAATATACGGCATTGATATTGAACACGTCAATGATATCAATCGCATTCAGGAAATTACAGAAGTACCTAATCAAGATCATTATGTGATGGGAATCATTAATTTAAGAGGGCAGATTGTCCCGGTGATTGATATTCGCAGACGCTTTGTTAAAAATGAAATTGAATATGACGATCGAACCTGTATTATCGTCATTCGGTATGAAGAAAATATTGTAGGTCTTATTGTAGACCGGGTTGTAGAGGTCCTGTCAATACCAATATCACTATTGACAAAGACCGATTCAAACGATCAAAAGAGTAAATTCATCATGGGGATTACGAAATATAATGATCAAATCATAACGCTCTTAGATATTGAGCGGATACTTTTTGATTAAGAAGGGAGCGAACCATGCTTAAAAACCGAAAAATTGGGACGAAATTGTTGTTCGGCATCGGCTTAATGGTGGTTATCATTTCATTGGTAATTGGCTATACCATCTATAACTTGCAGCTGGAAAAGATGCAAGCAGATTTATTACAAGATAAATATGTTGAAAACTTGAAAATCGTGTTTGATTTTAAAGATCATGTATCTGATGTTATGTATAATATGCGCGCCTATGGATTGTCCGGCGAAATGAGTTATTATGATGAAGGCGTCTTAAATATGGAAGCGGCCGCCGATAACTTGGACGATTTAAAGCAGTTTGCTGCGCGGTTCCCGGAAGACACTGCATTGCAGGAAAGCTATAATAGTGCTGCGAAAGCACATGCAACATACTTTGAAGCAATTCATGGTACATATGATGCAATGATGGCGATGTCAGCAGGCGTTAAAGCGCTAGACGATATTACAGACCAATTTGTTGAAGAATCGACAAACTATTATGAAGATCAAGTGAAAAAACTGCGAGACCAAATTGAGAGCAATGACAGTGATGAACTTTTGCTCGACAGAGAGCAAAAGATCGTCAAGATGACGGACATTATCAATAGTGTCAATGATATCCGCGTCAATGCGCGCACGGCTATCGCAGCGAATGATGCATCGGCACTGATTGCGGCATCAAAGCAGTTTGATTTTATTCACATCACACTGGATGAACTCTTTGCCGTGACAAAACAGCAATACAATATGGATCAGCTTAATATTATTCATCAAAATGCTGAGGATTACGCTGATACACTGGTTGAGCTCGCCGGATTGTATACAGATTTGAGTGCACTTGGCGATGTTCGAAAACAGAGTGGCGATTCGCTTCAGGCAGTTGCCAATACGCTTTCGAGCACTAATATGAACAGCATTATGGTTGCCGCTGAAGAAACGGTTTCCGGTGTCAACAATACGACTAATGTTTTGATTTACGGCTTTATTATTGCACTGCTTATTGGGATTGTCATCAATGCCTACATTGTGAGAGGACTGACGAAATCTATTAAAAAACTCACCGGTGCAGCGGAGACATTGGCAACCGGGGATATCGATGTGGTACTCGAATCGAAGGGCAAAGATGAAATTGGCATCATGACAGATGCATTTAACAAGATGATTGACAGCATCAAACAGCAAGCAGATGTCGCTGCAAAAATTGCAGAAGGACATCGCAACATTGATGTTGTTGTTAAATCTGATAAAGATATACTGAATATGAAGTTGAAAGAAGCTGTTCAGAGTTTGAATCTCTTACTTCAAGAAACGGATAAACTGACAAAGGCGGTCATGCAGGGCGATTTATCAGAGCGCGGCAAAGAAGGCGTTTTAAATGGTGTCTGGAATGATCTGATCGTAGGTATTAATCGACTGATCGATGCATTTGTCAATCCAATTAACTTGACAAATGAATATGTTACAATGCTCGGGAATGGTGTTGTACCAGAAAAAATTGATGCAGAATACTATGGTGATTTCAATGAGATCAAAGTGAGTATCAACCGCTGTATCGACGGTATTGACGGTTTGGTGGCAGATACCAACGAGCTCATTGACGCTGCACAGTCTGGCGATTTAGCCTATAGGGCCGATGCGAGCAAACATATGGGGCAATACGGCCGCATCATTAAAGGGATTAATGAAACCCTTGATGCAACGACAAAACCGGTTATGGAAGCTTCCGCAGTGCTGAAGGAAATGGCAGCCGGTAATCTGAAAGTGAAGATGACAGGTGAATACAAAGGCGATCACAATGCCATCAAACAAGCCCTTAATCAAACGATTACCTCATTGGTTGGTTACATTGATGAAATTGCCATGGTGCTTGGGCGTATGAGTGAAGGTGATTTTACAGTGCGTGTAACGCGTAAATTTGAAGGGGATTTCATTGCGATCCAAGAAGCATTTGTCAACATTTTAGATTCGCTCAATAAAATTCTTGGCGACATCAATGTATCTGCTGAACAGGTCAGCTCAGGTGCAGGTCAAGTTAGCGCATCGTCTCAGGCGTTGTCTCAAGGTTCAACAGAACAAGCGAGCTCCATTGAAGAAATTACTTCTGCCATGACGCAAGTGGCAGAGCAAACGAAGGAAAATGCGCTTAATGCCAATAAGGCAAATGCATTAACCGTTAAGGCAAAAGAGGGTGCTATTTCAGGCAACGAGCAAATGCAAGGCATGGTCGATGCAATGCGTGAAATTAACGAATCGTCGAAAAATATTTCGAAGATTATCAAGGTAATAGATGAAATTGCTTTCCAAACCAATATATTAGCACTTAATGCCGCAGTTGAAGCAGCGCGGGCCGGAGAGCATGGCAAAGGTTTTGCCGTCGTCGCCGAAGAAGTTCGAAACTTGGCTGCACGAAGTGCCAATGCAGCAAAAGAAACAACGGGATTAATTGAAAACTCTATCAACAAAGTTGAAAGCGGTACTGAAATAGCGAATGTGACGGCAAGTTCACTCAGTGAGATCGTCGAGGGCGTATCAGAAGTAGCCACGTTAGTATCAACGATTTCCAATGCTTCCAATGAACAGGCGATTGCTATCTCACAAATCAATGAAGGCGTTAATCAAATTTCTGATGTTACGCAGAATAATACGGCAACGGCGGAAGAAACTGCGGCAGCCAGTGAAGAAATGTCAGCTCAGGCTGAACTATTGAAAGATATGATTTCTAAATTTGAGCTCACGACGAAAACCCGTCATGTCGTTCAGCCAAAAGCTGAAAAACGTGAAGAAAAAACGTCGGCAGAATCGCCAAAACACATTCAATTAGATGATACGGAATTTGGCAAGTATTAATGCAGCAGAGGGCTTATGAAAATTACACATGAAGAGTTTAAATACGTACAGCAAATGGCATACAATCAATTTGGCATTTATTTAACGGACGCCAAGCGATCACTCATTGAAAACCGCTTTACCAACATTGTTCAGGCAAAGGGTTATGAAAGTTTTATGCCGTACTTTGAGTCTTTGAAAAAGGATATGCACGGGTCGGAAATGAGTGAATTCATCAATCGCCTTACGACCAATCACACCTATTTTTTTAGAGAAGAAAAACATTTTGATTTTTTAAGAGAAACACTCCTGCCGGCATTGTTCCGGCAGGAGTCCCACAGTCGGGACCTTAGAATTTGGTCAGCGGGGTGTTCAAGCGGCGAAGAAGCCTTTACACTGGCGATGATTATTGACGATATGCTAGGTGATAAAAAACACCTTTGGGATACGACGATACTGGCAACGGACATTTCGTCAAAAGTATTAGAAAAAGCCAACGCCGGTCTCTATCCAAAGGAATCATTAAATAACATCAATCCGATTTATCGAAATCGATATTTTGAAATTATGGGAGACCTCTATCAACTCAAGCCAGCATTGCGCAAAGAAGT
Organism: Fusibacter paucivorans; assembly: GCF_018390735.1. Taxonomy (GTDB): domain Bacteria; phylum Bacillota; class Clostridia; order Peptostreptococcales; family Acidaminobacteraceae; genus Fusibacter; species Fusibacter paucivorans. The sequence continues at coordinate 21,185 of NZ_JAHBCL010000024.1, forward strand.
GGTCTTTCGAAAATTTAATTTAACGCATCCTTTTCAATTCAAGAAGACATTCCACATTATTTTTTGCCGAAACGTTCTTATCTATTTTGACAAAGCGTCGAAAGAAGCCGTTTTGACAAAATTCTACAACAGCTTAAACCATGGTGGCTACTTGTTTATCGGGCATTCTGAGACGATTGAAAATGGCAGCATTGGCTTTAAGTTCGTTGGGCCATCCATTTACATGAAGGAGTAGGACTATGCCGAAGCGCAAAGTAAGGGTGTTAATCGTCGACGATTCGATGATGTTTAGAGAGACGCTCAAAAAAATGCTGAACGAGGATGAGGGCGTTGAAATAGTTGATACTGCGGTTGATCCATATGATGCCAGAGACAAACTTTTAAAGCACGAACCAGATGTTATGGTATTAGACGTTCAGATGCCGCGTATGGACGGGATTGAATTTTTAAAACGATTGCTGCCGCAGTATCCAATTCCCGTAGTCGTTATGTCATCTCTTGACAATATGGTCTTTGATGCCTTGCGATATGGTGCGGTCGAATTTGTTAATAAACCGAATAGTAATGTGACGATGGACGACATGGTGAAAGAGCTGGTGATTAAAATCAAAATCGCTTCAATTGCCAATGTCAGCAGTTTGAAGCGGATTAATCGAAAGGCTCAGACCAATGGTCGCGCATCTGGGACAAATGTTAAGATCATTGCCATTGGCGCCTCAACAGGTGGCACAGAGGCGCTTTACGAAGTACTGCAAAGACTTCCGGGTGATTTACCGCCAATTGTCGTGGTTCAGCACATGCCGGCGGTTTTTACAAAAATGTATGCACAGCGTCTGAATGGGCTCTGTAAGCCCGTTATCAAAGAAGCAGAGAATGCTGAAGAGCTTAAAGCGGGTGCAGTCTATATCGCACCTGGCGGTTTACAGATGAGTATCCAAAGACAACAAAATAAGTCGATGCTCAGGGTATTTAACGGGGATAAGCGCAATGGGCACTGCCCGTCATGCGATGTACTCTTCGACAGTGTTGCCGCACTCTACGGGAAAAGTGCTGTTGGCATTATATTAACCGGTATGGGACAGGACGGTGCATACGGGCTTCTTAACATGAAACAGCGCGGTGCCGTGACACTGGGACAAGATGAAAAATCATCCGTTGTCTATGGTATGCCAAAGGTTGCCTTTGAAATTGGTGCTGTTGACTATCAGCTGCCGGTACAGGAAATTGGTCAAAAGCTATTACAATTGATATAGCTTCCTTCGCGTTTGTGTTATAATGGTCATAATATAATGAGGGGGTATATTATGTCTGTTAAACATCAAATTGCACGCAAAGACATAACGGATGCGGGAATGACGATTTTGTCACTTGATTACGTCGTCGGCACTGGCAGCAATATTAGTGTGCGCATTCCGGGTGAGGAACTGATTGCCATTACGCCAACGGGTATTGCATTTGACAAGATGACACCGGAAATGGTGGCGATTATTGATATGGAAGGCAACCGGATCGACGGTGAGTTTGAACCTTCAAAAGCCTTGCAGATGCATTTGAGTATTTATAAAGAGCGAGATGATATCAATGCGATTATCCATACGCATCCTACGTACTGCACAGCTTTGGCACTAGCGAGAAAGCCAATTCCGGGTGCTTGGGAAGATATGATCGAGAGTGTCGGAGGCTGTGTGAATGTTTCAGATTACGTGTTGCCGAATTCAAATCAAATCGGTCCTGTTGTCTGTGCGGCACTTGCCGATAAACTGGCCGTATTACTCGCGAACAATGGTTTATTAACCGTTGGTGAAAACTTAAAACGCGCCATTACCGTTGCTGAGATTTGCGAAAAATCTGCACATTCTGTTTTACTGGCGCATATGGTCGGCGGCCCCGTTCCCCTACCAGAGCAGGATTGCCAATTACTTAAGCAGTTTTATAATAAAAAAGTCTGCAAGCTTTAATGGACAAAAAGAATTTTAAAATGTTACAAGTCTGTTACAACCAAAAATAATGGTTGCGCACATTTGCAAAATCGGATAGAATTTATGTGAACGTGAGATATCGCGTTACAAAACGAAGGAGGTTATAAAGATGATTAAGTTAAACTTTGCTTTTACACAATGTAATACATCTGTGGATCATGACATTTACGCAATCAGTGCGTCCAAAATGCGTCAACCACGCCAACTTAATCTTGGAACATTTATAACCTGCGGGTATAGGCATTGATTAACAACAAATGTTTAACCACAGGTTGATCACCTGTGGTTTTTTTATACCTTAAATTTGATGTCGACTCAAATCGGCATAGAGAGGCCACGGGTGAAGGGGTCTCTTTTTTTATGAAAACATAATGATTTGCACACAAAGCAATTGTGGATTGATCACCTTCAAAAGCTGGACGTGTTAGTCATAAACAAGATTTATTCAACGAAATTTAGCATTGAAAATGAACAATAGGCACTTGATGCGCTGGAGCAATACTTTTAAAACTGACGGTTAAAGCCATCAGTGACATTGAAGGATTACGGCTGCTTGAGTGAATTAAATCTATCGCCAACAGCATCAACAGCGGCTTGGAGTGCTAACGGGTAAATATACAGGAGGTGACAGGCTTGAAAAACATCATTAAATTCATGGATGGGTATAAATTCATGTTCATTACAGCAATTTTGGCCATTGTTATCGCAACACTTATGCAATTGGCAACACCGATTATAATAAAATATGCCGTCGATACAGTTATTGGGCATGAAGATCCAGGCAATCTAGCATTTTTTCAGCAATGGTTTGGTGCAACGATAACAGGCGTCGTACTGGCATTTATCATAACGAACTTAATTCGCGGCATCTTTCTCTTTATAAAAGGTTATTTTTCAAATGTTGCCGCAGAGGCAATCGCAAAACGTATGCGAGATGCGCTTTATGAACACATTCAGTACATGCCGTTTTCATACCATACGGGGCGGGAAACCGGCGATCTCATACAGCGCTGTACTTCTGATGTAGAGACGGTTAGACGTTTTTTAGGTGTACAGGTTGCCGATCTCGGCAGAATCGTTTTTATGGTGGTGCTCTCCGTTGCGGTTATGTTTTCGCTAAGCGCTAAACTAACCCTTTACGCAGTGGTTTTGGTACCGGTTCTCTTTCTGTTTTCATATATCTTTTTTATTAAAGTTCAGCAGAACTTTACGAAATCAGACGAAGCTGAAGGCAGACTGACGACTGTCTTGCAGGAAAATCTGTCAGGGGTCCGCGTTGTACGCGCTTTTGGGCGGGAACGTTATGAAATTGATAAATTTGAAACGGTTAACAGTGAATACCGCGATACGACTTTTAAACTCATCGAACTCTTGGGCGTCTTTTGGTCATCTTCAGAAATTATGGCATTGATCCAGAGCGGTATTGTCTTAATTGTCGGTTCACAAATGGTCATGAGAGATGAAGTGACACTCGGAACACTCATCGCATTTATTACCTACGAATCAATGCTGCTTTTACCGGTGAAACAATCTGGCAGGCTGCTCAGTGAATTGGGCAAAATGACGGTTGCGGCAAAGCGTATTGACGAAGTACTCAGTCAGCCGGTTGAGACTGAAGAAACAGATGCCTTAAAACCGGCTATAAAAGGTGGGATTCGTTTTGAAAATGTTTCATTTGCTTACGAAAACGGTAAAGATGTTCTCAAGGGCTTAAACTTTGAAGTCAAAGCGGGACAAACGCTTGGCATTCTGGGCGCAACAGGATCTGGCAAGTCGACGTTGGTGCAGCTGCTGCAAAAACTTTATGATTACAGCGGCGAGATCTATATTGATGAGACACCACTTTCGAGAATTGATAGACATTGGATTAGAAAACACATAGGCCTTATTATTCAAGAGCCGTACCTATATGCAAAAAATGTTAAAGAGAACATCGGTATCACCGATCCATCTTATTCATTTGACGCCATACGACATGCGGCAGAACGTGCGGCGATTCATGAGAGCATTGAGGGATTTAAAGATGGTTATGAAACCATTATCGGCGAAAAGGGCGTTTCGCTTTCCGGAGGGCAAAAACAGCGTATTGCCATCTCCAGAACGATTATTGATGAAACGAAACCTATATTGGTCTTTGACGATTCGCTCAGTGCGGTTGATACGGAAACGGATCAAAAAATTAGAGAAGCACTGGCTGCCAGAGAGTCAGAAGCAACGACAATCATGATCAGCCATCGTTTGACGACATTGGCAAAAGCCGATGTAATCATCGTGTTGGACGAAGGTGAAATTCTGCAAATGGGAACGCATGAGACTCTAATTGCGGAAGAGGGCATGTACAAGCATATTTGGGAACGTCAGCGTGCCATCGCATAGATATAAGAGCACAACAGCAGCGTAGATCCGCTGCAGATTTTTAAAAAGATAAAAAAGTTTCATGAAAAGGCACAAAGTGATTTTTTAAGGCAAAGAGATTGCTTAAGAAGACTTTCGAGCTTAACACAGCAACTAAATTTGATTAAACAAGGAGGTGTTGACCATGGTAAAGCAAGAGACGACACAGCTTAAATATGATAAGACCATCTGGAAGACACTGTTTCAATACTTTAAATCAATGAAGCGCGACTTTGTGATATTGGCGTGCTTCATGGTAGCACTTGCGGCAATGGATATTATATTTCCACTTGTGACACAATACACCATCGACCATATCATTTTAAAAAATTGGTCAGAGGGATTAACCATTGTAGGGATCGTCTACGCAGTTTTAGCCGTTTTATTAACGGCAATCGTCTATTTCTTCATTCGGCATGCCGGAAAGATTGAAATGGGAATGGTCTATAAAATGCGAAAGGACAGTTTTGAAAAGCTTCAAAAGCTCTCCTTTAGTTATTACGATCAGAATGCTGTGGGGTGGATGATTTCGAGAACGACGTCGGATGCCGCCAAGATTTCTGAAACAGTGGCTTGGGGACTTGTCGATCTCATCTGGGGATTGACTATGATGGTCGGCATTGCCATCGTTATGCTGATTGTCAATGTAAAACTGGCGTTAGTAACATTGGTAACCATTCCATTGCTCGCGCTTGTGAGTGTTGCTTTTGAAAAGAAGATGCTCATTGCATATCGGCATGTAAGACGAATTAATTCCAAAATAACAGGACTCTTTAATGATGGTATTGCAGGCGCTAAGACGACAAAAACATTGGTGAGAGAATCACTGAATTGTCGTGAATTTGAAACGGTTACCAGTGAGATGCGCATGGAATCCGTCCGTGCAGCGACGTTTTCATCGGGGTACTTGCCGGCAGCGCTCTTTATCTCTGCCATTGGCACTGTACTGACACTCTATTTCGGCAGCAGCGAAGTATTAAACGGGGGCATTACTTATGGAACACTGGTGCTCTTCGTTACATACGCGCGGCAATTCTTTGATCCGGTTTTGGAACTGGCGAGAATTTATACCGAAATGATTAGTGCGCAGGCCGCGGCAGAACGTGTCATGCAGTTGATCCACGAACCTGAAATGGTAAGTGACCGTCCGGAGGTCATTCAAAAATACGGTGATCATTACCATCAAAAGCGAGAGGCGTGGGAAACGCTTCATGGTGACATGGTATTTGAAAATGTTGGGTTTAATTACAAACCCGGCGAAAGTATTTTAGAGGATTTCAATTTGGAAGTTAAGCAGGGTGAGACTATTGCACTCGTAGGTGAAACGGGTTCCGGCAAGAGCACGATTGTGAATCTGGCATGCCGATTCTATGAACCGACATCCGGTGTCATCAAAATTGACGGCGTCGACTATCGTAAACGTTCACAGAGCTGGCTGCATGCCAATATTGGCTATGTGCTTCAGACACCGCATCTCTTTAGCGGAACAGTGATGGCCAACATTCGTTACGGGCGTCTGGACGCATCGGAAGAAGAGGTTATGGCAGCGGCCAAAATGGTCAATGCCCACGAATTTATCATTAAAATGGAGCATGGTTACCATTCACAAGTAGGTGAAGGCGGGGCCAGACTTTCTACAGGTGAGAAACAGCTTATTTCATTTGCCAGAGCGATTTTGGCAGATCCTAAAATATTCTTCTTGGATGAAGCAACTTCTTCCATTGACACGGAAACGGAAGTAAAAATTCAAGAGGCGGTTGAAAAAGTCCTTGAGAACAGGACGAGTTTTATTATTGCACATCGACTTTCAACGATTCGACAGGCGGACCGTATTCTTGTCATTGACAAAGGCCGTATTGTCGAAGCTGGAAATCATGCGGCATTGATGCAGAAACGTGGTGCCTATTATAATCTTTATACCAATCAGTATGGCGAGGCACTGCTTAACGAAAAGAAGAAACATAAGCTGCGGAGCGCTTAGCGCGCAGCAGGAGGACACGTTATGAATATGTTTGTATTAAAAAAATTTAAAATAGAAGATTACTACTTGACGTATAGTCAAAAAGACAACACAGAATGGCGAATGTACTTAAAGAACGAGTATGGCATTCGTCACGAGAATGACTATGACAAAATAAAATTTAGATATTAATACGCTGTTGATCCAAATCAAAAGCATGTATGAAAAAGGCGACATTCCAAGAAGATTAATACTTGGAACGTCGCTTTTTCATACGGTTTTTCGGATTGTTATTGTCGAATGGGCAGCTTAATGCTGTGAAATATGGGTGAGGATTTGGGGACAGCACCTTACATTGTGCTATCCAACCTCCGCTTTATAATCTGAATCTAGATATTTCACCAGATAGCGATTCGGTTGCTGTGACGAGTGTTTGATTATGTGTTTGGAGTGATTGACTCGTCTCGTTAATTTTTTCAATGCTTGTGGTGATTTCATATAAATTGAGTGTATTCTTTTCGACATCGGCCGTAATGTGATTAACCGTATCGTTCACCTGTCGCATGGCGATTTCAACTTCGGTAAAGTTTTCATGAATATCACCGATTAAGAAACCCAGATGACTGGCATTTTCAGTGTAATCCTTAAGAATGGCTTCTGTTTGTTCAAGGGACATTTGCATTTGATGCGTTGAAAAGGTGCTGAATGCCGTTGATTCATTTTGCAGAACATTTACGGCTTCCAGAACGTTTTTTGAAATATCTTGAATTTCCATGACCGCGGATTGAGAGTCCTGCGCCAGTTTTTTGATTTCTTCTGCAACGACGGAAAAGCCCTTGCCGTGAACACCGGCGCGAGCCGCTTCAATAGAGGCATTCAGCGCAAGTAAATTGGTTTGTTTGGTCAGTAAAAAAATGCTTTCAGAGAGCTGACCGATGGCGGCAACGCTCTTTGAACTTTCAATGGCATTATTGAGCCGTTCCTGTATGGCGTCGGATTCGAGTTTGGATTGATGATGAGAATCCAATACTTCTGACTGTAATTGATCTGCACTTTGCTGAACGGTTTGAATAATGTTCTTCGACTGCTCAACTTGTTCAAATGTGTTTTCAATATGAGCGTATATTTCTTCCGTGACACTGGAAATTTCTTGGATTGATGCGTTGGAATTGTCCATGTTTTCACTGAGTGTATGCGTTGACAAATTTATTTTGTCGAGTTCTTCAGCAATATAAGTTTGCTCATCGCGAAGGGACTGCGTAAAAGACAGAACGCTTTCTGAAGTGTTTTGCACGCGAATGATGATGTTGTGAACATGTTTGATAAAGGCGTTAAATGCAGTGGATATCTTTCCGAGCTCGTCTTTTGAGACAACCTTGATTCGACTGGTTAAATCACCCTCAGAAGAATTGAGCGAGTCGAGTTCACGTTGTAAGTTGCGGAAAGCATAATTGAGTCGGGCCATTAATCTTATAGAAAGGAGCAGTAGGACGATCATGGCAGCGGCGATGACTGAAACGGTGATGCGAATAGTTGCCTGATAATGATTGCTGCTGTCTGCATTGGCTGATTTAACAGATGTAGACAATTTATCTCGAACAGCTTCGATATCATTTTTCATATGGTCATACGTTGTACGGCTAGTGGACATCAGCGTGGTGTCGGAGATGACATCGGGTTTGAAAATCGTTTCGCTGATGGCTTCGTAAGCTTCCCAGTCTTCAAGAAATTTTTGCCATTCATCCATTTGAACAATTTCAGGGTACTTTTCTATTTTTTGAATGTACTGCTGAATGCGATTAAGCGTTGAAGTAGAAAAATCATAGGCACTGAGTTTTTCAAGTGGATCGGAAAGCAGGTTATAACTGAACTCTTGAATGCGATACTCCGATAAATTTGAAAACAGCTGATTAATATCATTTAAATCTTGGTACATTGCTGTAATCGATGATTGGTTGCCGTAAATTTCATTTAGCCCATACAGTGAAACACCGGCAATTGTTAAAATGGTGACGAATTGCAGCAATACGAGTGTTAATATTTTTTTGCGAATACTCATTGAATCCTCCCAGAAAATCTTCATCATGGCATTAGCCTACAGCAAGGGGGCAGTTTTAGGCTATCAGCAGGGGGTAAATGTTCTGTTAAAAGTGCGTAAAGGGAAAAAACAGTTGCATCTTTGAGCGCTTTGTGCTAATATCACTATTAGCAATTAAGTCTTAGACTTTACAAATGCATACTGTTATCAAGAGTGGCTGAGAGAATAGGCTCTATGACGCCCGGCAACCTGCATTTGCGTGGTGCCAATTCCTACATTTCGATGAAATGAGAGATAAACGGATCCGGTCGCTTTCATTGAAGCGGCTTTTTTAATGGACATTGGCTAACAAAATCATTTTATAGATTCAATAACTGATAAAGACGTTTGAAGCGTTAATTTGATAGAAAGGCGGCGAACACATGGCAATTATAGTTCAAAAATACGGCGGGACGTCAATGGCGGATGCTGACTGTATCAAAAACGTGGCGCAAAAAGTTCTACGTGCCAAAAGCGCCGGCAAGAAAGTTGTCGTCGTCGTTTCTGCACCAGCAGGGATGACGGATGACCTCATCAGGCGGGCAAAACAGGTAACGGAGAAGCCGACGGGAAGAGAGCTCGATATGATTCTCTCAACGGGTGAACAGATATCGATATCACTTTTGGCAATGGCCATTCAAAGCATGGGAGAAGAAGCCATTTCCTTTACAAGTGCTCAAGTAGGCATTTTAACGGATGGTGTTCATAACAAGGCTAAAATTGAAGCCATTAATACGTCGAAAATATTAGCAGAACTTGAACGCGATAAAGTGGTTGTGATCGCAGGTTTTCAAGGTGTCACAAAGGATCTTGAAATTACGACACTTGGACGAGGCGGTTCAGATACCTCAGCTGTTGCACTCGGCGTGGCACTTGAGGCGGAAGAAGTGGAAATCTATACAGATGTCGATGGCATTTATACAGCCGATCCGCGCATTGTCCCAAATGCACGAAAAATTGACAGCATTTCTTTTGATGAAATGCTCGAGATGGCCGGTGCCGGAGCAAAAGTGCTGCACCTTCGAAGTGTCGAACTCGCAGCGAAGAACAATTTGCCGATACACTTGAGATCATCGTTTACAGACACGATGGGGACTTATGTCGTAGGGGAGGATACATCCATGGAAAAAGTATTTGTCAGAGGTGTTGCACACACCACAAACAATGCTAAAATTACCATTGCCAATTTAAAACATACTTCAAAAAATGTCGCATATCTCTTTCATGAAATTGCTGAACAGCATATTAACGTCGACGTCATCACGCAAAACTATTTAACGAAAGACGATGTGACGATATCCTTCACTGTGACGGAAGAAGACTTCGATCGCGCGCTGGCGCTGACAAAGACATTGGCCGAAGCGATCGGCGCAGAATCAGTGACAGGAGAACTCGGCGTTGCAAAAGTATGTGTCATCGGTGTGGGAATGAAGAGTACGCCGGGCGTTGCCGCAAGGGTTTTTGAATGCTTGGCAAACAACGATATTGAGATTGATTTGATTTCAACATCTGACATTAATATTACCTGCGTCATCAACCAATCGGACTATTCAAAAGCAGTACTTGCAATTCATAATGAATTTGACTTATAATAATCATTAAATCAAGGCGATTATTAATCGCAGACAATTATATAACGACTTATTAAGAGTGGCTGAGAGACTGGCTCTATGAAGCCCGGCAACCTACATCTCATTTGATGTGTGGTGCTAATTCCTGCATTTCCTATGAAATGAAAGATAAGATTTTGAGAGAGATCGTTTCATGCAATAGGTGGAGCGATTTTTATTTTATGAAAATTGATCAAAAAGCATGTAAGTAAGGCGATGATGCAATGCGCTCACGTTTATAAATCATGCTAAATAGTATAATTCGATAACTCGAAGGAGGCAAAAATGGATATTAAAACTATTTTTAACAAGAAGAAACCGGTTCTTTCATTTGAAATCTTTCCGCCAAAGCGTGACGGCGATCTCAACAGCGTTTATAAAACCATTGACGCACTGGCGATGCTAGATCCTGATTACATTAGTGTTACCTATGGTGCAGCGGGATCTGAACGCAGCAATACAACGCTGGATATTGCGGCGTTTATTCGAAAGCAGTATCAAATTGAATCTCTTGCCCACTTAACTTGCGTTTCATCCAGTAAGGACGATGTGGATCGAATTTTTGATAAATTTGAAGCGGCGGAGATCGAAAATATTTTGGCTTTAAGAGGTGACTTACCGGAGGGAATGGCAACGAATAACCGTGCATTTCAATATGCAGGCGATCTGATCCAGTACATCAAAGAAACGAGAAATTTTACCGTTGGCGCCGCATGCTACCCTGAAGGACACATTGAAGCGAAGAGCAGAACGGTGGATCTGATCAATTTAAAACAGAAAACGGCACAGGGAGCAGATTTTCTGGTTACCCAGCTGTTTTTCGACAATGAAAAATTTTATGATTTCAGGCGAGAAGTCAGAGCGCTCGATATTGATATTCCAATAACTGCAGGTATTATGCCAGTGTTGAACAAAAACCAGATCGAGCGCATGGTGGCACTGAGTGGCGCAAGTCTGCCTGATAAATTTAAGCGCATTATGTCAAAATATGAATTTAACCCACAAGCGCTTCACGATGCCGGCATTATTTATGCATCAGAGCAGTTGGTTGATCTTCTGTCAACGGGCGTTGACGGCATTCACCTCTATGTGATGAATAAACCTGAGGTAGCAAAGCAACTTGTGGATAATGTTTCTAATGTTCTCAAAGCACTGCGCTCATCGTGACAAAAATCGTGTAAAATAGAAAGTGACAATTCGTGCTTGTAGTCGTGATGGATACATTTGATCAATCGATTTGAATGGAGCGCCAATCCAATAAAAAATAAATGCGATGTCAGGTCCTGAAATATGTGCAGGATAATGCATCATAGAAAGTGAAAGAAGATGACACTTGAACAAACCATTTTAAACGGTGTTGACCGGAATGAAATTTATCGATACCTGAGTGCCAAGCGTAAAGTTGACGATTCTTGGCAAACCTATGTGGAAGCAGTACTGGAAGAAACGGGAACCTTGATATTACCTAATCAGCTGATGATTGAAGATGCCATCAGTATTGATGCAAATCAAGTCAAGCTCATAAGCAGTGAACTCCAGCTGACATCAGAAAATTTTGCGGATCACATCAAGGGCGGTAAACGCCTTTGGATTGTAGCAGCAACGCTTGGGCACCTTATCGAACGCAAAATAAAATACTATTTTGCTGTAAATCCAACCCGAGCTGTGGTTATGGATGCCTGTGGTTCGGCACTGATTGAATCGTATTGTGATATCTTAGAACGGTCGATCAAAGATGCGCACACAGAAGTAAAGGGATTTACCAGCAGATTTAGTCCCGGCTATGGTGACCTAAGTCTAACAACTCAGCGTCAGCTCTTTGAACGGTTTGACATTTCAAAGCGAACGGGGATTCACTTATCAGAAGGCGATCTTATGCTGCCGCAAAAATCGGTTGTTTTTATGATCGCCGATCAACCAGTTGATACGCCGCAGTCAATAGGCTGCCAGCATAAATGCGCAAGTTGCACACTGCAGCATTGCATCTATAGAACGGAGGGTATGTAACGTGTTAAAACAACGGATTAAAAATGGCACGCTGATCTTTGATGGTGCTATGGGGACTTATCTTCAGAAAAGCGGTATGGCTGCTGGTGAACATCCAGAGACATTGAATATTTCACAGCCGGCGTTAATACAGTCCATACACCTTAAATATTTAAAAGCGGGTTGTGATGTGCTTACCACCAATACATTCGGCGCAAGTCCGCTTAAATACCCCGGCGATATTGCACCTGCCATTGAAGCGGCAGTTGCAAATGCCAAGGCGGCAATTGATGCATATCAAAGGGAAACAGGTGATGCCTCACCAAAATATATCGCATTGGATCTAGGTCCGATTGGGCAGTTGTTGGCACCAATGGGAACCTTATCGTTTGACGATGCTTATGAGAGCTATCGCAGACAAGCTGAAATAGGCATTAGAGCAGGCTGCGATTTGATATTAATTGAAACGCAAACCGATATTTATGAAGCCAAGGCAGCTGTTTTGGCATCAAAGGCCAGTGGTGATATTCCCGTTATTTGTACCATGTCTTTTGAAACGGGTGGTCGAACGTTTATGGGAACAGATATTGAAAGTATGGCGACGATCCTCGAAGATTTAGGGGTTGATGCACTTGGATTAAACTGTTCCTTCGGACCGAAGGAAATGCTGCCGCTCGTTGAGAAGCTCATTGGTGAAACATCGTGTCCGATTCTCATTCAGCCGAATGCCGGTTTGCCGAAGACGATTGACAACATCACCGTTTACGATACAAAGCCATTGGCGTTTAAAGAAATTATGACGAAAATTAGGGCACTTGGCGTCACGCATATCGGCGGTTGCTGCGGAACCGATGAGCAGTATATAGCAGCATTAAAAGAAATTGTGATATTAATGCCGTCGCCAGATCGAAAACCGGCGCCTGAGCGCTTTAGAATTGCATCTTATGCCAAGACGGTTACCATTGGTGGCTGTGCACCTGTCGTCATTGGTGAGCGCCTCAATCCGACGGGAAAAAAACGGCTAAAGGAAGCGTTGCGGCAGCTGGATAAAGATTATATATTAAAGGAAGCCATTTCACAGATCGAACAGGGCGCAGCGGTGCTGGACCTCAATATCGGTTTGCCGGAAATTGATGAAGCCGCACTGATGCCCGTGCTCATTCGTGAAATTCAAGGGATCGCCGATATCCCAATTCAAATTGATTCATCCGATCTCAACTGTTTAGAGGCAGCTGCCAAGTACTATAACGGTAAACCGATGATCAATTCTGTCAGCGGCAAGCGTGAATCGCTTGATACGATATTGCCGATTGTCAAGCGCTATGGTGCATGTGTTTTGGGTCTGACACTTGATGATAATGGAATCCCATCTGCTGCGGAGGCGCGTTTTGCCATTGCTGAAAAAATTGTTCGAGAAGCGGTTGCTTTAGGGATTCCCAAACGCAATATTATCATTGACTGTCTGGCGTTGACGGCATCTGCACAGCAGTCGGATGTTATCGAAACCATCAAAGCCATTCAACTTGTTAAGTCGCGTTTAGGGGTGCCGACGGTACTGGGAGTCAGCAACGTATCGTTTGGATTGCCATATCGACAGTTATTGAATCAAACCTTCTATATTATGGCGATGACAGCGGGCTTGGATGCTGCCATTATCAACCCCGGCCATCAGGAAATGATGTCAGCACGCGATGCCTTTAACGTTTTAAATGGATGGGATGAACAGTCGAAAGATTATATTCAAACATACGGTCATATTACAAAGCGTGTTGAAACGATCCGCAAGGAAGCGGTGTCAGGAGCTGATGCTGGCGATGGATCAACTGGCGGACTGTATGATATCATCCTGAAAGGGCTCAAAGGGCAGGCGAGTGAGACGGTTGAAGGCCTGCTTAAAACAATGCCGCCAATGGCAATTGTCGATGAAATTATTATTCCGGCGCTGAATGATGTTGGCAGCCGATTTGAAAATGGAACGATCTTTTTGCCGCAGCTCATTCAGTCAGCCGAAACGGTTCAACAGGCTTTTGAAAGGCTTAAAGCGGCGCTCAGTGCCGTTGAAGGTGCTTCTATCTCGAAAGGCAAACTCGTTTTGGCAACGGTTCATCACGATGTTCACGATATTGGCAAAAACATTGTGAAAGTCATCCTTCAGAATTATGGTTTTGAAGTTGTTGATTTGGGCAAGGATGTGCCGCCGGAGACTATTCTCGAAGCATGCGTGCAGTACGATATTCAGGTCGTTGGACTGAGTGCCTTGATGACCTCAACGGTGACTTCAATGGAGAAGACCATTGCATTAATCAAAAAGGAACGGCCGGAAACGATCTTCATCGTTGGCGGCGCCGTGCTCAATCCGGAATATGCTCAAATGATTCGCGCAGATCATTATGCAAAAGATGCTCGGGAAACGGCACAGATTGTGCAGCAGTTATTTCGCTAAAACCAATAGATTAGTATTACGTTAGAAAGCCATTAGAATACACTAGAAACCTTGAATTCCGCTTATTGATGCTATAAACTTACACTATAGAGAACAGTTCAGGAAATTGTATCATTACCATTCGTTAGTCTTTCACGACAAAATGCTGTATTTTCGTATAATGAATACCGTAACGGTTGTCGTGAACGAATAAAAATTTGAATGATGCAATTCGCTCAGTTACTTGGAGGTAAACATGGCGAAGAATAAACTTTGTAAAATTAGATCGGAAGGTAGAGTTTCTGGTGTTTGCGCCGGATTAGCAGATTATTTTAATATTGATGTCACCATCATACGGCTTATCTTTGTGTTAACAGCCTTCTTTGGTGTTGGATCGCCAATTGTGATTTACATCGTTCTGGCCATCGTCCTGCCGGAATACGACCCCGATTCTGTTGATTTCGAAGAAGTGTACGATGACGATGATGATGAGCGTTACTAATCTGATAAAACGCGACAATGACAATATGGTTTTTATTAAAACGCAGGATTCTGTCCAATGGATGGTATGACTGCGTTTTTTACGAATATGTTATCTTATTAGAATGGTTATTCTTACTAATTGGCGTTATAATAAGGGTAGAGGAAATGAAAATCATTCGGATATAGAACAATAGATAGGATGCGATAACATGAAAAAAGAAATACTTGAAACCATTGTTGACCCGGTGCTCACTTATGAAATGAAAGTTAACACCTTGGCAAAACATGCAGAAAACTGTTTAGATGTTTTACCGCAGACAGATGCACTGAAAGCATATCGAGAAGCGGGCGTCATTTGCGATTTGTTTGAAGGCAACGCGCCTTACAGACCGCGTTATATACTGCCGGATTATGAGCGTTTTATGGCTGAGGGCAGTGCCTTTTTAAATTTAAAACCTGCCGAAGATCTTGAAGATGCTCTCAATAACTTGATCATCTTATATCGGCATGTACCTTCCATTACGACATTTCCCGTCTTTATCGGTGAACTGGATAAACTTTTGGAACCGTATATTGAAGATGAAGCAGTCGCTTACCGCGCTATTAAGCGCTTTTTAAAATATATTGATCGCACCATTACAGATTCCTTTTGTCATGCGAATATAGGGCCGGAAGCAACAGTAGCAGGACGCTTGATTTTAAAAGCAGAAAGAGAACTGCAAGATTCAATCCCGAATATTACCCTCAAATATAGCGCAGAAACGCCGGATGAATTTGCGATTGATGCCATTGAGACAAGCTTTATAACGGCGAAGCCGAGCTTTGCCAATCATATGATGTTTACAGAAGAATTGGGCGATCGCTACGGCATTGCCAGCTGTTATAACGGCCTTTCAAAAGGCGGCGGTGCTTTTACACTGACACGCCTCGTCTTGTCTAGGCTCGCAGAGAAAACAGATGATTATCAGCACTTTTTGAAGGTGATGCTGCCGGATGTCGTCAAAGAGATGATCGGCTACATTCATGCACGCGTCGATTTTATCGACCGAGAAGTAGCTTTTTTTGACCACAGCTTTTTAGTCGAAGAGGGACTTTTAGACCGCAATCGTTTTGCGGCGATGTTTGGTCTTGTCGGTTTAGCGGAAACAGTCAATCATTTTCAGCCTTCAGGATGCCGTTATGGTCATGACGCAATGGCAAATCAAATGGGCGTTGAGATCATGGATCAGTTAGAGACATTGGTTAAGTCTTATACGCATGAGCGCCTGTGGCCGGATGGTCACTGCATGCTGCACGCGCAAGTGGGGATTGACACTGATTTGGGGATTTCGCCCGGTGTTCGTATTCCGATTGGTGAAGAACCGGATATTTACAGCCACTTGGCGCAAATTGAGCAATTCCACAAGTATTTTCCATCAGGTGTCGGTGATATTTTTGCATTTGATGAAACAGTTGAACGCAATCCGCAATATGTACTCGACATTATTAAAGGCGCTTTCAAACGCGGCATGCGCTATGTGTCATTCTATGGCGAGGATGCAGATGTGATTCGCATTACGGGATATCTTGTGAAAAAATCAGAAATAGAAAAATTGTCGAAAGGTGAGCAAGTACTTCGCGATACAGTTGTATTGGGAAAAGGCGCTGTTGACAATGGACGTGTTTTAGAGCGAAAAGTAACAGGTTTATAAAAGAAGACTTGAGTGCATAGCGAACCCCCGTCATGACAGTTGCAATAATACTGATACGGTCATAACGGGGGTTTATAGTTGAATACTGTAAGAGCGTCAAAGGCTAGTGTGCCGATTGCCATTTTGTCTTTTAAGCTTCGTTGTTTTTCGAATAAAGCAGCGCGGCGATAAAAGCCGTTAATGGCATGGTGAATAGAATGCCGAGACTTCCGATTAGTGCTTGTAAGATTTCTGTGACGATGACTTCGCGATTTAAGACGTCAATGACAGAGGGATTATAGGAAACCATTAATAAAACGAAGGAAAGTGAACTGCCAATATAAGCCAAAATCAGTGTGTTTGACATCGTTCCCATAATGTCCTTACCAATATTGAGTCCTGAGCGAAATAAAGCGCTTCTGGATAAGTTCGGTGAAGATTGTTTGAGCTCATACAGTGATGACGCAATCGACATGGCGACATCCATAATGGCACCTAGAGCACCAATGAGAATTGCAGCATAGATGATTCCCTTTAGATCAATTGGATTGTCTGGATTGACAAACATGAGGTATGCGGAATCTTCGTCAATAAAACCGGTTAGTTTTAAAGTGCTGTTCAAAAAAAGTGTCAATCCGGCTGAAACGAGAACGCCGCTAAAGCAGCCGATGATCGCGCAGTAACTCTTCGAGTGATAGCCATTGATGATAAGCAGTGTCGTCAGCGTTACAAAAATACAGATGACAATGGTCCAAAAATATATATTGAATCCGGATAGTATGGCGGGAATAAAGACAAAGAAGATCGCCAAGACGGTTAAAGAAAGTGAAACGAGAGTATTGATACCCTGACGTCGGCCAAAGAGAATCAACAAGGCCGCAAAAACGAAAGCAATATAGATGAGGGCATCGGTTCGCTGATATTCTCCCAACGACCATTCAGCACCTACAGTTTCATCGGGATAATGGTATAGAATAACCTTGTCGCCAGTGTCTACCGGTCTTAATTGCATCAGAATAAAGGTGTTTAAATTCTGATAACCGGTGACAACGGTTCCCTTATTGTCGCCGCGCAGGATTTCTGCTTTGAAAATGATGGTTTCATTCGTATAGTTCTCTGTTTCGCTGATGGCAACGGTTTCTGTCTGATGATCCAGTATTTCAGTGACGCGAGCCTGCTCAACTTCTGTGTCATTTTGCCCTTCAAAAGCAGTGAGGTTTTTTGTTGCGTACTGATTGCCAAACCAGAGTAGGATCATTGCGAGAAAAAGTGTTAAAAGATAGCTTGCATTTTTAGACATCATAATAGGACTCTACTTTCGCTGTAATAAATTGAGGCTGCTGTTTTTCATTGACTGGAATCTGCATCGAATGATCTACGCGAGATTCAACAGATAAAGTATATCAAAGTCATCTGATCCATGCAATTTGATAAAGGTGACAATTATATGAAATTAACGTTACATAAGCGAATTTATGCTATAATGAATAGCAGAACGAATGTTTGCAGGAGACGCTATGATTGGTTATGTCAGAAATATTATTACACACTCTGCGGTAGATGGCCCCGGCAATCGGCTCGTCATTTTTTTGCAGGGATGCAATTTTAATTGCCGTTATTGTCATAATCCGGAAACGATACCGCGCGATTGGGAAAACAGTGCTTTTGAAATGGATGTTTCGGCTGTGGTCAATACGGTTGAACGCTATATTGATTATCTTTCAGGTGTTACGTTTTCAGGCGGTGAATGTACGCTTCAGTCAGCATTTTTACTAGCTTGCTGTCGCGCACTCAAAGAGAGAGGCGTTCACATTCTCATTGACAGCAATGGCTCGGCATCTGAAGATGTACTCACATCACTGGCTGCCTATGCAGACGGCTTTATGATTGATCTCAAATCCTTTTCGGGTCATTTGCACAAGGTACTGACAGATGCCGGCAATGCGCGTGTACTCGCCAATATATTGGCCTTAGCACAGTGCGGAAAACTTTATGAGGTACGAATGGTCGTCGTCCCAGGTTTTGCCGATACCCGCGAATCAATTGCGTGGCTGGCAGATCAGCACTTATTGCATATTCCCCTTAAACTGATTAAATACCGTGCACATGGTGTGACCGATCGGGCAAAAGCACTTGTGCCGCCAACAGATAATGAAATGCAAGACTTGAAAGCCTATGCGGAAAAACTGGGATTTCATAAAATTACAGTGGTGTAATCATCTTGGGATTGGTGATCATGATTCAACTTCCTCAAGTAACACACTGGAAAATCAAGTTTACAGAAACAGTATAAGGAGCTTTAATGATAGATTATATTAAAGGAGAACTTGTTCACGTTGATATCGATCACATCGTTGTGGATAACCGTGGTGTCGGCTATCAAATATTAACATCAAAGCAGTCTCAAAATGAACTGATGATGATGGATGGGGAGATCATTTGTTATACGCAGTTGATTGTACGGGAAGATGCCATGCTGCTTGTTGGTTTTGCTTCAAAAGATGAACGAGCAATGTTTCAGAAGCTGACGTCAGTCAGCGGCATTGGCACCAAAGTTGCCATCGGCATGCTGTCGCATCAGGATTACCGTCAGCTGGCGCTTATGATTATGAAAGGTGATGTCAAAGGCATTACAGCAGCCCCGGGTGTCGGCAAAAAAACAGCAGAACGCCTTATCTTGGAACTGAAAGATAAAGTCGGTCATTTTGGCAGCGAAACGGTGACGGAGATGGATGCCGATGTGACAGACCCTGCAATATCAAATGTTTATACCGATGCACTTGAAGCACTTATTTCTCTAGGCTATGCGAAGCATGATGCGGAACACATGCTTCGGGGAATCGATATGACATCGATGACGGCAGAAGGCGTGATCAAAGAGGCGCTAAAGAAAATGATGGGGATGTAACGATTCCTGTAAAGGGGTAAGGCAGCAGAAAAAGGAGCAGAAATGGATCGATTTATTACGCCGAACTTAATGGAGGAAGACCGTCAGGAAATGTCCATTCGACCAAGTCGAATGGCTGATTATATTGGCCAAGCCAAAACAAAAGAAAAGCTTACAATCTTTATGGAAGCAGCAAAATTGCGTGCTGAATCGCTTGATCACGTTTTGCTGTACGGGCCGCCTGGATTGGGAAAGACAACACTTTCATGTATTATTGCCAACGAGATGAACGTGGATATTAAAGTAACGTCCGGTCCGGCGATTGAACGCCCTGGTGATCTGGCGGCGATCCTTACCAGTATGAAACCGAACGACGTACTTTTTATTGATGAAATCCATCGATTGAGTCGACATGTTGAAGAAGTTTTATACCCAGCGATGGAGGATTTTGCCATTGATATTGTCATTGGCAAGGGGCCGGGTGCGCGGTCGGTTCGACTGGATCTTCCGAAGTTTACGCTGATTGGAGCAACGACACGTGCCGGACAGCTGACGTCACCGTTACGAGATCGGTTTGGCGTTATCTGCAAACTGGAATTATACGATTCTGAGGATTTAGCTGAAATTATTAAGCGATCGGCGTCTGTTTTGGCGATAGAAATTGATGATGCTGCCGCAGTTGAAATGGCAATGCGAAGCAGAGGGACGCCGAGGATTGTCAATCGATTACTGAAACGAGTACGCGATTATGCACAAGTGCGTGGAGAAGGGGTTATTACACTGGCGATTGCCAAGTCGGCGCTGGATCTTCTTGAAGTTGATGCATTGGGTTTAGATGCTGTTGACAGGCGTATTATTGATCATATGATTACGAACTTTGACGGCGGCCCTGTCGGACTTGAGACGTTAGCTGCTGCAACCGGTGAAGAGGCAACAACCATCGAAGATGTTTATGAACCCTACCTGATGCAGATTGGCTTTATCAATCGAACGCCAAGGGGCAGGGTTGTTACCAATCGAGCAAGACAGCATTTAGGCTATCAGCTCATTTTAGAAAGTGAGCAGTTAAGTCTTTCCATAGAAGATTTATAGGAGGTTTCATGTTTCGATTTTTAAAGCGATTGCTTATACTTGTGTGCTTGATGACAGCGGCAAGCAATGTGGCGTATGCAGATGAAACCATGATTGATGTCGGTCTCTTTTATGGTGTCAACAGTCAATATCCTTTTGGGATCAGCAGTGATACAGGCTTTGTTTTTGGCAGTGCTGAGGGCGATCGTATTACAACCCTAGTCGATCTCAGCAATTATAAAAGCTTAAAAGTGTATAAGGCCGGCTATTATGAAAATGAAAAGCTGGTAACCACCAATGCCACTTATTATGCAGGCGGCAACGTAAAAGGTGCTTATACTGTCCGAATCGGTCAAAGCGAGTCAAATTTGAGCGCTGTATTTGATGACTTTTTAGCAAAGAAGGCATCAGCGCCGGAGATCATGATGGTTTATGACGGTCAGTGGTATATTGCATATGGGTGTTATGTCAATGAGAATGCGGCGATTACCGCTTTAAATAAATTGACTGATGATTATCCAAATGACATGCTGAGTGTCATGAAACAAAGCCGTTATCAAATGGTGGTTTGTGGGGACAATATGCCGCTTGTGAGTTTTAACACATCACTTCAGGATTTTGTCTTTGCCGCACCACTCATTGAATATGATGATATTGTCTATCGTCATGCGATCATGGCAAAACGGACTAAAACCAGTGATTATGCGGTTATCAACCACTTACCGTTAGATGATTATCTATATGGTGTTGTGCCAAAAGAAATGTCTGAGGGCTGGCCGCTGGAAGCGCTAAAAGCCCAAGCAGTTGCCGCAAGAAATTTTACGCTGATCAATATGGGGTCGCATATGGCTGATGGGTTTGATGTTTGTACAACAACGGACTGTCAGGTTTACGGCGGCTATTTTGCGGAGAATGAAGAGGCGACTAAGGCTGTTGATGCAACGTCAAATATTGTGCTCAAATATCAAGAGGAGATAGCCTCCTGTTATTATCATGCCAACAGTGGTGGTGAAACGGAAGACATTAGCAATATATGGTCTGGTGATTTGCCTTACATTAAAGGGAAAAAAGATCCGTACTCTTTAGGACAGCCTAATGCGACTTGGACGGTGACACTTGATGCCGATACGATTGAAAGCGGGCTCAAATCAGCTGGATACAATATTGGGACCTATCAAGGCGTTCGTGTTGAAGAAGTTTCAGATCACGGCAGAGTGCTTAAAATAACCTTTATGGGTTCAAAAGACAACGCGGTTCTGCTAAAAGAAAATATGCGTAAAATTTTTGGTTATACAACGGTAAAGAGCATGTATTTTTCGCTTGAGGAGACAGCTGTGGGGATTGCCATGAAAACGTCATCCCGCATTGAGAATATTTCAGAGGACAGCTTCTATGCAATGACCTCGGCCGGCCTCTCAAAAGTTGATGACAGTGCTTATGCACAGCAAAGCAGCGGTATTTCGACGATTGCTTCGGCACAAAAGACTTCACAGCGCAACACAGACGGATTGACGCTCTATGGCAAGGGTTACGGCCATGGACTTGGTATGAGCCAATGGGGTGCTAAGGTGATGGCGGAGTCCGGTATGACATTTGATAAGATATTGACCTTTTACTACACGGGGACGATACTGGATCAAATCGATTAGGGACCGTACTTGACTTTGAAGTGCACATGATTTTGTGCACTTTTTCTATTGCAAAAGTACAAAGAGTTCTATAAAATCAATAGAGTCGTCAATTGGTAAAGTACCGTGAAAAATCATTATGATGAAAGAAAGCGAAACGATCATAATAGCAGAATATGTTAGAATAACGATACTGGAACGAGTCGTTTATATTGTGCAATGATCGTGAAAACACGATGGATAAAATGTTCATAATATTGAAATAGAAGTGGCAGGATATAAAAATGAAAACAAGTGATTTTAAATTTAATTTACCGGAGGCACTGATTGCACAGACACCGCTCGAGGATCGAAGCAATTCAAGGCTCATGGTTGTGAATCGCACAGAGGGCAATTTTTCACATAAGACATTTAAGGATGTCGTGTCATATCTCCGTGCAGGTGACTGTTTAGTGCTGAACAATACAAAAGTCATTCCCGCGCGGATTTTTGGTCAAAAGGAAACAGGTGCGGTCGTGGAGTTCCTCCTCTTAAAGAGACTGGATGATCACACATGGGAAACACTGGTGAAACCAGGTAAAAAGGCGAAGGTCGGTTCGGTTTTCACATTTGGCGAAGGTGAAATGAGATGTGAAGTAACGGCAATTGGCGAAGGTGGTGCCAGAATTGTAAAGTTTGACTATGAAGGTGTCTTCGAAGCAGTGCTGGATAAGCTGGGCACAATGCCGCTGCCGCCGTATATTCACGAAAAGCTTGAAGATAAAACCCGTTATAATACTGTTTATGCTAAATATGATGGCTCAGCAGCGGCGCCGACAGCGGGTCTCCATTTTACAAAAGAGCTGCTGACAGTGTTGAGGGAAAAAGGTGTTCAGATTGCCTACTTGACGCTTCATGTTGGTCTTGGAACCTTTCGGCCGGTTAAAGTCGATGATGTGAATGATCATAAAATGCATTCTGAATACTATGAATTAAGTGCTGAAAATGCCACAATCATCAATACTGCACGTGCAAAGGGCGGCCGGATCATCACAGTGGGGACAACCTCAACGCGAACGCTGGAAACCATTGCGGGAGAGGACGGTTCCGTCTCGGCACAAAGCGGATGGACGGATATATTTATTTATCCCGGATATCAGTTTAAAATCGTCGATGGCCTCGTCACCAATTTTCATCTGCCGGAATCGACGCTGATCATGCTCGTCAGTGCATTGTCTTCAAAAGAATTGATATTAAAAGCCTATGAAGAAGCTGTTCAAGAAGCATACCGTTTCTTTAGTTTTGGCGATGCCATGCTGATTATATAATGAAGGGAGTTTCTATGGCAATTAAGTATGAACTGATAAAAACCTGCAAGCAGTCCGGTGCCAGACTCGGTAGACTGCACACGCCTCACGGCATTATTGAGACGCCGATTTTTATGCCGGTTGGCACGCAGGCGACAGTAAAAGCAATGACACCGGAAGAACTCAAGGAAATGGAAGCGCAAATCATCTTGTCCAATACGTATCACCTCTATTTGCGTCCGGGGCATGAACTGGTTCAAAAAGCAGGTGGTTTGCACAGTTTTATGAATTGGGACCGTCCGATTTTGACGGATAGCGGGGGATTTCAAGTTTTTAGCCTTGGCGATCTTCGTAAAATTACAGAAGAAGGCGTTACTTTTCAGTCACATCTCGATGGCAGCCGTCACTTTTTAAGTCCTGAACGCGTAATGGCAATAGAGAACGCGCTTGGTGCAGATATCATTATGGCATTTGATGAGTGTGCGCCTTACCCGTCAGAGCATGATTATGTAAAACGCTCACTGGAGCGGACGACGCGCTGGGCAGAGCGATGCAAGAACGCACATCAGAATACTGAAAAACAAGCCTTATTCGGCATTGTCCAAGGTGGCATGTATGAAGATTTGAGACGTCAGAGCGCAGCTGAACTCGTTGCACTTGATTTCCCGGGGTACGCCATTGGCGGTTTAAGTGTCGGCGAACCAAAGCCGATGATGTATGAAGTCCTCGATTATACTGTACCGCTTTTACCAGCAGACAAACCGAGATATTTAATGGGTGTTGGCAGTCCGGATGCTTTGATTGAAGGTGCACTTCGCGGTATTGATATGTTTGACTGTGTTTTGCCGACGCGAACAGCGAGAAATGGTACGGCGATGACATCAAAGGGAAAAGTCGTTATCAAACACGCGAAATATACAGAAGATTTCTCGCCGTTAGACCCGGAATGTGACTGCTATACTTGCAGAAATTATACAAAAGCCTATTTGAGACATTTGTATAAAGCAAACGAAATTTTGTCGTCGCGACTGATGTCATACCATAATCTTCACTTTTTAATCAATTTGATGAAGCAGGTGCGGAAAGCGATTACAGAAGACCGTCTATTAGATTTTAGAGCATCTTTTTTTGAGAAGTACTACGGCGAGACGCCGACGGACTTATAGCAATTAGTCTATTTGACCGTCCAATAAAAGTGATTTTCAATACCGGGTGTTTCTGTTATAATAAAAATTAGATATTAAAAAGCGATGCAAAAAAAGATCAAAGGAGTGAACAACATGCAAAGTACTTTAAGTTTAGTGCTGTATATGGCATTTTTCTTTGGATTGATGTATTTCCTTATTATCAGACCACAAAATAAGAAGAATAAGCAGCTAACCGATTTGAGGGCTAATTTAAGACAGGGTGATATCGTCGTAACCATCGGTGGTATCGTTGGTAAGATCATCAGTGTCAAAGACGATGATGTCGTATTGGAGATAGGTGCTGCGAGAACGAAACTGTCATTTAAAAAATGGGCAATTTCTTCTGTAGACGTTCCGTCAGAAGCACCAATGCCTGCTGAACCAGAACAGATTGAAACCGTTGAGGCCGATGATTCTGACGAAGCATAAAAATGGACTTTGCTTGTTCTTGGCGAAATAGCTTTTCTATTTTGCGGATATATGGTATAATGGCTTGTATTTTTTAAAAAAATTGAACTTTCTTTATGAAGGGGGATTTGAAAATGAAGCATATCAAAACGCTTAACAGCGGTACGTTAAAGAGCAGTGCAGCACACGGTGGATGCGGCGAATGTCAAACATCTTGTCAGTCGGCTTGTAAAACGTCTTGTACGGTTGGCAACCAAGCATGTGAAAATAAATAAGAGCTTCAGTTATGAAAGCAGCTTGAAGCTGCTTTTCTTAATGCCCAAAGCTAAATGTGACACTGGCGAATAATTATGCGTACGACGCATCAGAGCGTTCGTCAGTGCCCACTGGAGGAATAAATGATACACAAATTTAAACAGGGCGACCTGTATTTTGTATTGGATGTCAATAGCGGTGCGGTACATGTCATCGATGAAATCGTTTATGATCTATTGGACTACTACCCTAAACTGTGTCCAATCAGTGCCATCAAAGCATTAGTTGAAAAGTACCCGGAAGATCAGCTCCGTGAAGCGATGGCAGATATTGATCAGCTTATCGATGCCGAGATGCTGCTCACGGATGATCAATATATCAACAGCATTGAATTTCAGAATAGAAGCCCTGTTATCAAGGCACTTTGTCTGCATGTTGCACACGACTGCAATTTAAGGTGTGCCTACTGTTTTGCCTCACAGGGTGATTTTGAAGGGGATCGCGGTTTGATGTCGTTTGAAGTCGGCAAGAAGGCGCTTGATTTACTGGTTGCCTATTCTGGAAATCGTCGTAATTTGGAAGTTGACTTCTTTGGCGGTGAGCCGCTGATGAATTTTGAAGTTGTTAAAAAGCTCGTCGACTATGGGCGATCGTTGGAAGCAGCGAATAAAAAGCACTTTCGATTTACCATTACCACAAATGGCGTTTTGCTAAATGATGAAATCGCGGACTATATTAATGCCAATATGGACAATGTCGTGCTCAGTATTGACGGGCGCAAAGCCGTTAATGACAAAATGCGCTATACGATTTCCGGCGGCGGGTCCTACGATGTTATTGTACCGAAGTTTAAGTCAATCGTGGACAAGCGCGGTGATAAAGCCTATTATGTCAGAGGGACTTATACAAGAGAAAATCTGGATTTTGCAAAAGATGTCCTTCATCTAGCTGATCTTGGTTTTAAGAGTACTTCCGTAGAACCGGTGGTGACATCACCTGACATTCCATATGCACTGCGAGATGAAGATTTGCCGATGCTCTTTGCACAGTATGATGAAATTGCTGAGGCGTTGATTGAGCGAGATGCTGCCGGAAAACCTTTTGGCTTTTTTCACTTTGCCATTGATCTTTCGCAAGGACCATGTGTGATTAAACGCCTTACAGGCTGTGGCGCGGGTTCGGAGTATATCGCCGTAACACCAGAAGGGGATATCTATCCATGCCATCAGTTTGTGGGCAATGAACACTTTTTAATGGGCAATGTCATGGCGGGCGTCATTGACTTTGGCCTCAGTAATGAGTTTAAAAATGCTCATGTTTACAATAAGAAAAAATGTCGCGACTGCTGGGCAAAGTTTTATTGCAGCGGTGGCTGCCACGCAAATGCCTATAACTTTAATCACGATATCTACGTGCCTTATGATTTAGGGTGCGAACTTGAGAAAAAACGCATTGAATGCTCCATTTATGTCTACAGCAAGTTGCATGAAGCTGAAAATGCGGAAACTGTTTCAGAAATTGTCGATATGTCTACTTAATTGAAGGAGGGTCTTATGATAAGAGGTTTTGACGGAAAATTCCCGAAAATTGATAAAAACTGCTTTGTTGCGGAGACTGCAGATATAATTGGTGACGTTTCTGTAGCTGTTGATTCGAATTTTTGGTATAATACTGTCGTTAGAGGCGATGATGCACCGATTGCAATTGGAAAGCGGACGAATATCCAAGATTTAGTTACGATTCATTGTAATCATGGCTGTCCATGTACGATTGGCGATGATGTCACGATTGGGCATCGTGCGATTGTTCATGGCTGTACAGTTGGAAACCGTGTATTAATTGGTATGGGCGCCATTATCATGGACAATGCCGTCATTGAAGACGATGTCATCATTGGGGCAGGCGCACTAATTGCTTCTGGCAAACGCATTCCTTCAAAATCACTTGTCATCGGTATGCCCGCAAAAGTTGTCAGATCATTGACAGATGAAGAAATAGAAGGTATCAAGGCATCGTCAGAAGATTATGTGGCGCTGTCAAAGAAATACTAATCGCTGGTAGGGAGGAAATTACATGAACAAAAAGAACACAATCCTGTTCATACTCATCGTAGCGTTGATAGCAGGGTTGACTTATTTGGCCGCATATGGTGTGAACGTTGGAAGCTTTACTGTTGCACCTGTTTCCGATTCGATGAATCTTGGACTTGACATTAAAGGCGGCGTTGTCGTCGTGTACCAAGCAGAAACCGATGCATCGGGTGACGACTTGTCAAAAATTATGGAACAGACAAAAAGCGTTATCAGTAAACGTGTTAATGAATTGGGACTGACAGAACCTGTGATTACCATTCAGGGGAGTAACCGCATTCGAATAGAACTTCCGGGCGTCGAAAATGCGCAAGATGCGATTAGCGTGATAGGTGAGACGGCACAACTGGAGTTTGCACTTGTGACGGGTGATTTGCCGGCTTATGAAGGCATGCCCAAATCAATGCTCGAAACGGAAACCGTTTTGACAGGTGAAGAGATTAAAGACGCATTTGTGACAACTGATGAAACAGGATCGCCGTCAGTCGGCTTAAAGTTCACATCAGAAGGTACGGATAAATTTACAGCCGGCACGGTAAAAGCGATTGACAATGCTTCAAATAAAGGGCAAATTGCTATTTTCTTGGATGATACCGTTATTTCAGCGCCATATGTCAGCAAAGTTATTTCACAAGATGAGGCGATTATTACAGGAAGTTTTGATGTTGAACGCGCAAACAATTTGGCAACGCTCATTAGGGGCGGTGCACTGCCTGTACCACTTTCCGAAGTTCAAACATCTGTTATCGGCCCAACACTTGGCCTTGATTCATTGAATTCATCTGTACGTGCTGCGATTGTAGGGTTATGCCTCGTCGTTCTGTTCATGCTAATTTATTATAAAATTCCTGGTTTTATTGCATCTGTTGCTTTATTAACTTACGCACTTATTATTCTTTATGCAATGATCGGTTTTGGCGCGACGCTGACACTGCCAGGTGTTGCTGGTATCGTCCTTTCACTGGGGATGGCCGTTGATGCCAATGTCATTATATTCGAAAGGCTCAAGGAAGAAATGAAAGTCGGCAAATCGCTTAGAGCATCTATTGACAGCGGTTTTCATCGCGCGATGCGCACCATTGTCGATTCAAATGTCACGACGTTTATTGCCGCTATTGTACTCTTTGCTTTTGGAGAAGGTCCAATAAAAGGGTTTGCCGTTACCTTGATGATTGGTATTATTGCCAGTATGTTTACGGCTGTCGTCTTGACAAAAACGCTGTTAAAGCTCTCGTTGGGCTTTACAGATCGTAAAAAGCTCTATGGATCAAGGGGGTAAGCGGTATGAAAAATGTGACAATCATCAAACATTCAAAACTGTGGTTTTCAATATCCGGCGCAATCATCCTCATCGGTTTAATCATGATGCTGGTACGCGGATTAAATTTCGGGATTGACTTTACTGGCGGGACCATGATGCAGGTAGATTTAGGACAGACAGTATCGGTAGCAGAACTCCAAGAGGTTTTAGCACCGTACAACCTATCGCCGGAAATAGTCCATGCAGGTGCAGATAAAACAGAAGTGATCATCAAAACAAAACTTTCCATAAACAATGAAGACCGTATGGCCATCTTTAATACCATTAAGACACAATATGGCCTTGAAGACGGGGCACTGAGAAGTACAGAACAATTCGGTCCTGCAATTGGCACTGAGATCAGAAACAGAGCGATTATGGCGATCCTCGGCGCTGCCGTGTTAATGCTCATCTATATCACTTTCAGATTTGAGCTGGTCTTTGGCTTGGCAGCTATTGTCGCGTTGCTTCATGATGTTCTCATACTGATATCGGTTTATGCTATCTTTAGCATTACAGTTAATTCATCATTTATTGCTGCAGTCCTAACCATTGTTGGTTACTCCATCAATGATACCATCGTCGTATTCGATCGACTGCGCGAAAACGTAAAACGTGAAAAGAATAAAAAGTATGGCGAGATTGCAGACATGTCTATTGGACAAACACTGACGCGATCCATCAATACGTCACTCACGACAATGCTCGTTATTGGCTCACTATTGGTGCTGGGCGTTGACTCAATCAAAGAGTTTGCATTGCCGTTAATGGCCGGAGTTGCCGTTGGTACGTATTCATCAATCTTTATTGCAAGTCCAGTTTGGGCACTTATTCGCAGCCGTAAGGCGAGAAAGGGATCATACGCGACTAACTAGTTGAATGGAGCCATGATCGCCTATGTGGGGTGATCATGGCTTTTTAAATAAGTGCTAATAACTATTTCGATGAGATTACATAACAGACTGATTTGGATTTCTGAAATGAACGGGGAAAATTTAACTGTCAGAAATGAATGTGAGGAGGCTCATATGCAAGCGAATATTATTTTATTCTTGATTTTTGCCATTGTTATCGCACTATTTGCACTGTTTAATGCGACGGTGGTAACTGTAAGCTTTGTATTTACGCAAATTGAGGTATCATTGGCACTGGTAATTATTATTTCTGCACTGATTGGCGCGCTAATGGTTATTTTGTTTGACAGTATTAAGAAGTTAAAGACGAAAAAAACCATCAAAGAGCTTAACAAGCGCATCACAGGACTTGAAGGTCAGCTTAAAGACAAAGAACTGGAAAGTCTGAAAAAGGATGAAGTTATCAAATCAAAGGATGAAGTCATCAAAGAAAAAGAAGATGCCCTTCAAGAACGTGAAACAGCGCTGAAGGCAATGCAGGAAAAGAATTCACAAAATGGAGTGTAAATGATTTTTCAAAATAGCATTTGGGAGCCCGTGGCGGTTTCTGAAGAAACGATAATAAAATATAGTACTATTTTCCAAACAGAGCCCTTGATTACAAAAATGTTATTAGATCGAGGGCTTAAAACACGTGAAGAAGCTATCCGTTTTTTTTCGCCTTCGCTTGATGCACTGCATGATCCTTTTTTATTGACAGATATGGACCAAGCTGTAACGCGTATCCGAAAAGCCGTTGCTGGAAAAGAGCAGATTTGGCTGTATGGTGATTACGATGTGGACGGCATTACCAGCATTTCGATTCTGATACACTATTTCAGGTCGCTTGGTATCAAAGTGCAATACTATATTCCAGATCGTCAGGATGAAGGTTATGGTATTAGTGTTACTGGCCTCGATTCGATTAAAGCGGCGGGGGGAACGCTGGTGATTACGGTTGACTGCGGGATTACTGCGGTTTCAGAAGCAGAGTATGCACGTGAAATTGGCCTTGACCTCGTCATAACAGATCATCATGAATGCCAGGAAACACTGCCAAGTGCCATTGCTGTCGTCAATCCGAAGCGAGAAGGTTATCCGTTTAAAATGCTTGCCGGCTGCGGTGTTGCTTTTAAGTTGGTACAAGCGTTGGCTGGAGATGATTTTGAAGTATTTTATCCAAAAGTCATTGATATTTTAGCGCTTGGAACCATTGCTGATATTGTACCGCTGGCAGATGAAAATCGTATTTTTGCAAAGCTTGGCCTCGCGCAAATGGAGCGTTCGGAAAATGCGGGCATAAAAGCGTTGATTAAAGAGGCAAACTTAGAGAAGAAAGAAGTGAACGCCGGTCATATTGGGTTCGTTATTGCACCGCGGATCAATGCATCCGGTCGTATTGGCAATCCTAAGATTGCCGTTGAACTATTGACGACGCCTCATTTTGGCAAAGCAATTAAAATTGCGAAAGAGCTAAGTGCTTTAAATGCAGAGCGACAAGCGCGTGAACGCGAAATCGTCGAAGATGCTGAAACTTACATCTTAAAGAACATCGACTTGGATCGTGAGCGCGTGCTCATCGTCGTGGGGCGTAATTGGCATACGGGGATTATCGGTATCGTTGCCTCTAAACTCTCGGAAAAATATAGTCGTCCTACCGTTATTCTCAATTTGGAAGATGATCTTGCAAAAGGTTCTGCTAGGAGTATTGAAGGCATCAGTATTTTTGAAGTGCTTAGTCAGTTTAAACATTTATTTTTAAAATTTGGCGGACATGAACAGGCAGCGGGGTTGACGCTGAAGGCAGAAGATGTGCCAAAGCTGAAAACTGAGCTTATGGCATATGGGGCAACGTCAATGCCAAACTACTTGCTAAAACTAAAAAAAACCGTTAACGGTGAATTGACGCCTAAAATGGTTACACACAAGCTGCTTGACGAAATTGATCAACTAAAACCTTTCGGCGTTGGCAACCCGAGACCGCAGTTTGCATTTAAAAATCTCATTATTGACGATTTTACGAGAATTGGTAAACAGCAGAATCATTTAAAACTCATTGTCAATGACGGTATTCGCATTTACGATGCACTGGCTTTCAATCAAGGTGATCTCACGGCTTACTTTCGCAAGAATGATCGTGTGCACATGTTGCTTTATTTGGAAAAGAACAGCTTTATGGGTGTTGAAACCATTCAATTTATGATACGGGATATGGTGAAAAACAGAATGCCGCTGTCGGCTTATTTGCTTCAAAAAATCAGTGAGGCTGAGGCCGCTTATTTAACTTCAGAAAAAAATATTGCCATTAACGGCAAATTTACAAAAATACAGGATTTTGATATAATATTTTCGTCAGGGCAAGCGTTGCCGCTGTTGATTTACAATCAGGAAGGTCTTATTCGATTTAAAGATTATGTCTTTTCTGAAAACCGATATAACTATACGGTACATTTTAATATGCTGAACGCATTGGAACAGCGTGAAGGTTATGTCGATGTCGTCTTTATGCCGCTTTCCGAAGCAACATCGGCTTTGATGACGGGATACGTGTTGGAGGATGCTTTAAGAGCTCAGACGCTGGCGGCACTGATACCAGATCGTGATGATGTTGCCCTGATTTATAAACGTATTGGATCTATTGAGGAAATAGCCGTTGAGAAGCTTGCGGCGCACGTCAACATGCATTTGACTAAATGCTTGCTTGGGTTGAAATTGCTTGAAGAAATGGCGCTTTTTAACGTTGAACGTCAAGGCGCACTTATGAAGTTTCATAAGATGCCGCGGCCGGAACAGAAGGTGGATATCGAACAAATCCCGCTGTACCGCCATTTGATGGATGAGTGGCGCGATTTATCACGATATTGAATATGACGGAGGCTAATAAAATGGATTTTAAATCAAAAATTCGCGTGGTTGAAGATTTCCCAGTTAAGGGAATCAGTTTTAAAGATATCACAACACTGCTTCAAGATGGTGAGGCTTATGCGGCGGCGATTAAAGAAATGGCAGCAATGGTAGAAACGCTCGAATTTGATGTTGTCGTAGGTCCGGAGGCAAGGGGATTTCTAACAGGTGCTCCCTTGAGCATTTTAACGAAGACGGGATTTGTTCCCATTCGAAAACCAGGCAAACTCCCATATGATACGATTCAACACGCCTATGAACTCGAATACGGGACAGATACACTTGAAATTCATGCGGATGCCATTCAAGAAGGCATGAAAGTATTGGTTGTTGACGACTTGCTGGCAACAGGCGGTACTTCCAAAGCCGTCTGTGAACTGATTGAGAAGTTAGGCGGCGAGGTCGCAGGACTCGCATTTCTTATCGAACTTGATTTTCTTGGCGGCAGAGCGCTTTTAGATGGCTATAACGTTAAGTCGCTGGTACACTATAACGATTAAAAAAGGCTTGTAAAACACAGTCAGACTCGCTAAAATGAAATATATATAGATTTTATAGATTGATAAAAGCGCGTAAGGCGCTTTTGTCGTATGGACAGAGAGGAAAGCTTAAGCAGGGTGTTCTATGAACTTAGAGAGTTATTTAGCGAAGGTCAGTAAAATTGCACCATATGTTGATCTTGACCGATTGGCGCAGGCTTACAACTTTGGTGAAAAAGCACATGAAGGGCAATATAGAAAGGATGGCGTCACGCCATTTTTTTCGCATCCGAAAAATGTCTCACTCATTTTGGCTGAACTTGAAATGGATGAAGATACGATCATCGCTTCACTGCTCCACGATACCGTGGAGGATACGACTGTAACCCTTGACGATGTGCGAAAAAAGTTTGGCAGTGAAGTTGCACTGCTTGTTGATGGCGTCACAAAGCTTGCGGTCATCAATTACGAAACAAAACAAGAGCGGCAAGTGGAAAACCTGCGCAAGATGTTTCTAGCTATGTCCAGTGATATACGGGTGATTCTCATTAAATTGGCAGACCGACTTCACAACATCCGCACACTCGATAACATGCCGCCGGAGAAACAGCGTGAAAAAGCTGAAGAAACCATTGAAATCTATGCGCCGATTGCCCATCGTCTCGGGATTTTTAAGATAAAATGGGAATTGGAAGATATGAGTCTTAAATATCTCGATCCGGAAGGATATCGCGATTTGGTCAGAAAAGTGGATCGAAAACGTACGGAGCGAGAATCTATTATTAATCATTATATTCAGCAAATCGAAAATGCACTTGACGATCTCCATATGAATTTTGAAATATATGGCAGACCGAAAAACTTTTATAGTATTTATAAAAAAATGAAATTTCAGCATAAAGAATTTGATGAAATATATGATCTGACGGCGATCCGTATTATCTGTGATGATATTAAGGACTGCTACAGCGCGTTAGGGGCTGTGCATACACTTTGGAAGCCTATTCCAGGTAGATTTAAAGATTATATTGCCATGCCGAAGCCGAATTTATATCAATCGCTTCATACAACCGTTATGGGCAATGGTGAACTCTTTGAAATTCAAATTAGGACGAAAGATATGCATCGCATTGCCGAAATCGGTATCGCAGCACACTGGAAGTATAAAGAGGGTTCTAAAGCTACCAATGCAGAAATGGAGAAAAAGATTTCGTGGTTCCGGCAAATGATGGAATGGCAGAGTGATCTCAAGGATCCAAATGAATTTATGAAATCTTTGAAATTTGATTTGTTCAATACTGAAGTCTTCGTTTTTACGCCAAATGGGCAAGTGATTGATTTGCCGGTAGGATCCACGCCTGTCGATTTTGCATACAAGATACATTCCGAAGTTGGCAATAAATGTGTGGGTGCAAAAGTCAACGGGCGTATCGTGCCCATTAACTATCAGCTCCAAAATGGCCAGCGCGTTGAAATTCTAACCGCAAAAAATGCCAATGGTCCTTCACGAGACTGGTTGAAATTTGTTAAGTCAACACAGGCAAAACAGCGGATCAAACAATGGTTTAAGAAAGAACGCCGTGAGGAAAATATCGAAAAGGGCATCGAGATTCTGCAAAGTGAACTTCGCAAACAAGGGATTCCCGTTAAGCAGGTTCTCCATGAAGATTACCTGAATGAGATATTGAGACGCCTCAGTATGAAATCGCTTGATGATTTATACAATGCACTCGGCTATGGCGGCATTTTATCCAATCAAGTGGTACCAAAAGTTAAAGAGAAATACCTCAAAGAGCAAAAGGAAGAGCATGCCAAGCAAAAACTTGAAGAAAAAATAGAAGAACCACCGCACACGCAGAAAAAACAGACGAATAAGCGCAGTGACACGGGGATTGTCGTAAAGGGCATTGATGATATTCTGGTGCGTTTTGCAAAATGCTGCAGCCCAGTGCCCGGCGATAAAATTATCGGCTATATTACGCGAGGGAGAGGTGTTACCATTCACCGGGCCGACTGCCCAAACTTTGAAAAAACCGAAGAGGCGAAAAATCGTTTTATAGAAGTAGAATGGGTATCGGATAAGGCGAGTTCGTACATGACGAATGTACAGGTCATTGCATCAGATCGTAAGGGGCTGCTATCGGAAATCACGATTATCGTCAGCGATTTGAATATGATGGTGACGGGCCTCAATGCGAAAATTGATAAAAAGGGTATTGCCATTATCAACTTATCGATTGAAATTTCTGATATAGAAGAGCTGAACCGTCTGATTCGCAAAATCAAAGGCATCGAAGATGTCATTGAAGTTAAGCGCGTGACGGCATAAAGGCAGGAGGATTATATGCGAGCGGTTGTGCAACGCGTAAAGGCATCATCTGTCGTCGTCGATGACGAAGTCGTTGGCGCGATCGGCAAGGGCATTAATGTATTACTTGGTGTCGAAGATGGCGACACAGAAAAAGACGTCACATACATGGTTGAAAAAATATGCAATCTCCGCATCTTTGAAGATGAGGCGGATAAACTCAATCAGTCATTGATGGATATTCAGGGCGAGATGCTCTGCATCTCACAGTTCACGCTTTTAGGTGATTGCAGAAAGGGCAGACGACCGAGCTTTACGAAAGCGGCTAGACCTGAAGCGGCTAATGATCTTTACGAGCAATTTGTCGAAAAAGCAAGAATGCTGGGCGTCAAAGTGGAGACTGGCGTCTTTCAAACATATATGCATGTCGATATTCAAAATGATGGGCCGATTACAATTTTAGTTGACAGTCATAAGCAGTTTTAGTGCTATAATGAACGCTTTTGCGAAGGAGAAATAACTGAGGTGGCTCTGTTCTAATGCGTTTCG
The DNA here is from genome assembly GCF_018390735.1 of Fusibacter paucivorans. Taxonomy (GTDB): domain Bacteria; phylum Bacillota; class Clostridia; order Peptostreptococcales; family Acidaminobacteraceae; genus Fusibacter; species Fusibacter paucivorans. Next base: position 57,011 of record NZ_JAHBCL010000024.1, read on the forward strand.
CGAAAGGTGTTTTGAAGAAATGAGGAGTGATTGAAGATGATCTTAGAAAGAATAGTCGTAGGGGCATATGGTGCGAATTGTTTTATATTAGCGGACGAGAATGAACCGGACAAACCGGCAATGGTCGTTGATCCGGGCGGCGAAGCAGAGCGAATTTATAAAAAGCTTATGGATGAAGGCATTACCTGTCAGATGATTGTATTGACACACGGTCACGGCGATCATATTGGCGGTGTTGAGAAACTCAAGAAATTAACGGGTGCTAAAGTGCTCATTCACCACGAAGATGAAGTGATGCTCAAAGATGCTGCCATTAATTTAACGGCGGCGATGAATGGCCCTAAAGTTGCTTTTGCAGCAGATCGTACAATAGGCGAAGGCGACAAACTCACTATTGGTAAAATCAGCATTGATATCTTGCATACACCAGGGCATACACGTGGTGGTATTTGCCTGCATATTCCCGCGGAAAAATTGCTGATCAGTGGTGATACCTTATTTTACGGTTCAATTGGCAGAACGGATTTCCCTGGTGGTGATTATAAAGCGCTAATTAATGCCATCCAAACAAAACTGATGAAACTTGATGATGAAACAGTGGTATATCCTGGCCATGGTGCCAGTACAACCATTGGTTACGAAAGAAGAAAAAATCCATTTATTCAAGGCTAGGCGTAAACATGTTGGTATATGTTGAAAGAAATGAACTCTATTATGATCTGGAAAATTTGATTGCGATTTTTATTCAAAAATCGCAATTGTCTTTTTTAACAGATGAACACGCATTTGAAGAGGCTGTTTTACGCGGTGAAGCGTGTTTAAAGCTACAGCAAACACCGGAACTGTTTACCGCTGTGTATTATAAAGACGGCACTGCTGTCGATGATGTCAAAATAACATTATCGGGTGAAGGCTCCATGACACCGGAAGTGAAACGTTCTATTAAGAAAAGATTTTATCAGCTCTTGGAAAGCCACTATACACCAAAGAGTAAGTGGGGCATACTGGTCGGTATTCGACCGGTAAAAATCGTCCATGAATTATTGGATCGCGGTTTGGCACCAGAGGCGATTCGCAAACAGCTTTCAGAGGATTATTTGATTCAAAATGAAAAGATTGATTTAATGATGGCCATTGCAGCACGTGAAAGACCGCATCTCTTCCCGGTAGATTCAGATAAGCTGTCGCTTTACATCTGCATTCCCTTTTGTCCAACGCGCTGTCTTTACTGCTCATTCCCATCAAATGACGTGCGCAAAAAAGGTGCCCTAATGACGCCTTATGTGACAAAACTCATTGAAGAAATTCGCGAAACGGCTAAATACGCTGCAAATATTGGCAAGACCGTCGACTGTATTTATATTGGCGGAGGGACGCCGACATCGCTCAATGCAGAGCAACTGACGCAATTGCTAAAGGCTGTTTCAGAGGCATTTGATTTAACGAGCGTTCTGGAATTCACAGTTGAAGCGGGAAGACCGGACACCGTTGATTTGGAGAAGCTTCGAATTATGAAAAAGTATGGTGTCGATCGTGTCTGTGTTAATCCACAGACGATGAATGATTCGACACTAGTGAAAATAGGGCGCATGCACAAAGCGTCAGCAATTACAGACATGATGCAGCAAGTACGCCAAGTTGGTTTTAAAGTTGTCAACATGGATTTAATCATGGGTTTGCCCGACGAGACGGTGGCTGATGCCGAAAAAACAGTTGAAGCGCTTCTGGCAATGGCACCCGAGAACGTAACCCTGCACACACTGGCAGTGAAACGTGCATCACGTCTAAATGAACACTTAGAAACGATCGCATTGGCGCATGACGATGACGTGTCAAATATGATGGCGACGGCTGACAGGATGCTTCGGAGAACTGGGCTGACACCGTATTACATGTATCGGCAGAAAAAAATGATCGGCCATCTCGAAAATGTCGGTTATGCGGCAAATGGCTGTGAATCCCTATACAATATGCGCATTATGGAAGAAAGGCACACGATAATAGCACTGGGTGCAGGTGCTGTCTCAAAAATCTGTCATCCATCGGAAAATCGATTTGAACGCGTGGCAAATTTTAAAGGTGTCGAAGATTATCTCAATCGATTTGATGAAATATTGTTAAAAAAGGCGTCTGCATTTTCTGAGTTGACGATGCAGATCAAATAATATATAATACTTTCAGACGAACTGAATAGGTCGCAAGAGGAGTAGCAATGTTTATGTTCCAAGCGAGTGGGAGACTGGTGAAAGCCCATGAACGGCGCATTGTGAAGACACTTGCAGGAAGACCAATATCTTAAAGTGGGTTTAACCAATTAGGGTGGCACCGCGGGAGTATCTCTCGTCCCTTGCACAGGGACGGGAGTTTTTTAATTTAAATTAAGAAGCTTACGCAAACGATTAAGGGATGGAGCCGATTGTCACAAGACAGTGGTGATATCGGGAAAAGCGTTAGCTCAAAAGAAGCGAAAGGAGGCGTACAATGATTTTAAAACCAAAGGGCACCAATGATATTTTACCAAGCGAGGTATACAAATGGCATCATATTGAGAAGCTGTTCAGAAAGATTTGTGAAGAATTTGGATTTGAAGAAATGAGGACGCCGGCATTTGAATATACGAGTCTTTTTAAGCGCGGCGTTGGCGAAACCACTGACATTGTTCAAAAGGAAATGTTTAATGTCATCCCAAGTGTAGAAACGCGAAAGGTGACGGAGGGCGTTTGGGATGCCGCAGGGTTCAAACGCTATCTTGACAAAGATGGCATGACACTGAAGCCAGAGGGAACAGCGCCTGTCGTACGTGCATTTGTGGAAAATAAAATGCATGGACAAGGTCAGCTGCACAAATTTTATTATATTACGCCATGCTTTAGACATGAACGGCCTCAGGCAGGGCGGATGCGTGCTTTTCATCAATTTGGAATCGAAATCTTCGGAACGATGAGTGCGACGGCAGATGCGGAAGTCATTGCACTTGCCGATACATTTATCAAGCGTGTCGGGCTAATGGATGTCAAATTGCACATCAACAGCATTGGCTGTCCGACATGTCGGCCTCAGTACAATGAAACGCTTAAAGCGTATTTGGCGCCAAAACTGCCAAAGCTGTGTGATACTTGCAATGATCGATTTGATAAGAATCCAATGCGTATATTGGATTGTAAAAATCCTGATTGCCAGGCAGAATTACATGATGCGCCGCACATGATTGATTCGCTGTGTGATGAATGTGCAGCCCATTTTGAAGATGTCAAAAGCATGCTGACCGCAATGACCATTGATTTTACAGTGGATACGGGCATTGTCAGAGGACTTGATTATTACACGAAGACAGCGTTTGAATTTATTTCTGAAGATATCGGTGCACAGTCTACTGTTTCTGGCGGCGGGCGATACGATGGCTTGGTCGCAGAAGTTGGCGGGCCGGAAATACCGGGTGTAGGGTTTGGTATGGGGATGGAGCGCCTTTTGCTTACGATGCAAAATACAGGGATTGAGATACCAAAACCAATGGTAAATGAGCTCTTTATCATCGTGCTGGGTGAACAGGCAAAACGCAGTGCGCTGGCAGTGGCAAAACGCTTTAGAGATGCGGGCATCAAAACGGAAATTGATCACCTTGGACGCTCAATGAAAGCACAGTTTAAGTATGCGAATAAAATTGAAGTGCCATACGTCATCATCTTAGGTGATGACGAAGTGACAAAGGGGGTCATGCCGTTAAAGTGCATGGCTGATGGTACACAAATTGAAATAGGCATTGATGACGTTGAGAAAGGCGTCGCATTGATCCAATCAAAACAGGAGGCTTAAAATGGCAGAGGCATTAAATGGCACAAAACGGTCACATTATTGTGGTGTGCTGCGCGAAACACATATTGGTGAAACCGTTACCGTTATGGGATGGGTACAAAAACGTCGTAATTTAGGGAGCTTGATTTTTATTGATCTCAGAGACCGCGAGGGCATTTGCCAAATCGTATTTGATGCAGAAGTCTCAGCTGAGGCGCTCGAAAAAGCCAATGCGCTTCGCAGTGAATTCGTTATTGCCGTGACGGGGGAAGTAAAAAAACGTCACAGTGTGAATCCCCAAATGCCTACGGGAATGATTGAAATCTTTGCATCAGAGCTCAAGATTCTCTGCGAATCAGATGTACCGCCAATTCATGTTGAAGACGGCGATGAAGCGAACGAACGCCTGCGTTTAAAATATCGATATCTCGATTTAAGAAAACCATCAATTCAGAAGAATTTTTATTTAAGACATCAGATTACATCCACAGCACGTCAGTTCTTAAACGAAAATGGCTTTGTTGACATTGAAACACCAGTACTTGGGAAACCGACACCGGAAGGTGCACGCGATTATCTCGTACCAAGCCGCGTTAATCCCAATAAATTCTATGCGCTGCCGCAGTCACCTCAGCTCTTTAAGCAGCTTTTGATGGTATCCGGATTCGACCGTTATTATCAAATTACAAAATGCTTTAGAGATGAGGATTTGAGAGCAGATCGCCAACCGGAATTTACACAAATTGATATTGAAATGTCATTCGTCGAAGAAGATGATGTTATGGCAATCAATGAAAAGCTGCTGGCTGCAATTTTCAAAGAGGCGATTGGCTATGAAATACCGCTCCCGCTTCCCAAAATGACCTATGCAGAAGCTATGACGCGTTATGGTTCTGATAAGCCGGATATTCGTTTTGGCTTCGAACTAAAATGTGTGAATGAAATCGTTAAAGCGGTTGACTTTAAGGTGTTTACATCGACCTTGGAAAACGGTGGTGATATCCGCGGGATTAATGTCAAGGGGTATGGTGACCGAATTTCAAGAAAAGAAATTGGTAAACTTGAAGACTTTGTAAAGACTTACGGCGCAAAGGGACTGGCGTGGATTAAGACGACGGCAGACGGCGTATCATCGCCAATTGCCAAATTCTTTGATGATGCTCAAATGCAGGCACTTTTAAAAGCGATGGATGCAGGTAATAATGACTTGATACTCTTTGTTGCTGATAAGCCTAATATCGTTTTCGATTCACTCGGCGCATTACGCAACGAGCTTGCAAAGCGACTTGAACTCGTTCGTTCGGATGTTTATGCTTTCCTTTGGGTAACGGATTTTCCACTCTTCGAATACGATGAAGAAGAGAAACGGTATGTTGCCAAACATCATCCGTTTACTTCGCCAAAAGACGAAGATATTGACAAGCTTGAATCAGCACCTGGCGAATGCCGTGCAAAAGCGTATGATATCGTCCTGAATGGATATGAAATCGGTGGTGGTTCTATACGGATTCACGATTCAAGTGTACAGGAAAAAATGTTCAGCGCGCTTGGTTTTTCTGAGGAAGCGGCTCAAGATAAATTCGGCTTTTTTATCAATGCTTTTAAATACGGTGCACCACCGCATGGCGGTATTGCCTTTGGCTTAGACCGTATTGTCATGCTGGCGGCGGGAACGGATAATATTCGCGATGTCATCGCATTTCCGAAAACACAGGATGCGCGCTGCCCACTGACAGATGCACCGAGTTCAACGGAAGACAAGCAGCTTGATGAACTTTATATCGCATTGAAACCAGTCGAAAAGTAAAGACAATCCTTTTGAGAATCCGTCTCATTGTAAAATGGTTGCAAAAGGCGTATAATAAAAAAGAAGGCTGATCCAGAAGCGTTTTAATGTATTCAATCACGTCATGCAAAGTGATTGAGATGACCATTATCATGCGGCAGCGTCAAAAATAATGAAACAATGAAACAATACAATAATGAAACAATAAAACTATAAAATGATCAATTGATAAGGCGAAGGTTTAAAGTATTAAAATTAGGATAAGATGATTCTGAACTGAATCGTGGATTGCTTAGAAATGAAGGTGAAATGATGGATCGAACAGGTGTCATTGTCTCTGTAGACAAAGAATTTTCAAAGATCAAATTATTGCGGCATACAGCTTGCGGCAGCTGCGGGGCTTGTCATTTGGGTGATGAGCAGAAAGATGTCATGCTGGTTGCGAAAAATGATGTGCATGCTGAAGTGGGCGATATGGTTGAAGTATCAATGGGAACCAGCAGTGTTTTAAGCGCAGCGTTTATTATGTATATGATTCCGCTGATGTCGCTCTTTTTAGGCCTCGTCGCTGGTCTTGGCATCCTTAATGGCATTCAATACAGTGGGAACGTAGAAATGGCTTCTGCAGTGATTGGTTTGCTGTTTATGGCGGGCGCCTTTCTCGTTATTCGATTAAATGACAAGCGTTTTCTAAAAAGTGATAAATACACAGCACATGTTGAAGCCATTATCCAAAAATCAAATGACAGTCTTTATCCGCTCGCTTAACGAGAATAGCTTTTAAATTGCAATTGAACAGCAGATTATAGAGAAGAACCGACGGCTGCACCTTAATGAGTGCTGTAACCGTCGGTTTTTGACGTTAGCCATCATGTGATTACTGGCACAGATCAATACGCGATTCATCGCCATTATCTCTGTCAATGGTGAACAGAGTTGAAATCAAGCAATAATTACCATAAAATAAAAAGTGAGGACGATTCGCTAGAAATGGAGACGATGTTTGTATGGGGATGAAACAGCACACGCTTAAAGAAGCGTGGGAAATGTTAATTGAACAAATTGAAGAAGGTGTGCACATCGTTGATGATCAAGGTGTTACCATCGTTTACAATCGGGCGATGTCAGAAATAGAAGGTTACACCGCCGAGCAGGCGATTGGCCATCATTTGCTTGAAATTTTTCCGAATTGGCAAAAAGAAAACAGTACATTGCTAACCGTTCTTGCCAGCGGTGAAGCGATTTATGGCAGGCGACAACAATATGTCAATAGTAAGGGAAAGCGTATCACCACCGTCAATACGACATTGCCGTTATTTGAGAATGGTGTCCAGATTGGGGCAATTGAAATCGCGAGAAATTTGACGGCTGTTTCACATATGAGCGAACAAATTTTGGCATTGCAGCAGCAACTTATAAAACCCATTCAGCCAAAAGACAAAATAACGCATTATACATTTGATCAGATGATTGGCAAATCAACCGTGTTTATGAAGGCAAAACAGACAGCACAGTTTGCAGCCAAGAGTGATTCAAGTGTTCTGATTTACGGGGAGACAGGTACGGGTAAAGAGGTTTTTGCACAGAGTATTCATTATGCCAGTCGGCGCTTTGAGAAGCCTTTTATAGCGCAAAACTGTGCGGCTATTCCCGAAACTCTGCTGGAGGGTATTCTCTTTGGCACGACAAAGGGGGCTTATACGGGTGCCGTTGACAGACCGGGTCTTTTTGAGCAGGCCAATGGCGGTACGTTATTTCTGGATGAAATCAACCACATGCCGTTAAGCCTTCAAGTGAAGCTTTTGCGGGTTTTACAGGAAAAAGCGTTAAGGCGTATTGGCGGGCTAAAAGAAATCGCTGTAAACGTCCGCATTATTACAGCGACAAATGAACCGCCAAGTGTTTTGCTTTCTAGAGAAAAGCTGCGTCGGGATCTCTATTACCGAATTAATGTTATCTATATTCACATTCCCAAATTAATAGAGCGCCGTGAGGATATTCCACTGCTGGCAAATGCATTTGTAAAGCAGTTTAACGACAGTATGACGAAACGGGTTCAGAGTATTGAAAGGGATTTCATGGCGCGGCTCATCAACAGTAAATGGCCTGGCAATGTAAGAGAACTTCAAAATGTTATCGAAGTGGCGATGAATGCAGCTGATGAGAATGCACACCAATTGAATACGGAGGCGGCAATGGCTTATGAAACGGCATGGATGGCAGAAGCCCCCGATGAAAGCGAACACTTGACAGAGCGTAGAATAGATTATGATGACATAGACAATTTGGCCGCATTCCTACAGCGTATTGAAAGCGATGTTATCTCACATGTTCTTGAAGACTGCGATGGCAATATCTCCAAAGCAGCTAGAAAGCTTAATCTATCACGGCAAAATCTTCAGTATAAGATTAGAAAACGGCGTTAAAAAGATAAATAAATTCCCTAAATAAAGTCATTGATTTTACGTAGTCTTTATATAAATTTTACGGTCATATGACGTTGCTGTGCTATAGTTTTCCATGAAAGAGAGGACGTCGTATGGATATGGCAACAGCAGATATGGTAACGTCGCCGCCAATAGGCGATTACGAAACGGATGTATTAACCTTCCAGCAGATATTAGAACAGGGCAATATTTCGACACGCTATCAGCCCATTGTCAATTTAAAAACTGGTGACATTATCGGCTACGAAGCACTTTCAAGAGGACCAATGGACAGCGAATATTATTCGCCGTTGGCACTGATTGATAAGGCGCATGAGCTGGGACTGGTATGGGAACTCGAAATGCTCTTTCGGCAAAGGGCGCTCGAGCATATCAATGCGCTTCAATCAGATCAGTATATGTTCATCAACGTGGATCCGGATGTGATCAAGACAAATGAATTTAAAAGCGGATTGACGCGTGAATACCTCGATTTCATTGGTGGTAAAGAGACGAACATCGTCTTTGAAATAACAGAAAGAACGGCGATTACAGATTATGAAATGTTTCAGCGCGTTCTCGAAAATTATCGAAAACAAGGTTATCAAATTGCGATAGATGATGTTGGAGCAGGTTATTCAGGGCTTCGCTCAATAACGGAAATAAGACCTAATTTTATTAAAATTGATATGGATTTAATTCGCAACATCGATAAAGATTTTTTTAAACAAGCGCTAATCAAAGCCTTTGTTGAAACGGCGACGACGACGAATATTACAATTATTGCAGAGGGAATTGAGACAAAAGAAGAGCTTAAAACGCTTATTTTATTAGGGGTTCATGCAGGACAGGGATTTTTGCTGCAACAGCCGCAATTGCTCTTTACAGGCATTAGCAATGTGATTAAGCAAAAAATATATGACTATAATCATATTTCCTTTAACCTCAATCAATTTTCACAGGCGTATCATTATATTTCCAATCTCGTCAATGCGCCGAAAGAAACGACATTTGAATCCATGACGTCTTGCGAAACGATTCGCAATTATATGGAAAAAGAGTGCTTAAGACGTGTCTGTATTTGTGATCATGAACAACCGGTCGGCATTGTTATGAAGCATAATTTGGATGCAACGATGTCTGGCAAGTACGGGTATGCGGTTTTTTCCAATCGTCCCATTGAGCGCATCATGAATCGAAAGCCGCTTGTCGTTGATTACTATACACCGATTAATGTTGTTGCCAAACTGGCAATGGGTCGCTGTGATGACGAAATATTTGATGATGTCGTTGTGACGCAGTCTTCACAATTTTTTGGACTCGTATCAATGAAAAATATCTTTGAATACACATTGATGTATGAGAAAAATAGCGCGAAGGAGCAGAACCCGTTGACCGGTTTGCCTGGAAACACGATTATTAATCGGGTGCTGACAGATTTGGTTAATTCTGAAAGCCAAGCCTGTGTGATGTATGTTGATATTAACGAGTTTAAAGTTTACAATGATGTTTACGGATTTGAAAAAGGCGACGTAATGATTAAATCCCTTGCTGAAATGATTAAGTCAGAAGCTGGACAGGTCTTTCCACAAACTGCTTTTGTCGGTCATATAGGCGGTGATGATTTTCTAATCGTATGCAGCGGCAGTGATGTAAGTTATGAAATGCTTGCCAATCGCATTATTAAACGGTTTGGCAGCGAACGCGCTGCATTCTTTTCGAAAGAACACAATGCGCACCATCAAATTGTGTCGGAAGATCGCTATGGCATTACCCGGACTTTTTCATTGACATCACTTTCGATTTCTGGGATTTTCGGCGATTTGTCATCCTATAAAACCAGTGAGCGCCTTAGTGAAGCACTTGCAAAACTCAAGAAAATTGTCAAGAAAAAAGGAGAAAGTGCATCAATCTTTATCAATTGTACGCCTGCTTCATAGCGAGAATTTTTAAATGAATGGCTTCATTGCCAACATGTGTTTTAATATAGATGAATCCCCTGTTAGATAATGCTTCAAGCGTTGAAGCATCTTTGGACAGGGGATTTTGTTTATGATCTGAAACGATCGGTGGAATGGATATGAAAAAGCAAAATATTTTGCGCATCGCAATGAACGTAAAAATTATTTGCGGTAAAATGCAAAATATTTTGCTTTTTTCGCAAATAGGGATGTATGGATAATTGATGATCTGTGTGGTTATGCATTATTTGACGTAAGAATAAAATGATATAGTGTCATTGCAATGGTTTCACGGTATTTGGACTTATGAGAATGCGTATGGAATCATTATTGCATTGACTAATTGTATATTGGCGATAGCGGGAAATTGATTCTACAGCATAAGGATGCGAAGTTTAAAAGCAATGGCATTCAAAAAATGTGCTATTCAAGGAGGTATTGATTCATGAGAACAGAACCAATAAAAGTGGTTATTTGGGGATTTGGCGCCATGGGAAGCGGTATGGCTAAAGTATTGCTCAATAAAAGCGGCGTATCAATTGTCGGTGTCTGTGATTGCCATGAAGCTCGCAGAGGGCGTGAGATGCACGAGATATTGGGAGTAGAACGCGGTAATCGAAAGCCTGTTATCGTTGAGGCGAAAATTGAAAAAGTATTAACAGAGAGAAGCTGCGATCTCTGTCTGATCGCGACACATTCCTTTACAGAAGATGCTTTTCCCGGGATTACTTATGCGCTTTCAAAAAAAGTTAATGTTATCTCGACAGCAGAGGAGATGGCTTATCCAAAAGCAAAAAATCCGGCACTCGCCGAACAGCTGGACCAATTGGCAAAAGCCAACGGTGTTTCAGTTCTAGGGACTGGGATTAATCCGGGGTTGATGATGGACCTATTAGTCGTTGCGTTAACAGGTTGCATGACAGATGTCAAGCATATCGAGGCAAAGCGTGTGAACAGCCTTTCGCCGTTTGGAAAAGCCGTTATGGAAGAACAGGGGGTTGGTTTATCGGAAGCTGCCTTTCAAGCAGGTGCAGAAAACGGCAGCATTGCAGGGCATGTTGGCTTCGAAGAATCGATTGCCATGATTGCAGAAGCGTTGCAGATGCCGATTGATCAGATAGAGACTCAAAAATCACCTATTTTAACCGATGTTGAAAGACGGTCGCCATATGGTTATGCTGCGGCAGGACATGTCGCAGGTGTCAATATGACTGGACAAGGGCTGCATCAAGGCGAAGTGATGATTGATATGGTTCATCCGCAGCAGATTGAACCACAGCTCGGTGGGGTTCATACAGGCGATTATATTACACTGACGGGAACGCCGCCGGTGCATATGGCTATTACACCGGAAGTTGACGGGGGGATTGGTACGATTGCCATGTGTGTTAACATGATCCCACATGTTATCAATGCGCGGCCGGGATTAAAAACCATGCTGGATTTGCCGGTGCCAAGGGCGATTATCGGGGATATGCGACATTATCTGGAGGCGGAAGATGACATTTAAAAAAGGAACATGGATACGGATTAAGCGTGTGGTGATGCAATCCGAGGAGCGCACGGCACAAATTCCAGAAGATACGCGGCGTGTGCCGCTGGAGATGTGGGTAAAAGGTTTTGCTGAACAAGATGGCCATCTAGGCGATACCATATGTGTTCGAACACTAACTGGTCGTGTAGAGCGGGGAGAGGTTGTAGAAATAGAACCGGTATACGGTCATGATTTTGGGCAATTTATCCCGGAAATATTAACCATTGGCATAACGCTTCGTAAAATCTTGGATGGGGGTGAGCACTGTGACGAATCATAATGATAATCAGGGCTATGATGCTGTGATGAAGCGGCGAAATGAAATCATGAAGCGAGCTGTTGGCATTGATTATGCAGCTTTTGAATTTGACAACATTGGTTTCGACTATGAGCGCATGATGCGTGAAGTGGGTTATACGCTTTCAGAAGTGATTGCGATACAGCGTTCGCAAGGGGTTGGCAATACGCCGATGATAAAACTCAATCGCCTGACTGAATTGGCGCGAAAACTTAGCCCAGAAGGGATGGGTGCCCAACTCTTTTTAAAAGATGAAGCGTCGAATCCATCAGGCAGTTTTAAAGCTAGACGTGCAGCAGTCGCTGTATATCAGGCAAAAAAACTGGGTTATGAAGGCGTCGTTGCAGCGACGAGTGGCAATTACGGTGCAGCAGTTGCATCACAGGCAGCGATGCAGGGCCTCAAATGTATCATTGTACAGGAAACCTATGATTCAAAAGGACAAGGTCAGCCTGAAATTATTGAAAAAGCGCGTAAATGCGAAGCCTTTGGCGCTGAAGTTGTTCAATTGACAGTCGGACCGGAATTATTTTATCAGTTTCTCATTATTTTGGAACAAACGGGGTATTTCAACGCTTCACTCTATACACCTTACGGCATAGCCGGTATTGAGAGCCTTGGTGCAGAGATTGCAGACCAAATGATGGCAATGACGGGCCGCTATCCCGATGCCGTTGTTTGTACCAATGCGGGCGGCGGCAATCTGACGGGTACAGCCAGGGGGCTTCAAAAACGCGGCGCAGACGCAACGAAGATCATTGGCGCTTCCGTAGACTTATCGGGACTTCATATGGCAAGCGACAGGGATTTTAACCGAAAATCCTTTACCACAGGCCATACGGGATTCGGCCTGCCGTTTGCGACGATGCCTGATCGTTCAGATGTGCCGCGATCAGCGGCACGGCCGCTGCGCTATATGGATTCTTATGTCACGGTTAAGCAGGGGGAAGTATTTTACATGACAGAAGCATTAGCACAGCTTGAAGGGATGGAACGCGGTCCAGCGGGAAATGTTTCGCTAGCGGCAGCATTTGCACTTGCGATGACGATGCCGAGAAGTGCGACGATTGTCGTACAGGAAACAGAGTACACAGGTGCCGGTAAACATATACAGCCGCAGCTTAGTTTTGCTAGGCAGAATGGTATCGAAATTCGCTTTGGGCATCCAGATGAAGAAGTGCCGGGAAATAGTATTATATTGCCGTCACATCCATCGCAAATGAAAGCGCGACCGCTAGAGTTAGTACAGCTGCGAAAACGCTTAGTTGAAAACTTAGTCTTTGCCACTGCAAAAGGGGGCAAAGCAAATTTATCTGATCGGGAAATTGCATTTCTAGCAGATGAGAGCCGCTTCACAAAGACAGCGGTAGAGAAAATCATTTTTGGATAGAGTGGGGATAAGATTAAAAGCGCCTATAAGAACGATATTGTCAATGTGAGTGTTTGATCAAGCGATTATGAAGAAAGCGAGGGAAACAAGATGAATCAATATACAAAACGTGAAGATGATTTTGAAAATAGACGAACGCATCTTGCACAGCTAACAGAATCAGAAGTGGAGGCGCGTTTTTGGTCATTGCTGGATGAAATTGTGAGTCCACTGCTGACACTGGCTAAAACACATACATCGCCATCAATTGAACGGTCGGTATTGCTCAGAATGGGTTTTTCCAGTTTGGAGGCAAAACCGCTGGTTGAAGAGGCTATTCGAAGAAATCTCGTCGGACACGGTGTGGGACACCTTGTTTATTATAAGGCAACACAGGATTGCATAACCATTCGCGAAGCTGGATTGGCGATGCTTCAAGGCAACGGATGGGAAGCACTTGAAGTGCATTTTGGTCAGGAGGTGGCACAATGATGTCGTCATTAATGCCAAATGAAAAAATTGATATTCATGCGATTTTAGACGATTTAGAAAATTACAGGCCGAAAAGACGCGGTTGGATTTGGCGAGAAAAATCGGCACAGCAAACCTATGGTCCCTTTCAGTATCGAGATATGTCAACGGCGCTGGTAAACGGAATTGCTCAGCCTGCGGCAAGCTATTTCAGCAATATTGACCCACAGCCTGAGAACACGATAACGACTGAGATCGCCTCGGGGCGTTTTGAAGATGATATTCGCCGCATGCGTATGGCGGCATGGCATGGTGCTGACCATATCATGGTTATTCGTACAGCGGGACAGTCTCATTTTGATGGGCTTATCGAAGGCACACCGCAGGGCATTGGCGGGATTCCAATTTCCAGAAAGCAGGTTCGCGCCCATCGAAAAGCGCTTGATCTCATTGAAGAGGAAGTGGGCAGACCTATTAATTACCACTCCTATATATCTGGTGTAGCAGGTCCGGATATTGCTGTGATGCTTGCAGAAGAAGGCGTGAACGGTGCACATCAGGATCCTCAGTATAACGTACTCTATCGCAATATTAACATGGTTCGCTCTTTTGTGGATGCAGCTGAATCGAAAAAAATTATGACATGGGCCGAAATGGTTCAGATTGATGGTGCACACAATGCCAATGCGACAGCACGTGAAGCGTGGAAAGTTATGCCTGAGCTCATGGTGCAACACGGCATCAATGCGCTTTTTTCTCACAAAGTGGGTATGCCGAAAGAAAATATTGCGCTTTCAACAGTGCCGCCGACGGCAGCGCCTGCCCCCTGTGTTAGGCTGGATCTACCTTATGCTGTCGCCCTTAGAGACCTTTTTAAAGATTATAAGATTCGAGCGCAAATGAATACGAAATACATCACATCATCATCCAGAGAAGCGACGGTGACGCATGTGATGAACATGTTGATTTCAAGGTTGACATCAGCGGATATTCAATCGACGATTACACCGGATGAGGGGCGCAATGTTCCATGGCACATGTATAATATTGAAGCGTGCGAAACGGCAAAACAGGCGCTGTCGGGGATGGATGGCCTTATGGAGCTGGTAGCGCTTAAACGAGAGGGCGTTCTCGGTGAAGAAGTTAGGCAGCTTAAAGAACGTGCGGTTTTATTCCTTGAAGAAATAATTGCTGCCGGCGGATATTTTGAGGCTGTTGAAAAAGGTTTCTTTGTGGATTCCGGCCTTTATCCTGAGCGGAACGGTGATGGCATCGGAAGACAATTGAATGGTGGTGTTGGCGCTGGAACGGTGTATAAGCGGCACGAAGATTATATGGCGCCTGTAACGGCTCATTACGGGAATAATAATGTTGCGCAGTATGATGAGAGGAAAGTATCAGAGCCTTCAGCGCTTATTGATGGCTGTACGTTGGAGAAACCGGAAAAAATTATCTATATTGACGAACTGGACCCAGAAGACAATGTCAATAAGCGTCTAGATGAAACCGAACACTATCGGCAAAAAGAGGTTCCGATGATTACGCCGGAAGTCCAGTGGCTCGGAGATGGTATCGTACAGGTAGATCTCGTATTGCCGACAGATGCAAGAACAGCTCAATATGCAGCTGTCTATTTTGGTGAACAAATGAATCTTAAGGAGGTTGAGGTTATTCATATAGAAGCACTGCATCCCAGTGAAGGGTCACGTGTACAAATTAAGGGCGTCCTGAAAGTCGACTTAAATTTGTCAGAGCTCGTTATTCCCGAGACGCCCGAAGTTTACGACGACGATACGATACGCCATATTTTTGAAACGACCTCTGTTAAAATTGTCGCCGGGACAGTTGGTGAAGATGAACATTCCGTTGGCTTAAGAGAAGTGATTGACATTAAACACGGTGGGATAGAAAAATACGGCTGTGATGTCACTTATCTCGGAACATCGGTACCAATAGAGAAACTCGTCGATGCTGCTATTGAAATTAATGCGGACGTGATCCTAGCGTCTACGATTATTTCACATGATGACGTTCATTATAAGAATATGAAGCGCATTCATGAATATGCTGTTGAAAAGGGCGTGCGGGATCGCTTCATTATCTGCGCAGGCGGCACGCAGGTGACGCCGGAAATTGCCAGAAAGCATGGGATGGATGAAGGGTTTGGCAGATATGATCGCGGCGTCAATGTTGCAACGTTTATTGCAAAGACGCTAACCCATGTTACGGAACTAGCACCATCAGACAGCGCAATCGCCGAGAAGGAAGCGTGAAGTCATGAAGATTGATGCATTGGTTGCTGAAATAGGCAGTACGACAACTGTAGTCAGTGCCTTTAATGATTTGAATACGGTTAGACCAAAGCTGCTGGGGCAAGGGATGTGGCGCACAACAGTGCAGGAAGGTGATGTCTATCTCGGACTTAGCGGCGCAGTCGATGTTTTAAAGGCGATCCTTAAAACGGATGATTTGAGTTATGATCACTTTTTTGCTTGCAGCAGCGCTGCCGGAGGCCTTAAGATAACTGTGCACGGGCTCGTTTACGATATGACGGTAAAAGCAGCGAAAGAGGCGGCCCTTGGTGCCGGAGGCAATATTCAGCACATTACGGCGGGCAAGCTGATGATTTCGGATTTAAAGCGTATTGCCGAACAAAAGCCAAATCTCATATTGATCGCTGGTGGTGTGGACTACGGTGAACGCGAGACTGCAATGGCAAATACAGCAGCGCTTTTGCCAGTTCTTGGTGAAACACCGGTGATCTATGCAGGCAATTGTGAAAATGTGCAGGCGATACGCGACATGTTTGATGCCGTGGGAAAAGGAGAACAGCTCTATGCGACGGAGAATGTCTATCCCAAGATTGACACATTGAATGTTATGCCAACACGGCGAATCATTCAGTCTGTCTTTGAGACGCATATCGTAAAAGCTGAAGGTATGGCGCGCATAAGAGAAATGGTGGATGATCGCATTTTACCAACGCCGGGAGCAGTGATGCAGTCGGCGCAGATACTTTCGGAAATAATGCCGGACCTTATGGTCGTCGACCTCGGCGGCGCGACGACGGATGTGCATTCTGTGACGAGTGGTAATCCTGAAATTTTAAAAATGCTGCTATCGCCGGAGCCAGTGGCCAAACGTACCGTTGAAGGAGATCTCGGCGTCTATGTCAATGCAGCGAAACTCATTGCCATGATTGGTGAAAACAAGTTAATGCAATTGCTTTCGATGGATTCGCAGGCCTTGTCAGCTTTGATTGAAACCCATGTTCTCATTCCAAAAAATGAACAGGAGACCGCCTATATTCACGCGCTGGCTCAAGCAGCTGTACAAGCAGCTGTTCAGCGTCATGTGGGCAGATATACTATGCGGTTTACAGGTGGCGGACAGGGCTATGCCGAAGGCAAGGACCTGACGTATATTAAGCGCGTTATTGGCACAGGTGGTGTTTTAACACGCTTACCTAAAGCTGAAACGCTGATTTTGAACAGCTTTCACAATCCAAAGGGTGACTTGCTTTTGCCAAAACAGGCGCCGGATATTTTGATAGACAACCAGTATATTATGGCAGCCGCAGGCGTTTTGTCGACGCATTACCCAGAAGCAGCTAAGAAACTGCTTTTAGAGAGCTTGGGCATAGGGGAGGTGTATGATGAGTCTATTTCCAAGACTGGTCTTTGACTGCGTGCAATACCGGAACAATGTTAAAAAGGTAGCAGCGTACTGTGCCCATGTTGAGATTGGTATATTTGTGGTCACCAAAGTCTTCCGCGCCTTTCGGCCGCTTGTCGAGGCCATTCAGGATCTCGATATTGAAGGGATTGCCGATTCGCGGCTGGAAAATCTCGAGCATGTCAGCGATATACCGATACAAAAGCTTTTGCTGAGATTGCCAATGCCGTCAGAAGCAGAGCGCGTTGTCGCCATTGCTGACATCAGTCTTAACTCGGAGTGGGAGACACTTGTAAAACTCAATGAAGCTGCAGAACGGCTTTCAAAACGGCATGCAGTAATCTTAATGATGGAAATGGGAGATTTGCGCGAAGGGATGGACAATGCACAATTTGAATGGATCCTCAATCGGTTGTATCTTTTGAAAAATATTGATTTTATAGGTATTGGTGCTAATTTTTCGTGTTATGGCGGCATTATGGCAACCCCCGAAAAGCTCAAGTCGCTTGCTGCGTATAAAGCGCGTTTTAAACAAGCTGCCGGCGTTGAGAACCCAATTATTTCAGGCGGTAATTCCAGTAGTTTATACCTTGTTGAAAAGGAAGACATGCCTGCGGAGATTAATAATTTAAGACTTGGCGAAGCATTGATTTTGGGGCGAGAAACCGCTTTTGGCAATCATATATTCGATCTTAGTGATTCGCTCGTCTCATTGGATGTGGAACTTATTGAAATAAAGGTTAAACCATCGTATCCCATTGGCATCATGACTTATGACGCCTTTGGCGAGAAGCCCCAAATAGAAGATCGCGGCATGATAACACGCGGAATATTGGCAATTGGTCAGCAGGATGTCGATCTAAAAGGGTTGATTCCATATGATGAAAATATAGAAATCCTTGGTGGATCCAGCGATCATCTCATTGTTGAAATCAAGGCAGGCGACTACAAGGTCGGAGATATCGTTCGTTTTCGCGTCAATTACAGTGCGCTGCTTCGACTTTCGACGTCACCTTATGTGCAGAAGCGTTTCGAGCATCTTGTTACAAGCGTTTCAATTTAATAACTGAGAGCAGATAAAAAAGTAATGAAAGGTAAGAAAAAAGCGAATACCGGTGTTGCATAAGAAGAAGCGCGGAGGCGATATGACACATGATTGTAATTCAGGTGTCATACCGCCTTTCTATTTAAATAAACATTGAAATCCAGCATAGAATATCCCAATTTCTTTTAATCGAGGGAAGCGTCGTGCCCCATTAGCTTAGCGGTGTTCGCCAATACATGATTGACTTGACGCACTGCGGGTATTTACATAAAAAGTCGATTTAATTGGAGGAGATTATGGCTTCGGATTGGATTAAATACTTTGAGGCGAAAGATGCCCCGATTCCGTATTTGAAAATGCTAATAGAAGGGATAACATCAAATATTGATGAACAGATTTTTGTACTCTCAGCAAAAGGTGAAGTGCTTTTTCAAAATGATAGACATGTCTTAAATTTTGGTGAAGAACTGATTATAAAAATGCAGAAGGAAATCGTACTCATGCAGATGCTGCATCAAACATATCGTAAAAGCTATCTTGGGATATGCCAAAATAAATCTCAGGAGGAAGGAGGCTGTCAAAAACGTATGCTTGACAGTCGATTTGAATTTTTTTATCGCGCTTTATCATGTGAAGCGGGAACTTGTTTCTTTGTTACAATAAAAGATACAACGGCACTATTGCAAAACGAGCAAGTGATTTTAGATCTCAATTATCAATTGAATGATAAGATTCATAAAATTAATGAAGCAGAATTGAAATTGATGGATCAGGACCGTCTTGTGGCGATTGGTCATTTAGCTTCTGGTATTGCACATGAGATTAACAATCCACTCGGTTATGTGAAGAGTGATGTGAAGACGATGCACGATTACTTAGAACAGCTTATTGCACTTTACAAAACGGCCGCTGCGGTCTCAGAAGGTCTCGATCAATGGCAGCGTCAGCATCCGTCAAATGAATTGTTGAGACTCTCGCGAATGCTTGAAGCGGAAGTGAACAATGACGATATCCATTATATTGTCAACGATTACGCCGCATTGATGAAAGAAATGACCATCGGCATTCATCGCGTTGAAAACATTATCAGCAACTTAAAGCAATTTTCCAAACTGGATCAGACGGGATCCGTTACACCTTATGATTTAAATGCGGGGCTTCATCAAATACTGGCAAGCCTACATCACAAATCAAAGAAAGCGGTCCATATTGAAACCGTATTTGGTGAAGTGCCAATGACGCTGGCACATGGCAATGATGTCAACCAGGCTCTGCAAAATATTTTGCTGAATGCACTGGATGCATTTGATATGACTAAACAAGAAAGTGATCATTATATCAAAGTGACCACTTATAGCGATAAAGCGTTTTTATGTTGTGATATTCTAGACAATGGCAGTGGCATTATGCCAAAAGATGCGATTAAAGTTTTCGAGCCTTTTTTTACAACGAAAGCGATTGGCAAAGGCTGTGGCCTTGGCTTGAGTATTGCCTATGATATTGTTGTGAACCGTCACTGCGGGACATTGCAGTTTGAAACAGCGCCAAAAGAAGGCAGTCTCTTCAAAATAAGATTGCCAATCCGATCAATTGATCACAGTATGCTCGACGAATTTACGAATCATCTATAAGAAGTGATGATGTTATGATAAAATAACAGGAGAAAGTGAGGCGGCTATGAGAACTATTTTATTTGTAGACGATGAAGTGAATATTTTAAGGGCCATCCGCCGAATGTTTCGAAATGCCGGTTATGAGTGCTATTACGCTTCCAATATTGAAGAGGCTGTTCAAGTGCTGATTGGGGCAGAAAATCTTGATATGCTCGTAACAGATATTAAGATGCCGAATTTTGACGGCATCAGACTTTTGAAACTCTTTAAAGAGGCAACGCCGACAACGATTAGAGTTGCGCTCAGCGGTTACGCTTCAACGGCGAGTATTACAGAAGCCATTAGTAAAAATCTTGCAAAGCAATACTTTTTTAAACCTTGGGACAACAACGATTTCTTAGAAAACATACAGAAGGTCTTTGCGCTGGAAGATAAATTTGTTCAAATGGGACTTTTCCAAGCTATTCAGGATTTTGAACGGATCAAGACTTTTCCAAAACTCTTTGATCGCGTTAATCAGCTGGTTCAAAAGGATGCCGGTATTGAAGACATTTGTCATGTAATTGAAGAGGACATGGCGATGACATCAAATATTTTGAGAATTGCCAATTCAGCTTTTTATGCTGCAAAAACTGGTGATCTTCAACAAGCCATTATGTATATTGGCCTCAATAATTTAAAGCAGCTGATATTGTCTTATGAAATAGCAACGATGAATGACCGTAAATACGTCAAAGCCAATGCACTATGGCATCACGCCGTCACGTCGAATCTCATTTTTCACGATCTCTATGAACGCTTTTATAAACGAAAGGTACCGCCAATTATTGGATCTGCCGGGTTGCTTCACGATCTGGGCGCCATTATTATGTTGCAGATTTATGGCACGGACTATTACCGCAAGCTCATCCAGCCCAAACTTTCAGAAGAGGATTTAGTTCGAGAGGAAGAAAATTATTTTAAAATGAATCACGCTGTTGTCGGTGGTTATTTCTTAAACTGGTGGGCGTTTCCGATGGATTTGGTGGAAATGGCACTTTATCATCACGATCCTCGAGAAGAGGGCATCATTCATCGTGAAGAGGTTGCACTTATGTGTATTGCTTCTCACATGGCAAAAGATGAGATCCGTTTTATGCGGCCCAGCGTTTTTGATGCACTCGATATTCTTCATATCAAAGAAGATTTTTTGAAACCGACATATGAAAAATTCCAAGATGAAATTATGGGGTGGCACGATGAGTGATCTAAAACAGCATAAAGTACTAATTGTAGATGACGAAGTAGAAATATTAAAGGCACTTAATCGTGGGCTCTATCGTGAGCCATATGAAAAAATATTTGTCGATTCAGGTGCCAAAGCGCTTGAAGTCTTTGCTTCACATGAAATCAGCGTCATCATTACGGATATGAGAATGCCGGGAATGAATGGCTTAGAACTATTGGAAATGATTGCAGATATTAGTCCTAATACTGTTAAAATCGTTCTGACCGGGTATACAAAGCTGCCGCAGATTCTAGCGACAGTCAACAATGTCGATGTCTTCAAATTTTTAACAAAGCCATGGAATTTAGAGAGTGAAGTTAAGGTATACATAAGAGAAGCCATTGATCTATATGACAATAATAAAGAAATTTCCGGTCTTCTCAATTCAGAAGAAAAAAAGAAAAATATTTACCAAAAACTGCTCACTGATGGTTATGAAAAAGTCGATCATTTTATGAACTTGTATGAAAAGCTCGTAAAAGTTATTAATTATCATCATCTCATTACTGTTGAAGAGCTAAGAAGTACTAAAAAATTAATGTCTGCTGAAATGATTATTGAAAAGCTGGATGAGAGCATTCGACATTTGAGTGTTCGTATGAATTTTATCAACCGTGTTTTCGATTTCTCAAAATATGCACTTAAAACGTTTACGCTGAGTGATATTGCGAATATTATTGAAAAGCAGATTGATTACAAAATTCACGTTGAGACGGAAACGCTCTCACCGGAGGTCGTCTATCATGATAATCTAAAGCAGCTCATGGGCATATTAGCAGAGATCTTAGATTTCCCATTGCTGAACCGACTGGCAATCGAAAAAATTTTGTTGAAGGAAGAAGCGCGAGAAGCAGAGTATATTTTATTTTTTAAAATGATTTCACAGACGGATTACCAAATGATCAAAGCACTAAAAGAGAATCATCAATTTGTCAAAATGGTTATTCAGAGTGTTGGCGGCATTGTCGATTATGAAATCGTCGATGAAAAACTCTTTATAACAGTTGCGTATCGCATGAAAATCAAAGGAAGTGCTGAAGCAGATCCATCTTAAGCGAGGAGAGGATAGATGTATCAAAAATTGTTGCTGTCGGAGAAAATTGTTGAGAATATTACAGATCTTATTGTGAAAGGGTATTATAAACCAGGCGATAAATTGCCGAACGAGCTTGATATGTCTTCTGAGCTCGGTATTTCCAGAGCTTCACTGCGTGAGGCATTTAAAATTCTGGAGAGTAGAAATATTATTGAAGTCAGACGCGGCATTGGGACATTTATAGCCAGTATGCCGGGACTTTCAGATGATCCGCTCGGGAGCCGTTTTATCAACGAGGAAACCAATAAGAGCGACAGTCTGAGAATTCTTACATTTATTGGCGAAATGTTGATCGAAAAATATGAATACTTAGATGTTTCAGGACGTGAAGCACTGGATGAGCAGCTCAAACAAGCTGCACTATGGCAAGTAGTGACTGCATCAAAGCTTTACCGTCATGTACTGGCACTGTTAAGTGAGATTGCCGTCCTGACAGGTTCTGATTACTTAAGACGCTTGTGGCGGATCCATACATTGACGGCAGAAAGGTTGTTCAGAGATGACCAGAAGTCAGTTGACGATCAGTTATCAGGCTTTTATAAGCAATTTGAAATTGCTTTGCAGCATCAAGATATAACTGCGGCATGTGCAGCTTTTAAAGGTATTATCAATACGATGCGATAATAAACGACCTTTTTCAGTAGACGGCAAATTATAATTAAGGCGTCAATCGTGAATTGTATAGACTGAAACAGCAACATTCATGACGCATGAAGGATACAAGGAGAAAACATGGATTTATTTGACCTCATGGCGAAGGACAATATCAAAAAGATGGCGCCATTAGCTGAACGTATGAAACCAAAGACGCTGGATGACTTTTTCGGTCAGGAAAATATTGTTGGCGACCAAAAACTTTTGACGAAGCTTATTAAGAGCGATCGGCTGTCATCCATTATTTTATATGGACCGCCTGGATGCGGCAAAACTTCACTTGCGCGTGTGATTGCAGAAACGACGAAGGCGAACTTCGTCGTTTTAAATGCCGTATCTTCTGGTGTTAAAGAAATACGAGAGACAGTGCAGGCAGCCAAAGACACTGCGGCAATGTACAATCGAAGAACGATTTTGTTTATCGATGAAATTCACCGATTTAATAAATCACAACAGGATGCCCTTCTGCCTTTTGTAGAAGACGGGACGGTTATCCTCATAGGTGCAACGACTGAAAATCCTTATTTTGAAGTGAATAGTGCACTGATATCAAGGTCGACGGTTTTTAGACTTGAATCGTTAAAGATGGAGAATATCATCGGCATTCTAAAGCGAGCGATTACAGATACTGCTGACGGACTAGGCGATTATCGGTTGGAAATGGAAGAAGCGGTTCTCGCCTACATTGCCGATATGAGTAATGGCGATGCCAGAAGAGCGCTGAATGTGCTGGAAATGGCTGTGCTTGCAAAGGATGATCTTGCTGATCGCTTGACGATTACACGTGAAGACGTTACAGAAGCGATGCAGATGAAGGGTATGCTCTATGATAAAAGCGGCGACAATCATTATGATATTGTTTCGGCTTTTATCAAAAGTATGAGAGGATCGGACCCAGATGCAGCGCTTTACTATTTGGGTAAAATGATCTACGCAGGTGAAGATCCACGGTTTATCGCAAGGCGAATCGTGATTTGCGCGTCGGAAGATGTCGGCAACGCGGATCCGATGGCACTTGTCGTTGCCAATAATGCCGCACAGGCCGTTGATTTTATTGGTATGCCGGAAGGGCGGATTATTTTAGCACAAGCCGTCACATATATTGCATCAGCGCCAAAGTCAAATGCTGCTTACCTTGGCATCAATGAAGCGATTAGCGATATTGAGCAAATGCCAATTGGTCCGTTGCCGTTCTATCTGAAGGACGGTACGGCATTGCGGCTTGATCGAAAATATGGAACTTCAGAGGGAGAAAAGCGCTATGAGTATCCACATAGTCATCCCGGGCATTATGTTCAACAGCAGTATTTGCCGGATGACATTAAGGATAAGCGCTATTATCGACCGACGGCGTTGGGGTATGAAAAACAGATTACAGAATATCTCAAGCGTACGAAATACCGCGATGAAGAGTAGCGAGTGGAACAGTAAACAATTGTTAAATAAGCATAGACCGGGAGACATCATTGGATGTAAACCGGTCTATTTTTGGTGTGCCCGGTATGGGCGTAATCTAACGGGTGAGAGTCCCTAACACACCCTGGTAGTGGGAAGTGTATAGCTTAAGGCAAGGGTGTCCTTGGCGACGAGGAATCTGAAGAAAGCC